>NZ_WOTD01000016.1 GCF_011516885.1 Acetobacter lambici | reverse complement strand
CGAAGGATGTCGAGGCAACAATCTCGTCATCCCACGCGTGGTTGATGATTGCCCATATCCGCAGAGTTCTGCGAAAAATCAATCAAACCCCTTTCTGATTCAGGCTCTGAGGGAACCTCCTCCCCATCAGAGGGAGTGCCTGCGGCTTTTTCTGCTTCTGGCGGTGCGCTGATCGGCGCGTTAACAACCTGAGCGGAGTTCAGCGACGCAGGAGCGACCCCGGTTTCTGCCGCATGAGCATACGACGCAAGCAATGAGCCGCCTGACACACACGCGGCAAGAAGGAAATTGACTTCCTGAACAAAGTTTTTACGCATCACAACAATTCCAATCCAAGAAAGAAAACTAAGTCTTGTGTCTTCGGCTCATTCTTTTTTGAACTTACTCATGAAAAATACTGTACAAACCAGCATGATCCCTGAATATATAATAAATATTTCGATGTTGTAATAAATAACGACAGCAAGAGCAATTAACGCCGCGACAAGGGCAAACCCCGGCAGAACAGGATACAGAGGGGCCTTGTAGCTGCGCACCAGATCAGGTTCGGTCCGACGCAGACGGAACAGGCTGATCATGCTCAGCATATACATTGTCAGCGCACCAAAAACGGACATGGTTACCAAAGTTGCCGTTAAGGACTGCCCCTGAATACTAATCAGATCATCTGAAAAAATGGCCGCAATTCCAATGGCGCCACCGGCCAGCGTTGCCACATAAGGGGTTTTAAAGCGTGGATGCAGCCGCCCCAGAACTTCGGGCAAAAATCCGGCACGCGCCAGCGCAAACATCTGCCGCGCATACCCCATGATAATACCATGCAAGGATGCCACGAGCCCAAACAGCCCCAGCCAGACAAGCATGTGCAGCCAGCCACTATGCGCCCCGACAACCTGCTTCATGGCCTGCGGCAATGGATCATTCAGGTTGGAAAGAGCATGCCAGTCACCAACGCCACCAGCAAAAATCATGACACCAAAGGCAAGTGTAACAAGGGTCAGAATGCCAGCAATATAGGCAATGGGAATGGACCGGCGTGCATCGCGCGCTTCTTCCGCAGCCATGGCAACGCCTTCCACGGCCAGAAAAAACCAGATGGCAAAAGGCATTGCCGCAAAAATACCACCCAACGCCAGCCAGCCAAAGTGCGGTGCCCCACCCCAACCATCGGCCAGAAAATGGTCCCACGTAAACGCCGGAGCGACCACGCCCATAAACACCAGAAGTTCGATAATAGCGGCAATTGTAATGAACAACTCAAATGTTGCGGCAATATGCACACCAACAATATTGAGCGTCATGAACACCAGATAGGCCCCCAAAGCCGCCACCTTGGGTGACAATCCGGGGAACTGGACATTCAGATAAGCACCAATAGCCAGAGCAATGGCAGGGGGTGCAAAAATAAACTCGATCAGAGTTGCCAGACCGGCAATAAGCCCCCCCCAGCGCCCCAGAGCCCGAAAGCTATAGGCAAAAGGCCCCCCTGCGTGCGGGATCGAGCACGTCAGTTCCGTAAAACTGAAGATAAAGGCGGTGTACATCAACGCCACAAAAACGGTGGCCACCAGAAAACCGAGCGTTCCGGCGGTTCCCCACCCGTAGCTCCAGCCAAAATACTCGCCAGAAATGACAAGTCCGACGGCAATCCCCCACAAATGGAAGGCACCGAGAGACTGGCTGAGCTTAGTCCCGCTGCTCTCACTCATGCGTCTGTGTCCTTATCATGTAAAGATAGTGTGTTTTTGCCCAACACCTTGTCTGGTGCTGCGTCTTTTAAGCCGACACCTGTAAGCCCAAGCCGTTCTGCCTCTTGCATCAGCCATGCCAACTTGCTGGCACCTACAGGTATCGTCATGCCGTGTGCATGAATGTTGGACAGGCAATTCCGTAAGGAATCAGGGCAGCCAACATACGGTGCGTATGTCAGGTAAATGCCCAGACTGTCCGCAACACTCAGGCCGGGGCGTTCGCCGATCATCATAACGACCAGTCTGGCCCCCATGGCCTGAGCAATCTCGTCCCCAATGGCCACGCGGCTTTGCGTGGCGATCACCAGAGGGGCAATGCGCCAACCCCGCAGAAGGGGCTGCATTGCCTGAAAAAACGGAATGGCGTTTGTCTGCGTGGCAATGGAGGACAGGCCATCCGCCGCCACGAACACAACGTCCCATTCCTCTTTGCGCAACATGTGCAAAGAGTCTTCGCAAAGCCTGCGCCCCAGATCCGGGCGACGCAGATACGTGGCCCGGTCCGCCGCGCGACTCTGCACGTGCAGGCAGGGCGCGCCATGCAACTGTCGTTCCATGCCCTGCACGTCCAATGGTGCATGCACCGCATCCCGCGCCTGCGCGTGTGCTGCCTGAAACGCCAGCACATCCGTTGTGCGCTGCGCGTTGCCACTGCGACCAAGGCCAATACGCGCGCGGGTCAGCCCACGCAGGGGCTGCCACTCATCCAGCGCAGCATTGGTCGGGACGACGGGTTTGCCGTGCTCTGTCATGCTGCACCGATCAGTCTGGCAAGTGGGGTCTGCTCCAGCGCCAGTGGGCGCATCTGGTTGGCGAGCGGGTCGTAAAGCCCCATACGCTCCAGCCATGCGGCAAATTCAGGCGCTGGGCGCGCACCCAGCATGTGTCGCAGGGTCAGAATATCGTGGAATGACAGGCTCTGATAATTGAGCATGATGTCATCCGCGCCGGGCACCCCGATCAGGAAGGTAATACCCGCCACCCCCAGCAGGGTCATCAGGTTGTCCATGTCATCCTGATCGACTTCGGCGTGGTTTGTGTAGCAGGCGTCGCACCCCATGGGCACACCCATCAGCTTGGCGCAAAAATGGTCTTCCAGCCCGGCGCGTATGACCTGTTTGCCGTCATACAGATATTCCGGACCAATAAAGCCGACCACGGTGTTGACCAGCAGAGGATCGAACGCCCGTGCCACGGCATAGGCCCGTGCCTCTACCGTCTGCTGGTCAATGCCGTGGTGAGCACCAGCGGACAGGGCCGCCCCCTGCCCTGTTTCAAAATACATAACGTTCTGCCCGACCGTGCCCCGACCGAGCGCCAGAGCCGCCTCATGCGCCTCGCGCAGGATGGCAAGGCTGACGCCAAACCCTTCATTCGCCTTTTGCGTGCCCGCAACGGACTGGAAAACAAGGTCCACCGCGCCACCACGGTTCATGATTTCCAGCGTATTGGTGACATGGGTCAGCACGCAGGTCTGGGTTGGAATATCGTAAAGCTGGCGAGCCTGATCCAGCATATCCAGCAGGGCCAGACCATTGGCAACACTATCCGTTGCCGGGTTAATGCCAATAACGGCATCCCCCATCCCGTAAAGCAGACCGTCCAGCGTAGAGGCCGCAATCCCTTTAAGGTCATCCGTCGGGTGGTTGGGTTGCAGGCGTGAGGACAGGCAACCCGGCAGGCCAATGGTGTTACGAAATTTGGTGATAACCTGAATTTTACGCGCAACACTCATCATATCCTGATTGCGCATGAGCTTGCTTACGGCAGCGGCCATTTCTGGCGTAATACCGGGCGCAATCCGCGCAAGGCTTACCGTATCCGCCTCGTGCGAGAGCAGCCAGTCACGGAACTCTCCAACAGTCATATGCGCTATGGGTGAGAAGGCGTTGGCATCGTGGGTATCCACGATCAGGCGCGTCACTTCGTCTTCCTCGTAGGGGACAAGTGCTGTCTGGACAAAACTGCGCAAGGGAACATCGGCCAGAGCGTAACGGGCGGCCATTCTCTGGGCATCGGACTGAGCGGCCAGACCAGCTAACTGGTCGCCAGAGCGCGTGGAAGATGCAACCGCCAGAAGGGTTTTAAGGTCAGGAAAATGGTAGCTCTCCCCCCCTAGTCTGTGACGATATCCCATCTAGCAAAGCCTCCCGCCCCTGCGTGGCGCACTCTTGCCGCAAGGGCCAGGAACGAAGCACCTCGCGTTTTAGTTCGATATCGTTACAATAGCAGCATCCCCACCTTCGGACTTGACTGGAGGAAACAATTTATTGATCATTCAAAACAAATTACACCCTTACATAGACGTATCCTGCCATGTCTGACCCGATGCAAAGCCCGACATCTGGTGTGCTGGCCGCTGCCGCAACCGGTGTTGAAGAGTTCATTACCGCCCGCGGGGGGGATATTGACCGGATTGCCGGGCGTTCCGGCCTTTCCACCGGTCAGTTCGCCCTGCCAACGGACAGGCTGGACCTGACAGCCTATTGCCGCCTGTTTGAAGAAGCCGCGCGTGAGACGCAGGATGGCAATCTGGGCCTATGGTTTGGCCAGCAGTTCCAGCCGGAAATGCTGGGGCTTGTGGGGTATATTGCCCTCCTTTCCGCTACAGTGGAGGAGGCCGTGCGCAATCTGGCCAGCCATTTTGGCTACCATCAATGCAACACGCACACGCAATTGATTGAGCAGAAAAATGGCCTGCTCCGGCTGGAATACGCCATTCAGGACCCCACAATTACCCAGCGCAGGCATGATGCGGAACTGACCATGGGCATGTTCTGCAATGTTCTACGCCACGGCATGGGGGAAGACTGGGTGCCCGAGGCTGTTCTGTTTGAACACCAACGCCCTGAACAAACGCATGAGCACAGGGATGCTTTTCAGGCCGACATCCGCTTTGGCCACGCCACAAACGCACTGCTATTCCGCAAAACGGGGCTGGAGCGCCCCATGCCCAAAGCCAACGCGAACATGCTCGAAATCATGCGGGCCTCCCTTATTTCGCTGTCGTGCAACCATCAGAGCAACGGACAGGCAACCCCCTCCCCCCCGCTGAAGGAGCAGATTGCCTCCATTATTCGCGCAGGGCTGGCAGAGCGATGCTGCACACTTTCCGACATTGCCCAGAGCATGAACATGCCAGCATGGACGCTGCAACGCAGGCTGGCGCAGGTTAACCTCTCCTTTGGCGCACTGCTTGAGGAAGTGCGCTACGCCGAGGCCTGCCGCCACCTCAGCCAGTCCGGCTCGGATATGGGGGAAATTGCCATGGCCCTTGGCTACACAGAAACAAGCGCCTTCAGCCGCGCTTTTCGCAAATGGAGTGGTCTGTCCCCCCGTGCATGGCGGGAGGAACACCTTATCAAAACAACCCGGCTTAACGCGCCCTGACCGCTCCGTAGCAGCCCCGCAGCCCCCCTGCCGCTATATTCATATTTGCATCAACCACGCATAATATGAGACACGAACAGGGCATGAAGCAGACCGCCCCTCCCCTCCGCCGTGGCTGGACCACGGGCAGTTGCGCAACGGCTGCGGCCAAGGCCGCATGGCTGGTCCTGCAAGGGCACGAACCCCCTGCAACCGTGTGGATTACCCTGCCCTCTGGCAAAAACGTCACGTTTAGCCTCTGCCAGTATTCCGGCACACCAGATGCGCCCTGTGCCGCGGTTATAAAAGACGCGGGAGATGACCCGGACATTACCCATGGCGCCATGGTCCGCTGCACGGTTCGGGCTGGTGTTGCGGGTTCGGGCATTGTGTTCAAAGCGGGGCCGGGTGTTGGCACCATTACACGCCCCGGCCTGCCGTTACCGCCGGGTGAGCCCGCCATTAACCCCACCCCGCGCGCCATGATCCGCACAGCCCTGACACAGGCCAATCACGGCCTTACCCCGGACGTGGAAGTCACGATCAGCATTGATAACGGGCAGGAACTGGCGCAACGCACGCTCAATGGCCGGTTGGGTATTGTGGGCGGGCTGTCTATTTTAGGCACAACGGGCATTGTCATGCCATTTTCGTGCTCGGCGTGGATTGAGAGTATTCACCGTGGGGTTGACGTGGCACGGGCCGAAGGGCTGCACCATGTTCTGGCGGCCACGGGCAACGTGTCCGAAAAAGCGGGACAGGCCCTGTACGGTCTACCTGATGTGGCCTTGATTGAGATGGGGGATTTTGCAGGCGGGCTGCTCAAATATATCCGCCATCACCCCGTCCCGCGCCTGAGCCTTGCTGGTGGTATTGCCAAAATGACCAAGCTGGGTCAGGGCTGCCTTGACCTGCATTCCAGCCGCAGCCGGGCGGATATGTTCGCTCTGGCCCAACTGGCAGCCCAACATGGCGCGCCAGACGGCCTACCGGGCCTGATCCAGACCTGCCCTACGGTTGCGGAAGCTTTTTTGCTAACCAGCAATCACAACTTCCCCTTAGGGAACCTGATTGCTCACAAGGCGTGGGATGTTGCCCACCATACCCTGCACCCCGCCGCCGTGGAACTGGACGTGTTGGTGTTTGACCGCGCAGGCACGCTGGTGGGCAAGGCGGATGGGCCTTTACCGCTCTAACTGCGGAACCGGCGGCGGTAATCCGGGTCATACAAAGCGCTCTCCCGCCCGGCTATGCCTGCAAGGGCGGGGCCGACCAGCACAAGTGCTGTACGCTCAATCGGGTTATGTTCCAGTTCTGCTTCAATACTCTCCAGCGTGCCATGCAGCACAAGCTGGTCTGGCCAGGATGCGCGGGCAACAATGGCCACAGGGCACTGCGGGCCATAAAACGGGGTTAGCTCTGCCACAATACGGCCCAGAGCATGCACGGCAAGGTGGATGGCAAGTGTTGCCCCCGTGGTGGCAAACGCTTCCAGCTTTTCGCGCTCAGGCATGGCGGATGCGCGACCGTTAACACGGGTCAGCACCAGGCTCTGCGCCACACCGGGCACTGTCAATTCCCGCCCCAGAACGGATGCCGCAGCTGCAAAGGCTGGGACGCCCGGCGTCATGGTCCACGGAATGTTGTTGCGTTCGAGCCTGCGGACCTGCTCGGCCACGGCACTATAAATGGACAGGTCGCCCGAATGCAGCCGAGCCACATCCTGCCCGGCCTTGTGGGCCTTTACATACTCAGCCTCGATCTCATCCAACGACATGGGCGCTGTATCAACCAGACGGGCATCATCAGGGCAGTACTGGAGCATATCCGGCGGCACAATGGAGCCCGCGTAAAGGCAGACCGGGCAGGACGCCAGCAGGTCACGCCCCCGGATGGTCAACAGATCCGCAGCACCAGGGCCTGCGCCAATAAAATGAACCGTCACTTCCTAATCTCCTTCTGCCACCGCACAGGTTACACCACAAAAGACCTGACGGGGCAGGCACAACCGTGTCCCAGCCCCCGCACCGGCAAGAGCACATGCCTCTGCCACAGATGCAACCCCTACATGCCCCATAACCGTGGCCGAACCAGTTGGGCACGAAGCCTGCATCTGCTGGAGTTGTGCGCGGCTCACCCACAACACACCAGCCCCCCACATACGCGCAACCGCATGGGGCAGATCATCTGTATTTTTAAAGTCAGGGACCGCAATATAGTCAGGAGTTCCGGCCCCCAGCCTATGCAGGCTGCGGGCAACCAACTCCAATGCATGCTCCGGCAATGCGACCTTCCGCCATCCCATACCTACCACAATCATGCGGTAAGGGGCTTGCTGGCCACCCACTGGGTGACGGTCATGGCTGGCCGGAAAGCATGGAACCCCCCAACCCCATCCAGACGCGCAACGGAAAGACGGGTCATCCGCCCCCCCCACTCCCGCACAGCCTGCACAAGCCGGCTCTCGGTTTCCACCACCACAGCGTTAACCACCATCCGCCCGCCCGGCCGCAGGGCTGCCCATGCGTGTTCCAGCACACCTGCGCGGCTTGCTCCACCACCTACAAAAATAGCATCTGGCGTTTCCAGCCCATTCAAACCCTCTGGGGCACGGGCCTGCACAACCTGCAAATCAGGAACACCCAACGCCTGCGCATTTCGGGCAATGCGGGCTGCGCGTTCTGGCGCGCTCTCAATTGTTATGGCGCGGCAGCCTTGCCCTGCCAGCATCCACTCGATGGAAACAGACCCCGCTCCACCCCCAATATCCCACAACAACTCTCCCGCGCGGGGCGCCAGAGCGGACAGGGTTACAGCCCTTATTTCCTGCCGGGTTAACTGTCCGTCATGCTCAAAGCAACTATCGGGCAGGCCGCTGCATCGGGGCAGGCATTGCTCGGTCGCATCTGCTGGCACTTCCAGCGCAAGCAGGTTCAGAGCCGCCACATCTACTGGCGGACCGTCCTGCGCAACAAAGCTGCGGCATTGCTCGTCAGGGCCGCCAAGGGCCTCCATCAGGTGGCAACGCACGTCGCCCAGACCAAGGCTTACCAGCCATTCCGCCAACTGCCGGGGTGTCCGGGCATCGGCCGAGAGCACAAGCAGCCTTGCCCGGGGCTGCAAAAACGGACGCAGCCGCGCCATGGGCCTGCCGCAGACAGAAACAACGTGGCATTGCTCCCCCGCCCAGCCAAGCCGTGCACAGGCCAGTGCCACGGAGGAAGGTGCTGGAAGGCACAGCATTTCCTCCACCCCAAGGCTACGGGCCAGCACGCCCCCAACCCCGTAGAAAAACGGATCGCCCGAGGCCAGCACAACCACGCGGTGCCCACGCAGAGCCATAACCTGCTGCACCCCAGCACTAAATGGCGTGGGCCACGCCACACACCGGCCCTGCGGCAGCGGCGCCACCAGTGCCAGATGGCGCGCACCACCAAAAACATACTCCGCCTGCATGATCAGACTTCTGGCTGTGCCACTCAGCCCGTCCAGACCATTCTCCCCCACCCCGATCACGCTCAGCCAGGGGGCCGGTCCATGGGCATGGTCATCAGACATTATTGACCCTTTCCGGCACACAACAATTCGGCTTGGTGGCCTTTACTTGCTCCCGCTCATGGCCTGCGGGTATAGGTTGGCCGATATAACCCGGCACTAAGGTTTTAACATGCCCGCAGCGTCCCCACCCTGCCTGACCGAGCAAGGGAACACCATACCGCCTGACCTGCGTGTGCTGGTGCTGGGCGGCACCACGGAGGCCAGTACCCTTTGCCGTATGCTGGCCACCGGTTGGCCTGCCTGCCATGCGGTTCTCTCCCTTGCCGGGGCAACCCGCCAGCCGCACCTGCCGACCTTGGCCACACGTATTGGCAGCTTTGGAGGCGTACAGGGGCTGACCGACTGGCTGCACCATAACGCCATCGACGCCGTTGTAGATGCCACCCACCCCTTTGCCGCACAAATGAGCCGCCATGCCGCCTTGGCCTGCACCGCGGCATGTGTGCCTCTGCTGCGGCTGGAACGACCGGGCTGGAAAGCAACGCCTCACGACGAATGGCTGATGGTGCCCAACATATCGGACGCGGCCAGCACGCTTGCCCATGCGAGCAGATGGAATACCCATCCGCAATCCGTGTTCCTGACCACAGGGCGGAAGGAGACCCGACCTTTTGGGGAGGCTCCGCAACACCACTATCTTTTCCGCTCCATAGAACAGCCCGAAGCCGCTGACCTGCCCCCCCATACGTGCGTCATACGCGCACGGGGGCCGTTTGATCTGGCAGCCGAACTCCAGCTTATGCGTGAACACAACATTACCGTGCTGGTGACCAAAAACTCGGGGGGCGCGGCCACCTACCCCAAGCTGGAAGCCGCACGCATGCTGGGCATACCCGTGATCATGATTGCGCGACCCGCCCGGCAGGACACCCCACACGCCGAGGATGCCACGGCGGCTCTGGCGTGGCTGCATCAACGCGCGTCTTCAACCTTGCGAGACGTATAAAGCCACGGCTCCTGCCCTTCTGGCCGGGTCAGCACCCTTGTTGCCGGGCAACCGATCAGCACCAGTGTGCTCATATCCGCCCATTCAGCATTGGCCTGCGCAATCGTGGAGAGCCTGACGGCCTCATCCGGTCGCCCAATGGCGCGGGCAAAAGCGACTGGCTCATTCCCGCCCATACTCAGGCGCAAATGGTCAAACGCGGCCCCTAGCTGCCATGGCCGTGCGTGCGAACGCGGGTTGTACAGCGCAATCACCAACCCCGCCTGTGCCGCCAGCCGCAAACGCTCCAGCACAACCGGCCACGGTTTGAGGTTATCGGAAAGGGAAATCACACAAAAATCCCCTCCCAGCGGCGCACCAAGCCGGGCTGCGGCGGCCAGAACGGCACTCACACCGGGAATGACCCGAATATCAAGCATTCGCCAGACTTCGGGGCCGTTTTCCACCGCCTCGAACACAGCGCTTGCCATGCCAAAAACCCCGGCATCCCCACCTGAGACCACGGCCACGTGCCGCCCGCTCATGGCCATTTCCAACGCATGGCGGGCGCGGGAGATTTCCTCCCGATTATCGGAGATATGACGCACCACCTCCGGCCCGGCCTCCACACGCCTGACATAAGGCGCATACCCGACCAGATCGGTTGCATGGGCAAGCGCCTGCCGTGCCTGCGGGGTCAACTGCTGCGGATTGCCCGGCCCAAGGCCCACAATGACCAGAGAACCACCGCTCATCGTACACGCTTCCTTCCGGGCAGCAGCACAAGGGAAAAATAAGGCGCTTTGCCGTTGCACTCAGCCAGCGGGGTAATAACCTGCCCCCCCTGTGTGCCCCGCTCCACGTACACCGCGTCCTCCAGCCGCCCGCTCTGGGCAACGGCCTGACGAACATGGGGCATATTCCGCCCGATCTTCATGATCACAGCCGCGTCCGCGCGTTCCAGCCAGTTGGCCAGTTCGGCCTGCGGCAAGGTCGCAGGAAGCACACAGAGCACGTCATCCCCATGGGTCATGGGAGCCAGCGCCTGACTCCAGCAGCCATTCATGGCCATAATGCCGGGGACCACCTGTGTATTGCACCGCGCACGCAACCGGTCGAATACATACATGGCCGAACCGTACAAAAACGGGTCTCCCTCGCACAGGAGTGTCACATCGCTGCCTGTTGCAAGCACTTCAGCCAGACGATCCGCGCTCTGGTCGTAAAAAGCTGACATGTTCTGGTGGTAAGCCGGGTCATTGACCGAGATTTCGGTTGTAAACGGGTACACCAGCCGCATTTCACGCGCATTAGGGCCAATATGGGCCTGTGCGATGGTCCGTGCCTGACTTGGGTGGTTTTCTCGGCAGAAATACGCAACCACGGGGGCAGAACCAATCACGCGCGCCGCACGCAGGGTAATCAGTTCCGGGTCCCCCGGACCCACGCCTACAATACTCAGTGTGGCAGCCATTATTCGACCTCGGTCGCCAGAGCATTAAGCGCGGCGGCGGCCATGGCGCTGCCACCAAGTCGCCCATGCACCACCAGCCATGGCACATCATGCCTTTTGGTCAGGGCCTCCTTGGATTCCGCGGCTCCGACAAACCCCACCGGCACGCCCAGAACCGCCGCCGGGCGGGGGGCTCCCGCATCCAGCATTTCCAACAGATGGAACAATGCCGTAGGGGCGTTACCAATGGCCACTACGGCACCACCAAGCCTGTCGCCCCAAAAATCGAGGGCCGCGGCAGAGCGTGTATTGCCAATGACCAGCGCCTGCTGTGGTGTGCGCGGGTCGCGCAGGGTACAGATCACATCATTATCCGCAGGCAGGCGCGTACGGGTAACACCACGGGCCACCATTTCCGCATCACACAGAATGGCACATCCATCACGCAGGGCCTGCCTTGCGCGTGGCACCAGATCCCCGGTCATGGCAACGGACTGCGCCACATCCACCATGCCGCAGGCATGAATGATCCGCACAACCACGGTTGCCTGCTCCGGGGTAAAAGCGCTCAGATCCGCCTCTGCCCGAATGGTGGCAAAAGAACGCTGGTAGATGGCCGCCCCATCCCGAATATACTCATAGGCCGGCATCCACCGCTCCTTCGTTTTTGAATAACTCGAATGCTTTATAAACAGCATGGTCGTCCACGAACAGGCTTTCTACGTCCCCCGTTGCCGATCCGTTACGCACCAGTCCGTAACCCTGCCCGCCGGCAACAAGGGTAAAGTCGGTCGCTGCCGGGTGGGCACACCCCTTGCGGCAGCCAGAAACATGCAGATGCGCGCCATCTGGCAACAACGGCGCCAGACTACGGGCCAGTTCTTCCGTCTCACCAGCAGCCTGCGCACAGGCACCAGCTCCGCTACAGGCCCATATGCGCAACAGAGGGGAATGAGGGTCAGCAACCATACCGGCCACAACAGGAGGCTGCGCCATGCCACCCAGAACAAGGGTGTGCCATGGTGTCAGCCGCAAAATACCATCCCCCTGTGCCGCCGCCACATTGGCGCAATCATGCAGCATGTCTGCGGTCATGCACCCCATTGGCGCGGAAAGGGCGAACAGAGCGCTCCCCAGCGGTCCGACACGCCCGCAACACGCCCCCACCGGATGAGGAGCAAATGTTTGCAACTCCCCGGCCAGCCCCAGCAACTGGAACAACACCTGCCCAACCGCCCGATTACGTTGCGGGCGAACACTCTGGTGGGACGTTACAAACACATGGGCAAGCCCCACGGCCTGACTGGCGGCCACGGCATAAGTGGTAGGCGGGGCGCACATGCCCCCACAGACAACGGACCACTGCCCCTCCCCCACGGCGCGCAGGATAATATCCGCCTGTAACAGCCCTGCGGGGTAGAGCCCACCGCCATCCACCGCAAAACCAAATTTACCCGGCAGGGCCGTCAGTGCTTCCGCGCCGATCAGTGCTTTGCGCAAGGACTCCGCGCAGGCGACCGTATCCACGGCGCAGGCCGGGTCATCCCCCGCCAGAGGGGAGACAAGCATGGCCTGCCGCCGCTCCATACCCGCATCAGCCAGCCCAAGCCCCGCAGCCACCGCAATATCAGGGAACCGGCGCGCCGCATCCGCACTAAACCCACGGAGTTGCAGACTGGCCCTGTTGGTCAGACTTATGCGGCCGTTACCCATTTTGCGGGCAACGTCGGCCAGCAAAAAAGCCTGTGCGGCTTCCAGCCGCCCTAGCGTGGGGCGCACCCGTACGAGCCAGCCATCCGCCGCCTCCATGGGCGCGAAAAGACCCGGGCACCACCCTTTGACTTCCGGTTGAGCAAAACCGCCATACACCCCGGTTACTCCCGTCTGGTCGGCCACCTGCGTGCTTTGGCCACAGATGGGGTCTCCCCCCTGCTGGCACACGGTGTCCTGCAAAAACGACAAGGGCTATGCACCATACCCGCCCCCATGGTGGAACAGGGCCATACAGCCAGAACGCTGGATAACCGCCCTGTTCTGCCCCATACCGCGCAACGTGCAGGGGCTGGCCTGCGTTCGTGTTAGGCCCCCTGACGCGGACTTGTCAAAGTGCTCCATGGCACGGCAGGCATCTACTTTTATGCTGTTTGAAGCAGCTTCCTCTTGCATCGCAAGCAAAACCCTGCTTGCAGCATGACTCATGCAGGCATCATTTGAGCGAACCAGTTGGTTTCCCATCATGCTCCGTCTGGAAGGGGCGCGTGTTCTTGTGGCTGGCGGCGGCAACGTCGCGGCCAACAAGGTGCAACTTCTTGTCTCCACGGGCGCACGGGTGGAAATTTTATCCCCCACCCTATCCCCCGAGCTCGAACGCCTTGTGGCGGACGGCAAGGCGCACGTAACACGGCAGGACGCCACGGCGGACAACCTGAGCGCACGCCTGCCCGGTTGCCGCATGGTGTACCTTGCTACGAGCAACCGCGCGCTCAATGCCGAACTGAGCGCGCTCTGCCAAAGCCTGAACATTCCCGTCTGTGCTGTGGATGACCCCGAGGTTTCCAGCTTCATTACCCCAGCCATGACCACGCGTGGCGCTGTGCAGATCGCGGTCTCCACCGGAGGTGCCGCCCCGGTTCTGGCACGCAGGCTCCGCGCGAAAATAGAGGAGATCATGCCAGCCGGTCTGCACAGGCTGGCCGCGTTCATGCAGCAAAGCCGCGTGGCCCTGCGCACCCGCGTACCGGATTCCGCCATACGCCGCCGGGTATGGGAGCGCTTTTTGGATGGATCTGGTGGCCCGCTGGCCATGGCAGGCAATACACAGGCTGCACAGAACGAACTCGACCGCATCCTAGATGAAGGCAATGCCAGAACGGGTGAGGTCTGGCTTGTGGGCGCAGGACCGGGCAACCCCGATCTGCTCACCCTTGCGGCCCTGCGGCTGATGCAGGATGCAGATAGCGTTCTGTACGACAATCTGGTCGGGCCGGATATTCTGAACTACGTGCGCCGCGATGCCGAGCGGGTTTTTGTTGGCAAGCAGACCAACAACCATACCCTACCCCAGACAGGCATTAACGCCGAACTCATCCGCCGGGCAAAGGCAGGCGAGCGCGTGCTCAGACTAAAAGGGGGAGACCCGTTTATTTTTGGCCGTGGGGGTGAGGAAATAGAAGCGCTGGTGGAAGCCGGGGTTCCATTCCGCATTATACCCGGCATTTCCGCCGCCAATGGGTGCGCTGCCTATGCGGGCATACCACTGACCCACCGGGACTGCGCGCAGGCCTGCCTGTTTATTACCGGCCACGCCAGAGCCGATGGCACCCTGAATCTGGCATGGGAGACCATAGCCCTACGCAGCCAGACCATTGTTATTTATATGGGGCTTACTCTGGTCAGCCAGCTCTGTGCCCGGCTGATCGAACATGGCCTGCCCGCAGACTGGCCCGCCGCCATTGTGGAAGGCGGCACCCTGCCACGCCAGCGCGTGCTGACCGGAACACTGGCCACCCTGCCACAACAGGTTGCCGACAACCACATAACCAGCCCCGCGCTGGTCATTGTAGGGGAAGTCGTTCGCCACCGGGTTATATCTCCCCCGGCGTAAACCACGCCCCTTATGCTAAGCGCAATGGGCCTGATGGACATACACCGCCCTGGCACCACCACCACTGCGCTCGGAAAGCTGGTCCGCCCTTACGCATAGCGCATCCGTTGCCGGAGGCCGCCCGAACATACGCCGATATTCCCGACTGAACTGGGAGGGACTCTCATACCCTACGGCAAAGGCTGCCTCTGCCGCATCTACGTTTTCGCTCACCATGCGCCTGCGGGCTTCCTGCAACCGCAGTTGCGTGCGGTATTGCAGGGGGCTCATGTTGGTGGCTGCCCGAAAATGCCTGTGGAAAGTGGACAACCCCATACCTGCCACTCTGGCCGCACGGCTAATATCGAACGGTTCCGCATAATGTTGGGAAATCCAGTGGATGGCCCGGTTAATGTGGGAGAGATTGCTGCCCGCCGTGGCAATCTGCCTGAGCGCGCACCCCTGGTCACCCTGCAACAGCCGGTAAAGCAGTTCGCACACGATCAGGGGTTTGAGGATAGGAATATCTTCGGGCTGGTCCAGCAGCTTCATCAACCGCAAAAGAGGCTCGGTAATTCCTGAGTTAAGCGGGCTTAACCCCATACCCATAATACACGCCTGATTAGGATCTACCTGCCGGTCATTCACGACCAGCAGCAATTCCGCAATCATTACCGGGTCCAGCGCCAGACATAGAGCCAGATATGGCCGCTCCGGACTGGCCTGTGTAATGCACCCCGCAACCGGCAGGTCCACCGCCGTAACAAGGTAGTGGCTATCATCATAATCAAACACGCGGTCGCGCAGCATGACCTGCTTTCTGCCCTGCACAATAACGTAAACGCGCGGTTCGAATACAAAGGGAATGGGCTCACTCACAGCCTCCGCCCGATAGAGTGTGAGTTCGGGAATGGCGGTTGTAACCGTGGACTGTGTGCAGTGCCGGAGCACCAGATCCTGTAATTCAGCCAGATTACCGGCCATGCACGCCTCTTTGCTCCATCATGCTCATCCGCCCACCCCTTACGGGATAAACTGGCACCCAGCATTCCAGATATAGGAGAATAAGGCAATCGGCCACGCAGCCTCCTTGCCTAAAAGAGCATATGGAAGCCCCGACAGAGAGAATAAGGCAAGAAGTGAGCAGAATTGCTCTACCGCCCACACCCTATTCCGGCCCATTTTAGCTCCACGGATATAACAGTCAGGGAAGAACAGACTCATGGCCTACGCCACAACAAACCCCTACACGGGCGAAGTCGTCAAAACCTTTGCCGACGCCACGGACCAGGAAGTCCAGAACGCACTGGACAACGCCTACACCGCGTTCCAGTCCTGGCGCGATGTCTCCTTTGCCCAGCGTGCTGAAGTCATGGCTGCTGCGGCAAAAATCCTGCGGGACAACATGGACAACTACGCCGCCCTGCTGACGCTGGAAATGGGCAAGATTTTTGCCGAAGCCAAAGCGGAAGTCACACTCTCGGCCGAAATTTTTGAATATTACGCCGAACACGCCGAACGCCTGCTGGCAGCCGAGCCCCTGCCGGTCAAAAACCCCGAAGAAGGGCAGGCCATGCTGGTCCACGAACCGCAGGGCATTGTGTTTGCTATTGAACCGTGGAACTTCCCCTACTACCAGATCGCCCGCATTATTGCGCCCCAGCTTTCCGCCGGGAACACGGTCATCCTCAAACACGCCTCCAACGTACCGCAGTGCGCCGCCGCATTTGACGACCTGATGCGCAAGGCAGGCCTACCCGAAGGCGCGTTCCGCAACCTGTATCTGGCCCGCCACCATACCGAAACCGTGCTGAACGACCCGCGCGTATGCGGTGTTGCCCTGACCGGCTCCGAAGGGGCTGGGGCCATTGTGGCCTCGGTTGCAGGCAAGGCGCTCAAAAAAGCGACCATGGAACTTGGCGGCTCCGACGCGTTTGTTGTGCTTGATGACGCCGATCTGGAAAAAGCGGTCAAATGGGCCGTCTTTGGCCGCCACTGGAATGCAGGGCAGGTTTGCGTCTCTTCCAAACGGTTGATTGTGGCCGACGCCATTTATGACCGCTTTGTGGACCTCTACAAAAAAGGTGTGGCTGCACTTAAGGCAGGCGACCCGATGGACCCGGATACAACGCTGGCCCCCCTTTCCTCCCAGAAGGCAGCGGACGACCTGCGCACTCAGGTGGATGAAGCGTGCAAGCTGGGCGCCAAGGCCGAAGTTATTGGCGCACCTGTGCCCGACAAAGGGGCTTTTTTCCAGCCGGTGCTGTTGACCAATCTGGAAAACAACCCTGCCCGCCTGTGGGAGTTCTTTGGCCCGGTGACCCAGCTTTACCGCGCAAAAGACACGGAAGACGCCATTCGCATTGCCAATGACTCGCCTTACGGTCTGGGTGGGTCCGTGTTCACGCAGGATACCAAGCGTGGGGTGGAAGTTGCCCGCCGCATTTACACCGGCATGGTGTACATCAACCATCCGACCATGGTTAAAGCCGACCTGCCGTTTGGTGGTGTGGCCCGCTCCGGTTTTGGCCGCGAACTGATCGGCCTTGGCATTAAGGAATTCGTCAACCACAAGCTGATTGACGTTGTGGACATTGACGCACCGTTCTGATCGAACACTCAGGTCGTCACTATGAGCGCCGTTTGCGCGGCGTTCATGGCTACCCACACAAAAGGCCCGGCAGATATATGCCGGGCCTTTTGTGTAACGCCCCCAAGCTGGTCTAGCTGTCCGTCTGACCAACTGCGAGCCGTAGCAGAATATGCTCACGCAGCCGTTGGGGCAGCAGCCGCTCAACCACCCGCAACACACGGAACGGCCACGGGAAAACATATTCCCGCCGTCCCTGCGCAATAGCGCGGGCAATAACACGAGCGGCTTTTTTGGCTGAGACCAGAAACGGGCGCGGGCCTTCCAGCCGCTGGCTCATGGGCGTGTCCACAAACCCGGGCACGATCAATGTGAGCTTCACACCATATTGCCGCCACGCAGGCGCTGCGGACTTGGCAAAAAAAGCCAATCCGGATTTGGAACTGCAATAGGAGGCGGAAAATGGCATTTCGTAAAATCCTGCCACGGAGCCTATGAGCGCGATGTGCCCGTGCCCCCGTTCCACCATGCTCCTTGCCGCCGCGGTAGCCAGCGTAACCGGCGTTGCGTAATTGACCAGCCCGAGCTGGAGAACTTTACGGGGGTCTTCCGTCCTGTCCTCCAAAGACTGAATATCCGACAGACCCGCGCCAAGCACCACGCAGTCCATGTTATGGGCTGCGTCATCTTCCTCAAAAGCCGTCAGGGCCGCGGCTCCATCGCACAGGTCAATCTGGCGTGTATGCACAACCGCCCCTCTGGCACAGCATTCCGTGGCTATCTGGGTCAGGCGCAGGGTATTTCTGCCCCACAGAATCAGGGTTCGACCGGGTGTTGCGTAGTGGTGCGCAAGCTCCGCACCAATGCCTCCCGTGGCCCCTGTGATCAGCACGGAACGCATAACACCGTTCCCCGATGCATCTGATTTCACATTTTTTCCTTTCCCATTGAGAGAGAATAAGGCATCACCCGGGAAGTTTTTCATGTTCCGTTCCATGGAGGGGCAATGTCTTTCCCGACTCAGATTACCGTTTCCCCTGTTTCGGGCTCACGTCAGCTTTCTCTCTTTATAAAGCTTCCGCGCAAACTTTACGATGGCCTGCCCGGATATGTTGCCCCTCTGGATATGGAAGAGCGCGATATGCTCTCTCCCAAAAAGGCACCTTTTTTTGACCACGGCTTTGCGTGTTACTTTCTGGCATGGCGTGATGGCAAACCGATTGGCCGCATATCTGCCCAGATAGATTCCCTTGTGCTCAAGCAGCCCGGCCCCAGAACCGGCTTTTTTGGTGCGCTGGACACAGCCGACCCCGCCTGCGTTCCGCTCCTGCTCGAGGCCGCGACCAAATGGCTTGAAGCACGCGGTGTTGAACGCATACGTGGCCCATGGACGCTTAACAGCAACGGTCAATCCGGCGTGATGATTGAGGGGCAGCACGAAATGCCCATGATCGGCACGCCATGGCACCCCGCAACCATTGGCCCCGCCATTGAGCTGGCGGGCTTTGAAAAAGCGATGGACCTGCTTTCCTACCGTATGGAAACCGGGCCGCAGGCCGAACGCGCCAACCAGATTCCCCCCAACCTGCGCCAGCGTCTGGGCAAAATTACCATGCGCGGCCTGCGTCTGAAGCACATTGTTGAAGACGCCAAAATCCTGCGCGAAATCTATAATGATGCATGGGCCGATACATGGGGCAACGTGCCACTGACAGCCCATGAGGTTGAAGCCCTGCTTAAAGCGCTCAAACCCATCCTGCGGCCTGAGCAGTATGTGCTGGCCGAGGTTGAAGGCGAGCCCGCAGCCATAGCGCTGGTTATACCCAACATGTTTGATATCAGCGGGGATCTGGGCGGCGCGCCCTCCCCTCTGGGCTGGCTCAAACTGGGTTCACGCGTTCTTCGGCATGACTTTCATTCCGCGCGGGTCGTGCTTCTTGGTGTGCGCAAAAAATATATGGGCACTGCCCTGCGCGCCATGCTGCCGGTTCTGATTATTGATGAACTGATGAAGCGCGGGCATGTTCTACCCTACCGGAGCATCGAACTGGGCTGGGTGCTGGAAACGCATACCGGGCTACGCAACCTTATTGAGCGTATTGTTCCCACCCCATACAAGCGCCACCGCATGTATGAAAAAACTCTACCACAACCCGAGGCCTGAATTTTTTATCGTAGCCCCCACTCCATTCCCCTCCAGAGCATCAGCCACACGTGCCGGTGTTCTGGAAGCGGAGTTTAAAGGTGGCTCCACCCGTTTGTTCTGAACTGCATTAGCGACCCGTTACCATCCATAACGGATACGCCGGGAGGGCCAGCCTCAAACTGGCCTATGCGCGTTACAGGCACATGCCCATACGGGGTTGGCAGGCTTGGGTGTAAGCTAAGTTGCTGTTCACGCTCAGGGGGAACGGCAAACAGAATTTCGTAGTCATCTCCGCCAGTCAGGCATGTTTCCTGCCATGATCTTCCCAGACTGCGGGCAGCGGCGGACAGGGGAATATTGTTCGCCTCAATCCGCACATGCAGCGCATTTTCCCGCGCCAGATGTCCTGCGTCCTGCACCAGCCCGTCGGATACATCCATAGCAGCGGACGCCAGACCATAGAGTGGCAACCCCACACGTGGCTGCGGCAGGCGATAACGCTGCGCCAGATGACCCGTTGGGTCAGCCAGTCGCTCCACCCCCTGCAACACGCGCAGGCCCAAGGCGCCATCGCCAATGGTGCCACTCACCCACAATCCGTCCCCCGCGCATGCACCACACCGCCGGATAGCCTGACCGGGGCAAACCGAACCGACAATGGTCAGGGACAGCACAAGCGGGCCGGAGGTGGAGGTTGTGTCCCCCCCCATCAGGCTCAGCCCAAAATGGGCCTGATCCTGCGCCAGGCCCAGGCAGAACTGCTCAACCCAACTTTCCGTAATATGGGGCGGGCGGGCAAAGGCCAGCAGCCAGCCTTCTGGCATGCTCCCCATGGCGGCAAGGTCAGACAGATTACACCGCAATAGTTTACGGCCAATTGTATCGGGTGGGTCTGTGGGCAGAAAATGAACATTTTCCACCATGGCATCAACCGCCATCACCATTTCCCGCCCCTGTGGGGGGGAGAAAACGGCAGCATCATCGCCCAAATTCAGGGCGGCGGAACCTGCCAGTGGCAGAAAATGCCGCCGTATAAAAGCAAATTCGGCCGGCAGGTCAGTCGTGGGTTGGGGAAGGTGTGGTGCTGTCATGATCCTCAACCGGTGTCGGGGTTTTGAAAAGCGTGTCCAGCACACCATTCACCAGACGCGGTTCGTCCCCAAAAAAGAAGCCATGCGCCACATCCATGTACTCATTGATCAACACCGGAGCGGGCACTTCCGCATGACGGAATTCCGCTATGGCGGCACAAAAGAGGGCACGCAAAACCGGGTCCAGCCGCTCGATCGGCCATGTGGATGGCAGGGTTTTGACAATATCCTGCTCAATAGCGGTGTGGTTGGAGACGGCCCCCCTTACAATGGCGGTAAACAGCGCCACATCCGCTTCGGGAATACGCCCGTCCTCGTAGGATTCACCGCTCAGGGTCGTGCCGAACCTATGGACCAGAAACTGCTCAATAACGGAATCCGGACGATCCCCATTCTGTTCAATCTGGAACAGAGCCTGCACGGCGGCAACGCGCGCGGCTGTGCGTGGCCGCTGGGCGGCTTTCAGCTTGGGTTGGTCCTGTAGTTCTGTCATCGTTCTCTCCTGCCCCGCTTTTATGCAGAGCCGCGTTTTGTGGCGTTTTTATCCATAAAGGTCTAGTCTTTTTGTTCGCTCTGCTGGGTTTTGCTTTCCATGAGCGTCAGAATTTCAGAAAAATCCCGCGCTTCCGTAAAGTCACGGTACACGCTGGCAAAGCGCACATAACCAACGCCGTCCACTTCCTTGAGCGCATCCATCGCCAATTCGCCAATTCGGGCGGAAGCAACCTCTGTATCCCCCGAGGCCTCAAGCTGACGCACCACCCCGGTTACGATCTGCTCCATCTGCTCGTCCGATACCGGGCGCTTGCGCAAGGCAATACGGATGGAGCGGGAAATTTTATCCCTGTCAAACGGTGCACGACGGCCATCCTGCTTGACCACGACCAGTTCTCGCAGTTGCACACGCTCCACCGTGGTAAACCGCTGCCCACAGGACAGGCACGCCCGTCGGCGACGAATGGCCGACCCTTCTTCATTGGGTCGACTGTCCTTGACCTGACTATCCGGGTTCCCGCAAAAAGGGCAACGCATGATGGTACCAACCTTCCCCTCAGGCGCGTATCCGACGGCATTGTGCTGTTCAAAGAGCGCTAGGTGACAATCAGATATTTGTTTTAACCGGGTTCGTCCATACTGCTCATGCCCCAAGGCCCACGGAGTAACCATGAAACCTCGTTACCAAGCAATACTGGCCAGCGCCCTGCTCAGCCTGATGGCACTCAGCCCCGTGCATGCACAAGAACACAATACCGGACAATCCGTTCCCGGACAGGCCGATGCCCAGAAAGATATCGGCATTACCGATATTTCACTCCACCTCCCCACCACACCGGGGCAAGGGCAGCCGGAACTGTATTTTACACTCACCAATAACAGCCATACGACCCATCTGCTAACCGGTGTTACCTCACCCGCATGCAGCAAGCTGATTGGCTACCACACCGATCAGGAAAATACCCCCGGCACCCGGCACCTGTTCCAGCATCTGGCTCTGCCGGAAACGACAACACTGGTGTTCGCAAGTGCAGGCTACCACATGCTCTGCGTTGGCCCGGCCTCACAGGCACTGAGCCAGCCCAATGTGCAGGTTACATTCCAGTTTTTGGGCGGGTCGAGCAAAAGTGTTTCAGCCCCCATAACCTCCACCGCCCAGTAAGTAAGACCTCGCCCGCCCCCAAAGAAGCGGAACAAGGACCGCTTCTTTGGGGGCGCCGGGTTTTAGCCACCCGTATAGGTGCTGAGTGTGCGCTTAACAGCCTGATGCCAGCCAGCGATCATGGTGCGGCGCTGGGTGCTGTCCATTTTAGGCTCAAACAAGGTGCCGCGCGCCCATTCGGCTGCCACGTTTTCCTCATTTTCCCATACACCAGTCGCCATGCCTGCCAAAAAGCCAGCACCCAAGGCAGTCGTTTCAACATTCCGGGGGCGTTCAACCTTGGCTTGCAGCATGTCGGCAAGGAACTGGCAGTACCAGTCGTTGGCAGACATGCCACCATCCACACGAATGCTCTCGGTGGTACCGCCACCATCCTGCACCATGGCACTTACCAGATCCAGCGTCTGATACGCCACGGATTCCAGAGCAGCACGGGCAATATGGGCAGACGTTGCATCCAGTGTCAGACCACAGATCAGGCCACGCGCATCGGGGTCCCAGTGTGGCGCGCCAAGTCCGACAAAACCCGGCACCATATACACACCATGACTGTGGGGGACGCGGGTTGCCATATCATCCGTCTGGGATGCATGCGTGATCAGGTGCAGGCCATCCCGCAGCCATTTAATGGCTGCACCGGCCACAAAAATGGAGCCTTCCAACGCATAGGTCGGTTTGCCATTCAGGCGGTAGGCGACCGTGGTCAGCATCCGATTGCGCGATTCCACGGGTTTATCGCCCGTATTCAACAGCAAAAAGCAGCCTGTGCCGTAGGTCGCCTTGGCCATACCCGGCGTAAAGCAGGCCTGCCCCACAACTGCTGCCTGCTGGTCACCCGCAATCCCGGCAATGGGAATGGCACGCCCGAACAGGGCTGGGTCCGTCTCGCCGTACAGGGTGCTGCTATCCTTGACTTCGGGCAACAGAGCAGCGGGGATACGGAACAGGGACAACAGGTCCTCGTCCCACTGTTGCCGATGGATATCAAACAACATGGTGCGTGACGCATTCGTGGCATCGGTCGCATGGACCTTGCCGCCGGTCAGACGCCATAAAATGAAGGAATCAATGGTGCCGAACGCCAGTTCGCCCTTTTCCGCACGGGTGCGCGCGCCATCAACATTATCCAAAAGCCATGCCAGCTTTGTGGCGGAAAAATAGGGGTCCAGCAGCAGGCCCGTGCGTTCGCGCACCAAAGCCTCGGCCCCCTCATCGCGCAGTTTCTGGCACACACTGGCAGTCCGCCGGTCCTGCCAGACAATGGCGCGGTGGATCGGCTTGCCCGTGCTGCGCTCCCACACCACTATGGTTTCGCGCTGGTTGGTAATGCCAATACCTGCAACCCGGTCTATGGCGCCACTCTTCTCCAGCGCGGCCCGGGCGGTGTTGAGCACATCGGTCCAGATATCTTCGGGGCAGTGCTCAACCCAGCCGGCATTGGGGTAATGCTGGGGAAATTCCTGACGGGCAGCAGCCAGTTCGTTGGCGTCGCGGTCAAAAACAATGCTGCGGGTTGACGTTGTTCCCTGATCGATCGCCAGAACACAATCTTTTTTGGTCATGGGGAATATCCCTTCTTATTCTGAGCAGTCAGTCTGCCGCAGGAGTGGAGTGGCGGCCCAGAGCGGGCATGAACGGACGCAGCAGCGTCTGATAGATTGTGGCGCCAATAACACCGCCCGCAAGCGGGCCAACAACAGGCACCCACCAGTAATTCTGGGGAGATGGCAGAGCCGTGCGCCCCCACCCTGCCACAAAGCAGAACAGGCGCGGTCCAAAGTCACGCGCGGGGTTAATGGCCCAGCCTTCCAGATAACCCGAGGACGCACCGATAATGGCAACCAGCAGGCCAATAATCAATGCGCCGGAATTCGCCTGCGGGGCTGCCGTATTGTACTGGCAGGTCACGGCAAAAATACCAAGAACGAGGAATGCGGTCAGAATTGTCTCGTTCAGCAGTGCATGCAGGGGCGTTACAAACTCACCCGGATGGGTAAAGAACACACCCGCAGCCGCCCCATCGTTGGCAAAGTCCAGATGGTGGGCCAGCGCGTAATGCACAATAACCGAACCATACAGGGCATACACCAAGGAAGCCCCCAAAAAGCCCCCCACAACCTGCGCCACCCAGTAAGGGAGAACCTTGCGCCATGCAAAACCACGGTAGCAGGCCAATGCCAGCGTTACCGCAGGGTTGGCATGGGTGCCCGAAACAGCCCCCGTTACGTAAATGGCAAGGGTCACACCCAGCCCCCACGTAATGGCAACCCCCCAGTAGGAGAGCTGGTAGGGGCTGGGGTCATACAGCGAGTACATCGCCGCCACTGAATCACCCACAAGAATGATGATCAGCACAGCCAGACACTCGGCTATCAGTTCGCCCAGCAGTGAGTTCCTTACCTTATCCATAATCTTTCCTCTTTTTATTTTTTTTGTTCGGAAAGCGGTGTTTTACAGATCAGACAGCTTTCTTCTGAACATAGGTTTCAACACGGGTTTTTTCCGCGTCATTCAGGTGCAGACCAAGCTTGCTACGCCGCCACAGAACATCTTCTGCCGTACGAGCCCATTCCCGGTCCATCAGGTAATCGACTTCTCCCGTCGTCAGGTCACCACCGAGCAGTTCGCCCATACCTTCCATGGCATCGGCCTGCCCGATAATTTCGTATGCACGGCTACCGTAGTTACGCATCAGGCGCCAGGCCAGCCCCTCTGGCAACCAGGGTGCCACGCGGCGCAGACGGGCCAATGCGCCATCAAACCCGCCTTCGCCAATATCACCACCGGGCAGAACCTCACTTGCAGTCCAGCTCTGACCACCCACTGCTGGCAGAACAGGGGCCAGCTTTTCCAGCGCATGCTCGGCCAGTTTACGGGAGGTCGTGATTTTGCCACCAAAAATGGAGAGCAGCGGCGCGCCATCCTGCGTATCCAGATCCAGAACGTAATCGCGCGTTACAGCGGAAGCGTTGGCCGATGCATCGTCATACAGCGGGCGCAGTCCTGCGTAACTCCACACCACATCGCTTTCGTGAACCTGAACATTGAGGTAGCGGTTCACGCTCTCGCACAGATAGGTCACTTCATCTGGCGCAATGCCAACCTTGCCCGGCTCTTCCTTCCACGGAATATCCGTGGTGCCGATCAGGGTGAACTTCTGTTCGTAAGGAATGGCAAAAACAATCCGCTTGTCCGGGTTCTGGAAAATGTAAGCCTGCGGCCCCTCGTACACACGCGGGACAATAATATGGCTCCCCTTGACCAACCGCACGGATTTGGAATTAGGAATTTTGAGCGTGTCGGCCAGCAGGCGCGCAACCCACGGGCCAGCCGCATTGACCATCGCCTTGGCACGCACGGTCTGCGTCTCGCCTGTCGCGCGGTTTTCCAGCGTTGCCACCCACTGCCCGTTCACGCGCTGCGCCGCAATAAGGCGTGTGCGCACGCGCACATCCGCCCCACGCTCGGCTGCGTCCATGGCGTTCAGCACAACCAGGCGGCTATCCTGCACCCAGCCATCGGAATAGATGAAGCCTTTGGTATATTCGGGTTTGAGCGCACGACCGGATGAATGCTTGCGAAAATCCACACCAATGGATTTAGGCAACGTCATGTTGGATGCCAGATGGTCATACAAAAACAGACCGGCTTTGAGCATCCACGCAGGACGAACCAGCTTGGAGTGGGGCAGCACAAACCGTAGTGGCCACATAATATGGGGGGCCATGGTCAGCAGGCGTTCACGCTCCATCAGCGCTTCGCGCACAAGGCGGAACTCATAATATTCCAGATACCGCAAACCACCGTGGATCAGCTTGGTGCTGGAAGAGGAGGTATAGCTTGCCAGATCATCCTGCTCGACCAGCAGGACAGACGCGCCGCGCCCGCAGGCGTCACGCGCAATGCCGGTGCCGTTAACGCCCCCCCCGACGACAAGAAGGTCATAGATACGCTCGGATGATGCAGGTGCTGACATGGTTTTTATCGGTTCCATCTATACGAAGGCTTTGTTCGTTTTATTCGAATTCGAAAACAGAACGCAAGAACTATGGTCACCGTCCCCGCCAGAAGAGATTTTTTGAACCATCATGTTTCTTTTACGAACATTCCTGCGTGCCAATAACATGCAAATCCACGTCATGCTCACGCAAAATGGCACGAATGCCCGGAGGGGGCATCTGATCCGTAAAAAACGCATTGATCTGGGATATATGCCCCACCCGCGCCATGGGCCTGCGCAAGAACTTGGTATGGTCCGCCAGCAAAAAAACGGTTCTGGCATTGCGCATAATGGCTTGCGCGGCATTAATTTCATCCGCATCAAAGTCCAGCAATGTGCCATCCGCATCAATGCCGGAAATGCCGATCACGCCAAAATCCGCCCGGTACTGCTCAATCATGGCGGCGGCAGCGGGGCCAACAATGCCACCATCGCGCAGCCGCACGCTACCACCCGTAATAATTAAGCTACATTCAGGTGCTGGGGCCAGCAGAGTTGCCACGTGAATGTTGTTGGTGATCACCCGCAAAGTGCGATGGGTACGCAACGACCGGGCAAAAGCCTCTGTTGTGGTGCCAATGTTGATAAATAGGGAGGCTCCATCAGGAATCGCCTTTGCGGCTTCGCGCCCTATGGCTTCCTTTTCCTGCAAATGCAGGATCTGGCGATCGGAATAGGCAATATTTTCAGCAGGCGAGAGACTGCTCGCCCCACCGTGATGGCGGGCCAGAAGCCCCTGCCCGGCCATAATGTTCACATCCCGACGCACGGTCTGGACAGTTACGCCCAACTCCCGCGCCAGTTCCTCGCTCGCAACGTAACCATGCTGGTTGACCAGCCGCAGAATATGCCTGCGCCGCCGTTCCAGAGCATTGCTCATGCCGGTTCCGCCTCTATAACCGCCAGAACGGCCTCGCCATAACGTTCCAGCTTGGAGCGGCCTACGCCTTTGATCTCACCCAACGTGTCCAGATCATCGGGTTTTTCGAGCGCGATATCCTTCAGGACCGAATCATGGAAGATGACATAAGGCGGGATTTCCTGCTCTTTTGCTTCCTCCCGCCGCCATTTGCGCAATGCTTCAAACAGAGCCTGCCGGTCCTCTGGCAGATCAAGTGCTACCGATTGCCTCTGCCCCCGGCCAGAGCCAGCATTTCCGCCATGCTCCACAACCGGATCGGCCCGCAGGGCAACGCTTTCCTCCCCCCGCAAGATCGGGCGGGCAATATCGGGGTTCAGCCGCAGCCCACCGTATTGCCCCTCTATGCGCAGTGCGCCACGGGCAATAAGCTGACGTACAACGCCGCGCCAGAACTGCTCGCTCCTGTCCTGCCCTATTCCCCAGACCGAGAGTTTGTCATGCCCGTGGCGGCTTATGCCATCTGTCTGTTTGGCGCGCAGAACGGCAATAACGTGCAGTGCGCCAAAACTTTCCCCCGTGCGGTACACAGCGGACAGCAGCTTCCGGGCTGCTTCCGTACCATCAAACGTAAGAACGGGGTGGCGGCAGTTATCGCAATGGCCGCAGGCTTGTTCCAGTTCCTCGCCAAAGCAGTTCAGCAATGCCTGAGTGCGGCAGCCTGTTGTTTCCGTAAACGCGATCATGGCCTCCAGACGGCTGCGCATGATTCGTTTTTCATTATCGGGGGCGGCAGACTGGTCCAGCCAGTAACGCGCGCGGGCTATATCCTCCCCACCGTAGAGCAGCACCGTATCGGACGGCAGGCCATCGCGCCCGGCCCGGCCTATCTGCTGGTAATACGCCTCGGGGGAGGATGGCATGTCCAGATGCACAACGGCACGCACATCTGGCCGGTCTATGCCCATGCCAAATGCAACCGTGGCGACAATAACCAATGGCTCACCAGAGCGAAAACGCAGCAACGCCGCGCGCTTTTCCACGGGAGATAATCCGGCATGGTATGCAAGAGCGGGCCACCCCCGCTCGCGCAGGGAGGCCGCTATACGCTCGGTTCTGGCGCGACTGCCACAATAGACAATGGCGGCGTCATCCCTGTAGCGCTCCAGCGCCACAAGCAGTTGTTTAAGCTCCGAACCCTTGGGTTGGACAGCAATATTAAGGTTCGGCCGATGGAAGCTGGAGACCAGAACATGCGCATGTGGCATGTCCAGTGCTGCCAGAATATCATCACGCGTGCGTTCATCCGCTGTGGCAGTCAGGGCCAGGCGGGGCACATTGGGAAAATGCCGTGGCAGTGCGGTAAGGGCACGATATTCCGGCCGGAACTCATGCCCCCAGGCCGAAATACAATGCGCTTCATCTATGGCAATAATGGAGAGTGGAATACGCGTAAGGCGGTCAAGTGTGCCTGAAGACAAAAGCCGTTCGGGCGAAATGTAAAGCAGGTCCACACGTCCATTGGCCAGATCGGACCTGATCTGGGCAGATTCGTTTTCATCCAGTTCAGAATGCAGGGCGGCGGCATTAACCCCAAGCTGCCTGAGCCCCGCCACCTGATCATCCATCAACGCAATAAGCGGAGAGATCACCAGCCCCATGCCCGGTCGGCACAAAGCCGGGATCTGGTAGCAGACACTTTTACCCCCGCCCGTGGGCATGAGCACAAGGGCGTCCTGCCCCTGCATGGCGCATTCAACCGCCTGCGCCTGCAAACTCCGAAAACCCGGAAACCCGAAAACAGCCTGCAAAACCTCCAGCACGGACCGGTTACAAAACCGGTCACGCGGCGGCACTGAAAACCCCATGTCCTCCGGTGGGCCTAAAGGCGGCTCATACGGAGGAATGTCGGTGAATGCAGGCTCTGTTCCCTCCATCGTGTTCAGGGGCTTGTCAGTTCAATCTCTACACGGCGGGAGCCAACGACCATCCCTTCCATATTGGACGGCGCGCGGGGTGTTTCCACAATACGGTCGGCGCGCACTCCATCTTCCTGTAGTTTGGCGGTCACGGCCTTGGCGCGCTGGATTGCAACAAGAGCATCGGCGGAGAGGTCCTTGCCTGCCCCGGCATAGCCTTCAACCCGCACAACGCGGGAGGGGTGCTTGTCCGCTTCCTGTGCGACCTGCGCCACCACGTCCTGCCCGGCCTGATCAAGCTCGGCAGACTGATTGGAAAAAAACACAATATATTTGCGAGGAGCCTGACTTGCACAGGCAGCCAGCAGGCTGAGGCAGGCAACTGAAAATAGGCGGCGCATAATGGTCATTCCTATAATTATCAAAACAGAACCATTTTATTTGGTGCCCCTCCCGGCTGCTGGCGTCAATAACGATTCCAGCAGGCCTAAGCCGCAGCGGCTTTTGCCACCCCGTCGGACAGACGCCAGATGCGATCCAGCTTTTCCACCCCGGTCAGGCGGTGGGCGATCAGTATAACGGTACGCCCCTCGGTTACGCTATTCAACGTCCGCAGGAACTCCTGCTCTGTCTGCGCGTCCAGCCCGGTGGCGGGTTCGTCCAGAATAAGAATGGGGGCGGGCGCCAGCAGCGTGCGCGCCAGAGCAATACGCCGCCCCTGCCCACCAGACAGGCGGATACCTCCCTCGCCCACCCATGTATCCAGCCCTTCAGGCAGGGACCGCACCACATCAGACACAGCAGCCTGATCAAGCGCGTTCCACATATCCTCTTCCGAGGCATCGGGGCGGCCGAGCAGAAGATTGGCGCGAATGGTATCATCAAACAGATGTGTTGCCTGTGAGAGCCAAGCCATTTTGCTCCGCACGGACTCAGGGCGAATGGTGGTGATATCCTCTCCACCCAGCAGAATATGCCCGCTCTGCGGGCTGGCAGCGCGTAGCAGCAGAGCCGCCAGACTGGATTTGCCAGCCCCTGATGGCCCCAGAATGGCCACCCGACTCCCTGCGGGAATATCCAGTGTAAGTCCTTTTAAAACCCACGGTCTGTCTTCAGCCCAGCGGAAGCGCACATTATCCAGACGAATACTGGTGTTGGCAGGCGCATCCTGCTGAGCAGCCTGCGCGCGGGCAACGGAGGGCTTTACCGCCATTTCCACCACCCGACGGGCCGAAGCACCCATAATGCCAGCCTGCAACCCAGCACGCGTAAGAGTAACAGCACTTTCAAACGCCGCCACACTCAGGAAGAGTATGCTTACCCCTTCGAGCGCACCCAGCTTGGGGAACAGAATGCCACCAATGGCCAACAGCACCAGAAATATGGCGATCTGTCCGAACAGAAAAGCCAGAGCGTTGGCAAAAGCCGCACGGCGGGCAACTGCCATCTGCCCTTGCAGCAAAGCCGCATCCGCTGCCTGAACACGGGTAAGCATCCGCCCTTCCGCGCCAAAAGCACGGATTTCGCGCAGGCCACCAACCAGATCAAGCACGGAAATACGTAAATGCGCCAGCAGATGCGCCGACTGCTCGGCCGCCTTCTGCCCCGACCGTGCAATCAGCCACGGCACCACAAAAGAGGCGCAGGCGAACAGCAGCCCAACAGCCAGCCCCAGCACAAGGCTCTGCCGCCCAACAATAACCAACAGCGCCGGAAAGGTAAGGCATGCGCAGGCTAGCGGCACCACAATGCGCAGGTAAAGCCCATCCAGCGCACCAATGTCCGACACCAGACGGGAGAGCATATCCCCAGCCCGACGGAACCCCAACCCCGCTGCGGCACCATGCGCAAGGGAATGGAAAAACCACACCCGTAGGTCTGCCAGCGCACGGAACATGGCATCATGCGCAAACAACCGCTCGGCATAACGCAACGTCACACGCCCCGCACCTACCCAGCGCAGCAACGTGGTTGTTACAACCAACTCCCCCAGAACACACTCGGCGAGCCGCAAGCCGGACACCTGCATAAGTGCAAGCCCGCAAGCCAATGCCGCAAGCGCCAGCAATGCGCCAACGATCAGGCGCACACCCTGCCTACGCCACAGGCCAAAAATCACGCATATGGCCTGCCAGTCCGTAAATCTGGTGGAAGACTGGGGCGCGGTTACAACAGGCGGCACATTGGTTTGCGCGGCAGTTGTCTGATCTTGCGTTGCCATGTCAGGCGGCCCCCTGCCGATTGATCACACGCCCGTTTTGCAGGTCTATCCGCCGCCCCTTGAACATATGGGCGGCTGCCGAATGTGTTGCCAGAATAACCGTGCGGCCAACGGCAAGCCGTTGCAGGCTTTCAAAAACGCTTTTTTCGGTTGCGGGGTCCAGATGCGCCGTGGGTTCGTCCAGCAACAGAACCGGCGCGTTTTTCAGGTAGGCACGGGCAATGGCAATACGCTGCGCCTGACCGCCAGAAAGGCCAAACCCACCTTCGCCGATCTGTGTATCCAGCCCGTCGGGCAGGGTTGGCAAAAACTCGTCCACTGCGGCAGAACGCAGGGCACTGGCCAGTTCCCGCTCATCTGCATCGGGTTTGGCGAACAGAATGTTGTCGCGCAGTGACCCCGCAAACAACACGGGTTTTTGCCCGATCCATGATACCACGCGTGAGAGCGCATCGGGCACGATGCTCTGCAAGGGAGCGCCATTGAACAGGACGCGCCCGCTCTGGGGCGTAATAAAGCCCAGCAGCAGTTCCATAATAGTCGACTTACCCGCACCCGAAGGGCCTGCCAGCACCAGCGTTTCCCCCGCAGGCACGGTAAAACTGACATGTTCGAGCGCAGCACCGCGTGCGGGATCCCACGTAAAGCCTACATCATCAAACGCCACCATCACGCCGTTGGCGCTAACGGTTCTGGCCCCATCCAGCACTGGCCGCTCCGTGACTTCGGGCAGGTCCAGTATGGCGGTCGCAGCGCCCTGCGCATGTGCCCGGTCCTGATAGGCCAGAGCAAAACTACGCAGGGGAGCAAAAAATTCCGGCACGGCCAGCAGGGCAAACAGACTGGCAATCACAGTCTGCTGCAATGCGGGAGAAGGACCACTTGCCTGCATGGCCAGCGCCTGCCGCCCATCAAGCACCGCAAGCAGAATAAACGCGACAACCATGGCGCAGTCGATTGACGCGGAGGAGAGAAATGCAACCCGCAGCACCTTCATGGTGCGCACACGCAGTTCTTCTGCGGCATCACCCAGACGGCGCGTTTCATCCTCTGTCCGGCCAGCCAGAACAATGGTGGCGATACCTTTGATACGGTCCAGAAAGCGCGCCTGAAGGCGGGTCATGGCCAGGAACTGGTTGCGTGAGGCTACGGCCGCACCAATACCAAACACAGCCTGCCCGACAGGCACCGCAATACCGCACAGCCCCAGAATAACAGCTGCACGCGGCTGCAAAATGCCAACAGGAAGCAAAATAACAAGCGGAGCAGCCATCCACAGAACGGAGGCAGGCACCCAGCGGCCAAAAAAGCCATCCAGCGCTTCTATGCGGTCCACAACAACAGAAGCCAGTACACCGCTATGCGTACGGCGCAGAAGGGCAGGACCACCAGCCAGAATGGACGCCATGACCTCCCCCCGCAAACGCCTGCGGGCGACAATACCAGCCCTTGCGGCTGCCACATCTGCCTGAATCATGCAAAGAGCACGTAAAATGGCCAGAGCCGGAAACAGCAGGAAAGGCCAAGCCGGAAACCCGGCTCCCTGCCCACCTGCATGCCAGCCCACAAGGGCATGCCCAAGAACAACAGCCACACACCAAGCCTGCCCAATACCAGCAAGACTGGAGAGCAGCCCGGACCCAACCACTGATCGTGCTGCCTGACGACCAAGACGCGACTGGAGGCGCGTCCAGTTACGTATTGCTGCTTTCTCGTTACTCATGACAGACAGCGTTTATACTGCTCCGCCAAGGACGCAACAGTTTAGATCGCCACTCCCCGCTGCGCATAAGGCATGCCAGCGTTCTGCGGCTTCCCTCGGATCAGGGGTTTTCCGCTTTATCCATGTGCATGACCAGAGTGAACAACACGCCGTCTTTTCCGCTATAGCTCAAAGATGCCTTAAGCTGTCTGGCAAAACCGTGAATAAGTTTAAGCCCGATCCCCTGCGTGCCAGAGGCCGGGTCGAACGAGCAGCCGATGCCATTATCGCCAACACTCAGCGTGACCAGATTACCATTTTTTGTCAGGCGCACATGAATAACGCCCATCCGGCCGTCGGGAAATGCATATTTGATCGAGTTTGTAACGACCTCGGTCACGATCAACGCCAGCGGCACAGCCTGATCCGGGTCCATCCAGAAACTGTCTGACTCCACCTGTAGGCTGATGCGCCCTGCATCCGCCTCCCCCGCGACATGGAAGGTCTGCTCACACAAATCTTTTAGGAATACAGCCATATTCAGACTGGTCAGAGAGTCTTCCGCATAAAGCGTGCGGTGCAGCGTTGCCAACGCACGGATTCGGTCCCGCGCCAGAGCAAACTCCGCCTTGACCTCCGGGTGGGCGATCTGGTTGGCCTGAAGATTTAAAAGAGACGCGACGATCTGGAGGTTATTCTTCACCCGGTGGTGAATTTCCTTCATCAGAAGTTCCTGATGCGCCATGGCCTTCTTCAGCCTTGCCTCATGCCGGGACAAGCGCTGGGTCGCACGTGTGAATGCCTGCCCCAGACGTTGGAGTTCAAGCGGCATGGTGCGGGTGACACGCCCGTCAAACACCCCCTCCATCTGCCATTTACGCACGGAATATGTCAGCCGCCGCAAGGGCCAGACCAGCACGATATTAGCAGCCAGCGTAACCCCGACCAGACCAGCAGCAAGCAGGAACAGCAGCGCCGCAATCTGGAACACCATAGCCCGCAGGGCATCGGCCTCTATGGGGGTGCGCTGGGTTGAAACAAAAATATCCGCCCCACCGCCAATCCCCCCCAGCGCGTACCCTCCCTGCATGGACGGAAGGGACACAACGGACCGATCGCTTTTTTCGAGCTTTTCCTTCAACCGGAACACCAGGTCCGGTGGGGGCTGCTCCCAGTTACAGTTGGTGCAGACGGGAAAAAGCTCCCCATCATGCATGAGAAGCCATGCCTGAACGGGGTTTGTGTCATCGGAAAAGGCCTCCCACCCCGAGGCTCCGCCCAGATAGGCGCGTGTGCGCGAAATTTGCAGTATGCCAACCAGATAACCGTGTGCTTCCGGCTCGGCCAAAAAAGCAGCAGGAACGGTGATGCGCAAAAATGCTCCGTTATCTTCCCCACCACCACTTTTTTGTACGGCCTCCATGACCGTGGCGTTAATGCGCGCAGGTGGGGTTAAGGTCCCGACTTCCGCGCAGGAGCGACCGGAGGGGGAGACAGAATCGAGTTTTTGCCCTTTTTCATCCAGCACAGCCAAAAAGCAGTATCGCTGCCCGCTAATTGTTTCAGCCAGCCTGAGCGCATGCACGATCTGGTCGTGTGTCAGGTCCATGTTGCCGATTGTTTCGAGCGCACTGCGCAGGCGGTCTGTATCGTGCCGGAACTGCTGGTCCAGCCGCATAATGGCCGCAACGGCGCGCTGCGCACTGCCGACCCTGACTTCCTGATAATTACGAAGGGCGAGAACGGCGCCAATGCTCAGAACGGGAATGCCCGACAGGCAGATCAGCACCCGCATGCGAGCACTTGTGGTGATAAACACCCGCCCCAAACCGGACATAAGCAGGCCGCCAAGACGCCGGATGACCTGCCCCACCGGGGAAAATACAGACAAACGGCTCAGTCCTGCTTGCTCCGGTCTTCCTCAATCAGCTTTAAAAGCTCTTCGGGCACAGGTTCATTCACAACGTCATCAAAAAGCTGGTGCAGGCCACGCTTCAGCCAAACATCAAAAGCCTGATCCCGAGACTGCCTGCCTTTGCGGGGGGGAGCGCCGTCCATACTCTTTCCCATTCCGAACCTAGGATCCTGCCATTGTTTGTCTGACGCCGCTGCATGCGGGGCGGGCAATTCATCCCCGACAGACCTGCATCTTTCAAGCTCAGCGTGCGCCATGTTCAGACTACAGCAGCGTTCATGCTAGAGGACTCCGGGCGCGCGGCACCAATGGTTTTTGCAGCGTTTGTGTGCACACGTCCGCTTTTTTTACGACCAGCCGCCTCGGACACGGATTCTTCTCCAGTTAACCAAGCTTCAAGCTGACGCCGGGCACGGAAAACCCTGCTTTTGGCCGTACCAACCGCGCAGCCGGACATGTCCGCGAGTTCCTGATAGCTCATTCCTTCAAGAACCCCCAGCACCAAAGCTTCCCGCTGGTCGTCTGGCAGCCGTGCAAGTGCTGCATCCAGCTCCATCAGGGCAAGCCGGTCATCATGCCGGGCGGCCACGGCCAGCATGGACTGGGGCGCATCATCAATATCCGTGGTTTCACGCTTTTTGCGTAAGTCGGAAATAAAGCGGTTGCGCAGGATACGGTGCATCCATGCGCCAAAATTGGTGCCGGGGATAAAACTCTGCTGAGCGGCCAGCGCGTTGCATACAGCATCCTGCACCAGATCCTCAGCGGCGGTGCGGTTGCGGGTCAGGGCCAATGCCTGCACGCGCAGCTTGGGCAGGATGGCGATGACCTGATCGTGGAATAACGAGGCTGTCATTGTTTTTACTCCGCTCTTCTTCCGTTTAAGGGAGCAATGAACAAGACCCCGGCAAGGTTACATGGAGGTGCATTTTTTGTAATCACGAAAACGAGAGCGCGCCCCATCCAAGGTTACCCGCCCTCCCCCGCCTGCTGCTGGGCCAGTTTGTGCAGCATGGTTCTGGCGCGGGACACGCGCGCCTTGATAGTGCCAACATCCACCTCGCAAATTTCGGCTGCCTCCACATAGGTCATGCCCTGCGCACCAATCAGCACCAGAGCCTCACGCAGCAGAGGGCTCAACTGCCAGAGCAGAACCTCCAGTTCATGCACTTCCTGCCGCCCATCGGCGGCAGAGGCCGCGCGCAAGGGGGGCTGTTGCTCGTAATGGGCCAGCACCTCACGCTCTTTTTTGCCGCGCCGCCGCTGTTCAAGAAAAAGATTGCGCAAGATGGTAAAGCACCACGCCTTGAGGCTACTGCCCGCCTCATACTGCGCCATACGGTCCAATGCGCGCAGAACAGTCTCCTGCACCAGATCATCAGCCATGGTGGGGTCGCGCGCCAAAAAGCGGGCAAAGCCGCGCAAAGACGGCAAAAGTGCGAGCAATTCCCCCCTAAAGGTGGGGCGCACGTCCTCATGATCGGGATTTGGTGTGTTAATCAGGCTTCATCCCCTTTCGGCAAACGCCGCTCCGTGGCATCATTGCCTTACCGTATGTTTTTATCATGACCTAATCATAAGGAGATTTGTCATGTCAGAGTCACTGCGTGACGGGCTGATCCGGGCTCTCCCTTATGGCAGACGTTATGCACGCGCCCTGACTGGCAACCAGCCGGAGGGCGATCTGCTGGTGGCACAAAGCCTGAGGGGGCTGACATCACAACCTCCGGCGGAAGGGTTTACGCCCCTGCTCCAGCTCTATCAGGCAATCTCGCGCCTTTATGGCATGGACGAAACGCATAGAAGCACGCAAGGGCCAGGCCTTTCCCCCGTACAGCGGCAGTTGCTGCTGCTGACCACGCTGGAAGAAATTAACGTGGAGACCGCAGCCCGCATTATTGGCCTGCCCAACGACCATGCGGCGCAGGAGCTGGAAGCCGCCCAGAAGCAGCTCCACAAAGGCGTGCAGACATCGGTCCTGATTATTGAGGACGAGCCGATTATTGCCATGGATATCGAACTTCTGGTCATGCAGTGTGGTCACAAGGTTGCAGGCGTTGCCCACACGCAGGCCGATGCCGTCCAACTGGCCGCACAAACCCGCCCCGGGCTTATTCTGGCGGACATCAACCTCGGACCCGGGGGGGATGGCATGGCCGCAGTGGCAGAAATTACAGCAACATTCAAAGTTCCAGTCATTTACGTAACCGCCTACCCCGAAAGACTGCTGACGGGCGAAAAACTGGAACCCTGCTTTGTTATTACCAAACCGTTTGACCCCTTAACCCTTGCCGTTGCCACCTATCAGGCCGTAAGCAGTATGGGTGTAGCTCAGACCTGATCTGTTGGGTAAAAAGCTGCCAGAAACCTTGATCGACTTTATTCTGGAACGGCTCAATCTGTTATGGCGCTCCCCCCCCTACTTCATTTGCAGGATATTACCCTAACCCTTGGCGGCAAGCCGCTCCTAGACGGCGCGGGATTTGCTGTTGGCAAGGGGGAGCGCGTCTGTCTGGTCGGACGTAACGGATCTGGCAAATCCACCCTGCTCAAAATCGCGGCAGGCATTATCCAGCCTGATGCGGGCAGTGTGTTCCTCCAGCCCGGCGCATCCCTGCGCTACCTGCCGCAAGAACCCGACCTGAGCGCATTTGCCACAACGGCCGATTATGTTGCCGCCCAGATTGCCGACCCCAACATGGAATGGCGCACCGGCCCCATGCTGGACGCTCTGGGCCTGACGGGCGAGGAAAGCACAGCCCACCTCTCGGGGGGGGAAACACGGCGTTGCGCCATTGCAGGCGTGCTGGCCGCCGCACCCGACATACTGTTGCTGGACGAACCAACCAACCATCTGGACATGCCAACCATTGAATGGCTTGAGCGCGAGTTGCTTAGCCTTGGCTCGGCCATGATCATGATCAGCCATGACCGGCGGCTGCTTTCCACCCTGTCTCGCTCCGTTGTCTGGCTGGACCGGGGCATCACCCGCAGGCTGGATGAAGGGTTTGACCGCTTTGAATCCTGGCGCGAGGAAGTGCTGGAACAGGAGGAGCGTGACGCGCACAAACTGGACCGCCAGATCGCGCGGGAAGAAGACTGGATGCGCTACGGCGTAACAGCCCGCCGCAAGCGCAACGTGCGCCGCGTGCGCGAACTGGCCGCTCTGCGCACCGCCCGAAAAGACGCCGTGCGTGCACCGGGCACCGTAACCCTGAACGCTCAGTCCGCCTCCACCTCCAGCCGTCTTGTGGCTGTGGCAGAGGATGTGAACAAAGCATGGGGCGACAAATGCGTTATTCATAACCTGAACCTGCGCGTCCTGCGCGGGGACCGACTGGGCGTTGTGGGGGCCAACGGTGCGGGCAAAACAACCCTGCTGCGCCTGCTGACCGGGGGCGACCAGCCCGACAGCGGCACCATTACCCTCGGCCCATCGCTGAGCATGGTCACGCTGGACCAGCAGCGCCGCTCCCTTAACCCCGAGCGCACACTGGCCGAAACCCTGACCGATGGTGGGGGCGACATGGTGCAGATCGGGGACGAAAAACGCCATGTTATTGGCTACATGAAGGATTTTCTGTTCCGCCCGGAACAGGCGCGCACACCTGTTAGCGTCCTGTCTGGTGGGGAGCGTGGCCGCCTGATGCTGGCCTGTGCGCTGGCCAAGCCGTCCAACCTGCTTATTCTGGATGAACCGACCAACGATCTGGATCTGGAAACGCTAGACATTTTGCAAGATATGCTCAGCACCTACCCCGGCACGGTCCTTCTGGTTAGCCATGACCGTGACTTTCTGGACCGCATAGCCACGTCCGTTCTGGCGGCCGAAGGCGCGGGCGCGTGGGTTGAATACGCAGGGGGCTATAGCGACATGCTGGTCCAGCGGAACCTGCAACCGCTGGAAACATCACCTGTTGTCCCTGTATCCGAACCCGCAAAGCCCCGGGAACAACCCGTCAGACAGGCGACCCGCAAGCTGAGTTACAAAGACCAGTATGCGCTGGACAACCTGCCACTGGAAATGGAAAAGCTGGAGACCAAGGCCACCACACACCGCGCCAGCATGGCCAACCCCGACCTTTACAGCAAGGACCCCAAGGCGTTTGACCGGCACTCTGCAGAACTGGGGAAAATCGAGGCAAGACTGGCAGAATGTGAAGAACAGTGGCTTGAACTGGAAATGAAGCGTGAAGCATTATCGGCTGAGTAAGCCGCCAGTGTCCGCCCTACGCAGCACCGCAAGGTGACTTTGCACTCTTGATGACTTGATAATCGCAGGCATGATGACAAAGCCGTCCGACACGCCCAGACCTTCTGCCGGACCATGGGCAAGCGCGCTCCGGTCGTTACTACGCAACCGCTCCGCACTTGCCTCTTTTGCTGTTCTCGCCCTTATTGTTCTGGCATGCCTGTGCGCGCCGTTTTATGCTCACCACATTGCCCATACCGACCCGTTTGTCTCCAACGTAGCAGGCACCATTGTGCTGAACGGGCAGGAAACAGACATTATGCAGCCCAACGACAACCCGCTGCATCTGGGGCTTAGCCCCATTGGGCCAACAGGCAGCACCACCTACCTGCTGGGGGCGGACAGTCAGGGGCGCGACATTATGGCCCGCCTGCTCTACGGGGGGCGGAACTCACTGCTTATTTCCTTCAGTGCTGCGGTCCTGTGCCTTGTCATGGCCGGGGTGGTGGGCATTAGCGCCGGTTTTTTTGGCGGTATAACAGACATGGTTCTATCCCGGCTGATGGATATTATGTGGGCGGTGCCGGTTTACCTGTTCGCCATATCGCTCTCCATTGTCACAATCACCTCGGGCCTGCGGATTGGGCCGTTTGTCATAGAGGCCGATAACCTGCTTATTCCCATTGTGATTATCGCACTGGTCTATGTACCCTATGCCGCACGCCCAGTGCGTGGGCGGGTTATTGCGCTGCGTCAAGCCGAATTTGTAACAGCAGCCAAATGCCTGGGGGTGCCCCGCTGGCGAATTGTGCTGCGTGATATTCTGCCCAATGTCAGCACAACGCTGGTCGTTATGGGGCCATTGCTCATGGCTATGGCGCTTCTGGCGGAAAGTGCGCTGTCCTTTCTCTCCATTGGGGTGCAGGCACCTGCTGCATCATGGGGGACAATCATCCTTGATGGTGAAGGGCTGATATACACCCGCCCCATGGTCGCCATTGCCCCCGGCCTGGCTATTGTGGCTGTTGTGCTCGCCCTGAACATTCTGGGCGACGGACTACGCGACGCGCTGGACGTGCGCGACACATCCCGGCGGGAATGAAAGGACGGACAGACCATGATCATGCCCCTCCTGCGCCGTCTGGGTCAGACGGTTTTTGTTCTCTTCGGCATTTCCGCTCTGGTGTTTACGGTTTTTTTTGCAACTCCCGGAGCCGACCCGACCGCACGCATTGCAGGCCGCAACGCAGCCCCCCAGACCATGGAAAAAGTCCGCAAAGAATATGGTTTTGACCGCCCCCTGCCCGTGCAATACGCCATTATGATGAAAAAACTGTTCATCACGCGTGATCTGGCAAGCTATGCCAACCGTGGTGAACTGGTCGTGCCAGAGATCATGCGGGCAGCCCCTGTTACCCTCTCCCTCGTAACCGGTGCTGCTATCATATGGGTGGTTCTGTCCATTGCCATGGGGGTTATTGCCGCCGCGTTCAAAGATTCATGGATTGACCGTGGACTTATGATTCTGGGACTGGTTGGGATTTCCATCCCCGTTTTCTGGCTTGGTCAGGTTGTCAACCTGATCACCCAGAACCGTTACCATGATACATGGCTGTTCTCCTGGGTGCCGGGGCTGGGCTATGTGCCATTCAGCCAAAGCCCGAGTGGCTGGTTTTTGGCGCTGGTTATTCCGTGGTGCGTGCTCGCGGTCATGTTTGTTGGTATTTACAGCCGGATTTTACGCGCAGACCTTGTGGCCATTATGGGGGAAGACTTCATACGCACCGCCCGCGCCAAAGGGCTCTCTCCCACCCGCGTGCTGCTCCGCCATGGCCTGCGCACGGCACTGATCACATTTGTCTCCCTCTTTGGCATGGATTTTGCCCAGCTTGTGGGAGGAGGCGCTTTGCTGACGGAAGTCGTATTTGGTCTACCCGGTGTTGGCCGCTTGACCTATCAGGCGCTGAACAGCCTTGATCTGCCCCTTATTATGGCAACGGTCATGTATTCCGCGGTATTTGTGGTGCTGGCCAACGCCTTGGTGGATGCAGCCTACCTCTTTCTAGACCCGAGGGTGCGTGATGTTGGCTAACACACCCGCTCCCCCCCTGCTTGAAGTACGTGACCTGTGCGTAAGCTTTACGTCACGCGGGCAGGTTATTCCTATTGTCGAGAATATTTCCTTCAGCATTGGCGATCGGGAAATTCTGGGGCTGGTGGGGGAGTCCGGTTCGGGCAAATCCATAACCGCCATGGCCCTGATGGGGCTGATAGACGCACCCGGTGTGCACGTTACCGGCTCCGCCCGCTTTAGGGGCCGGGACCTTCTTGCCTTACCGGACAGGCAACTCCGCGCTCTGCGGGGGCGGGAGGTCGCCATGATCTTTCAGGACCCGATGACCGCCTTTACACCGGTCTATACCATCGGCTGGCAGATTGATGAGCAGTTGCGCGTCCACCAGCGCCTCTCCCGCAGGCAGGCCCGTGCGCGCACGGTGGAACTATTGGGAGAAATGGGGGTACCAGACCCTGCCAATACCGCCAACAGATACCCTCACCAGCTTTCTGGCGGGTTGCGCCAGCGCGCAATGATCGCCATGGCGCTCTCATGCAACCCATCGCTCCTGATCGCGGACGAGCCCACCACTGCGCTTGACGTAACCGTGCAGGCCCAGATTCTGGAACTCATGCGTAACCTGCGCACAACCTATGGTTCCTCGGTTCTGCTGATCACCCACGATATGGGCGTGGTGGCCGAAACATGCGACAGCACGCTGGTCCTGTATTCTGGCCGGGTGGCGGAAACCGGGACAACGCGGGACCTGTTCGCCCACCCCCAGCACCCCTATACGGCGGCCCTTCTGGCCTCCATCCCCCCCATGAGCGGCCCACGCCCAGACCGGCTACCCGCCATTCCCGGAGGACCACCCCAGCCTATGGAGCGCCCCGTAGGCTGCGCCTTTGCGCCACGCTGCGCACATACGCATGCGACTTGCCTGCCTGCCCCGCCTCCACGATTTTGCACCGTCGGGCCGGGCCATACCGTTGCCTGCGTGCTGCCAGCGGAGGGAGCACCCCTGCCCCCACGGTCTGGCTCCAGCACATCACCCGTTTTATGAGAAGCCCCATGCGTTCCGTGCCCCCAAACGAGCAGGCGGCAAACGCCCCAACCGCCCCCCAGCCTCTGATGGCGGTCAGGGACGTGTATAAAACCTACACGTTAAAAAAGGGGCAGACCCTAAAAGCGGTCGACGGCGTTTCCTTCACCATCATGCCGGGCGAAGTTCTTGGGCTTGTCGGAGAGTCAGGCTGCGGTAAATCCACACTGGGGCGCTGCCTGCTGCGCCTGAGCGATGTCTCCGCCGGGCAGATTGTATTTGAAGAGCAGAATATAACACACCTGCCCGAACGCACCTTACGCGCCCTACGTCCGCGAATGCAGATGGTGTTCCAGGATTCCTATGCATCCCTCAACCCCCGCAGACGCATTGGGGACCTGCTGGCCGAACCCTTGCGGGTACACCGCACACCCGAGGGCACCAGACGGAACTCCGCCACCATAGCACACAGGCTGACAGAACTTATGGAACTGGTCAGCCTGCCCCATACAGCACTTGAGCGGTACCCACACGAATTTTCGGGCGGGCAACGCCAGCGCATTAACATTGCCCGCGCGCTTGTCCTTGCTCCCCGCCTTATTGTGGCGGACGAACCTGTCTCGGCTCTGGATGTTTCGGTTCAGGCGCAAATTGTAAATCTGTTTGCTGATTTACAAAAACATCTTGGCCTGACCTATGTTTTTATTGCCCATGACCTTGCGGTCGTGCGCCAGATTTCCACCCGCGTTGCGGTCATGTATCTTGGCGTGATTGTTGAGTTGGGCGAGACAGATACCGTTTTGCACAATGCAGCACACCCATACACCATTGCGCTAACGCAGGCCGTGCCCCGCCCGGTTGTAGGAGCAGCACGGCCAGCCCCCTTACGGGGCGAAATTCCAAGCCCGGTTAACAAACCATCCGGTTGCCGTTTTCATACACGCTGCCCGGCCGTGCAGCCCCGATGCCAGAACGAAGCACCTGCCTTAAGGCAGATTGCCCCCGGCCATGAGGTCGCCTGCCATTATCCTGTTTTAAAATAACGTAAGACGTGTGTTTTCCACACGCCTTACGCAAAGTCTGTTTAATGGTGAGGGGGTTTGACGGCCACAACCTCAATTTCCACCAACCAGCCGGGATTGGACAGTTGCGCTACGGCAAAAGCGGACCTGACCGGCAGATTGGGCTGATCTTTGGTGCCAAAGAACTTTGTATAGCTTTGCATCATACCATCAAAATCCAGTTTTTTGGTCTGCGCATCCGCAACCATAAACACATGCATCTGCACGACATCGCCCATACCCAGACCCATATTTTTGAGAATATCCCTGATACGTTTAAGGCTTTCCTCCGTCTGAGTAACCATGGAACCATAGGCAGCCACGCTTTTGGCGGGAGCCGCAGGGTTGGTCACGGGTGAACCAATGCCGCTAACGTAAACGGTGGAGTAGCCAGCAGGCACCTCGACGGCAGAAGCAATGGGGTATGATGGTTCGTTCTGCCTGACAACGCCATTCTGGGCCTGTGCGGGCACACATGCCCCCACGGCAGCAAGCCCTACAGCGGAAAACATGGTGGAAACTGCAAAAGTTTTGAGCATACGCATAAGATTACTCCGCTTCGGGTGTCAGATGCAGGCGCATAAAAGCCACGTCTGCGGGGTTGAGTGGGTCTTTGTAGTCATTCCCAAAATGTGTGCGAATATACGCAACAACATCGGCAACCTGCCGGTCATTCAGCATGCCAGAAAACCACGGCATGCCACCATAACCATTGAGAATAACGGTTGCGGGGTAACTGGCAATCTGCAAACGCGGATTGTGTGCAAGTGCTGGAATGCGCGCACCCGCTCCAACTGCCCCCAGCCCATCCGCCATATGACAACTCTGGCATATATGCCGGTAGACGGCCTCCCCCGATGGCATATCCACCATTTTGGTCGTAGCCGGTGCGGCACTATCCGCACGCGCGGCACCAGATATTACGAAGGCAAACATGGCTACGGAAAAAAGAAAGATCTTACGCATTATGCAGCCCCCAACGCGCGTTTATGCAGCCTTGTAACCGCATCCAGCGCGGACAGAACCGCTCCTTCCTGCCAGCATCCCACGTAAGAGGCATGCTCCCCGGCCAGAACCACACGCTGGTCAACCGCGCACAGGGCTTGATAATGCGTTTTCCGCGCCTCCTCACTCCACAGGGCGCAGCATCCTAACGTCCATGGGGTACGGCTCCAAGCATAGCTTACACCGTTAAGGAATTCCTTGCGGTATTGTGGATGAAAAGCCAGTCCTTGTTTTATGCCCTTCTCCAGCCGTTCCTGTGGCGTCATGCCCGCAAAGTCATACGCTGCGGGGCCAAACATATACCCCCCCAGCAGGACCGCAGGCCCTTTGGAAAAAATACCATGACTTGGGTAGGACACCTGACTGATCGGCTGGTTCGTAAAACTGATCCCACCGTAAATCTTGTCATCCTCCTCCCAGAACCGCCGTTTGAACTCCAGCCCGAGCTTGACGGAGGACCCGTAAGGCACGGCTGCTATGGCTGCCTTCATGCCATCACTGACCTGCACATCAAGTTGTGAGAGAATGGAAAGGGGTATGGTGCAGACACAATAATCCGCTCTGGCATGGCGTACCGCGCCAGAGTGCCCCATATCGTTATAGGTAACGCTCACGCCACTGTTGTCCTGATGAATGGCGGTTACCTTGCAGTTCAGGTGGATCAACCCCGGTAGCTGTCTGGCAAAGGCCTTGCCAATACTGTCCATCCCCCCCACTGGCTGGAACATGGTTGTCTGCATATCCAGCCGCTCGTGGAAAGCCATCCAGTTCCACATTCCGGATTTCCAGATTTCATCACGGTTCATCAACTCAGAGGGAACAGGTGCGCCATCTGGGCCACCGCCCTGCGGTTTTTCAAAGCCACGGCGGAGTGAACTGAGTGTGCCTTTGGTATATTGCAAGTCTGGCGTAAGTGCTCCCCAGCCCCGCATGGCGTTTTTCAGGTAGGCCACTTCATCCGCACTAACCAAATCATCTAGTTTGTGCTGATCTACCGCTTTGGCCAGAAGTTCCGCCGTAAACCCCGTAAAATCAGCCGCCAGTTCCCTGTAACGCACGACCTTGCCGCCAAAGAAACCGGTCGAATGGAGCCAGCTATTATGGTTAAGCTCAATAAACGGCTCCAACTGCACGCCAAATTCGCGGCAATAATGCAGCAAAGCCTGATGGTGGTAGGGAATACGCCACGGGCCGGGGTTAAGGTAGTTACCCGCAGCAAAGCCAACTTTTTGTGTAGCCCCACCCAGTTCGGCTACCGTATCCCCCCCACGCAGGCTGATGTTGCGCCCACCACTACGGGTCTGGAACTCAAGGACCTGAACGTCATAGCCAGCCTTGCGCAATTCGTACGCACTGAGCATTCCCGCAAGACCAGCACCCAGAACCAGCACAGATGTGCCCGGCTTTGCACCGGACAGATTGGGGGGACCTGAAAAATCCGTTCCCATGGCATGCCCCATGCTGGTCATGGCCTGATAAAGAGCCGCACTCCCTGCCAGCGTGCCAATACGCCCCAAAAGCTGCCGACGTGTCTGTAAGGGAGCGTGTGATGGACCTGCCATTGCGTATTCCTGCTTTATCTTCCACCCATGGTTCCATACGCAAAGAACCGGAACGCATGCGAAAGCCGTTTGAAATAAAGGCGGTTATCTTCTATTTGAAAAAACAGTTCTCACCCGGAGCTTCTGCGTTTGCAGACTATGTGCGAAGGCAGGAATGACAGGGAAAGGACCTGTGAAGGTAGGTCTTTTCCATAACCATGCTGTATTCATGCTGTGCGTGGATCGCATAGTCGGGGCTCCACCAAAAAATGTTACTTTACTCCCCGTAAACCATTCCGGAATAGGAACAAAGATAAAAACAGGGTGCGGACGCATCTTTGGTACAAGAGCGCTGTCTAGGCGCGATAAACGATTATTCCTGCTTATGTTCGAACTAAAACCGTTGCAAACAAAGGAATTATAGTTGGCAGCACGCCACTATACTGAAATCCCCTGCCCTTTGCGGGCAAATGATGAGCCTATTCCCATGATCTGGCGGTATTTGACAACGGTGCGTCTGGAGACCCGAAACCCCTGTTTTTCCAGCACCTCCACCAATGCATTGTCGGAAAGAGGGTTGTCCGGTTTTTCTTCCCGCACAAGCCTGCGCAGGCAGGCTCGGGCCGCCGCCGCCGCACGGGGGGGCGACTGCCCACCACGACCGACACCTGCGGTAAAAAAGTAACGGAGCGGCAAAACCCCATCCGGCGTGGAAACATATTTATCCGCCACCAGCCGACTGACCGTACTTTCATGCACCTGCATGTCCTGTGCGATCTGGAGCATGGTCAGGGGGTGCAGGGCTTCTACCCCCCGGCTCAAAAAATCTGGCTGGCGTTCCAGAATTTTTTGCCCAAGTAGCACAAGGCTTCTGCGCCGTCTGGCTACTACGTTCAAAAGCCAGCGTGCATCTGCGATCCATTCCTTCACCTGTCCGCGTTCACGCACACTCAGGCGCGAGGAGAGACGGCCGCGCAACTCCGTATTCAGCATAAGGCTCTGCGCACGGTCCGCGTAGGCAAAAACCCGCCATTGCCCCTGTCCGTCCTGCTCAACACGCAACTCCGCCTTACGCAGCAATGCAGGTTCGACCGCCTGCCTACAGTATGGGTATGGCTCCAGCCGTTGCAGTATCTGGAGCATCTGCTCCAGTTGCCGCGCACTTACACGACACACACCCGCAAGTCCGGCCCGGTCCCCTTTGACCAGACGACCAAGATTGGCCAGCAGTCTTGTAAAGGCTTCGTCCAGCAATCCTTCATCATCAAGCTGCACGGCAAAACATTCGGCAACAGACAGCGCCCCCACGCCCACGGGTTCCAGCCTGAGCAGGTACTGCCGGGCCTCCTCCACGCAGGCACGCGCTACCCCCCGGCTCTGGCTGAATATGTCCAACGTAGCAGAGGACAGTCGACCGTATTCATCCACCTCTTCCAGCAGCAGAGCCGCCAGACGGCATAACCATGTTGGCCTGACGGAAAGAGCAATCTGGCGGAGTAGCTGTTCCTCAACCGACGCCTCTGCCGCCACCAGCCGTTCAGTCTCGTCCTGCGTGGTGGGCACGCCCGAGTGGACGGGATAACTGGCTGGCTGGTCAAACTCCCAGTCTGGCTGTTCCAGAAACGGGTTCTGTTCCACCTGCTGGGCTATATAAGCTTCCATATCAGGCTGAGGCAGACGCAGCAGCCTTAGGGCTTCACGCATTCTGGGTGTTACGGCAACGCCTTGTTTATGGCGGACCTTCTGCTCCAGAACCGGGCGCATAATGGGTGGTCAGGTCCGTGTATGGGGCGCAGGTACAATAACCTCCGCCCGTCTGGCTGCGGCTTTGTCCCACACAAAAGCGCCAGCCCACAATGCCAGAAAAACCGCCATGATCGCACTGCCCAGAAGAGGGAAATGCTCCGCCAGCATGGAAGCAAGACCCACCAGGGAGGAACCTGCCACGCCATCCTCCCCCAGACCCGCGGCATACTCAGTCGCCCCGACCCCTATGGCGGCAAGGGCTGAAACACTGGTTATGACCAGATTATAAATCTGGCGGCGGGTACGCGTTTGCGCGCTCCAGCCGTAAGCGCGCATCATCAGCACGGCATCAAGCGTGTCTATGGCGGACATGCCTGCAGTAAACAGCAACGGAAACATAAGAATACCCACAAGCCCAAGCCCCTGAGCACTCTGGGCCGCAGCCAGCCCCAGCAGCCCGACCTCGGTTGCCGTGTCAAACCCCAGACCAAACAGAAAACCAAGCGGATACATCTGCCATGAGCGCCCGATAAGCCTAAAAGCCGGGGCGAACAGCCGCGCCATTATTCCGCCAGACACGGTATCGGGCATATCCGCCTTGTTGCGGAACAACCGCCATTGCCGCCCCGCCGCATACACATTGTACCCCGCCATGAGGAACAGAAAGGTTACGGACACAGCCGAGCCAATACTGCCGCCCACAAGGTGCCAGCGCTCCAGCCAGTCATGCGTCGGTAAAACCGTCAAAAACAACACGGCAATGCACACAACAGAGGAGTGCCCTAACGAAAAGAACAGCCCCACCCCCAATGGAGAGCGCTCCGCAACCATAAGTTTGCGGGTGACCAGATCAATCGCCACAATATGGTCCGCGTCCATGGCGTGGCGCAGCCCGAACACCCATGCCAGCAGAGCGGATGCCAAAAGTGTTGCATTCCCACCAAAGCAGACCCAAGCAGCAGTCCATGCAAACGCATTAAACAGCAGCAAAGCCGCAAGCAACCAGTAACCCTGCGCGTACCGTGCCGCCAGAACGGCCCTGCTCGGCAACCATAGTTGGTCTTGAGCCAGAAAGGACGGGTCTTGCCGCATATCAGCAAATCCTTGGCAGTTGTTCCCCTGATGGCATGGTCAATACCCGTGCGCCACCAAACTCGTTAACAATATGCACAGCCCCCTGCCCGGCAGCACTGGCCTGCAACGTGCCGATAATGGCGGCATTGCGCCCCAACGGGTGACCTTGCAGGGCCGCAAGCGCGCGCGCAGCGTGGCTGGCAGGGACCACGGCCACCAGCTTGCCCTCATTGGCTAAAAACAGCGGGTCCAGCCCCAGTATTTCGCACACGCCCTCTACTTCGGGATGAACGGGCAATGCCGCCTCATTCACCGTGACAAGCACATTACTGGCCTCTGCCAGTTCGGTCAGCACGCCCGCCACACCTCCACGCGTGGCGTCACGCATGCAGCGCACATCTGGCACTGCGCACAGCAGTGCATCCACAAGGCCATTCAGGGGCGCACAATCACTTTGCAGGTGTGTTTGCAGCGCCAGATCACCGCGTGCGCACAAAATGGCGGCCCCGTGGTCCCCCAGTGAGCCATTGACCAGCACAACATCCCCCGGTTGGCCTGCGGCAATGCTGATATTGTGTTCAGGGCGGATAACCCCTACGCCACTGGTGGTAACAAACAGCCCATCACAGGCATGGCGGGGCACCACCTTGGTATCCCCCGTTACAATACTCACACCAGCCTGAGCCGCACTTTGGGCCATGGCCTCCACAACCCGGCGGAGCACGGCAAGTTCCAGCCCTTCCGCCAGAACAAAGGCAGCAGACAGAGCAACAGGGCATGCGCCCCCTACAGCCAGGTCATTCACCGTGCCGCACACGGCAAGCGTGCCAATATTGCCACCGGGGAATTCGAGCGGTTCCACCACAAAGGCGTCGGTTGTAAAGGCCAGTCTGTTTCCCTGCTGCGCAAGGGCTGCCAGATCCAGCCGTGCCTGATCCTCCTGCGGAGCTAGCGGGTCTTGTGCAAAAGCCGCCAGAAATACCTCTTCAATTAAGGCGCGCATGGCGCTGCCACCGCCCCCGTGCGCCAGCGTAATGCGGCCATTTGCACCAATCCCTGTTAAAGTGCCGGGCATTATGCCGCCTCCCCCACGCCATGATATTCGTAATAGGCTGCACAGGCCCCTTCGGACGAGACCATGAGCGCGCCAGATGGATGATCTGGCGAGCAGCCACGCCCAAACGCCTGACATTGCGGGGGTTTGATCCGCCCTGTCAGCACATCTCCGCAACGACACTGTTCCAGATCAGCCAGATGGTGGGGTTGCATGGCAAAACGCTTTTCCGCGTCAAACTGGCTCCACTCTGGCCGTAATTGCAGGCCGGACCCGGTAATCTGGCCAAGGCCGCGCCATTCGCACGCCTGCCGGACCTCATAAACCCGGTCAATCGCTGCCATGGCCGCCGGGTTACCCTGCGCTGCCACCACGCGCGCGTACTGGTTTTCCACACACGCCTGCCCTGCCTCGATCTGGTTAAGCACCATCAGCAGGGATTGCAGAATATCCAGTGGTTCAAAGCCCGCCACAACCAGTGGGCGTTTGAAATCCTGCGCAATAAACGCATAAGGCTGCGTGCCGATCACCATGGAAACGTGACCAGGGCCAATAAACCCATCCACGTTAAAATCGGGCTGCTCCAGCAGGGCACGCAACGTGGGAATAATGGTAATATGCTGGCAAAGGATGGTAAAATTACTTATTTTTTCCGCATTAGCCCGCAAAACAGTCAGTGCTGTGGAGGGGGCTGTTGTCTCAAACCCCAATGCAAAAAAAACCACCTGCCGCTCCGGGTTGGCTCGTGCAAGGGCCAACGCATCGAGCGGAGAATAAACCATGCGCACATCCGCGCCTGCGGCACGGGCCTGCAAAAGACTGCCGCTGCCACCGGGCACACGCATGGCATCCCCAAAGGTGGCAAAAATCACATCGGGCCTGTGGGCTATGCCAATGGCGTCTTCTATCCGCCCTTTGGGCAGCACACACACCGGGCACCCCGGCCCGTGTGCGAACTCGATATTAGCCGGAAGCCGCCGGTCCAGCCCATACCGAAAAATCGTGTGGGTATGCCCCCCACAGACTTCCATGACCGTAACGGGGCTTGACCGGGTGCGGCCTATACGCTCCGCAACCTGACTGATCTGTGCCAGAAGCGCTTCCGCCAGATGGGGGTTGCGGAACTCCTTTACAAACTGCATGGCTCAGGCCTGAGCACTGGTGCGCATGGCGTCCAGCTCCCCAGCCAGTTCATCCATGCTGGCAAGCAGACGCAGGGTTTCGCGCGCTTCGGTCTCGTCTATCCGGCTCATGGCAAAGCCTACATGCACAAGCACCCATGTACCCACAAGTTCTGCCAGTGGTTTGCCCTGCTGTGCAACACACAGCACATCGACCTGCCTGCGCACGCCAGAAACATCCACCTCGGCCAACATGGCCTGCTCATCCACAATGGCCGTTATCTGGCCGGGAATACCGAGACACATTTCAGGAATTTCCCTTCTGTAAAGTCTGTTTCCCCGCATCGGGTACAATGCCGTAGCGCTCGATCTTGGCCCGCAACCCCACGCGGGAGAGGCCCAGTTCACGCGCGGTCAGGCTTTTGTTCCAACCACACCGGGCGATGGTTTCCATCAGCACATTGGCTTCCAGCGCGTCCATGCGCTCCTGCAAGGTGCCACCATCATGCACCACGGGGTCCGCCACGGCCTGTGCCTGAATGGCCTGCGGAACTGGCTCCGCCCCCATAACCACGGGGGATAACAGGTCCAAGCCCAGACTATCGCTTTCAGCCAGAACCAGCATGCGTAAGATTTCGTTCTGTAATTCACGCACATTGCCCGGCCAGCCATATTGCACCAGCACATCCAGCACCCCCGGAGCAAAGCCGCGCACATGCCGCCCATGGCGGGCACAGGCTGCATCCAGCAGATGCTGCGCCAGAACGTGAATATCCGCAGGTCTACTCCGCAGGGGAGGAATGCTCAGAACCATGCCGGTCAGGCGGAAATACAGATCCTCGCGGAACCGGCCTGCCCTGACCTCCGCCCGCAGGTCCCTGTGCGTTGCGGCCAGCACGCGCACATCCACCCGCGTGGTTTCGTTCGTGCCCAGAGGGCGGAATTCGCCTTCTTGCAAAAAACGTAGGATCTTGACCTGAAAAGCGGGAGAAATATCACCAATTTCATCCAGAAAAAGCGTGCCGCCATCAGCTTCTTCCACCAGACCACGGCGGTTTGCATGTGCGCCGGTAAAAGCCCCCTTGCGGTGGCCAAACAATTCAGATTCCAGCAGGTCGTCGGGAATAGCGCCACAATTGACGGCAACAAATGCACCGGCACTGCGCTGGCTTGCGTAGTGTACCGCACGGGCAAGCAGTTCCTTGCCTGTGCCGGTTTCTCCTTCAATCAGCACAGGAATATCAAACACCGCTGTTTTGGCGGCCTGTCGACAGACATCGCTCATCGGGCTGGCAGGGGTGCGGATAATGGCGTCAAAATGGTAGCTACCCGCCACCCGCTCACGCTGCTGGCGCAAACGCCCCTCCGCCACGGGGGGAGCCAGCCTGAGTTCGAGAGAGAGGCGCTCGTATTCCCGCTGCATGGCAAACAGCTGCGTGGCATTGCGTGCAGCCAGTAAAAGCTGGTCCGGGTGCCACGGTTTTGTAATATACTGGTAAATACCCGCCTGATTAATGGCATCTATCATGTCATCCGGTTCTGTATAACCGGTGACAATCATGCGGACGATATCTGGCCAGCGCGCACGGACATCGGCCAGAAATTCCACACCGCTCATGCCCGGCATACGCTGGTCGCAAAAAATGGCGTGAACCCAGTTGTTTTCCAGTAACGCGCGGGCCTGCTCCACGTTTGTCGCGCTCAGAACCTCAAATTCCTCACGCAGGATGCGCGCAATAACCTCCACGGAGCGTGGTTCGTCATCAACAACCAAAATGCAGGCAGGCGTTACCACGATATGCTTACTCCGCCGCGCGTAGCATGTCCGCACGGGCCTGTGCCTGTGCCGCCAGTGCATGCAGCAGCGCGCGGCGCTCGCCCTTCAGCCAGTCCAGCCATTGTGGCATGCCCTGCCCATTGCGGGTGGAAACATGCAGGATCTGTGCCTGCGGGGCTACGCGTTTTATGTTTGCCTCCAACACCTCAACATTCACATCCAGATGCGGGAGCAGGTCGGTCTTAGTAAGCAGAACCATGTCTGCTTTTTCAAAAATATCCGGGTATTTAAGGGGTTTATCCTCGCCTTCCGTAACGGAAAGGAGGGTCACGCGTCGCTTTTCCCCAAGATCAAAAGCCGCCGGGCAGACCAGATTGCCAACATTTTCGATGAACAGGATACCACCCATGTGCACACCAAGATGCTCCACGGCGTGGCCAACCATGTGCGCATCCAGGTGGCACCCCTTACCGGTATTGATCTGGATAGCTGGCGTGCCTGTTGCGCGAATACGATCGGCATCATGACTGGTCTGCTGATCCCCTTCAATAACCGAACAGGGAATGGCGCCTGCCAGTGTTTTGAGTGTTTCCACCAGCAACGTAGTTTTGCCTGCCCCCGGGCCTGCCAACATGTTGAGCGCCAGACTGCCATCCTGCGCAAAGCGGGCACGGTTGCTGGCTGCGTAAGCATCGTTCTTGGAGAGGATATTGCGCTCGATTTCCACCATGCGCGCCTGTGACAACCCCGGCGCATGTGAACGCGCAGGGCCGTTGCCGTAGTTCAGGTCGGCATGCGCGCCCTCCCCTTCATGCGGGTGGGGGTGAGGGTGATCGTGCCCATGGTCATGCGGGTGGTCGTGGGCATGACCATGGGAATGCTCCGCGCCATGGGGGTGGGCGTGATCACCGCCCTCGAACGTTGCACCATCACCGCTACAGCCACATGTTGTACACATCAGATTACCTCCATGTCTTTCAGCCTTATTTCCGTCCCGCCCGTAGGCTGGAGGCGCACACCCGCGCATATGGGGCAAGGGTCCATGCGATTGTCGAGTTCCACGGTCTGCCCGCAATCAAAACACCATGCGCTACCGGGCACGACATCAAAGTCCAGTCTGGCACCTTCGGCCAGTGTGCCACGCGCTACGACCTCAAAGCCAAAGTGCATGGCGGGCAGTTCCACCCCGGCAAAACGCCCGACCTCCACCCGCACACGGGTAACCTTTGTAAAACCTTCACGTTGCGCGCTTTCCTCGATCACGCTTATCAGGCTCTCACACAGGGACATTTCATGCATGCTGTGCCGCCTCCACCGTAACAGGGACACAAGGGTTAAGTGCCGCCAGAACACACTCAACCGTCACCTTAGCGCAGCCCGAACGCAGGCGGGAGATGGCCTGACGGAAAAGCCCATCCTGAGCAACATGCCACAAGGTGGGAGATAAAATCTGGTAATCCGTGATCAGACCATTATGCACCTGCGCCACATGGACCAACATGCCACGCGCGGCACGCGCCACCCCCACCCCGGCCCCCAGACCGGCCAGAAAAGAGCCAACGCGATCAGGTATGCTCCCCATCCGCCCTTCCAGACAGACCAGAAACTCCAGCATCCGTGCAACAAGCCGCGCAAACGGTGGAACACCCTCCGGCCCGACCAGTGCCTGCATGACCGGATAATGCGCATAATCAGGCCATATGCTGGCATCATACGCCATAACAGGCCCGCCCTGCTCGCGGTCATGCCTCAGCCATGCCTGTATGGCCTGTGGGGTCAGGCCACACATTGTCACATCCGCCCCCGCCCCCTCCAGCGCGGCATGGCAGCGGTTGAACAATTTGGGCAGAAAAGCCGCGTTCTCCGCCACCCCGCCTGCAAGCCATGCTGCAAACGCTGGTGCTGCCATATTGGCAATGGGCGTAGCCGAACCCGTAAGTTCCTTGACCAAAGACGCCCCGGCCTCACGGTTATGGAGCACTTTGCACAGGCTCTCGCGCTGTGGGGGCAAGCCCAATTGCGCAGGCAATGTGACCAGCAACGCCAACGCGTGGTCCTGCAAAATTTCATCCTGCATGCGCGCAGGATCAAACGCGGACTGCCCTGCCAACCCCAAGGCCCGCGAACTGGCCTCCAAATGAGCAACCCGGCACAGGCTGAACACCCGCCCGATCAACGCCAGAGCCTGTTCTGGCTGCAAACCAGCACATAACAACCCGGCATCCACCACATTATGCGTACGGACACCCCATGGCTGGCCATTCTGCCCCCCATATAAGAGAAGTCCGCCGATCATACCCCGGCCTGTCTGGCTGACGGCCCGACCAGAAGGCTCCTGCGCCCCATGGCAGGTTCTGGCGTTGGCTGTTCCGCCTGCACGGCAACTGGTTGGGGGTTCAGGGCCGGGTCCAGCAAACCGCGTACGGCCGCCTGTGCCGTATCGGTCGCCTGCAACATGGTGGTAAAATTGAACACAGGTGAGAACAGCGAACACGCCCAATAACCGGGCAGCGCCTCGGCCCCTCCATCACGCAGGGCGGCGGTGAACTCGTACGAACCGGATGGAAAATCCAGTAGCTTTTTACTGCCTGAGACCACGCCCGACCAATCTGCCCCTACGCTGGGGACCACAATCAGATTCATAAACCAAGGGGTCAACAGCGCCCCTACCAGTTGTTCCTCAAATGTGCAGAACCCTACGGCCTTTACATTCAGGGCCTCGTTCACAAACGGCAGGCCCCGCATTTTGCTGGCATAAATATCGGCAAACACACCTTCCAGCGTCTGGGCAAACCTGCTGGCGGGGCTTTGCTCCATGGAGTGTGCCCCATCGCGGTGCAGGGGCGTGGCTGGGGTAGCGGGGACTTCCGCCCCAACTGCGGATGGCATGGTGGAGGCGGAGACCACCATAAACTGGTCCTTTGCACCGTCACACGTCGGGCAGCGCCAATAATCCGGCAGGCTGGCAAAAGGCGTATGCGGGGGCACCTGCCATACAACGCACCCCTCTGCCGGGTCATAGACACTCCAGCAGATTTTGCACTCCATGATCGCATCATCAGGAAGACGCGTGGCATCACCCAGATACGAGCCTTCAAACCGGGGGGTGTGGCTGCTCATGCCCCCACACCCTGCTGGCTGGCACTTTCCGCACGCAAAACGGTGCAGATTTCGTGCAGGCGGATTGCGGAATCCGCAATATCCTCCGGTGCCGCGCAGGCGACCTCCGGCACGCAGGACACCTCGATCGTGTCCAGAATAAGCGTGTCCATGGAATTAAAATACCGCACACGCCAGACATGAGGTGTGGCTGTTGCCTCTATCCGGCAGTTACCATACCCGCGTGACAGAATGGTCAGCCGCCCCCGGCCCAGACAACTCTCCAGCATGTCCATATCCTCGGGTGTGTGCGGTAGCAGGCTCAGGTTTACAACATGGGGGCTGCTCTGGGGGTGCCAGTTCTCGCTTTGCTCAAACAGTTCAGTCAAAATAGCCGGAGCGTTCACTACCCCGTCTCTCACACCGGCGGCCACATCGGGGCGGCTACGTTTTGCGGGGAACGCACGCGCCACAAGAGCTTTGGGAAAAGCCGAAACCTCCACCTGCTCACGCACATCCTGCCCATGCGGGCCACCATAGGCTCGCAAGGACCATACGCCCGCAAACACGGTTTCCTGCACTTCCACCAGTCCTGCGGTGTCTTCCAGTCTGGCGGAGACCTCTCCCTCACCCAGCGCGTCATTAACTGCCGCGGCGGATGCGGGAGCCAGATCATGCCTGGGCAAAAGGCAGGCATCCCCTTCCTGCCAGGCCTGCGCCTGTTTTTGCAGGTTTTCCAAAAATGTGAGTGTTGCAGCCATAATGGCCGGGTCCTCAATTTCTGGCACATGTGGTTCGTACACAGTAACGCCCGAGGGCATGGCCAGATAATTCAGCTCCTCATCTGCCTGCCCAATCTGCGACCCCGGCCCAAACCCTGCGGGTGGGAACATAAAAGACGCGCTCATGCTACAGGCTCCCCGCTCTGTGTGGCGGGCGAGGCAAAAATCACCCCAAATCTGCTCACATAGGTCTCCCAGTCCCGCATACGCGAAATACTGGTTTTGACCTGCCCGTTTTCCAACAACACTAGAGCCGGGAGGGATATATCGCCATCATTGCGAACCAGTGCCGCCTCAAGCGTTGCATCGGCTACGGCACCGCCAATCGGCTGCGCGCCCTGCAAGCTTGCGGCCCCCAGTTGCAGCAGGTCTGGCAAAATGGCCGCCAGATCAGGTGTTTCCAGATGTATTCTGGAATGGCTGGGCAGCAAAAGCAGCACAAAACCTGCTCCTGCCTGCTCCAACGTGTGCAGGACGGGCATGCCATGCCGGGTTGTAAGGCCTTTGACCAGTGGCAGTTCCAAGACGGACATATCGTGTTCAGGCCTCCGTAAGCCCTGCATCAAATGCAGCCTGTAGGTGGGGGGGAAGGCGTGGTGGTGCTGCACACAGGTCTGCAAACCCGCTGGTTACGATCTGCTCTGCAGTGCCACCATCGACCTGCGTTGTTGCCAGTGTGGCAAGTGCATGCAGGGCATCCTGCAATTTTTGCGCCTCCACCGGCTCCATGCGCGCACGGGCCATGCCCATAAAAACCAGCAGGTAGTCCCCTACCCGCGTATCGGGCACCAAAATGGTATCGACCTGCTCCTGTCGGGCGGGCTGTTGTGTGCCCGTGCGTGGTTCAACCGCACAGAGCGCCATGCTGCCATCGCAGTGAAGCACTTTCATTGGCATGCCCAGACACATGTTTACACCCCTCTGCGCGCTAGAACGCGCTCATCCCCGTAACGGCAGGCCATCTCCTCGGATGGGCGGCCCTGCTCGTAGGCTTTGCGGGCCACGGCCTGTGTCATGACCCCCGCACCCGGTTCTGGAGCGTTTTGCAATGGGGTCGGAACCACGCCACAGCGTTGCGCTAGCAGGTCCAGCACCATGCGCACGGCATGGGGCACCTGCTCGGCCACGGCCTTGGTCAACCCGCCGCCATAGTCCTGCATAGTCACGGGTTGCACACCCACCAGATGAATGGCGCGTGGCGCATGGCCGCGCAGGTCCAGCAATGCTACGGCGTGTCGTCAGTTAAGCCCTGAGTATGGTACGTGAGGGTTGTACTTTCCGGCGTCCTGTGCTGACTGTTTTTCTCGCTTTGAGGGAGGCAGACGAATGCGACGCT
>NZ_WOTD01000015.1 GCF_011516885.1 Acetobacter lambici | reverse complement strand
TCACGAAGGATGTCGAGGCAACAATCTCGTCATCCCACGCGTGGTTGATGATTGCCCATATCCGCAGAGTTCTGCGAAAAATCAATCAAACCCCTTTCTGATTCAGGCTCTTAGAACCTTTTCTTCCGCCCCTTCAACATCACATCGAATAAAATCTATTGATTCAATACCACGCTCAGCACAGAATCCATCAATAGTATTGGCTTGCGTAACCTGTTCATTAACATCAATGAACTTTACATCTTCTCGTGTATACTGTCCCTGATTGCTTGAAATACATGCGAAAGACCGACCGACACGTTTATTGATTTTTATCGGCGTTAAAAGCTTCAATTCCTCTTTCTGGTCAGACAGAGCAATATTATAGGCTTTTACATTTTTCATACCATGTAAAAAGATCATGTTCTCAAGTAGGTAAAAAGTTCCCTGCGAGGGTTCAAAGGCATAAATGGTCCCCTCCGATGCCAAGCGGGACATAATAAGCGTATGCCTGCCATCACTCGCGCCAATATGGAAGCAAACATCTTTTTTTCTTATGATGTATTTAAGAAATGGAACTTCAGGCTCAAAATTTATCCCTCTTAGATTAAGAAGATAAACCTTGAGGGATTTGTGCATAACATCCAGCTTAAGTCTGTTTTTTACACCTTTAAACACCTGAAACATCTTTCCTCGTTGCTTAAATCCAGCTTCACAAGCTCAGATAATGAGTAAAAGCATGGCGTAAGCTATGCCTCTATCGGTAGTTTTTGAGCACCGAAACGCAGGCAGCATTTAGACATAACCACCCACGGGGCTTTTGGAACCGTTCTTCATATTTTATATGAAATGGGAGTCTTACATAAGCTCCCTGATTAAAATATTTTTAGAGTCTGCGCCCACTCCTACGCAGGGGCCAGCCGGTCAATCGCCTGCTGCATGGCATACCCTCTCATCCACTCCCCCGCCATACGTTACCCCCCATCCTCTGCGGACATAATGCCTTGGTAACGCCCAGCTTGCTGCAATGTGCCAAATTTCACAGCCTGGTTCGGTCACGTATTGCAGCATAAGCCATTGAGCAGCACATCCAGCGCGGCACTGACTGGCTCCTTGCCGACTTTTTCCTCAAGAAGCTGGCCGCTTATCGCCAGCATGGCCAGACCATGCACCTGCGCCCAGCAGGCACCCGCCTGCCCACTGATAGGAACAGGCCGAAAACTGCCATCCCGCTGCCCCTCTTCGAGAAGCTGCAAAAGGACATGGAAGGTCCGCATAGCCGTATCATGCAGATGCGGGTCGGCTGTTTTGTCCGCATCGGCACTAAACATTAAGCGGTACAGGCCGGGATTGCGAAAAGCGAAGTCAATACAGGCCTGAGCGCCAGTCGTGAATCTTTCCCGGATGGTCAATCCATTTGAAAACATGGCTCTTGTCATGGTCTCCGCCAACTGATCAAAACCAATCCGGGCAAGTTCGCGGAGCAGTTCTTCCCTATCACGGAAATGCTTATACGGCGCCGCGTGGCTTACACCTGTGCGCCGCGCCACTTCGCGCAGGGTGAAGGTCCAGTTCTGGTCCGTGGCGAGCATGTTCAGGGCTGTGTCAATCAACGCATGCCGCAGATCGCCATGATGGTAAGAACGGTCTTTTGTTTCTCTCATTCGTGCAATCCATGTTTACACAAGAAACTTTGATTGACATCGGAGCATCATATTCCATACCCTGCCCTCATAAGTTTCTCCTGTAAACATGGAGGTCGCAATGTCTGATGCAGCTTTAACCAACACCCGCCATAACGATCTACTCCCTATGCTGGAGCGCCAGCGCGCCGCGTTCGTGCATGCAGGCCCGGCGGATGTCGCGCAGCGCCGGGCTGACCTGCGCCGACTAAAAGCCGAAATCCTAAGGAAGCGGAGCGATATTGTTCGTGCCCTGCGGACCGATTTTGGCCAGCGCTCGGAGCGTGAAAGTGCAATTGTAGAACTGATCCCGCTTGTGCAGGCGATCAATTACATGATCGCGCATGTGGGGCGTTGGATGAAGCCAGAACGACGCCATGTTTCGGCTTATTTTCAATTTGGTCGTGCATGGGTTGTTCGTCAGCCTGTGGGAGTCGTGGGCATTATCGCACCTTGGAATTACCCGCTCTCTCTGGCACTTGTGCCACTGGCCACGGCTATTGCTGCAGGCAACCGCGCCATGATCAAACCATCTGAACTTACGCCCGCCACGTCGGCAGTCATCAGCCAGATTGTACAGACCACCTTTATGCCCGAGCAGGCCTGCGTTGTTATGGGGGATGCCTCTGTTGGGGCTGCCTTTTCGGCCCTGCCGTTCAACCATCTCCTGTTCACCGGCAGCACGGCCGTCGGGAAAAAAGTGGCCGAGGCAGCGGCCCGCAATCTGACCCCCATCACGCTCGAACTGGGAGGCAAGTCGCCCGTGGTGGTCGAGCCCGGTTTTTCACTCAAACGCGTGGCCGAACACGTGGCCTTCGGCAAATTGACCAATGCTGGACAGACCTGCATCGCACCCGACTATCTGCTGCTCCACGAAAGCGAACAGCAGGCTTTTGCCACCGCTTATCAGGACGCCGTCCAAAAAATGCACCCAGCCGGTTATGCGGACTCCCCCGATTATACGGCCATTCTCAACCAGCATCATTATGAACGACTGAATGGACTGGTGCGCGATGCGGAGGAACACGGCGCACATGTTATCCGCATGGGCAGTGATTCACCCACGGACCATGTGCTTGCACCCGTTCTTATCATGAACGTCACACCAGAAATGGCCATTATGCAGGAAGAAATTTTTGGACCGGTCCTGCCAGTGCTGACCTACAGAAATCTTGACGAGGCAATCGCCTTCATCAACGCGCGCCCACGTCCTCTGGCACTGTATTACTTTGGAAAAAACCGTAATGAACGCAATAGGGTTCTGACTCACACAGTGTCAGGGAACGTCACGATCAATGGCACCTTGCTGCATGTTGCGCAGGATGATCTCCCGTTTGGTGGTGTAGGGGATAGTGGGATCGGGGCTTACCATGGAAAAGAAGGGTTTATCACACTCACCCATGCCCGTGGTGTGTACCAGCAGGGCCGCTTCAACATGGCAAAAATCCTCTACCCCCCATTTGGAAAAATAACCGATATCATAACAAATTTTATTATACGGCGATGAAAATAAAGTTATGGGCAGGGAGAACCAACCCTGCCCATTTTTAGAAATTGGGATTTTCTAAGTTCAGATATATTTTATGCTATTTTGTTAAAAACTTTTATAGAAATACTCCATTCAATCCCCCACTTTTTTTGAAATTAAATATATTATATCACTCGGCATCAAGTATAAAAAAGGAACAACCATAATCAAAAGAATATAAATCAATAAACGTATTGGTAGCGAATGATTTCCGGCATATGATATCCGCGTAAACAACCCCTTTGCACGAAGGGTTGTCAGACTCCCAGTAGAAATAACTTCGAAACCATTATCCTGTAAAAGTTTGGATAAATTCCTTGTATTAAAATAATGCAAATGGGGAGATGGAAGCCCTTTTTGCCAAAGACGCTCAAAAAATCCTTTGAATCCTCTTCCAGCCAGACCTTTGGAGATTCTATAAAAAATTCCCGTACTACTGGGAAGATTCAAAATTAGCTGACCATCAGGATTCAAATGAGAACGGCATTTATTTAAGATATCTGCAACATCTAGTATATGTTCGAAGACATCATTAAATACAATCACATCAAATTTTTCGCTCGAAGACAAAACCTGTGGGAAAAAACCGTTTCTAACTGGCAATCCCCGTTGTGCTGTTGCGTTATACACATTCACATCTGGTTCAATACCCAGCACTTTAAACCCTTGTTTTTCGGCTGCTTCTATAAACCAGCCATGAGCACACCCCACATCCAAAAGATTGCCGGTTTTTTTCCTAGTGCTTTAATTGACTTTAATAACTTATTGAAATTTTCAACCCTGATAGATTTTAACCCTTTTTCACGAGATAGTTCATTAATTTTTTCATGCGCAAGAGTTTCATTAATCGCTTGCGACAATGTAGATTTTTCATATTTACATCTTGCACATTCCCAGTGCCACGACTGAAGACCAAGATTCATTTTGGAATTACAAACAGAACATAAATCATCACGCATGAGAACCTCACGGAAATGAACATATTTTAAATTACAAATACAATTAATCACAACAAAATCAACTCAAAAATAATATCTATCTTTTAATGGAAATACAGAAATTTTAAATAATACTCACAAGTAATACCCAAAAAAGCAGGATCCGCTCTTTACCATCTGGCCTGCAATGCGTGCGCCAGAACCTTTGCCGGTTGCAATGCCATGGGCAAGTAGACTTCATTGCCCACCAGCCAATAAGCTTTGCCTTTGGTCCTACTCTATTTTGACGGGGCATCTATCAGCAAATCTGCCGTTACCCACAAAACGACAAATTTACAAGAGACAAAACGCGAACACGTATACCCGTGAAAAACTACAGATATGGCGGAAGGGGTGGGATTCGAACCCACGGTACGCTCTCACGCACGCCGGTTTTCAAGACCGGTGCCTTAAACCGCTCGGCCACCCTTCCTTACCTGTTCAGGTGCCCGCCTTATAAACAGGATGCAAGGGGTCTGTCCAGCGGTGCAAAGCGGGAGAGTTCACCCCACAGCCTTGCCCTTCCCGCCGTGGAACTGTACAAGCCCCAAACAGAATAGCCATTCCTCTCAGGAACCAAGTATGAAACAGCAGGCAAACCTGATCCGTGCCGGTCAGGTCATTGAGCATGACGGCCGTCGCTGGACGGTATTGAAGCAGCAGATCATCACCCCCGGTAAAGGTGGTGCGTTCATTCAGGTTGAAATGCGCGATCTCAAGACCGGCAACAAAACCAACGAACGCTGGCGCACGGCTGATACAGTCGAACGGCTGATGACTGAAGACCGCGAATATCTGTTTTCCTATACAGATGGCGAGTTGCTGGTTCTGATGGACCCCGAGACGTTTGAACAGCTTTCTGTCCCGACTGATCTGCTGGGCGATCAGGCTCCCTTCATTCAGGACAACATGACCTTCAACCTGCATCTGGTTGAAGGTGACCCGGTTGGCATTGACCTGCCCCCGCATGTAACCTTGGAAGTCGTTGAGGCTGACCCGGTAGTAAAAGGCCAGACCGCCAGTTCCTCCTATAAGCCCGCCATGCTGTCCAATGGTGTAAAAACCATGGTGCCTCCGTTTATCGAAGCAGGTGAACGCATTGTGGTCCGCACGGAAGACGGGTCTTACGTCGAACGCGCCAAGGCCTGATTTTTTCAGTTTTTTTCTCTCCAGAGCAGGACTTAATTACAGTGGCCATGCGTCTCTCCCCCGTCATGATGGTGATGCAAACCGCAGCCCAGAAGGCGGCCAAGCGTCTCCTGCGCGATTTTAACGAAGTCGAGCAGCTTCAGGTCAGCATCAAGGGGCCAGGTGACTTTGTTTCCCAGGCGGACCTGCGTGCGGAACAGACCCTGCGCGAAGAACTGGAACGGGCCCGTCCGGGTTACGCCTTCCTTATGGAAGAATCCGGGGAATCGGGCAGCGACAACTGGACATGGCGCTGGATTGTTGACCCGCTTGATGGCACATCCAACTTCCTGCACGGCATTCCGCACTGGGCCATTTCCATTGGTCTTCAGCGCCGTCTGCCTGATGGCAAGGTGGAACTGGCCGCAGCCCTGATCTACAACCCCGCAGCGGGTGAGATGTTCTGGGCCGAAAAGGGGAGTGGCGCTTACCTGAACGAACGGCGTATTCGTGTTTCTGCCCGCCGGGACATGCACGAATCCCTGTTTGCCACGGGTATTCCCTTTGCCAAGGTGCCAGCCCGCCAGCGTCTGCCTTTTGCGCGCGTACTTGGTAATCTGATGCCGCGCGTGGCGGGTGTTCGGCGCTTTGGCGCGGCGGCTCTTGATCTGGCATGGGTCGCGGCCGGACGTTACGAAGGGTACTGGGAGTTCGGCATAAAGCCGTGGGACTGTGCTGCGGGTATTCTGATCGTGCGCGAAGCAGGCGGTCAGGTTACGGACCCCGATGGCGGTGATCTGGACGCTCTGCCAGATGATGTCATGATTGTTGCAGGCAATGGCCATATGCACGGCAAACTGCTGGAAATTGTTGCCGATAGCCTGAAAAATCCGGAATAACGCTGCCATCCACGAAAGTCTGGGCCAAACATTGCTGGGGAACAACGCTGCATGTCTGTAGGTTTGCCCCCACATGCCCCTGCTGGCCCAGCCTCCGGGCAGAACGTGTTACATTCCCCAACAGAGTGCCCTGTCTGCCACGCTCACAGGGCATCTTTTGCTTTTAGCAAAAATGGCTACGACCTGTTCCGGTGCCCGGACTGTGACTTTCTGTTCGTCCACCCATACCCGGCTGCTGCCACGATCACTGCATTTTACGAAAAGGCATATCGAGGCGCTTCGGCCGATTTTTACCCCAAATCCTCCAGTCGCCGCAGGCGTACATTATGGAAGAGCCTAAGATTCCTCCGCTATATCCGGCATAAGGATGTACTGGACCTTGGCTGTGGCGGTGGCTTTATGGTCGAGGCATTCGACCGTCTGGGTGCCCGCGCATCCGGGCTAGACATCAGCCAGAACAGTATTGCCTATGCAAGGCAGCATGTTCCCCAAAGCACTTTTTACTGCGAAGACCTAACTACCTTCCGTCAACGCAATCTGACATTTGACTTCGTATTCAGTTCCGAAGTTCTGGAGCATGTTCCCGGCCCGAGTGAGTTCATGGCAACACTGGCCGCAATCACCCGCCCCAATGGTTATGTTTACATCTCGGCACCAGATGTAGGGCACCCCAGAGTGCCAAAGGATCTTCCGTCATGGGCGGATATCTGCCCACCTGAACATTTGCAGTTTTTCAACCACCACAATCTCTGCCAGATTTTTGAACGCTATGGGTTTGTCATGCACAAAAACATGAAAAACCGTACACCGGCCCATTCGGTTCTTTTTCGGCGCAAGAGCAATTAACGAACACCGTTCCAGCTTTGCGCTCTGGCATTCACTGCAAGAATCGCCCATGTAAAGCAGGCCATGCAGCCATCCTTTCCCTCCGCCCACGAAGCCCCGGCCCTTGCCCCCTGTCAGGGGCGGTTTTCGCTCCTGACGGAAGATGGAGAACTACTGAGCCTGAGTGCGGGCGAGGTCCGCGAGCAGCTGCATGCCATGCCATGCCCGCTGGTTGTGCATGCCCCCGCTCTGGCGCGCAAACTGGACCTGCCCCCCACAGGCCAGCCCTCCCCCTGGCTGGACCTGCTTGAACTCTTTGCGTTTGTGTACCCCGCACGCCCCGTAGCCCCAACCGCGCGCGGACTAGCTCTGGCCCTTGGGGTAGACGAACAGGGTATTGACCGCGCGGAGGCAGACCTGCTGCCCAACCTTTTGTCCATTCTGCTGGGTGAACTGGCACGGCAGGCCAAGGGGGGACAGATTGAACAACTGGCGGCTTTTACCGTCCGGCTAGGTCAGGCGGGCTGGATATGGACCGGAACGGTAGCCGAAACCATAGACCTGCGCGCCAGACTGACCAACAATGGCCGACTGGCGGAAGAGGCCACACAACCCGCTGACGCCCTGCGCGTATGGCGGCACCTGCCCAAATGGGAAGAAAACGCCCAGCGCCCTCCCCCGGCCTCCCACCCCATCAGCCCAGCAGAAGCGCGGGAAAGGCTGAGCAAAATTTTAGGGAGTAATGCGGAAATACGGTCCGGACAGGCGGACTTTGCCAGTGTCTCAACCGAAGCATTCGCGCCTCGCGCCACACGGGGCGACCCCGCCATTGTGCTGGCCGAAGCCGGGACCGGAACCGGCAAAACACTTGGCTATATTGCGTCTGCCAGTCTGTGGGCGGAACGCAACGACGGGGCTGTATGGGTCAGCACCTACACCCGCCACCTGCAACGCCAGATTGAGCAGGAGACAAAGCGCCTCTACCCCGACCCCGCAACGCATCGGCAACATGTGGTCCTGCGCAAGGGGCGGGAGAACTACCTGTGCCTGCTGAACATGGAGGAAGCCGTCAATACCGCCGCCTCCCGCCCTGCGGGCATTACCATTGCCCTGTGCATGCTCGCGCGCTGGGCCATGGCCACGGCGGATGGCGACCTGTTTGGCGGCGATCTGCCCGGCTGGTTTGGAGACCTGTTCGGCCATGGGAATCTGGCCGGTGTGGCCGACCGCAGGGGCGAATGCATCCACGGGGCCTGCGCGCTTTATCAACGCTGCTTTGTGGAACACTCCATCCGCCGCGCGCATGATGCCTCGCTGGTTATTGCCAACCACGCACTGGTCATGACGCAGGCCGCCTACGCACAGGCGGGTATGAGCGATGATGACGAGGCAGGTGCCCAGAGCAACATTCCCTCACGCTATGTGTTTGATGAAGGCCACCATTTGGCCGATGCGGCGGACAGCGCCTTTTCCGCCGAGCTTTCGGGGCTGGAAACAGCAGAACTGCGCCGCTGGCTTTTGGGCGCGGAAGGGCGGCGCTCCCGTGCGCGGGGGCTCAAGCGCAGGCTGGACGATCTGGTGGTTGGTCACCCAAAGCTGGAAAGCCCGCTGGATGCGGCCCTGCTGGCAGCCACAGCCTTGCCTGCCCCGGGCTGGTCCACCCGCTTGGCACCCGAGGCGGCAAACGAACCACCACCACCAGACCCCATGGACCTGAGCACCCTGTTCCCGCCCGAGCCCCCGGCGGACCAACCGGTCATGGAAAACCCGACCGAGGCATTTTTACGCCTGCTCCGCCAGCAGGCCATGGCGCGCTCGGCAGAGGGGGGCAAGCAGTTTATCCATGCCGCCATGGAATGCGACCTGCACCCGCTGGTGCCAGACATGGCCGAGGCAGGCCAGCAACTGGCCCGCGCGCTCAGCCGTATTGTGGAGCCCCTGCGCACCCTGACCGAGCGCCTGCAAGCGCGGCTGGAAGATGATGCGGACACGCTGGACGCCACCACCCGTGGGCGTATAGAGGCCATGACCCGCGCCCTGCGCCGCCGCGCCATATCCCGGCTGGATGCATGGATTGCCATGCTGGCCGCACTCGATCAGCCACCAGAGCCGGGGAACACTCCCGCACACGTGCACTTCATCCGCCTTGAGCGGCGCGAAAAACAGCGCATGAACGAACAGGATGTGGGGCTCTACCGCCACTGGCTGGACCCGACCATTCCGTTTGCAGGCATTATGGCCGTACCTGCGCAAGGAATGCTCATGACCTCCGCCACACTCCGCGACCAGCAGGGCGGCGCGCAGGAGAGCGACGAGGCGGAAACCGCGTGGGAAGCTGCGGAAGCACGCACAGGGGCCAACCATTTTCCCTCCCCCGCGCTACGCGCCAGTCTGGCCAGTCCGTTTGATTATGCCAAGCAGACCCGCGCCTTTATTGTCACGGATGTGGACAACAGCTCCATTGTGGATCTGTCGGCGGCCTTCCGCACGCTGTTCCAGTCTTCCGGCGGTGGGGGGCTTGGCCTGTTTACCGCCATATCCCGCCTACGCGGGGTGTATGACCGCATAGCCCCTACGTTGGAGAGCGAAGGCCTGCCCATTTACGCCCAGCATGTGGATGCAATGGACAACAACACGCTGGTCGATATTTTTCGGACCGAGGAGCATGCCTGTCTGTTGGGCACCGACGCCATGCGTGATGGGGTGGATGTTCCGGGCAATGCCCTGCGTCTGGTTGTGTTTGAGCGCGTACCGTGGCCCCGGCCAGATATTCTGCACCGTGAGCGGCGGATTCATCTGTCAGGGGGAGACCCTAAAGGGTTTGATGACCGCATAGCCCGACTCAGGCTGCGGCAGGCCTTTGGACGGTTGATCCGCCGTCAGTCAGACCGGGGGGTGTTTGTCCTGCTGGACCGGCGCACACCCACAAGGCTTTTAAGCGCCTTCCCCAATGGTGTGGCCGTCGAGCGGTGCGGGCTTGCGCAGACCGCACGCCAGATCACCGCTTTTCTGGCGGAGCAGGCCGGACAAGACTGACCGGCCCGACCCCAGACCGCTGTATTAGAGCGGTTTAAGGTTGGTGGCTGCCTGCTTGCCGCGTTCTTCCACCATGTCGTAGGACAGTTTCTGTCCATCATTCAACGCGCGCAGACCGGCTGCCTGTACAGCGGTAATATGCACAAACACGTCTTTCCCTCCATCATCGGGGGCAATAAAACCAAACCCTTTGGTGGCGTTGAACCATTTAACGGTACCTGTCGACATGAGCGAAGTCATCCTTATTTCGGCCAGTTACTCCTCCGGCACACGACGCACCACGAGGAGAAAGGACATTCTCCCCCATGACCGGGGGCGCTTGTCAATCACAATTCAGTCCGGCACCCCATTTCCTGCTCTTTGCGGACCTTACGGATTGAGTGTGCCTTTAAGGAAGGCAAGGCTGCGTTCCTGTGCCTGCAAAAAGGCCTGCGCATTGTAAGATGCGCGTTCCTCACAGCCAAAACCGTGTTCCGCGTCGTCATAAACATACAGTTCAAGCTTGGGCTGAGCCGCGCGAATGGCGGCTATGTCGGTATGGGGAATACTGGTGTCACGCTCACCAAAATGTAATTGCACGGGGCAATGTGGAGTCTCTTCCCTGTGGGCGGCAATGCCCCCGCCGTACCAGCTTACGGCTGCGGCAAAGTCATCCGTCTGTGTGGCGGCCTCCCACGCCAGCGTGCCACCCCAGCAATACCCGATCACCCCGACCTTGCGCGCATCAAGCGCACGGGCAGCCGCCTGCACGTCCAGCAGAGTCTGGGCCAGGGGGATCTGCGCACGCAGGGCTAGGCCCTTTTGCACGCCATCGGTTGTGTAATCCAGTTCCACGCCACGTTGGGCGCGGTCAAACAAGGCGGGAGCAATCACGTGGAAACCCGCCTGCGCAAACCGCTCGCACACTGTGCGGATATGGTGGTTCACGCCAAAAATTTCCTGCAACACCACCAAGGCGTAGGGATGTGCGCCACGCTCGGTTTCCCACGCGCTAAACTGGTGGCCATCGGCGGCCTCTAATGTGCGTATCTGTCCCATGTTCAATCTCCTTGTCTGGGATGAAGTTAAATCAAAAAGAAACTTTCCCCCATTCCTTGACTCACCCCATGGGCGAACCTACCTTCTGCTCTGGCACTCCCGAGGGTGGAGTGCTAACGCGACGCGGCGTTATGTTACGCGCGGTTCAAACGGGTGGCGCTGCTTTCTGACAAAGAGCGCCATCACAGCAAATGAATGTGGAGTGATCCATAATGACGAAGTTTCGTCCCTTACACGACCGGGTAGTTGTACGTCGCCTTGAAGGCGAACAGAAGACCGCCGGTGGCATTATCATCCCCGACACGGCCAAAGAAAAGCCAATGGAAGGCGAAGTGGTCGCTGTTGGTGCGGGTGCCCGCAATGAACAGGGTCAGGTTGTGGCGCTTGATGTCAAGGCCGGTGACCGCGTTCTGTTTGGCAAGTGGTCCGGCACGGAAGTGAAGATCGACGGCGAAGAGCTGCTGATCATGAAGGAAAGCGACATTCTGGGCATTGTTGCAGCCTGATCCGCTCTGATCCGACCGTTTACTTACCAAAGATCTTCACAGGAGAAATTCAATGGCTGCCAAAGACGTAAAGTTTGGTGCAGACGCACGCCAGCGTATGCTGCGCGGTGTGGACATTCTGGCTGACGCCGTAAAGGTAACGCTGGGCCCCAAAGGTCGTAACGTTGTTCTGGACAAGAGCTTCGGCGCGCCCCGCATCACCAAGGACGGCGTTTCCGTCGCCAAGGAAATCGAACTTGCTGACAAGTTCGAAAACATGGGCGCACAGATGCTGCGCGAAGTGGCGTCCAAGACCAATGACGTAGCCGGTGACGGCACCACCACCGCAACCGTTCTGGCTCAGGCCATTGTGCGCGAAGGCCTGAAGGCCGTTGCCGCTGGCATGAACCCGATGGACCTCAAGCGCGGCGTGGACAAAGCCGTTGCCGTGGTTGTTGAGGAACTGAAGAAGAACGCCAAAAAGGTCACCACCCCCGAAGAAACCGCGCAGGTTGGCACCATCTCCGCCAACGGCGAAGTTGAAATCGGCAAGATGATCTCCGAAGCCATGCAGAAAGTTGGCTCCGAAGGCGTGATCACCGTTGAAGAAGCCAAGCACTTCCAGACCGAACTGGACGTGGTTGAAGGCATGCAGTTCGACCGTGGCTACATCTCTCCGTACTTCGTGACGAACCCGGAAAAGATGACGGCCGATCTGGAAAACCCCTACATCCTGATCCATGAAAAGAAGCTGTCTTCTCTTCAGCCGATCCTGCCGCTGCTCGAATCCGTTGTTCAGTCCGGCCGTCCGCTGCTGATCATTGCAGAAGATGTTGATGGCGAAGCGCTGGCGACCCTGGTGGTCAACAAGCTGCGCGGTGGCCTCAAGATCGCTGCTGTCAAGGCTCCGGGCTTCGGTGACCGCCGCAAGGCCATGCTGGAAGATATTGCTATCCTGACCGGTGGTCAGGTCATTAGCGAAGACCTCGGCATCAAGCTCGAAACCGTGACCCTGACCATGCTTGGCACCGCCAAGAAGGTTCACATCGACAAAGAAAACACGACCATTGTTGATGGTGCCGGCAAGTCCGACGACATCAAGGGTCGCGTCAAGCAGATCCGTGCGCAGATCGAGGAAACCTCCTCCGACTACGACCGCGAAAAACTGCAGGAACGTCTGGCCAAACTGGCTGGCGGTGTTGCCGTGATCCGCGTTGGTGGCTCCACGGAAGTTGAAGTGAAGGAACGCAAGGACCGCGTGGACGACGCCCTGCACGCAACCCGCGCAGCGGTTGAAGAAGGCATTGTTCCCGGTGGTGGCACGGCTCTGGCCCGCGCAACCAAGGTTATTGCTCACCTGCACTACCATAACGACGACCAGCGCGTTGGTGGCAACATCATCCTCAGCGCCCTGCAGGCTCCGCTGCGCCAGATCGCCCTGAACGCGGGTGAAGACGGTGCCGTGGTCGCTAACAAGGTGCTCGAAAGCGAAGACTACAACTTCGGCTTCGATGCACAGGCTGGCGAATACAAGAACCTGGTTGAAGCCGGGATTATTGATCCGGCCAAGGTTGTCCGTACCGCTCTGCAGGATGCAGCATCTGTTGCTGGCCTGCTGATCACCACGGAAGCCATGGTTGCCGAACGCCCTGAAAAGAAGGCAGCCCCTGCGGGCGGTCCTGACATGGGCGGCATGGGCGGCATGGACTTCTAAGTCACCCAGACCCGTTTTTGAGGGCCTTGGAGGGGCTGGTCTGACCAGCCCCCGATTACCCTCAGAACAGGCAAAAGGGCGTGCAGACCTTCGGGTGTGCGCGCCCTTTTTGCTATGGTCGCGGCACCTCTTGTTTTTTTGTGGCTTTTTTTGGCCACTCGTCAGATTGTCAAATAATTCGCTATCAAACCGGATTGCCACCCGAGTCATTTCGGAATAGATACAATACGATTAGGCCCATAAGCTCCTTACACGAATCTGGCGAGCATCAATGGCTGCGTATTTTAAGGAGAACGCATCATCATGTCAGCGCGACCCTTCCTAGCTGTCAATCCGGCGAGAGGTCCAGTTATTCGCAAGACCACGGCTGTTCTGTCAGCCTGTCTTGTAGCAGCACTTGGCTGCTCTCAGGCGTATGCCGCGGATGCCCCCCCACCCATTGATACGGGTGATACGGCATGGATGCTTACCAGCACCGCACTTGTGCTGATGATGACCATTCCCGGTCTTGCCCTGTTCTATGCCGGTATGGTGCGCAAGAAAAACGTGCTGGCAACACTCATGCAGTCCTTTGCACTGTGTTGCATCATGTCCATTGTGTGGATGGTCGCAGGGTATTCCCTCGCCTTCACAACCGGGTCTCCGTGGATTGGTGGATTCTCCCGCGTGCTGCTCAATGGCATTGGCGCGCATATCCATAACGGTGCGGATATTGGGTTTACGCTGGGTGCGGATAGCCCCAACGCAACAACCATGACCATTCCTGAGAGCATCTTCATGATGTTCCAGATGACCTTTGCCATTATCACCCCCGCACTGATCTCCGGCGCTTATGCCGAGCGTATGAAGTTCAGCGCCATGTGCATTTTCTCCATTGTGTGGTCGCTGGTGGTGTATGCCCCCATCGCGCACTGGGTCTGGAGCCCGATCGGCTGGCTGGCCGGTCTTGGCACGGCTGACTTTGCCGGTGGTACGGTTGTGCACATCAACGCCGGTGTGGCCGGTCTGGTCTGTGCTCTGGTCCTTGGCCGCCGCAAGGGCTACGGGCAGGACGACCTCTCGCCCTTCAATCTGACCTATGCCGTTATTGGTGCTGCCCTGCTGTGGGTTGGCTGGTTCGGCTTTAACGCAGGTTCCGCTGTGGGTGCCAATGGCCGCGCAGGCATGGCCATGGCTGCAACCCAGATTGCCGCTGCTGGTGCTGGCGTTTCCTGGATGCTGGCGGAATGGCTGCGTTCGGGCAAACCGACTGTTCTGGGTGTGATCTCCGGTGCTGTTGGCGGGCTGGTTGCCATTACCCCCGCAGCAGGCTTTGTGCTGCCCGGCAGCGCACTGGTTATTGGCCTGATTACGGGCGTTGTCTGCTACTGGGGTGCCACCTCCCTCAAACACATGATGGGGTATGACGACAGTCTGGACGCCTTTGGCGTGCATGGTGTTGGCGGTATTGTTGGCGCCCTGCTGACCGGTCTGCTGGCCTACGGCCCGCTTTCCGCAACGGACGCCAACCCGTCTGGTGTTGTTGGCTCCCTGCACCAGCTGGTTGTTCAGGCCGAAGCGGTTCTGGTGACCATTGTGTGGTGTGCTCTTGCCTCCTTCATCATCCTCAAGGTGATTGATCTGGTCATTGGGCTGCGCGTTACCGCTGATCAGGAACTGGAGGGGCTGGATATGTCCCTGCATGGTGAACGGATTAACAACTGATCCGTTAATCCTTCTTCCTTTTCCGGCAAAAAGCCTCCGTGCCATAAACACGGAGGCTTTTTTTTATGGGTAATGGCCACGCGCTGGCACGCAATCCATGCTATGCCCCGGCCATGGCCATTCCGATCCTTCCTGCGTTGTCCCTGCCTGAATCCGAGTTGGAGGTCAGCTATATTCTGGCATCCGGCCCCGGTGGGCAGAATGTGAACAAGGTCGCAACGGCTGCGCAATTGCGTTTTGATGCCGCACACTCCCCTTCCCTACCCGACCGGATTCGTGAACGTCTGCTGGAACTGGCAGGCACCAGAGCCACGCGCGACGGCGTTATTGTCATAACCGCCCGGCGCTTTCGCACGCAGATCCGCAACCGCGAGGACGCTATTGAGCGGCTTGTCGCCTTAATCCGTGAGGCCGCCCACCGCCCTGCTTTTCGGGTCGCCACACGTCCCGGCCGGGCGGCACGCCAGCGCAGGCTGGATGGCAAGGCCCACCGCGCCAGCATAAAACGCGGACGCTCCACCCGGTTTGAGGACTAAAGCCTGCACATCGGCAGGGACACGCCCACAACACAGGGGCACCAGCACCAGCACCAGCACCAGCACCAGCACCAGCACATTCAGATATTAATTTTCTGCTGTCTGCAAAAAGCCCTCAGGCTTTCATTCCTAGCGCATGATTTTTCATGATACTGGTTAGAACGCTGGCAGCATGGGCTGCCGCTCAATCATCCTCCTTGCATGAGGTATATTCATGACTGTTGTTGCCCGCACCGGACTGGCTGCTTTGCTGCTTGGCTGTGCCACAGCCCTTTCCCTCCCCAGCGCCCACGCCATGACGGTGAAGGAGTGCCACGAAAAGTTCAAGGAAGCCAAAACCGCCAACACGCTCAAGGGCCAGTCCTTCAAGGAATTCAAGGCCAGTTCATGCGACGTAGCGACCACACCTGCCACCACCAGCCCCAAAGCGCCCACGCCCGCAGCCCCGGCCAGTGCTGAAGCGCCCAAACCCGCCAAAGCAGCACCTGCCACGGTAGCGGAAGCCTCCAGTAGCGCCACCCTGCCCTCCGCCGTGGCACCGCAATACGCCAAGCTCAGCGCTGGCAAGGCCCGCATGCAGACCTGCCTTGACCAGTACAACGCCAACAAGGCCAATAATGCCAATGGCGGGCTGAAGTGGATTGAAAAAGGTGGTGGCTACTACAGCGTGTGCAACAAGCGCCTCAAAGGCGAGTAACACCCCACACCCCGTAGCTTTGGGGATTACCCCAAAGCTACGGCATAACTAGCGCGTATGCCCCGTTGCGGGCATGACGTAGAGCATATGTGTGCGATACGAAATCCACACTCTATGCGCGGCAAACCAGTCCGCCCCCAGCAGCATATCCACCGTATCCTGCACCGGAGCGACGGTGAGTACAGGTGATTTTTCCTGCTCCTGCCCGATCTGCATCATACCAAATTTGTGCCAGTGGTAAGTCTGCTCGTGGCCATCCACCCCTGTTGTCAGCCCACCCGGATCGGCCGCCAGTATGGGCTGGGTTACCCCCATGCGCTCCGCCGCACTGGTGGAGACAATGCATGAGCGGGCGCCACTGTCCACCAGAGCCTGTAGGGCGTGGCCGTCCAGGTCCACGCGGGCAATCACCCGCTCTCCTGCGTTCTGCAACGGAACCGCGCGGTAAATGTAGCGCCATTCCTGTGGGCCGGAACACTCAGCCGTGCCCGCCGACCAGAAGGAGAGCGTGCCTTGGGCTACGTCAAACTCCACATCATAGCGCGAGAGCAGGTCCCCCCCCACCAGCCCTTCCACCGCTGGGTCGGTCCGGGGGACTGCGGGCAGGGCATCCACGGGAATGGAGACCGGACCAAACTCCAGCCCACCCATTTTAAAGGACCGCACAACCGCATTGGGCACAATACGCCCAACCCCACCCGTGCCATGCACCATGGTGTGCATGGAGCGGTCGAGTTGTGTGTCAAACAACGCAGCAGCCTCGGGCGAGAGCAGGCTCCCCTCCGAGCCTGTATCCACAATCATACGCGCGACATGCCCGTTCAGGCTGACTGGAATGTTCAGAAAACCCAGATCATCCCGCAACGCCACCCGCGCCATAAGCCTGTGGCAGGACTGGGCACTGGCAACGCACGGTGTTACCCCCATGGCCAGCATAACAGCCGCACCGCATAGCCAGCCCGTTTTGCCCCGTTGCCAAACCCATGCAGGTGTCATGCCAGTTCCCGCGCAAAACGGTCGGTGGCGTTAAGCAGGGCGGTCAGAATACCGGGTTCAAACAGGGCATGGCCTGCGGCATCAATCAATTGCAAATCGGCCTCGGGCCACGCCCTGTGCAGGTCCCATGCCGTGCGGACGGGGGTTGCCATATCGTAACGCCCCTGCACGATCACGGTTGGAATATGGCGGATACGCTCCACATTGGCGATAAGCTGCCCCTCTTCCAGCCAGCCAGCATGCACAAAATAGTGGTTTTCAATACGTGAGAACGCCAGTGCGTAATCGGCCTCGTCATGCTGGTGTTCCATTTCCGGGCAGGGGAGCAGGGTGAGCGTGCGCCCTTCCCACAGGCTCCATGCCCGCGCGGCCTCCAGCCGTTCCGCCCTGTTGTCCGAGATCAGGCGTTTGCGGTACGCGCCCATCATATCCCCTCGCTCGGAGGCGGGAATGGGGGCTACAAAATCCTCCCATTTGTCGGGGAACAGCCACGATGCGCCATCCTGATAGTACCAGAGCAGTTCGGCCTTACGCAGGGTGAAAATACCACGCAGCATCAGCGCGCTTACGCGTTCGGGGTGGGTCTGGGCGTAGGCCAGTGCGAGTGTGGAGCCCCATGAACCGCCAAACACGGCCCATTTTTCCACCCCACACAGGGTACGCAGGCGTTCAATATCCGCCACCAGATGCCACGTTGTATTGGCCTCGAGCGAGGCATGGGGGCGCGAACGGCCACACCCGCGCTGGTCAAACAGCACAATGCGGTAGCGTGCGGGGTCAAACAACTGGCGTTGTGCTGCCGAGCACCCACCACCCGGCCCACCGTGCAGGAATACAACAGGAATACCCTGCGGGTTGCCGCACTGCTCCCAGTAAACCTGATGCCCCTCCCCCGTATCCAGATACCCGTGGGCATAGGGTTCTATTTCTGGCCACGGGGTACGGTGTGCGGTGGTGATCATGACCCTCAACCTTCTTTTTCATGGGTGTTACGCGCCATTTGCGCACGCGGATGCGCACGCGTCCAGACATCCAGCAGGCGGGCCTCGTCCGCCAGTGTGTAACGTTGTGTTGTGGACAGGCTGGCATGGCCCAGCAGTTCCTGAATAACCCGTAAATCCGCCCCTCCCTCCATAAGGTGTGTGGCAAAGGAGTGGCGCAGTGCGTGGGGGGTTACGTGTTCGGGCAGTCCATTGCCAGTCCGCCACTCCCGCATGGCCTTCTGGGCAATTGCGGGTTGCAGCCGCCCCCCCCGCACACCAACAAACAACGGGCTATCTGGTGCTGGGGCGGGGTGGCGCTTGCACCATGCCTCCAGCGCCATGCTCACGGCGGGCAAAACAGGCACCAGCCGCTCCTTGCCCCCCTTGCCATGAATGCGCAGCACGCCAGTCCCGCGCATGGTTTGCAGGTCGGCAATATTCAGGTTCAGCGCTTCGGAAATACGCAGCCCACAGCCGTAGAGCAGCAAAAACAGTGTGGCGTTGCGCTGCTCCTCCATGGGAGTATGGGCCATGCTGGCAATATCCTCCGGGGCGGCCAGAGCGTCCTCCCGCGCGAGGGGGCGGGGGAGTGTCTTTTTGGTGCGCGGCAGGCGCAAAAGCGAGACAGCCGGATTCTCCACCCCTTCCCTGCGTGCCAGATATTTAAAAAACGATCGTAAGGCAGACACACGGCGCGCCCGCGTGCGGGCCGCCTGATCGGGCGTGCTCTTACGCGCAAGCGGGCGGCTGGCCTGTTTTTGTGCCTGCGCAACCTCGTGCGCAAGCCATGCCCTGAGGTCGCGCAGGGTAATGCTGGCAAGACCAGCCATATCAGGCGGGCCACCCAGATGCGTGGTCATAAACGCCAGAAAACGCGCCAGATCCCCCCGATAGGCGTCTATGGTCAAAAGGGAGGCCCGCTTTTCCACCGCCATCCATGCCAGAAATTTTTGTATCGCGTCTTCGGCTGTCATACCCCTGCTCCCCCGCCCTGCGCACCCACTTCTCCTACGTTCAGGCAAAAAGCCCGGCAAGCAACCCCTGTTCTTTGCGCACCTGCGCGCTTAAACAGAAAACCATGGCAGTGGCTCCTCCCCCCCCTCAGGCTCATGGTTCGGGCGCAAACCAGCCCGTAGCACAGATGCACCGCATACCCGTGCTGCTACCCATGCCGTTTGCAGGTCCGTTTGACTACAAGGCCCCCGCCAACATGGCGCTCAAGGCGGGCGATATTGTGAGCGTGCCTTTGGGTAACAGACGCCAGACCGGCGTTGTATGGGACACACACAGCACCCTGCCGCCAGAGCTTGTCCACCCCACCCCGGCCAAAACCGTGGCCGATAACCGCCTGCGCGCCGTGGCGGAACGGCTGGAACTCCCCCCGCTTAACGCCGAACTCCGCCGGTTTGTGGACTGGGTGGCCGCCTACACGCTCTCCCCCCCCGGCATGGTGCTGGCCATGACCCTGCGCCTGCACATGAAAGGCACAGCCCCCGCCCCCGCAATGGGCTGGGTCGCACACAACACACCGCCCACCGACCTGCGCGTAACTCCTGCGCGCCAGAAGGTGCTTGCCCTTATGGCCGATGGAACACCCCGCAGCACAACCGATATAGCCAATGCGGCAGGGGTGAGTGCGGGCGTGGTCAAGGGGCTGGCCGATGCAGGCGCACTCCGCGGGGTGCTGCTTGAACCCACACGCCCCTTTGCCCAGCCAGCCCCCCTGCACCACCCGCCCGTGCTGGAAGGGGCGCAAAAGGATGCCGCCGCCGCCCTGCGCCAGAGCGTGCAGGGCAAAAAATTCTCCGTCACCCTGCTTGAAGGGGTAACGGGTTCTGGCAAAACCGAAATCTACCTCGAAGCCATTGCCGCCTGTCTGGAACAGGGGCAACAGGCACTTGTGCTGCTGCCCGAAATTGCGCTGTCCGCCCAATGGATGGACCGCTTTACACGCCGCTTTGGCGTACGCCCTGCCGTGTGGCACTCCGAAATAGGGCAAAAAGCCCGCCGCCTGACATGGCTGGGCGCGGCAGATGGGTCCGCCACAGTGGTGGTGGGCGCACGCTCAGCCCTGTTCCTGCCGTTTTGCAACCCCGGCCTGATTATTGTGGATGAGGAGCACGAATCCCTGTTCAAACAGGAGGAAGGGGTCATCTACAACGCGCGGGACATGGCGGTGGTGCGTGGCAGGCTTGCGGGTTTTCCCGTTGTTGTGGTCTCCGCCACCCCTAGCCTGGAAACACTGGCCAATGCACAGGCCGGGCGTTACCAGCGCCTTGTACTGCCCACCCGCCATGGTGGGGCATCCCTGCCCCAGACGCACCTGCTGGACATGCGCGAGGCCCCACCCGAGCGGGGGATGTTCCTCTCCCCCAAACTGGTGGAGGACATAACCGCCACACTGGAGCGGGAGGAGCAGGCCATGCTGTTCCTCAACCGTCGGGGTTACGCCCCACTTACCCTGTGCCGCACCTGTGGGCACCGCATGGAATGCCCGCACTGCACCGCATGGCTGGTGGAACACCGCAACAGGCAGGTTCTGAGCTGCCATTACTGCGACCATACGGAACCCATGCCCCCCGTATGCCCAAGCTGCAAAAGCGAACACAGCCTGACCGCCATTGGACCGGGGATTGAACGCATAACGGAGGAAGCGCGCCAGCTCTTCCCCGATGCGCGCATTCTTGTCATGTCGAGCGACACGCTGGGCGGGCCTGCCGCCACGGCGGAGGCAGTCGCCAAAATTGCCCGCCGTGAGGTGGATCTGATTATTGGCACGCAGATTGTGGCCAAGGGCTGGCACTTCCCCCATCTCACGCTGGTCGGCATTGTGGATGCCGATCTGGGGCTTGGGGGGGCGGACCTGCGGGCGGGGGAGCGCACGATCCAGCTTTTGCATCAGGTTGCCGGACGCGCGGGGCGGGCCAGTGCTCCGGGGCGGGTGGTGCTGCAAAGCTACACACCCGAACACCCGGTTATGCAGGCCCTGCTTTCGGGCGATTTTGACCAGTTCATGGAGCAGGAGGCCGAGCAACGCCGCCCAGGCTTCTGGCCACCATACGGGCGGCTGGCGGCACTTATTATCAGTGCCGACACACCACAGGCAGCCGATGAGGCCGCAGCCCGCTTTGGCCGCACGGCCCCTTATGGGGAGGGTATTCAGGTACTGGGGCCAGCACCGGCCCCGCTTGCCCTGCTACGCGGGCGGCACCGCCGCCGCCTGCTGCTGCGCACATGGCGCAGTGTGGCGGTGCAGCCTATCCTGCACCGCTGGCTGGGTCTGGTCCCGCTGGACAGGCACGTGCGGGTCGAGGTGGATATAGACCCCGTCTCGTTCCTGTAGCGCCTGATGCCAGCGCCTGCCTGCTGCTTAGTCGTTGGCGGGTTTGGCTGTGCTGGTCAGCACGGTGGAAATGGTCTCACGCATCACCATAACGCGCACATTGGGGGCAATTTCCACTTCAACTTCGCTCGAATCTTCCTTGGTGCGCTGCACAACACCAACCACACCACCAGCGGTTACAATCCGGTCACCACGGCGCAGGGATTTCAGCTCGGATTTAAGCTGCTTCTGGCGCTGCTGCTGGGGGCGGATGAGCAGAAAATACATAATGGCAAAAACAGCCACAAACGGCAAAAAGGACATAAGCCCCGAAACACCGCCAGAGCCTCCGGCTGTCTGGGCGTAAGCAGCGGGGATAAGAAAATTAGACATAAGGTTACAGACCTTCAACAATGGCTGGTTGCGGAAACAGAAGAAGTGACCATAATTTTCAATCCTCCCGCGTCAAGCTCCCATGCTGACGAAAGACCGCCAGAAAGACCTTAATAAGGAATAAAAGCTGATGGACCAGACCCTGCTGCCAACATTGGACCGTATTGCCGCGGCTCTGGAGCGCCTTTCTCCTCCCCCCGCAACGCTGGATGGGGTGGATGGGGCGGATGCTTTTGTCTGGCTGCCAGAACGCGGGCGGCTGCTGCCCATACCCCATGTGGCCCATGTGCGCGTTGACCTGTTGCAGGGCATAGACCTGCAACGCCGCATTCTTTTGGAGAACACACGCCACTTTGCCCACGGCCTGCCCGCCAACAATGCCATGCTGTGGGGCGCGCGCGGCATGGGCAAGTCTTCGCTGGTCAAAGGCGCGCACGCGCTGGTTAATCAGGTGGATGGCAAACCCTGTGCTCCGGGCGCGGGCCGCGTGGCGCTGATAGAAATCCAGCGCGAGGACCTGACCAGCCTGCCGCTGCTGCTCAGCCTGCTGCGCAACAACCACCGCCGCTTCATTCTGTTCTGCGACGACCTGTCGTTTGAAAAAGAGGACCGCGACTACAAGGCCCTCAAATCCGTGCTTGATGGCGGTATTGCCGGACGGCCAGAGAATGTTCTGTTCTACGCCACATCCAACCGCCGCCACCTGATGCCGCGCGACATGATCGAAAACGAGCGCGCAACCGCCATAAACCCCTCCGAAGCCACGGAGGAAAAAGTCTCCCTTTCCGACAGGTTCGGTCTGTGGCTTGGCTTCCATGCCTGCGAGCAGGATACCTATACCGACATGGTCAAAACCTATGCCCATGCGCGTAATCTGCCTATTGCGACCGACGTGCTGCTTGCCCGCGCCAACGAATGGGCCATAACCCGTGGTAGCCGCTCGGGCCGTGTGGCATACCAGTTTGTGGAAGCCCTGACCGCCGAACTGGCCGCGCATTAATTTGCCCCGCCCGCCGCTATGGTCTTGCATCCCACATAGGTATGAGTTGAGATAGCGTTCGCAAATAGCGGCATCGGCCCGATGCCGCGGGGGCTCCCCTGATTCGAGGCGACATGAACCAGACAGTACCGCCCACTTCTGACGATACGTCCTTTGATACCGAGACATGCTCGAACACAACGGACATACGCAGGGTACGCTCCAACCCGGATTACTGGTACCCGGTTGCATGGTCGCGCGAGCTTAAACCCGGCAAGACCATAGGCACCCGTTACGCAGGCATGCCCATTGCTCTGGTGCGCCCGGTGGATGGTCCCGTTTTTGCGCTCGAAGACCGCTGCGCCCATAGGCAGGTGCCCCTGAGCAAGGGCGTTGTCTCGGGCAGTTCGGTCAAATGCTGCTACCACGGCTGGGCCTATGGCCGCTCTGGCCGGTGTATTGATGTGCCCTATCTGGGCAAGGGCAAACTGCCCAACGGGGTACGCACCTTCCCCTGCCGTGAACAGAACGGCATGATCTTTGTCTTCCCCGGCGACCCGGAAAAAGCGGACAGCGTACCGCTGGCCCCACATCTGGCCAAGGCGGACAACCCTGCTTATAAAACCCGCTATTTTGGTCGCACTGTTGGCTGCCACTACAGCTTCATGCATGAAAACCTGATGGATATGAACCACCAGTTCATGCACTCCAAACAGATGGGGCAGATGAAACCCCGCTTTTTAGGCCAGAAGCGCGAGCCCGGTCTGGTGGAAGCCCGCTACAGCTTTGCCCGCACAAGCGGCAAGCAGCCTTTTGGTGAAGCGCTGATCTTTGGCGAACGACGCGACGTGTCGGAAAAATTCCAGCACCGCGATGTCATGACCATCCGCACGGAATACCCCTACCAGACCCTGCGCATCCAGACCGGGGATGAAGACCCGGTTATGGACCTGTGGATTGTATACACCCCCCAGAGTGCTGATGAACTGACCAACCGGACCTTTGGCCTGCTCTCGGTCAAACGCCCCAAAATCCCCGGTATTCTGGATATGGCATGGCCGCTGCTTGTGGCCTTTACCGAACGGATTTTTGCCGAGGACCGCGAAATTGTGGAACTGGAGCAACAGGCATGGCGCGACTTGGGCGGGGACCATAATGTGGAGGTCTTCCCCGTGATCAACGCGCTCAGAGCCCTGCTGGTTGAGTGCGGAATCTCCCCTGCCAGCGAGTCTCATGCCTGATACCGGACCTCTGTTACTGGATGCGGGTCCATGCCGTTTGCGCCCGCTCCACCCTGATGACGCAACAACCCTGCACCACCTGGTCAATGACTGGGAGGTGGTGCGCATGCTCAGCCGCCTGCCCTTCCCCTACCCACGGGATCTGGCGGATAGCTGGATTGCCTCCACCTGCCAGATGCAGGCGGGTGGGGAGGGCTACCACTTTGCCATAATCGCGCCCGATGGGGCTTTTCTCGGCTGTATCGGAGTGCGGATTCAGACCCTGCCGCAGGTGGGGCGTGTGGGCATACTGGGCTACTGGGTTGGCCGCCCCTACTGGGGGCAGGGCATTGCCACCCACGCCGCCACCCGCATGACGCGCTGGGCGCTTGCCCATCTGGACATTACCGCCCTGCGCGCAACGGCGGCACAGGACAACCCTGCCTCCATCCGTGTTCTGGAGCGTGCGGGCTTCCGCCATTGCGGCACCGACCGGCAGATGTTTACCGCACGCGGAACAGAGCTACCCGTGGCCATGATGGAAGCCAACCGGAGTGATCTGGACATGAGTATCGCCCCTGCTCCCTCGCACACACAGCGCAAGCTGGTGCTGGTGTCCGCCGCCGCCCTGATAGACGCACGCGGCCATATTCTGCTCGCACGCAGGCCAGAGGGTAAAAGCATGGCCGGGCTGTGGGAGTTCCCCGGCGGCAAGGTGGAAGCGGGCGAAACACCAGAGGCAGCCCTTGTGCGCGAACTCAACGAGGAACTGGGGCTGGATATGTCGCGCGCATGCCTTGCCCCCTTTACGTTTGCCTCGCACGCCTATGCGGGTTTTGACCTGCTGATGCCCCTGTACATCTGCCGCCGCTGGCAGGGCACCCCCACCCCGCGTGAAGGGCAGAAACTGGCGTGGGTCGCGCCAGCGGACCTGCGCACCTACGCCATGCCAGAGGCCGACCTGCCATTTATCCCCCTGCTGCAAGCCCTGCTCTAGGCAAAACCACAGATCATATTTGTGGAATATGCCTAGAGTGCGCTAAAATACATTCTTGACGAATGATAAGGAGCGGGACTAACCAGAAAACAGAATGTTTCCACCGGAGACCTTCCCTCGTGATTTGTTAGGCCGGCTTGCGGCGAGGTAAAAGAAACGCGCTAAAGAGGCTTTGACGACGGCGCGCATAACCCGACGTCATGGTTTCCACGGTCAATTTGAGAGATAAAACCGTGCGGATGGACGCAAGGCCCGGCACCTGCCCCCATGGTTTGGATCAGACACGAAAGAACCGGATACGAATCTCATGAGTGATAACCAGACATCCAATTCCAAGGCGTGGCGCCCTGCCACTCGTCAGCTCCATGCCGGTCTGGAGCGCACCGAATATGGTGAGACCAGCGAAGCACTCTTCCTGACCTCCGGTTTTGTGTACGACAATGCCGAACAGGCCGCCAAAACCTTTACGGGCGAGGTCACGCATTACCAGTACAGCCGCTTTGGCAACCCCACCACCGCAGCCCTTGAGCGCCGTCTGGCTGATCTGGAAGGGGCCGAAGCCTGCGTAACCACCGCAACAGGCATGGGGGCGGTCTCCTCCGCCCTGCTCTCCCACGTAACGGCTGGTGGGCGTGTTGTGGCCTCACGCGCGCTGTTTGGCTCGTGCCACTGGATTGTCAACCACCTGCTGCCCCGCTACGGCGTGGAAACCGTGTTTGTAGATGGCGAAAATCTGGCGGAGTGGGACGAGGCGCTGTCTGTCCCCACAGATGCGGTGCTGCTGGAAAGCCCGTCCAACCCCATGCTGGACATTCTAGACATTGCAGCCATTTCCGAGCGCGCCCACAAGGCGGGTGCGATTGTGATTGTGGACAACGTGTTTGCCTCCCCCATCTTCCAAAAACCGCTGGAGCTTGGGGCGGATGTGGTGGTGTATTCGTGTACCAAACACATTGATGGTCAGGGCCGGGTGCTGGGTGGTGCTGTGCTGGGCCGCAAGGACTGGATAACCGAGACCCTCCAGCCCTATACCCGCAACACCGGCAACGCGCTCTCGCCCTTTAACGCATGGGTCATGCTCAAGGGGCTGGAAACGCTCTCCCTGCGTGTGGAAGCCATGGCCCGCAATGCAGCGGCTGTAGCGGATTATCTGGCCTCGGCTCCGGGGATCAAACTGGTGCGCTACCCCGGCCGCAAGGACCACCCGCAATACGAACTGGCCCAGCGCCAGATGAGCGGGCATGGCACGCTGGTCGCGTTTGCGGTTGAAGGCGGGCAAAAAGAGGCCTTTGCCTTTATGGACGCCCTCGAACTGATCGCCATTTCCAACAATCTGGGCGACTCCCGCTCGCTGGTGACCCACCCGGCCACCACCACCCACTCCAAGATCAGCCCCGAGGAACGGGCAGCACTTGGCATTACGGATGGCGCAATCCGCTTTTCCGTCGGGCTGGAAGACAGTGCGGACCTGATTGACGATCTGGCGCGCGGCGTAGCCGCACTCAAGGCGCTGTAAAAAAACAGCATCCCTGCGCAGGTAGCGGTCTGATGCCCCGGCAACACGGGGCTCAGCCCGCTACCAAGGTCCGCTGGCGCACATGGCGGGCCTGATGCCGCTTTGCACAACCCCCATGTTCATGATACTGCCACGCTCTTCGCAGCAGATGCGGACCGAGCGCACGGACGGCTGGTGAGGGCCGAACCTTTTTCCATTTTGCAGGAGCTGGAGACCCATGGCCGACTGGGCCGTTGCCCCCCTTCCACAATCCCCGGAAGATGCTCTGAACGAACTGTTTTCGCCTCTCCCCGTGTACGAAGCCGTTACCGAGGGTATTCGCGTGCTTGTGCAGGTCTTCTGGCTCCCTGACCAGTCTGAGCCGGATGAGCACAGCTACTGCTGGGTCTACCGCATCCGCATTGGCAACGACAGCAACAGGCCGGTGCAACTGCTTGAGCGGACATGGCATATTACCGACACGACCGGCCGCACCGAACATGTGCATGGCGAAGGCGTTGTGGGGGAACAGCCCATTATCCAGCCCGGCACTCTTTATGAATATACGTCTGGGGCGTCCCTTTCCACGCCCGGTGGGTTCATGCGCGGGTCCTACCTGCTGCAAGCCACCACGGACCGAACCCGGTTTGACGTCGCCATTCCCGCCTTCAGTCTGGACAGCCCTTTCCAGAACCACCAGCTCCAATAATAAAGCAGGAGACCGGCATGAGCGTGCCTGAGCACCACACCGACCGCCCCACCCAAAAAGAGGCCGAACAGGCCGTACGCACCCTGCTGCGCTGGGCGGGAGATGACCCAACGCGTGAAGGTCTGCTGGACACACCCGCCCGTGTTGCCCGCGCCTATACCGATTTTTTTTCGGGCTATGAGATTGACCCGGCCAACCTGCTCCGCCGGACTTTTTCCGAAGTGGATGGGTATGACGAGATTGTCCTGCTGCGTGACATCCGTTTTGAAAGCCACTGCGAGCACCATCTGGCCCCCATTATTGGCCGTGCGCATGTGGCCTACCTGCCGCGCCAGCGGGTTGTGGGTATTTCCAAACTGGCCCGTGTGGTGGACGCCTATGCCCGCCGCCTCCAGATTCAGGAACGCATGACGGCCCAGATCGCCAACACCATTAATGACGAGCTGGAACCCCACGGTGTGGCCGTTATTATTGAATCTGCGCACGAATGCATGACCACACGCGGCGTACATAAACCCGGCGTGTCCATGGTCACCAGCACCATGCTGGGCGTGTTCCGCAATAATTCCGATACGCGGCGCGAACTTATGGCCATGCTCAACCGCCCTGCCGTAAGCGATTACTGAGCAGGCGGCACACCCGGCGTATTCTCTGCTGCCGCCGGGTATTTGCCTCCGCGCCCCCACCAACATGGGGTGCGCGGAGGACGCGCTCAAATGCTGACGTTAGCGCCAAGCACCTTTAAAAACTGCGCAAGCCATGCCGGGTGGGCAGGCCATGCCGGGGCACTCACCAGTTCACCATCCGTTACGGCGTCCGTGACTGCTATATCGGCATAAATGCCGCCAGCCAGTTCCACTTCCGGCCTGCATGCCGGATAGGCCGATACCGTGCGCCCCTTGATAACCCCTGCGGCCGCCAGCAGTTGCGCACCGTGGCAGATGGCAGCCAATGGCCGGTCTGCAAAGGCACGCACAATATCGAGCACCCGTGCGTTAAGCCGCAAATATTCAGGAGCACGGCCACCGGGCACAATTAGCCCCAGATAGTCGTCCGTATCAATCGCCTCAAAATCCGCGGTCAGCGTAAAGGCATGGCCGGGTTTTTCGCTGTAGGTCTGCGCACCTTCAAAATCATGGATGGCGGTCAGGACCTTATCCCCTGCCTTTTTGTCGGGGCAGACCACATCCACTTTGTAGCCCAGCATGGTGAGTGCCTGATAGGGGACCATAATCTCGTAGTCCTCCACGTAGTCACCCGCCAGCATCAGCAGCTTTACGTCATCAGTCATGGTGAGAGCTCTCCTTCAGCCCTTCGCGCAGGCGGGGCATCAGTTCCACAAAGTTGCAGGGACGGTGGCGGCTATCGAGCTGGAACACCAGAATATCGTCCCATCCATCCTTGACTGCCCCGGTCGAACCGGGGAGCGCAAACAGGTATGTCCCCCCCGCAACACCGGCCACAGCACGGGACTGAATGGTGGATGTGCCAATTTTCTGATAGGACAGCATGCGAAAAAGCTCGCCAAACCCTTCGATCCGTTTTTCCATAACGCGCTCGAACGCCTCTGGTGTCACGTCCCGCCCGGTTACTCCGGTGCCGCCATTGGTAATGACCACATCCACCAGCGGGTCCGCGATCCATGCGCTCAACTGCGCTACGATCAGGTCCGTATCATCCGAAACAATGGTGCGCGCGGCAATGGTGTGCCCTGCGGCCTCGACCCGGGCCACAAGGGCTGCCCCGGAGGTGTCCGTCTCCAGCGTGCGCGAATCCGAAACAGTCATAACAGCAATACGCACAGGCAAAAACGGGCGGTTCATATCTATCTTGGACATGGCTGACTGTTATATCTCCGCAAGTATGATGCAAAAACGCATCAGAGAAATGAATAATAGCCGTCTGAAGCAGAAAATAACCACATAAGGGCAACCTTTTGCCTGCACCGGCCCTAAAAAACATTTAGGGATTGGGGTTGTTACACCCCGATAAACCATGATTGATCTTATGGCTCACGCACAAGACCAATCCAAAGACAACATAATTGGGATCATGACCAAACGTATTTTCTTTCCTTTTCGCACGTTCTGGCTTTTTGCCTTCCTTCTCCCCCTCATGGCTGCGGCCCTTCCCGCACGGGCGCAGATCCTGCCCGGTGGCAACAGTTCTATTGGTCTTTTACCCAGTCTGGAAGTTGATAACGAGGCCAATCTGGTCGAAGACCCCGGCCCCCTGTTTTCCGCCCCCTATGGCAAGGACCATTTTTTGGCAACTGGGGTGGTGCGCAGCCGTGGCTGATCAACCACGGCATCCATATTCTGGCCGACGTGCATGAGGAACTGGCAGGCAACTTCCGCGGGGGCCGCAGGAAGGGTGAGACCGATGCCGGTCAGGCTGGTGTGGAACTGGACGTGGACTGGGGCAAGCTGACCAATACGGACCTGTTCAAGAACTTCTGGACCCATATGATGGTCGTGAACGGCCACGGGCGGAACCTGAGCACGGATTATATTGGGGATTCCATAGGCGGCGTGCAGCAGATTTATGGTGGCCGAGGCAACGTGGTGGCCCACCTTGTTTACCTGTATGCCGAACATTCGTTCTTCCATAATCATCTGGACGTCAGTGCGGGCTGGATCCCGCCGGGCAGCTTTTTTGCCGCCTCCCCGCTGTTTTGTATGTACATGAACGTGGCCATGTGCGGTAACCCCGCCCCCACCAAATATACCGAGGGCGCGCGTGACTGGCCATCAGGCAACCTCGGGTTTGTCGCCCGTGTCATGCCCACGAGCGAGACCTATATCATGGGTGCGCTGTTTGCGGTTTCTCCCCACGCATTCAACGGCGGCATTTCCGGCTGGGCATGGGCACAGGATGGTCTGGGCAAGTTCTCCTCCCCCGTGGAAGTGGGCTGGCTACCCAAATTTGGCAAAGACCACCTGAACGGACACTACAAGGCCGGTTTTGGGTACGATAACTCCAGTTACCCCGACCTTTTGGAAGACATACACGGCAACCCGTGGATTGAGACCGGCATGCCCAAACGCTACCGCGCGGGCCGGGCCAGCGCATGGGTCATGGCCGACCAGATGCTGATCCGCAATGGTGATGGCCCGACCAATGGCCTGATCGCCCTTGCAGGCTGGATGTGGGCGGACGGGCACACCACCGCCATGTCCCACCATATCTGGGCGGGCATGGTGGAAACCGGCGCCAAATGGGGCCGCCCGATGGATAGTGTTGGTGCCATGTACCAGTGGGAACTCATGAGCCGCGCCTCCACCTTGCAGCAGGAAGCCGCGGTCAATGCCGGTGTGGCCTTCCCCTCCAACCAGTGGGGGCCGGTCTGGGGCGTTCAGTCGCATGAGAACATTTACGAAGTGTTCTACAACGCCCACGTAGCCCCCGGCATTTCCCTGCAGCCGGACTTTCAGTACATCAACCGCCCCGGTGGCAGCACCGTCTTCCACGATGCGGCGGTCATGGGGCTTCAGTTCAACGCGGTTCTGTAATTAACGGGGAACCTCAAACCGCTCCATCGGGCGCAGGCTCAGCATATTCCCCCGCAAGGGGGTAAACTGCTCCGCGTGGCAGGTCAGCAGTATGATCTGCAACCGTGTTGCGGCATCGGACAGCACATCAAACAGGGTCTCCAGCCGCTGCGAGTCCGAAAAACTCAGCGCATCATCCAGCACCAGAATGGCTGGGGCACCCCGTTTGTGCAGCAGTTCGGCAAACCCCAGCCGGACCAGCACGGCAATCTGCTCCCTTGTTCCATCGGACAGGTCTTTAATGTCCTCCGCGCGCTGGCGGGTCAGGCCGGTCAGGGCAAACTGTGTATCCACTTCCAGTGTCACCCCACGGAACAGGGCCGAAAAAGCAGGCTGCATGGCCTGCACCAACGGGGCCAGATAGCGCTCGGTCTGTGTGGTTTCCGCTTTGAGCAGTGTGCTTTCCAGCAGCGCAAGGGCTGCGCGCTCGCGCTCCCATGCAGCCAGTTCCCCCTGTAGCTGCTCGGCATGGCGCTCGGCACTGGCCAGTTGTTCATCCAGCCCGTCCCCTTCAGCCTGACGGATACGTGTTTCCCGCTCCATTTTATCCATGGACAGGCGCGTCACCTGATCACGCACACGCTCCATATCCTGCTCGCGGCGGAGAATGCCCTGTTCCACCACAGCCAGAGGTTCCTCCTGCTGGCGGATCTGGGCAATGCGGGCCAGTTCGGCCTGTGCGTGCCGCCGGTCCTGCTCACTCTGGCTGGTACGGGCCAGCAGGGCTGCATCTGGGTCGCGTTCAACCCACACACTCAGTTCGCGCTGGTCGCGTTGCAGGGTCTGCTGCTGCTGCACGGTCTGGGCAAGAGCCTGCTCCAGCCGGGTATGCGCCACGCGATGCTGGCTCTGTACATCGCGCTCATGCTGGCGGGCGGCCTCCTCCGCCATAAGCGCATCCTGCTCCTGCCTGCTGGCCTGTTCCTCATCCAGTTGTGCGGCATCCTCTACGGGCAAGTCCGCCTGTGCCGCCTGCTCCTTGGCAAAAAGGGCTTCCCGCTCGTTCAGCTTCTGGCGTTGCTGGTCCAGAGCACTCCCTATGTGGCTGGCCTGTGGCACATTGAGCAGGGCCATACACTCGGCACTGGCCTGTTCCACCGCACGTTCGGCCTGCCTGCGGGCCTCATGCTGGCTTTCGGCCTGATCGGCACTGTGGCACCCCACCTCCCCCAGCAGGTCATCCAAAGCTGTCTGGGCGGTTGCCAGGGCGGTATGGAGAGCCTCGCTCTGCTGGGTGGGGGGGCTTATGGTAAAGCGTCCCACGCCATCCACCACAAGTTCGCTCACGTCTGTCAGGGACTGGGGGGTCAGTGGGCAGGGCTGGCCGTTCAGCCATACGGTGCCTGCTGCATCAGCTTGCAAGGTGGCCACAAACCGTGTGGCCTGGGCCTGCATGCGGGCCTGAGCCTGCTGCACCCCCTGCACGGCTTTGGCCAGCCGCCGCATAAAAGCCGCATCCACTGGCATAACGCGCAGGGTGGCCTGTGCTTTTTCCAGCCTTGCGCATGCGGCGTCGGCACGCTCAAAAGCGGTACGTTCCTGCGCCAGCGCCTGCTGGTTATGCACCTGTGCGGCCCTTTGCCTCACGCGGGACAAAGTGGCCCGGGCCTGCTGGTGCCGGGTTGAGGCCGCACCCAACCCAGCCTGCGCCTGAGCCAGCTTCTGGTCCGCATCATGGGCCAGATGTTCCAGTTCGGTCTGCCCAAGCCGGGTTTCGGCCAGTGCCTGCTCAAGCCGGGCAATGTCGGCTCTGCGCGTCTGACGGCGTTCCTGCTCGGCCTGAAAATGCTGCAAATTCTGTTCGGTTGCATTCAACTGTGCCTGTGCAGCCTGCTCCTGCGCTGCCAGTCCAAGCAGCAGATCGCGCTTGTGGCGCAGGGCAACAAGCTTTTCCTCCGCCTGCCTGCGCAGTTCGGGGTTTTCGCTCTCGGCCAGCATGCGGCGGGTCTGCTCCAGCCCGTTTATGTCCTCATGCAGTGCTTCCCGGCGGGCAACAAGTGTGGCGACCAGCGCATGGGCGTGCTCGCTTGCCTCCTGCACCTGCCGCATGCGCTGGCTGACCTTGCCGGTTGCGGTCTGGTACTGGGCAAGCCGTTTGCTCACCAATGCCAGCATGGCGCTGGCCTCGGCCGTGCCGGTAACCCCCTGTAGGCTCTGTTGCAGACAGGCCTGAAGGCTTGCCCGCCCTGCCCCTTGCAGGGGGGGCTGGGCAAAGCTTTCGCCCTGCTCCACCAACAGGGCGTTCCAAAGCCCTGCGGCTTCGTATTTGTTGATTTTTTCCAGCTCGAACAGGGCTTGCAGGCGTTCTTCCGCCTCCTCCCCGTCAAACCGTTCGGCCCCCAGATCAAGCCGGGCCAGATTGCCGTTGCCAAACTTTTTTTCCAACCAGCAGGACTGACCGTTCCACGTAAACGCCACCCCAATATGGGGGGAGCCACCCCCATAGGGCAGCAGGTCCTTGAACGGCTGGGCCTTGGAGCCATGCTTGAGGGTTAGGGCTGCCCGCAAGGCCTTGAGCACTGTGGATTTTCCCGCCTCGTTCGGGGCAGCCAGAACGTTCAGCCCCGCCCCCAGCCCTTCGACCCGAATGGGGGAGGCAAAGCGGCGCACGGCTTCGATCTGGATGTCGGTCAGGATCATTGTGCGGCCCTCCGTACTTCGCCCCAGAGCAGGAAGAGCCTTTGCAGTGCCTCCTGCGCCACGGCGGCCTCGGCCCCTCCGGCATTGACCTGCTCCAGCAGGGCCGCAGCGCTCGCGCGCACGGGGCCGGACGTACCAAGCATGTCCAGATCATCCTCCCCCGCGGCAAGCCCCGGAGCGCCCGTCAGGCGCAGACAGGTCAGCGCGCTACGCAGGCGGCGGTCGATCAGGGATTCATACAATGCCAGATCATCCACCCCGAGCATGCCGCTGACCTCCAGCCATGCCAGAATGGTATGGGGCTGTTCGGGGGCTATGGCGCGCACACGGTTTTCCAGCGCTTCTATATCCGCACCACTGGTCAGCACCACGTTCTCAAACTTGCGCCAGATAAAGCGCCCGGTTTTGTGTGTACTCAGCCGTGGCGGGGCCGTGGGGCCAGCAAACTCCACCACCACGCATTCACCACCACCAGCACCCCCTGTGCCAAAGCGGTCGACCTCCGGCGTGCCCGAATACACCGTGCGTTCGTTGATCTGGCGATAACCGTGCCAGTCCCCCAATGCCAGATAGGCAAGCCCGGCCCGGGCTGCGCGGTCTATGGCTATGGGGTTGTTCTGGGCCTCGTCCTCATTCCCGAACCCTACGACCGAGCCGTGGGCAACCCCAATGCGCAAGGCCCCTTCTGGCGTTGGGGCGTCATCCATATAAGCCGTAAGGTCGGACAGGGTGTGCCGCCGCTGCAAAACGGCGGGCAACAGCCACGCATTATGCGCGGCATCCAGTTCCACCGGTGCGGGATCAAGGTGGAGCTTGACATTGTCGGGGGCCGCATTGTCGCGCAGCAGGCGGGTCCACACCCCTTGGGGAATATGGGCGTCGTGGTTACCGGGAATAAGGTGCCAGCTTATATCCGCAAACTGGCGCATGCGCTCCATGGGCTGGCGCAATGTATGCTCGGAGGGGGTTTCGTGTTCATACACGTCGCCTGCGACCAGCACATGCGCGGCACCCTCTGCGCGGGCCAGCAGACCTATGCGTTCGATCACATTCAGCCGCTCCGCCTGAAGCGCGCCCAGTGCATCATCATTTACAAAGCTGAAGGTCCGGCCGATCTGCCAGTCGGAGGTATGAACAATTTTCATACACACTGTTGTGCCTGCACCACCAATAGATCGACAAGACGGAATATGGCATGATGGTAGGCACAACCATGCCGCCAATAACAGCCATGCGTGCGCCAGACCCAGAGTTGATTAGCCCCATTATAGTTTGCAGGCTTATGCTTCAGGTCTGCTGCGCGTTTAACGCAATGCCAGACTATGGGCAGAACTTTCCTCAAACATTATATTTTATTTTAATATACGCCTGTCAATTCGGATTCGGGGGCAATCCTACCTCAGTGGCCACAGCAAAAGCAGACCAGAATGACCGCTGAGAAAACAGCTTTTATGCACAGACCGGGGTGGCGGGGCTGGTTCCTCCAACTCCCGCCCTCCGTGTTTTCTCCCGGGTGGTTCCTGTTCTGCCTGCGGACCTGGCTGTCTGCCGTGCTGGCACTTGGCACCGCGTTCTGGCTCCAACTTTCCTCCCCCGGCACGGCGGCTGTTACGGTTATGATTCTGGCCCAGCCATTGCGTGGGCAGGTGCTCTCCAAGGCGCTGTACCGTCTGGCGGGCACTATTATTGGCGCGTTTGTCGCGCTTTTTCTGACCGCCTGCTTCAATCAGGAACGGGGGGTTTTTCTGGGGGGGGTGGCGCTGTGGCTGACCCTGTGCACCATAGTTGGCACGCTTGAGCGCGACTTCCGGGCCTACGCGGCCATGCTCTCGGGCTATACGGTCGCTATTGTGGGGATCAGTTGTATTGATAACCCGGCGGGCATTTTTGATGTTACGGTCAACCGCGTGTCCTGCATTGTTGTAGGCATTGCCTCCACCGCCGCGATCAACGACATTTTTGGCTCCCCCACTGCGTTTGAAAAACTGACAGCCAACCTGCGCCGCACGTCGGACATGGTGCGCCGCATTGCCAAGGACGCACTGGCTGGCCACAGCATTCCCGACAGCATGGCCTGCGCGGGCCTTGCGGGGGAAATTATTGCCCTGACCTCGCAAATTTCCTTCGCCAAGACCGAACTGCCCGATGCACGCTTACGGCTTGCAGGCGCGCACTCGGCCATGGTGGCGCTGCTGGAAATGCTCTCGTGCAGTCAGGCCATTGCTCTTGTGCTGCGCAAGGGGGAGGTCTCGGCCACGGTGCTCAAACACATCCGCAATTCTTTTGGAGATGGCACCCCCGTCGATTCCCCGGCACAAGCGGTGCATGATCTGGAAGACCTAGCGCGCGAAGCGCACGAAAACGAACTCTGCCTTGGTCCAACTCTGGATGAGGCATGGCTGATTGAACGCTCCATGGCCCTTCTGTCCGACGCACGATGGGCGGTGGATGGCATAGATGCGTTTGAACACGGCCAACGCGCACGCACACAGGCCCCCGAGCTTAAAATTGACCAGCATGATGACGTCATTGCCGCCCTGCTGAACGGGTTGCGCACACTCATCGGGTTTTCCGTGGCAGCAGGGCTGTGCATTATTTCCGATATTCCGGCCACGTATTCCGCTCTCTCGCAGGTTGCGATCATCCTCACCCTTGCGGCCACAACCTACAATGTGCGCGGCTTTGGCATGGGCGCACTCCTGGGCACACCACTGGCCATTTTTGTGGCGGCCGTGCTCAACTTTGGCATTCTCCCCCATGGGGCGGACATGCCTTTTCTGGCGCTGGTCATTATTCCCGTTATTTTTGGCGGGTGCCTGCTGCTCATGCACCCTCGAACAGCCACGATCGGGTTTAATGCCGGGGTGTTCTTTTTTGTTATTCTGGGGGTAGCCGACCAGCAGAATTACGAGCCATCGGCCTTTATTGACCGTAATGTGCTGTACCTGTTTGCCGCGATCATGATCTTTATTTCGCTGGTCCTCCTCCTCCCTCCCTCCGCATCACGCAGGCGCTTCCGGGTGGGCATTACCATCGGGCATGACCTGCTGCTCCAGTTTGAAGGACATGGCGAGCAGGCTGGCTCCGCCCTGATCAGCCGCCATTACGACCGGCTATGCCGTATTCTGGAATGGAACCGCTACCTGCCCGCCAACAAAGCGCGCCAGCGTGTTTTTGCCCGCCTTGCCAGCCTGGATACGCTCAACCTTGAACTGGCCCGCGCCCGCCGCCACCTGCAACGCGCGGCCACCATTCCCGCCATCCGGCTGGATGCGGAATCCGCCTACCGCTCCACCATTATTTACAACGTGGATGCAGCCCTTGTGCGTATGAAGCACAAGGCCCGCATTCTGCTCGACCATGCCATTGGGCTGCCACATGGGCAGATGGCCACCGCCCTTGCCGCCGTATCCGCCATGGTGGGAGCCATTAGGCTGCTCGAACACAACCGCTCCGCCCTACACCTATATGACCTGCTGCCCGTACCCGACCAGCAGTGGAAGGCCCGCTAAGATGATGCAACTCCAGCCTGTTCTGGATATTGGCGGTCTGCTGGTTTCCTCCTTTGTGGTGCATGCGGGGCTGGCCATTGCCACCTTGCTCGCACTCAACCCGCTTTTGGCCAAGGTGCGTGCACGCCGCGTGGTGTGGAACCTGCCTTTGGCCGAATTTGGCATCCTTATCGGCCTTATCGGCCTTTATACCATCCTGCTGTGAAAGGGCTTTTCCGCCGTGTTTGAACGTGCGCGCCGCCTTCTGCAATTTGTTACGACCGGCATAATTCTGGCCATTGCGGCCGTGGTCTGCTTTGTGCTGTGGGATTATTACACCGCCGCCCCATGGACCCGTAACGGGCAGGTGCGCGTACAGGTGGCCGATATTGCGCCGCGTGTTTCGGGCCAGATTATCGACATCAAGGTGCGCGATAACCAGTTTGTCCATACAGGTGATGTTCTGTACGATATTGATCCGTTTGACTTTAAGGTGGATGTGGCGTCGGCCACCGCACTGGTCAACGAACGTCAGGCGGACATGGTGCTCAAGGCCACGCAGGAATACCGTCGCAACAACCTGACCGACGCCGCTGCCTCCCGCGAGGAAAAACAGGTGTTCCAGGCCACGGCGGAGGTTGCCAAGGCGCAGTATGCCTCGGCCATGGCAGCACTCTCACAAGCCAATATCAACCTTGATCGAACCCATGTGCGCAGCACCGTAACCGGGTACGTTACCAACCTGATCATGCGCGTAGGTGACTACGCCACCGCCGCCAAAGCCAATATTCAGGTGATTGACGCTTCCTCCTACTGGGTTGACGGATATTTTGAGGAAACCAAAATCCGCTCCATCCATATTGGCGACCCCGCCCGACTGGACCTTATGGGCTACCGCCAGCCCATGTGGGGGCATGTCACCAGCATTACGCGCGGTATTGCCACACCCAATGCAACGCCTTCCACCCAAGGGCTGCCATCTGTGGACCCGGTCTATACATGGGTGCGGCTGGCGCAGCGTATTCCCGTACGCGTACAGATTGACAGCATTCCCCCCGGCACCCAGCTTGCCGCGGGCATGACCACCACAGTTACTATTGTTGGCAGCAAGGGCAAACGCGCGCATGATTCCCTGACCGAAGCACTGGACAGGCTGCATGATGCCCTTATGGGCGGCACGGGGGGCAACGGCGCGCGGCATTAGGGATAGAGTATGGACGCCCGCCCCCCATGCTGGCACAAACACAGCTATGCGCCATTCCTTTGCCCTGCCCCGCCTGACTGCTGTGCTCTGCACCCTTGGTCTGTGCCTGACCTCCGCCGCCTATGCGCGGGACAACCCGGCCAGCGGGTACAGGTTAGCGCGCCGTGCCTGAACAGCCTGCATATTGTCACCGACAAGACCCTATCCGGCAGGGTGGACGTTGGGGGGATCTGGCCGTTGGGCCTGCAAAGCACCACGGCAGAAGATGGCACCATAACCCTAACGCAGGTAGGCTGCCCCACCGGGCAAAATCTGGAACTGCACATGCCCTCGGCCATGCCGTTGGCCATAGACAGCCCGCAGGCCACACGCATTGTTATTGACGACCGGAGTGGCCCCATGTCCATTCAGTCCGGTTCGGGCGCGATTGACCTTGGCAGGACCGGCCCTGTTGATCTGGCATCGGACTCCACCGGCCCTATTAGTATAGGCACATTGGCCGGATCGGCCCGCCTGCGCTCCACAGTATCGGCCCCCATTACCATCCATCAGGCCAACGCCCCGGCACTGGCAGTCTACCTTGCTGGCACGGCAAGCCTTACGGTCCCCTCGGGCACGCTCAGGGCACTGGACATCAATAATACAGGCAAGGGCCAGGCCAGCTTTGGTGGCACAACGGGCGTTGCGGCCCTGCATGTGCAGGGCGCAGGTGGCATTAGCGTGTACAAGGCAACCGGCACCATAGCGACCGAGCGCGATGGCAAGGGGCGGATAGATGTCAATCTGCCCAGCGTCCCCCCTGCGCAGCAGAACTAGCAGGCACACTCACTATACCCAACAAAGCCAGAGGAGCCTTGCCGGTGTCTTTCAGTCGGCTGTTCATTATGCGCCCCGTTGGCACAACCCTTATGGCGGTTGCGTTTATGGTGGCGGGGCTTTTTGCCTACCGCGCCATGCCGGTGGCGGACCTGCCCAATATTTCTGTCCCGGTTATTTACGTTATTGCCTCCCAACCCGGCAGTTCCCCCCAGCAACTGGCCAGTGCGGTCACCACCCCGCTGGAGCGTAGGCTAGGCCAGATTGCGGGCGTAAGCAGCATGCGCTCGGACACCACGGATTCCAGCGCGTTTATCCTGCTGTTTTTTGATAATAACCGAGACATAAATGGTGCCGCGCGGGATGTGGAGGCCGCCCTGCGCGCGGCAAGGGCGGACATGCCCCACACACTTTTGGACCAGCCCCAGTATTACAAGGCCAATCCGTCGGATAGCCCGATCATGGTTGCGGCCCTGACCTCCGCCACGCGCAACGTAACCGCCCTGCGTGATCTGGGGGAAACACACCTCAAACCCATGCTGGCCGGGGTCAAGGGCGTTGGCTGGGTGGATATTGTCGGCTCGGACAAACCTGCCATCCGTGTGGAGGTTAACCCCCAACTGCTCTACCAGTATGGCATCGGGTTTGAGGATGTGCGTTCCGCCCTTGCCTCGGCCAACGCCAACACCCCCAAAGGATTCATAGAAACCGGGGGCCAGCGGCTAACGCTGGAAACCAACGATCAGGCCCACAGCCCCGAACAGTACCGCGATCTGGTGATTGGTTACCGCAACAACCGCCCCGTACGGCTGAGCAGCGTGGCCACGGTACGCTCCGGCCCCCAGAACGAGCGCACAGCCGGGTGGTACAACAAGCAGTCCGCCGTACTGGCCATTATTCGCGCACAGCCGGGCACCAATGTGATCGAGGTCACAGACGCCATTCGCACACGCGCGGCCATTTTGCGCAATGCCCTGCCTACGGATGTGGCGTTTACGCTGGTTTCGGACCGCTCGGTGTCCATCCGTGGAGCGCTGGAGGACACGCAGGAGACCCTGCTTGGCTCCGTCCTGCTGGTCGTGCTGGTCGTGCTGGTCGTGCTCGCCTTTTTGCGGAGTTGGCGCTCCACCTTTATTCCCGCGATTACGGTGCCGGTCTCACTCGCCGGGTCTTTGGCCTTCATGCACCTGCTGGGTTTTTCGCTGGACACGCTCTCGCTCATGGCGCTGACCATTGCGACCGGCTTTGTGGTGGATGACGCCATTGTGGTGGTGGAAAACATTGCCCGCCACATGGAAGAAGGCATGGGCCGCATGCAGGCCACATTGCAGGGCGCGCAGGAAATCGGCTTTACCATTCTGTCCATCACCATTTCCCTGATTGCGGTCTTTCTGCCTCTGCTGCTCATGGGGGGCATTGCGGGCAAAATCTTTTTTGAATTCGCCATGACGCTGACCATTGCCGTCTCGGTCTCGTTTTTTCTGGCCGTATCGCTCACCCCCATGATGTGCGCCCGTTTTCTGGAAGTGCATCCTGCCGCGCAGGCACCACTCCCAAAATCAGCCAATCCGTTCGTCCGTGCAGCCCACCTGCTGGCCGATGCCACGGACCATGCGCTGGCATGGATGATGCGTGTTTACCAACGCTCGCTTGATGTGGCTTTGCGCCACCCATGGTGGACGCTGTTTTCACTCCCGCTCAGCTTTGTAGCCACCATCGGGCTGATCATCATTATCCCCAAAACCGTTCTGCCTGCGGAGGACATTGCCCTTTTGCAAGGCTACCTGAGCGTGGACCAGACATCCTCCTTTTCTGCCATGTCCACCAAGGCGCGCACGGTGCTCGATGCCATGCAGGCAGCTCCGGGGGTGGAGAGCGTGATCGGCTTTACCGGGGAGGATGCCGCGAACGAGGCGGAGGTCTACGCCCAGCTCAAACCCAAAGACCAGCGCACGCAAACGCCCGAAGCCATTGCCGCCTATATTCAGCAGGCCGTGCGCACCATACCGGGGCTTACGGCCAGCATTTCCAACGCGGGTGACATTAACGGTGGCGGCCAGCGTGTGCATGAGGGGGCTTACAGCTTTGTTTTCCGGAGCGAAAACGAGGCCGATATTGACCTGTGGGTGCCCCGCGTGACCGAAGCCCTGCGCAAAAGCACCATTCTGAGCGGGGTCAGCAGCCACACGACCGGGCACGGCATGGCGCTGCATGTGCTGATCAACCGCGACAACGCAGCCCGCTACCAGATAACCCCGCAGCTTATTGGCAACGCCCTGTACGATGCGTATGGCCAGCGCACGGCGTCCAGCATTTCCACCCCGCTCACAACCTATTACGTGATCATGGAGGTGCAAAAGCAGTTCCGCGATAACCCGGAAATGCTGAAAACCCTGTGGGTCTCCACTGCTGGCGGCACGGCATCGGGGGCTGTGGCCTCCAACACCATACGGGTGCGCAAACCCGCAGACGCCACGGACACACGCAGCGATAACCTGTCCGAACAGTCCTTCCGCAACGCCATTGCCAACCGGCTGGCCGGGGGTGGAGCCGGGGCCTCCAATGGTTCGGCCGTTTCCGCCGCGTCCGAAACCATGGTGCCCCTGCCCACGGTTGCCCGCATTGCCAGTGCCCCTACCCCACTGCAGGTCAGCCACGAGAACGGGTTTGTCTCTGGAGCACTCTCCTTCGACCTTGCCGCTGGTCATTCACTCAGTGATGCGGAGACCGAAATCCGCCGGACCATGCGTGACCTGCACGCGCCAGAAAGCCTGAAAGGCGATTTTTCGGGCGAGGCAGGCGACCTGCACAAGGATCTGGTGAACGAGGCTCTGGTGTTTGTGGCCGCCATTACCACCATGTACATCACTCTGGGCATTCTGTACGAAAGCTACATTCAGCCACTGACCATTCTGTCCACCCTGCCCTCGGCAGCTTTTGGCGCGGTGCTCACACTCTGGCTGTTCGGGCAGCCCTTCTCGCTGATCAGTATGATTGCGGTGATCATGCTTGTGGGGATCGTCAAAAAAAATGCCATTCTGATGATCGACTTTGCCCTCCATGCCGAGCGCACACAGGGCCTGCCCCCGCATGAGGCCATAAAAACGGCATGTCTGACCCGCTTCCGCCCCATTCTTATGACCACCATGGCCGCAGCCTTTGCCGCCATTCCCATGATTGTGGGCCGCGGTTATGGAGCGGAGCTACGCCTGCCGCTGGGCATTGCCATTCTGGGCGGGTTGGCTACCAGCCAGTTGCTTACCCTGTATTCCACCCCCGTTGTCTATCTGCTCATGCACAGGCTGGCAGCCTTTGCCCATAACGCCGCGGCGTGGTTTCGGCGCAAGCTGGCGCGTGGGGGCACCACCCGGCCAAACACCGCGCCATAACACGGCTGGCATTGCATGGCCTTTCTGCTCAAAAGCTTTTAAAACACCGTTCGAACAATCGTTTTACCAAGGAAGTTTCCATTATGTCCGATGCAATGCCTGACCGTCTTTCCGTCAACCCCAACAGCGAGTTCTATAACGAAGCCCTGCTCGAACGCGGTGTTGGCGTGCGGTTCAAGGGCGTGGAAAAAACCAACGTTGAGGAATACTGCGTCAGCGAAGGCTGGGTCCGTGTGGCTGTTGGCAAGACGGTTGACCGCCGCGGCAACCCCCTGACCATGAAACTGACCGGCCCGGTTGAAGTTTGGCTTAAGGACTGACCTTCCGCCAGAGCATGGCGCACTGACAATTAAATACTTTATTTAATTGTCAGTGTTTGGAATAGTGTCACGCATAATTCAAGGTCGACCAGAAGGGAAACCACTCCATGACCCAAACAGCACCCAGCACGGAAGCCACCATCAGGCACACCATTGTTATTGTTGGCGGCGGGTCCGCTGGCATTGCCGTTGCAGCCCGCATGCTGCGCGAACGCCCCACACTGGACATTGCCATTATAGACCCCGCCACAACCCACGCTTACCAGCCGGGCTGGACGCTGGTTGGCGCAGGGGTCATGAAGCTGCGTGACACACTGGAGCAGGAAGGCGGGCTTATTCCCAAGGGCTGCACATGGCTGCGCGCGGCAGTCAGCACCTTTGCGCCAGAAAACAATACCCTCACGCTTGAGGACGGGCGCACCGTGGCCTATGGCCGCCTGATCGTCTGCCCCGGCCTACAGCTTGACTGGGACAAGATTGAAGGCCTGAGCGAAACACTGGGCCGCAATGGCGTATGCTCCAACTATTCCAAGGATACGGTGGAATACACCTGGACCTGCATCCAGTCCCTTGCGGGGGGCACGGCCCTGTTCACCCAGCCGCCCATGCCGATCAAATGCGCGGGCGCTCCGCAAAAAATTGCCTACCTTGCCGCTGACCACTGGCGCAAACAGGGTACGCTCAACCGCACCAGTGTGGACTTCTGCCTTGCGGGGGACGCACTGTTTGGTGTGGCCTACTTCCGCCCCGCCTTGCAGCAGGCGGTGGATTACTACGGCATTAACCTGCAATACAAACATAACCTGATTGCCGTAAACGGGCCCGAGCGCAAGGCCACCTTTGCGGTAACCGGACCCGACGGCAAGGTAACAAAGGTGGTTCGGGAGTTTGACATGCTCCACGTCACCCCACCCCAGAGTGCCCCTGACTTTGTAAAAAAGAGCCCGCTGGCCGATGCCGCAGGCTGGCTGGACGTAAACGCCACAACGCTCCAGCACGCCAAATACCCCACCGTTTTTGGTATTGGGGATGTTATGAACACCTCCAACGCCAAGACCATGGCAGCAGCCCGCGCACAAACCCCCGTGGTTGTACGCAACGTTCTGGCATCGCTCGATGGTCGCTCACTGAGCGGGCAGTATGACGGATACGGCGCATGCCCGCTGACCGTGGCGTATGGCAAGATCGTGCTGGCCGAGTTCCTGTATGGCGGCAAGCCCGCTCCCAGCTTCCCCTACGACCAGCGTAAGCCCAGCCGGTTTGCATGGTTCCTCAAGACCACCGTGTTCCCCCATGTTTACTGGGACATGATGCTCAAGGGCCGCGACATTGAAGTGCCGCACCACCCTGACTGGTCCAAGAACTGACATATATCTCCACCCCCTGCCGCATCCGCTCAGTCTGGTGCGGCAGGGTTAACGCGTAGCCAATAAAAAAACCTCCCCGCAAACCGGGGAGGTTTTTTTACGCGCATGACCGGGCAACCTGATGCGCCCGGTGCCCCTTGGGCTCAAACGTCGTCAGTCGGTCTTTTGGGCAGCAGGGCTGGGACAAACACCAATGTACCCAACAATGTGCAGGTCAGCGATAGCAGGAGCAGACGCCCCATGCTGGCCGTGCCGGGATGGTGAGAAAGGGCGAGCGAGCCAAAGGCCGTACCCGTGGTCAGGGCCGAGAACAGCACGGCCCGCGCTGTGGGAGACGCCAGCGGAAACTGAACCCCATCGCGCCAGTTCATAACAAAATAGATGTTGAAGGAAACACCAACCCCAAGCAGCAGGGGGAGCGCAATAATATTGGCGAAGTTCAGCGTTTCGGGCAGCAGCACGACCAGAATGACCGTCATCAGCGCGGAAAGCAGCAACGGAGCCAGCACAAGCGCCATATCCTTAACCCTGCGCAGCGCGATCATAAGGATAATGGCGATCATGACCACAGCAGCCCCCGCGGCCTGCTCGAACGCACGCACAATGGAGCGGGCACTTTCCACAATATCCACCGCCGTACCGGCCATATCGGGTTCGACCTTCTGCAAGGACGCAACAAATTTGCGCAGTGCGCCGGAACTGCTCATCACCCCTTTGGGGTGGACTTCCACAAGAGCGCGGCCATCGGGCAGCAGGTAGTCGTTTGCAATGCTTGGCGGCACATCATGAATGCTCACAGGCCCAGCCTGCAACATGCTCCGCAATTGTGCCAGTTCTGGCGGCAAAAAGCGTACCAGTGCTGTGTTCGCGGCTTCAACCGTAGCATCTGGCGCTGTGGCCAGACGGGTCAGTGCCGCAGCAATCCTGCGCAGCGGGTCGTTGGCTGGCAGCTTGTCCTGCACCTCTGCCAGAGCCTTGGCCGTGCTGGCCGCAGCGGCACGCAGGTCTGCCGCAGTGGGTGCGGGCTTGGGGTTGGGCACAATCAGGGTTGGCAGCAGCATGGAGGCCGCATCCTGAATAAGAGCGAGTTTTTCTGGCTGCTGGTTGGGCACGTATGAACCAAGCCACATGACGTCATGCACATCGGGCAGTTCATCCAGACGATCGGCTTCTTTCTCGGCTTCCGCCAGAGACTTGACCAGAAGCTCCGCGCTGTAAGGGGATGTCTGCGGGTTGCCGATCAGCAGGCTGAGCGCACGCATGCCCTCGGAGTTGGGGTTTTTGGTGTGCAGCGGGTCTCCATCAAACTGCAAGGCAGGCACCAGCGCCAGCCCGACAACCGCAACCACGCCAAAAAACGCCAGAAGCCATTTGCGGTGATGCCGGATTTTAACATCCACCGGCTTCATCCACGCATACCCCATGCTGGGGCAGTTAAGCGGCGGGTGGCAGATGCACAGCAGCGCGGGCAGCAGGGTGGTTGTGCACACAAATGCCACCAGCATGCCAATACCCGCGATCAGCCCCAACTGGGCCACGCCCAGAAAGGCTGTGGGCGTAAACGCCAAAAACCCGGCGGACGTGGCAAGGGAGGCAACCAGAATCTGATGCCCCGTTTCCTCCCCCGTCATGCGCAGGGCTTCATACATGCCATCCTTGCCCGTGGCAATCGGGCTTTGTGCCCTGAAGCGCACGGAAAACTGGATGGCAAAATCCACCGCAATCCCCACGAACAGAATGGCGAATGCGACCGAAATCAGATTGAGCGTGCCCACGGCCACCGCAGCAAAGCCCGTTGTCAGCAACAGCCCCACAACAAGTGTTACCACAATCGGCAGCACCACGCGCCATGACCGCACGGCCAGCGCAAGCCACAGTGTGACCAGCAGCAAGGACCCGACAAGCCCTGCCACCATGCCTTCGGCCACGGTTGCAAACTCTTCATCATCAAGCTGCACCTGCCCGGTCAGGTGGACCTTGGCGTGGCCAGTGCGCACGAATTCAAGATCCTTGATCACGTCGCGCATGGCGTCCGTGGCCTCTCCTCCGGGCTGGAAGGAGCCATAGTCCAGAATGGGCTGGGTCATAACAAACTGGTAACGCCCGGCAAGGTCGGACAACTGCCCGCCCAGCAGACGCTGCCATGACAGGGGAGTCGCCTGACCATCCGCTGCTTTTTCCAGCGTATTGGCAAAGCCGGTCAGGGGTGCCTGAAAACCAGCCAGATTGGCCTGCCCGGTCTTGACCCCTTCCGCTATCAGGGAGAGTGCTCCAAAAAGCCCGCGCGCGGACGGGTCCTGCGCAAGAGCGGACAAAAAGGGCTGGGCCGCAATTGTGTCGTTCAGGATCCCCGCCAGAGGTTTGGGCTCCAGAAACATAAGCCCGTTGCGCTCAAGGTAGGGGTTGGCATCCGGCCTGTTGGCAAAGGCAAAGTGCTTGTGGTCCGCCGCCAGCTTTGTGGCCAGTTGCTGGGCTGTTTCCTGCCCTTCTTCTGGCAGATCGGCTTCCACCACCGCGACCAGCAGGTTCTCCTTTTGCGGGAACAGGCGGGCCATCTCATCGGAGCGCTGTTTCCACTGGAGGCGGGGGGAGAGCATTTTGCTCGTATCCGTGGTCACGCCAAGCTGTGTCATGCCCGCATAAACACCAGCACCTGACAGCACGCAAAAAAGTGCCACGACCAGCCACGCATGGCGCGCACAGAGGGTGATAAAACGACCTATGGGTGCAAAGAGCATGATAAACGACAAGATCCTAGAAAAGTCATGGCGTCAGGCACAAAACCGCCTTGGTTTGCCTAACAGCTTCGCACGATGCAAGTGACGATATACACAGACCACTCTTCTTTTACCGTCCAGAATGGGGAAAATGGGATTTTTCCGCGCTTTTCCCGTGGTCGGACCATGCGTGTTCCAGCCACTGCCACAGCACCAGAGCGGGCAGACCCCACGCAATTTCGCGCAGGCGCTTGATAAGCGAGAGCGCAATGGCAACAGGTGGGGCAATGCCAAACAGCCCGCCGACAACCATATACCCCCCCTCTGACACACCCAGTGCTCCGGGCACGGCAAAGCCCGCGGACTTGGCGGCCTCGCCCACGCCCTCAATCACAAAGCCGGTCGCCAGCGAGCAGTCATGCCCCATAAAATGCAGGATCAGGCAGACTTCCACCGCCCCCAGCGCCCATGCCGCAAACTGGATGACCAGACAGGTCACCGCGTTGCGCCGGGTTTTGTAAAGACCCAGCACTTCCTGATGAATACCGCGAATACCCTCAACCCCGCCCCAGCCCAGATGGGCGGCAATCCGCTCCAGCAGCTTTTCCACCACCGCCACGGCTCCAAGCCACTGGCTGGCAAATACGGCAACACCAATAACGGCAAGGACCAGTGCACTTTCGAGCAGCCTGTCGGTCACGGCGGAGCGCTGGACCAGAGCAAGCAGTAACAGCAGACCCGCCACCGTAAACAGCACCTGACTGAGCAGTTCGATCGTAAGGTCACAAATGGTAGCGGCCGCGGCCCGGCGCAGACCCAGACCGCGCCGGGCCAGCAGGCGGCTGGAGACAACCTCCCCCCCCACCTGCGCTACGGGCAGCAGATTATTCACCCCTTCGCGCACACAGCGGAGCATGAAAAAGTCACGCAGGGGCAGATGCGGGGGCAGGTCACGCCGTGCAATAATACGCCACGCCTGCGCGGAAAGGGAAACCTGAACACCATGAAAGACAATGGCGGCAAGGATTCCCCAGCCGCCAGTCATCACAAGCGCAAAAATGGCCTGCGCGCCAAAGCGCGAGAGCATCCATACCGTCAGGCCCAGCCCCAGAACGCCGGCCACAAGAGTGATGCGCTTCATGCAGTCTCCCCATCCCATGCCCCAGGCGCTGCTGACCCCGGCATGTGGCTCCTTTTACCCCTCCCTGATCTGGCGCAGGAGAGCAAGAGATTCCACACATGCCGCAGCGGCCTCACGCCCTTTATTATGCACATCATCCGAAGAACGCACAGTCGCCTGTTCTTCCGAATAAGTGGTGAGGATACCAAACGCGACCGGCACTTCCGTTGCAAGGCTTGCCTGCATGATGCCAATGGTCGCCCCAAGGCTGATAAATTCAAAATGCGCGGTATCACCCTTGACCACGCAGCCAAGGCAGATCACGCCTTCATACCGCCCGCTTTTGGCCAGTGCCTGTGCCAGCAGGGGCATTTCAAACGCGCCGGGGGCGGCAAACACATCACCTTCGGCCACGGCAATGTTGTGCTCGCCCAGCCATGCAATGGCGCCATCACGCAGGCCACCTGTTACCGTCTCATTAAACCGGCTGACAACCAGCGCCAGACGGGGAGCGGGGGAAAGTGCCTTAAGGTCAGGCAGAGTAACGGGGGAACGTGTACCCATGGGTCGTATTTTCCTTAATAATCGCTACGTCGTGATATAATTCAGATCAGGCAGAAACTGTGTGCAGCGCCGGGGTTGGGGCATCGCAGCTCAGATGGTGGCCCATGCGCTGGCGCTTGGCATGCAGGTAGGCACGGTTGAACGTGTTGGCCGGAATTTCCAGCCCCAGTCTTTTGCGCACCACAAAGCCACGGCTTTCCAGCGCGCGCACCTTGTCGGGGTTGTTGGTCAGCAGATCAAGCTGCCCCACGCCAAGGCTGCGCAGAATACCGGCCGCTGCCCGCCAGTCCCGCGCATCGGTGGCAAAGCCCAGCCTGTGGTTGGCCTCCACCGTATCCAGCCCCGCATCCTGCAATTCGTAGGCACGGATTTTGTTGACCAGACCAATGCCGCGCCCTTCATGCCCACGCACATACACCAGCACGCCACACTCCGCCTGCCCAATGGCCTGCAAGGCCGCCTGAAGCTGGGACCCGCAGTCGCACCGCAGGGAGCCCAGCGCATCCCCTGTTACACATTCGGAATGCAGGCGCACCAGCGGCACCGGGCCTGTGGGCCGCACATCGCCCTTGACCAGAGCCACATGCTCCACGCCGTTTTCGTCCTTAAAGGCGTGGATAATCAGATCGTTCCCGCCATAAACGCTGGGCAGGGCGGCCTTGGCCAGATCGGGCACGGTCTCTTCCGCCGCCACGGGAGCCGCAGCGGGTTGCGGAGCAACAGGTGCCAGACCGTTAGCCCCGATCCACGTCACCAGTTCGGCAATGGAGATAATGGGCAGGTCATGCTGGCGGGCGAACACGTCCAGCTGAGGGCGGCGGGCCATTGTGCCGTCCTCGTTCAGAATTTCGCAGATCACCGCGGCGGGCTTGAGCCCTGCAAGGCGCAGCAGGTCAATGGAGCCTTCCGTATGACCAATGCGCGCCAGCACCCCACCGGGTTCGGCACGCAGGGGGAAGATATGCCCAGGGGATGCAATATCCGCAGGCCCGGCATCATCCGCTGTGGCGACCAGTACCGTCTGCGCGCGATCCGCTGCGGAAATGCCCGTGCTCACACCCTCCCGCGCCTCGATCGACACGGTAAAGGCCGTGCCGTACTGGGCGGTGTTGTCGCTCTGGCGGACCATCATGGGCAGTTCAAGCTGCGCAACCCGCTCCGCAGTCAGGGGCAGGCAGACCAGCCCACGGGCATGAGTGATCATGAAGTTCATGGCCTGCGGGGTCATGAATTCGGCCGCCATCACAAGATCTCCCTCGTTCTCGCGGTCCTCATCATCCACCATCACGACCATGCGGCCCGCGCGCACGGCGTCCAGCGCGCGCAACAGACGCCCGGAAGGCTGGAGCGGTGCGGTCTGCCCCTGTGTCATTTTGCCTGACATTGTGCCTCCACATATTTTGCAATGATATCCACTTCCACATTCACCGCATCCCCCACGTTGAGCGTGCCCAGCGTGGTGTGGTCCCATGTGTGCGGAATGATCATGAGGGCAATGCGGAACATACCATCATGCACAGCCCCCACCTCGTTCAGTGTCAGGCTGATCCCATCGAGTGCGACGGAGCCTTTTTCCACCATGTAGCGGCGCAGGTCTGCTGGAATATCAAATTCCACACGCCGGGCATCGCCCACAAAGGTCGCGCCTACAAACCGGCCAAGCCCGTCCACATGCCCCTGCACAATATGCCCCGACAAACGGGTGGAAGGCGTGACCGCGCGTTCCAGATTAACCCGTGAGCCTGCCGTGAGCGTGCCCAGCATGGTGCGGTCCAGTGTCTCGCTGCTCACAAAAAAACGGACGGGCATGTTCTGTGCCGGAGCAACGGCTGTCAGGCACACACCATTAACGGCAATGCTCTCGCCTTCGGCCACATCGGCAAGCCCGGTCTGTACTTCCAGCATAAGGGAGCGAGCACCCTGCTCCACCTTAAGGACCTGACCGAGGGATTCTATAATACCGGAAAACATGCCTGCTCCTGCGTGCATTCTGCCCATTGAGGGAAAAGGGAAAGGGGGGAGATGTCGTGTCGGGTGGAAACAGAAAAATGGTCACACCCCTGCGCGTCCTGCCCGATATGCAGCCAGTCATCCCACAGACCCTGCGCACTTATGGCGCGCAGCAGGGTAGGACCGGCCTCCACCATGACCCACAGGGCCGACGTGTTAGCCAGCAGGGCGGGCAGGTCGGCGCAATCTGGGCAGAACAACACATCAAACCGCTGCTCGGCCTGTGCCAGCCAGTGGGGCGGCACATTGCGTTGCGCCCCACACACCACCAGCACGCGCCGACGGCTGGCGTGGTCTGGCACATGCCGCACGGTAAAGGCGGGCTGGTCAGCCTGTATTGTGCCCGTGCCCGTAACAATACCGTCCGTCACCCGCCGCAGGGCATGGGCAAACTGGAGCGATTGCGCGGTTGTAAAGGTTGTGCTGCCTGCGGGGGGCACCATGCTGCCTTGGGCGTTAACGGCCTGTTTGACCGTAATCCACGGCCGCTCATGCACCATACGCCATGCAAACGGGGCCAGCAGCGCACGGCAGCGCGCCATGCAGGCCGCACCATTGGGCGCGTGGGCCAGCCAGCGCACAGCCAGCCCTTGGGCCTGCAAATAGGCTGCCCCTCCGCCGGGCACATGGGGGTTGGGGTCTGCACAACCAATCCAGACCGTTTGCACGGGGGTAGAAAGCAGGGCCTGCGTACAGGGGGGTGTGCGCCCGGTATGGTTGCATGGCTCAAGCGTGACCACAGCGGTATGAATCCGCTCCACCACACCCAGGGCGCGCGCCTGTTCCACGGCCAGACGTTCGGCGTGCAGTTCACCTGCCTTATGGTGGGCGGCAATGACCAGCACGGCTCCCTGTGCGTCCAGCAACACGCACCCCACGGCGGGGTTTGGCGCTGTCTGCCCGGCAAAGCGCCACGCCTCGAACACAGCCAGATCAAAGGCTGCGCCAACACGCTCTGGCATTGCGTGGGAGAAAGTTTGTGAAATGCTGTTCACCCTGTTCTCTTCAGTCCATACCTGCACGTTACAGACGGACTCAGGGCGTCAAAAAAGGTCGCCCGCTCCTTGCACGCAAACCGGACTCCGGCATAACGGACAAAAAACGAGTCTCTCTTTTTCGTTCTCTCTCATCCGGACTATGACCGTCGGCTCCGGAATTACACCGGATCTGCTGACCCTGCCGAAGCAGGCGCTCGCGGGCTTGGGGTAGCGCACCACCCCTTTACCGCCGGTAGGGAATTACACCCTGCCCTGAGAACGTCGCACCCACACAGCGGGTGCTCTGTTAATATGATGGCCCCAAGCCCTGCGGGTTGCAAGGGCAAAACACTTCACATCTCCTTATGGCTGATCCGGGCAGCCCTGACACACCCCCCACCAGCCCCGTTGGAACGCCACGCAAAGCCACCCCCCTTTGCCTAACATTCCGACACTGTTATGAGAGGCACACGCAGCCCCGGTCCAGCCGTGGACCAAGCGGGCGGCCCTTTTGCAACCATGAGTTCTGGCAGGTTTTCCCCTTGCTTACCCTGTGTTCCTTCCCTCCGGTTGCATTCGCGTTGTATGTTGGTGCTCCCTCAACCCCCATGGACCAGCCATGACCAAGCCAGACCCGGCCCCCCAAACCACCTCATCCCCCGTGGCCATGACCGGCCTTGCCGGGTGGGTGGAGGCACGCCTGCCTGTTATTTCCGCCTTCCGGGCTGAATATATTGACTTCCGCCTACCCCGTAACCTGAACGGGTTGTGGAATTTTGGCGCCATTCTCACTGTTGTTCTGCTGCTTATGCTGGCTACCGGCATTTTTCTGGCCATGAACTACACCCCCACTAATGCGGGGGCTTTTCTGTCGGTCGAGGCCATAGATCGCCAGCTTGCTGGCGGGTGGCTGCTACGGGCCATGCATATGACCGGGGCCAACCTGTTTTTGGCCGCACTCTACGTACACCTGTTCCGTGGCCTGTATTACGGCTCCTACAAGGCTCCGCGTGAGCTGCTGTGGCTGAGCGGCCTGCTCCTGCTGGTGCTGGTCATGGCCACTGCCTTTGCAGGCTACATGCTGCCATGGGGCCAGATGTCCTACTGGGGAGCGGACGTGATTACCAAAGCCGTGGGCGCCATACCCGGCATTGGGCCAAGCCTTGAGCACATTATGGCGGGCGGGGACCATTTGGGGGATGTGTTTTTGCACCACTTTTTTGTCCTGCACTTTCTGCTGGCCTTTGTGGTCGTTGGGGTTGTTGGGCTGCATGTGACCATTGTGCATGTCAATGGCTCCAACAACCCGCTGGGAGTTGAACCACGCACCCCAAAGGATACCGTGCCGTTCTACCCCTATTACATCAGCAAGGATCTGGTTGGCCTTATCGTGTTCGCCATGGTGTTTGCGGCCCTTATGTTCTTCTGGCCCAATGTGCTGATCGAGGCGGATAATTACACTCCGGCCGACCCCATGCACACACCGGCGGATATTGAGCCGGAATGGTATTTTCTGCCTTTTTATGGCCTGCTCCAGTCCGTTCCTTCCAAATTTGGCGGGCTGGTGTCCTCCGCCGCATCCCTTCTTATCCTGTTTGCCCTGCCTTGGCTGGACCGCTCCCCCGTGCGTTCCATGCGCTTCCGCCCGCTCTGCCGGATTGGCCTGTTCGGGCTTGTCGCGGCTTTTATTCTGCTGGCAGCGGCGGGCAAGCACCATGCTCAGGGCGGATGGCTGATTGTGGCGCGACTGGCCGGGATTTATTACTTCAGCTACTTCGTGGTGCTGCTCCCCCTTGCCTCAAGCCGGGAAAAAACACGCCCCCTCCCCGCCTCCATTGCCGCCGCGGAAGGAGATCACTGATGCGGAGTCCTTTTACCCGCCCCGCTCTGGGTCTGTTGGTGGCGCTTGGCCTGTCCGGTGCAGCGCTGGCCAATGAGCCGGACAAAACACCCCCGCATCAGGCATGGAGCTTTGACGGCCCACTGGGCCAGTATGACAAAGGCAGCCTGCAACGCGGCTTTGTGGTGTTCCAGCGCGTCTGCTCCACCTGCCATGGCATGCGTAACCTGACTTATAACGATCTGGCTGGCATTGGCCTGACCCAGCAGCAGATTGCCGAAACCGCAAAAGCCAAACCACAACCCGGCGCGCCAGACGCCATGGGGCAACCCACCACGCGCCCCGGATTGCCCGACGACCACCTAAACTCCCCCTTCCCCAGCGATGCAGCCGCTGCGGCCATGATGGGGGGCGTGGCCCCGCCCGATCAGTCCCGCCTTGCCATGACCCACCCCGGCGGACCAGACTGGCTGTATGCTTTTTTGACCGGCTACCGCATGCCACCACCAGCCGATGCCCCCATGGTGCCAGGCAAGTTTTATAACGACTGGGCCACAGGCCACATGATTGGCATGCCCCCGCCCCTGATGAACGGCATGATCCATTACCCCGATGGCACACCCGCCACGGTGGAACAGCAGGCACGCGACATAACCACTTTTCTGGTCTGGGCGTCCGATCCGCACCGCAATGAACGCCATAGTATTGGCAAGGCCGTTATGGCCTATCTGGCCGTGCTTCTGGCGCTGGCCGTTGCATGGAAACGCAAAATCTGGAAACGCCTGAAAACGCAGTGAAGAACGGAAAGCACGCACAACCATGACACGCGAGACTGACACCAACCCAGCTCCCGAACAGGCCCCCGGCCGCCGCGACTTTCTGGGCATGGTCACCACGGCTGGCACGGTCACAGGCATTGCGGCCTGCGCCATTCCGTTTGTGGAAAGCCTGCAACCCCAGGACAGCGCTGCAGCCCACCTGCCGGTTGATGTGGATATTACACGCCTTGCTCCCGGCCAGCAGATGGTGGCCGTATGGCAGGGCAAGCCGGTCTTTATTATCCGCCGCACGCCTGAAGAACTGGCGAGCCTGCAAAATGCGGAGCTGAGCGCGCAGCTCAAGGACCCCGGCTCCACCGCCAACCAGCAGCCCGGCTATGCCCGCAACTGGCACCGGTCCATTGCCCCCGAATACGGGGTTTATGTTGGCATCTGCACACATCTGGGCTGCGTGCCAGCCTACATCCCCCCTCAGGGGAGCGGGCCGGAGGCATCGGGCGGGTATGGCTGCCCGTGCCATGGCTCCAAGTTTGATCTGGCGGGACGGGTGCAAAAAGGCGCTCCAGCACCTTACAACCTGCCTGTACCCCCTTACGCCATGGCGTCTGCCACAGTGATCCGGCTGGGCGAGAACCCCAAAGGGGAAACATTCGATTTTTCGACCATAGAGCAGATCTAACCCCTTCCCCGCCTGTTCCGTGTCTGGCGGGGTTTTTCCAGCCCTTCTCCCCACTCTCACCGCACACAAAGCTCACACCCATGGTGTGAAATGCTTTTGCCCAAAAGCCGCTTATCAGCCATGACGGACTACGCCATGCTTGTGTAATCGGGGCAGGCCCTTTGCGGTCCGGCCTTAAAATACACAGGGAATTGCAGATATGTCCGGGATTGTTGTTGTTTATCACTCAGGTTATGGCCACACCCGCAAAGTGGCGGAACACCTTGCCCAAGGTGCCAAAGCCGAGCTGATTGCCATTGATGAGAATGGTGACCTGCCCGACAGTGCATGGGACAAGCTGGCCGAAGCCAAAACCATTGTGTTTGGCGCGCCCACCTATATGGGCAACGCAAGCTGGCAGTTCAAAAAATTCGCGGATGCCTCATCCAAAATATGGTTCATGCGGGGCTGGCAGAACAAGCTGTTCGCGGGCTTTACCAACAGCGCAAGCCCAGCAGGCGACAAAGGGGTAACACTGGCATGGCTGCAAACCCTTGCAGGCCAGCATGGCGGCATCTGGATCAGCCTTGGCATGCTGCCCTCCAACACCAAAGCTGCCAAAAACACAGACCTGAACGCCCTTGGCGGCTCCACCGGCCTGCTGGTGCAAAGCCCCTCTGACGCCAGCGTGGACGAAATTCCACAAGGTGGGCTGGATACGGCCACTGCATTTGGCCTGCGCATTGCCGAAATTACAGAACGATTTGCATGAAATCCGTATTTATACGGCAGGAAATTGCGTGGTGATGGTCTATTCTTTAAAAAGATAAATAAAACCGCGCCATTGTCAGCGGGTATCACGCAACTGTGATACCCGCTTGTCGTTTTTGCTATTTCATTCTGATATCGGAATGTTACCAATCGGACTAGTCAATCACCTTAGCAGCACATATAAATACAATAAAAGTGCGGGAATCTGAGTAATGAATCTGTCCAGAAAAAAATCAGGTTTTGCCATTGCCTTAAGCGTTGCTTCTGTTCTGGTGGCCGCTCCTTTTAAGTCGGCAAAGGCACAGGTTCACCCGTTTTCAGCTTTTTCCAGTGGGGGGTCCGACCTGTCGCACTGGCTGTCCGATGTTACGCTGATCGGCCAGATTGAAGGCGGTATCATGGCTAACCCGGCCCGCCCCAATCCCGGCTACAACTTTGGTGACTTTCTGGCCGACCATGCCAATCAGGTCCAGTTGAACCAGGCGGAATTCACGCTCTCCAAAGCCATTGATCCGAGCAAGAACACCTACCAGATTGGCTTTACGCTCGAAGGTCTTTATGGTTCGGACGCACGGTACTACCATCTGGTCGGCGTGTCCGATCAGGAATGGAAGGCCCGCTACCAGCTTATTCCCGCACAGGCCCATGTTGACGTGCACCTGCCCTGGCTGACCTCCGGCGGGCTGGACATGCAGGCCGGTATTCTACAGGCCCCCATGGGTGTGGAAGGGCTGGACCCCGCCTCCCGCGCCTTCTACACGCTGGCTTATACATCTGAATACTCCGTGCCCTTCCAGCATGTGGGCGCGATGTTCAACTGGCATGTCACTCCCATTCTGGACGTCACTTTCGGGATTGATACCGGCAACCAGACAACCTTTGGCTCGTCGGACAACAACGACAAGCCTGCGGGCTATTTTGGCTTTAACCTGAACAATCTGCTGGGCGGCAAACTCCGGATTGTCGAACTCAGCCGCGTGGGGCCAGAAGACGTCTGGCGTGGCTCCTCCACGATCTCTCGTTACGAAGCCAACCATGCCCAGCGCTTCTGGAACGATATTAACGCGACCTATCAGGTCAACGACAAGCTGAGCCTGACGGCCGAATTCAACTACCTGCACGACGAAGGTGTACGCGGCATTGGCGCACGCGGCCAGTTTGCAGGCACGGATGCCGAGAGCTTTGTCAGCTTCCTGAGCTACAAGATCAATAAGGACTTTACGTTTAACTACCGTGGCGAAATCTACCGCGACAACAACAACTCGCTGGTCGCCTCCTTCCGCGGCAATAACTCCTATATGAACGCCATTGCAGGCCGCCCGGCCGATCTTGTGCCCGGCGCAAGTGGCCACGGCACCACCTACGGCGATCTCTCGCTTAACGTCGCTTACCGCCCAGATCTGGGGCACCATGTGCGCGTCTTCCAACTCCGCCCGGAAATCCGGTTTGACCGCGCGCTTAACAGCACCACGCCCTTTAATGGCGGTCGCAACAACGGCATGTTCACCTTTGGTGGGGACGCAGTGATCGGCTTCTAAAGCACACACGCCCCCACAGTTAGCCTGAACAAAAACAACTTCTGGCACGCCCGCCACCCAAATGGAGGTGGGCGTGCCACATGTATTGATCTCGTTCCATCGCCGCCATGCGTGCGCAGCCTATGGGCCATGCGCAAAAGAGCCACCCGCGCAACAGCACGCCACCAACAAGATGCGCCACCAGACCGACTGGCAACCAACGCTCAGGTGCACACCCCCATACATCCCACAGCATTTTGGCCATTTTCATGTGCTTTGAAAAGATGGATGAGGAACAGTTCCGCTCAACTCACCACTCCAACAGCCACAAACCCAACAGGATAGGCACCCCATGCTGTGGGGGTTACTGTTTGCGATAAAGAGTTACATCCTGCCTTAATTAGTTGTAAGGGCATGCTGTCTTTACACTGTCGGGTTTTATGGCATGCCGCAGAAAAAAAACAGAACAGATGCCGTTTTTTCGGCCCTGCTCCCCGACTGCCGCGTGCCAACAGGGTATACAGCCCTAAAATACGGCCTGCTTCTGGCTGTTTTTATTTATATCCTGAGCTACCTACTGATCCCTTTTTCAAATGAAGACCCCGCTTACTATACCGTTTTAGGGCGCGGCATAATACGGTACCATCTCTTCCCTCATTCCTACGGATTTGACCATAAACCATTTGGCGTTGACCTGTTTTATGGCTTATGGGACCAGATAACTCCATTTTATAGAGGCAAATTTACTCTTCTCGCATTTGTTTTAATTGGTCTTATTACCTGCATTTGCCATGCATTTGGTGAATTTTCCAGACGGACAGCTTTTATACTGCTGATCGTCTGTGGATCTATGTTCGACATACTTTCGGGTAACTCCGAACTCGTTCTACTTACGGGGGAAGCTTTATGCCTGACCCTCATGCTCAAAGGTCTGGAAAACAATCAAAATAGCCTGTTTTTTCTGGCAGGCTGCGTGGCGGCCTTTGTTGTTAATGTCAATTACCTCTCAGCACTCTGCCTTCCGGCTCCTGCCGCCGTGCTGCTGCTTTCCCCCGGCTGGTTCCGCCTCTCACGCTGCGGCCTGACTTTACTGGGGAGCATGACTGGGTTGATGCTCCTGTTCTCGCCCTACATCATGGCTGGGCACGGTGCGTTACAGACGTATTTTTCCATGCAACAGAACTTCCTGCACCATTATAGCGGGTCATGGCACGAGCGGTTGCGTGGCCTACTCTGGAACACGATTGATCTTGTACTGCTTAGCCCCATCCTGCTTGCATGGTGCAGACGTTTTTCCCCATTGAACTGGACTGAAGAAAACCGCAAAAACTTACTGTTGCCACTCTGGTTTTTATCGTCCCTACCGGCAACCATCTTGTCGGGTCATCCCTTTGACCACTACTTCCAGCTCTGCTTTGTGCCCGCTGCCATTATGTGGGCTATTCTGTTGCGGCAGGGCGCGGCATCTACAGGGTATATGCTTATACCCTTCTTTGCATCCGTTGCTTTTTTTATGGTGCAGAATACTCACAAGAACTACAACACCCTGCGCTTTAGCAACCGGGTAAACTATGCTGCGATCCACAAAGAAATTGGTCAAAAAAAGGTTCTGAATATTCGAACTCATGAATCAGTATTTTATATGGCTGACCTCAAGCCGTTTGATATTTACCTATTCTATACCCATATAGACATCATGTATGGCCAGCAGGCATGGCAACATTACCTACAGGACCTCCAGCAGAACGCACCTTACGTTGTTATGCCCTATGATGCCTGCGCGCGCCATCAGGTTGAAGTGCCGGTATGCCAGTGGATACAGGCACATTACCAATTAATTTATGCAATAAATGTACGGCCATCACGACCGAACAAGTTCTCACTCTCAATTTACAAATTAGTGCAGCCAGCCCAACCTCAGACAAATTCGGAGATGCTGGCCCACTAAAGGCTTGGACTTGATGGTGCGCTCCAGGCAGGAGTTGCACCCAAAGGAATAGAACGCAGCCACAAACTATATTGTGGGTTTTTTGCAGGAACCTGCCTGAATATATAACGTTTATTATTCAACAACCCCGTTTGGCCATATAACAAGACCAATTGGCCGACATCCTTCTGACTTACTGATACAAGTGAGCAGGACCTATGCGTTGGGGGATGAATGTTAAAGAATTAAAAAATATAACTCCGGCTCCGAACAGAAATCTTTAGTGGGCTTGTGCAGACAACCATAAGGCTTTCACTTTTCCCCACTTATTCTGTTCAAAATCAGGAATGATTCTCATCTCCACTAAACTGGTATCAAGCACGATCAAGGAAGACAAGACTGATAAGGTATGGTACATGAAAAACACAATTGCTGGCAGCATAATCATGGCCTGCCGCATGTAAGTCGGATCGGGAATTGTTGAGATAGGCAATTGTTTTGTTTGAAAAAAACAAGAAAACTGGCCAGAAAACCGCCGTTGTAAGCGGTGCTTCTGGCGGCATAGGGCGCGCTTTGTGTTATCAGTTGCGCCAACGTGGGTATTGGGTCATTGGGTTGTCACGTCAGGTAAACCCCGCGGTGGACACAGCATATGTAGATTGCATGCTGACATGCGACCTGACGGATTCAAAAACTATTGAAGACGCTGCCCGGACTATTGGGAATACCTGTGACAGTATCAATCTTTTCGTATTTTGTGCGGGCGTTATTTCCCCCCAGTCCGTAGCTACGCTTGAGCATGGCCTTGCCACAGAGCAGGTTCAGATCAATCTGGTTGGCGTTATGCTGTTGACCAATGCCATTTTGCCCATGATGGCAAAAGGCTCGCATATTATCTATACCAATTCCATGGCGGGTATTTTTCCTCTGGCCGGAAGCAGCGTTTATTCCGCATCCAAGTTCGGCTTGCGCGGATTTGCTCTGGCGTTGGAGCAGGAACTCAAGCCCCAGCAGATTCATGTTTCTTCCATATTCCCGGGGAGCGTGAACACATCCATGCTCGCCACGGAAATGGAACATGGCGGTTCGGTTCTAAACTTTATGTCTGCACCGCAAGAACCAGAAGCAATAGCCAATTGGATTCTTTCAAACGGCGTTGGCAAGCATGTAGAAAACTTTCCATCGAGCTTTGACAGACTGTTTTGCAGTCTCTTCCTGTGGTCTCCCCGGTTCTTACGTCTCTGCCTACCATTCATGACGGCATGGGCCAAAGCAAGCCGCACACGATACCGGAAGAGCCTGTTGAAAAACCGTTCCGGTCAGTCCGGGTAGTTTTTGACCACTTTGGCGGGAAGCACGCCTGCTAATACCAACCGTTGATTGCTATAACCCATGAGCCCACTTGCGCAGTCCGATTGACATGATGCGCCATGGTTGATCGACGAGCTGGTTCCAGGCATGGCAGGCGATATCGA
>NZ_WOTD01000014.1 GCF_011516885.1 Acetobacter lambici | reverse complement strand
TCACGAAGGATGTCGAGGCAACAATCTCGTCATCCCACGCGTGGTTGATGATTGCCCATATCCGCAGAGTTCTGCGAAAAATCAATCAAACCCCTTTCTGATTCAGGCTCTGAGACGCGTGAAGTGCAAGACGGTTCCCTTGGCATTGGATCATTAAAAAATTAAGGACGCCTGATATGAACAACCTGCGCAAACATCTTGCCCCGATTTCTGCCGAAGCATGGTCCCAGATTGAGGAGGAAGCCTCCCGCACCATCCGCCGCCATCTGGCAGGACGCCGCGTGGTGGATACGCCTGAGCCTAAAGGCACCGCTTTTGCAGGCGTTGGAACAGGGCGTGGCAAAAAGATAGACGCATCGGACAACGGTGTGCTCGCTACGCAGCGCGAAGTGCTGCCACTGGTTGAACTGCGTGTTCCCTTTACCCTCTCCCGCGAAGAAATTGACGCAGTCGAACGTGGAGCGCTGGATTCAGACTGGCAGACAGTCAAGGATGCTGCCCAAAAAATTGCCTTTGCCGAGGACCACGCCATTTTCAATGGCTTTGAGGCCGCAGGCATTTGCGGCATGCGTAAAGGTACGTCCAACCCGCACCTTAAACTCCCGCCCATGGCCAAGGATTACCCCCACGCTATTGCCGAAGCCCTGAACGCCCTGCGTCTGGCTGGTGTAAATGGCCCATATTCGGTTGTGCTTGGAGCGCAGGCGCATCTGGCCGTGAGCAGTGGGGATGATGATGGTTACCCCGTTCGCAAACATATCGAAAGCATGATTGACGGCAAAATCATCTGGGCACCCGCACTTGAAGGCGCTTTTGTGGTCTCCATGCGTGGGGGGGATTTTGTTCTGGACATTGGTCAGGACCTGTCGATTGGTTACCTGAGCCACACAGCGGAAACTGTGGAACTCTACCTTCAGGAAAGCTTTGTGTTCCGTGTGTTGACCAGCGAGGCCACAGTTACCCTTGATCATTCCACAACCACTGCCTGATTACTCACCATGCCGGTAAAGCCGGTATGGTCTCAGATGGCGGCCTGTGCATGATAGGAGCGTGCTCAACACCTCCCAATCATACATAGAGCCGCCATTTTTGTGCGTTCAAACCCCGTTCCAGACCGGCGTGCGCAAAACTGAATACCCGCAGCAGTTTACGAAGCTCCGGTGTTACGCAATAAGACTGCTTGTTTTTACCAGTCCCTTACTCGTGCGTCACCGAGGTTCCATGATCCGTCTCGACAACATTAGCAAATATAACGGTCACCGCGTGATCTTTATCGAGGCTTCCGCAGCCTTGCAAAAAGGCGAGAAAATTGGATTGGTGGGCCCCAATGGTGCGGGCAAGACCACATTGTTCCGCCTGATCACGGGGCAGGAGGAACCAGACGAAGGCCACGTCCTGACCGACCGGGGTATTACAGTCGGCTTTTTTAATCAGGATGTGGGGGAAATGGCAGGCCGCAGCGCGGTAGCCGAGGTCATGGACGGTGCTGGCCCCGTAGCCGAGGTGGGGGCAGAACTGAGCAAGCTGGAAGCCGCCATGGCCGATCCCGAACGCTTTGATGAACTGGACACCATACTAGAGCAGTTTGGTGAGGTTCAGGCCCGTTTTGAGGAGTTGGGCGGCTACGCTCTGGACGGCCGTGCGCGGGAAGTGTTGCACGGACTGGGGTTTAGTCAGGAGATGATGGACGGAGACGTGGGGCGTCTTTCCGGTGGCTGGAAAATGCGTGTTGCACTTGCCCGCATCCTGCTGATGAAGCCCGATGTGATGTTGCTTGACGAACCAAGCAACCACCTTGATCTGGAAAGTCTGATCTGGCTGGAGCAGTTTCTGGCGGGGTATGATGGCGCTCTGCTTATGACGTCCCATGACCGGGCCTTCATGAACCGGATCATCAACAAGGTGATCGAGATTGATGGCGGTGCCCTGACCAGCTTTACAGGGGATTACGAGTTTTATGAACAGCAGCGAGCCCTGAACGAAAAACACCAGCAGGCCCAGTTTGACCGGCAGCAGGCCATGCTGGCCAAGGAAGTTGCTTTTATAGAACGGTTCAAGGCCCGTGCCTCCCATGCGGCACAGGTGCAAAGCCGGGTCAAAAAGCTGGACAAAATAGATCGCGTGGAACCGCCCAAACGCAGGCAGGCCATGTCCTTTACATTCCCACCGGCCCCACGGTCAGGGGATTCCGTGGTCAACCTGCGGGGGGTGGATAAAAGTTACGGAAGCCGTGTTATTTATAAAGGACTAGACCTGTTGATCCGGCGGCAGGAGCGCTGTTGTGTGCTGGGTGTGAATGGTGCGGGCAAATCTACCCTACTCAAGCTGGTTACAGGCACAACAGAGCCAGATGCGGGCACTGTTACCTTGGGCGGAAGTGTTAAAATGGGCTATTTTGCCCAGCACGCCATGGACCTGCTGGACGGCGACCGGACAGTTTTTGAAACACTGAACGACACTTTTCCCCTTGCCAGTCAGGGTGCCCTGCGCACAGTGGCCGGTGGATTCGGCTTTTCGGGGGATGATGTTGATAAAAGCTGTCGGGTTCTTTCTGGTGGAGAAAAAGCCCGGCTGGTCATGGCGTTAATGCTGTATGACCCTCCCAATTTTCTGGTGCTGGACGAACCGACCAACCATCTGGATATCGCCACTAAGGAAATGCTGATTACCGCTCTGGCGGATTATGACGGAACAATGCTTTTTGTCTCGCATGACCGGCACTTTCTGGCGGCTCTTTCCAACCGGGTTCTGGAACTCACACCTAACGGTCTGCACCGGTATGATGGCGGATACACGGAATATGTCGCCCGAACAGGCCGGGAGGCACCGGGGCTACACGAATAGACCTGCGGCATAAACCTGCCAGAACACACGGTTTGAAAGTCCCCCTGGACATGAAACACTATTCCGCAACCCAAACTGCCGAACTGCTGCCCTTTGCTGCACTGGTCGATAGACTGGCGCTAACAGTGCAGGATTATGCCAATGGCGACATAATATGCCCTGAACGTGCCGTTGTGGGCGCGCCCAAAGGTACAGGGCTACTTATGGCTATGCCCTGCGCAAGCGCAGATATACTGGTGACCAAACTGTTAACCATTTGCCCGGATAATGCAGGAACTACCCGCCCGACCATTCAGGGGCAAGTGACCTGCGCGGATGCGAGAACAGGCGACCTCCTGTTCTCACTGGATGGGCCTACAGTCACCATGCGCCGTACTGCTGGTATCAGCATGTTGGGCATACGGTTGTTGGCCCGTAACCCCACAAAAAAAGTGTTGCTTATTGGCACAGGCGCACAGGCCAGCGCCCATTGTGCCGCCTTTGCCAGCTTGCACCCTCAAACCACGGTAATGGTGCGTGGGAGGACATCTGATCGGACAAAAGATTTTTGCGAACGGCATAAAACCCTGCCGCTTGACCTGCACCCTGCACACCCGGATGACAAAAATTTTGATGTCGTCATTACTGTTACGCCAAGCAGGCATTGCCTTTATGACGAACAACCAACCCCAGACTGCCTGATTATTGGTGTTGGCGCTTTTCGGCCAGATATGATCGAAGTTGGGCCGCGCGTTGTTCACGCCAGTCGGCTTTATGTTGATGATCCAATCGGTGCGCCAAGTGAGGCAGGAGACCTGATACAGGCCGGGGTGGATTGGTCATGTGTGCACTCCCTCGCTTCGGCTATGCACACCCCACCCCCTACGGGGCAGGCGATTTTTTTTAAATCCGTGGGATGTGCAGCGTGGGACTTGGCTGCCTGCCGGGTTGTAGCACCTGATTAAGGCAAGACCACTCCCACATTGCACATGAGTGCCTGTGGGAGTGAGCCGAGCGTTTGCGCTCCTTAGCCGGGAATGCTCTGCATGATGGCTGCGCCAAGTTCACGCGTTCCGGCTGTGCCGCCCATATCTGGTGTGCGAGGCGTTTCCGGGTTTTCCAACGTTTTTTCAATGGCCTGCATTACCAGACCAGCAGCTTCTGGTTCTCCCAGATGCTCGAGCATCATGGCTGCAGCCCATATCTGCCCAACAGGATTAGCTATAAACCTGCCAGCAATATCGGGCGCGGAACCATGCACCGGCTCAAACATGGAGGGATAGGCACGTTCGGGATTAATATTGGCCGATGGTGCCACGGCAATGGTGCCTGTAATGCCTGGTCCAAGGTCGGACAGAATATCGCCAAACAGGTTACTACCGACGACCACATCAAATCGTTCGGGAGACATGACAAACCGCGCGGCCAGAATATCAATATGGTACTGGTCCATCCGCACGTCCGGATAGTCCTTGCCAATTGCCTCAAACCGGGAATCCCAATAGGGCATGGAGTGGAACAGACCGTTCGATTTGGTAGCTGACGTTACATGCGGACGTCCCAGTTTACGCGCGTATTCGAATGCGTAACGTAGAATCCGGTCCGTGCCGTAACGGGTAAATACGGCTGTCTGCATTGCCCCTTCAGACGGAGTGCCCTCACCAAACACGCCTCCGATCTGGGAATACTCGCCTTCGCAGTTTTCACGTACAATCCAGAAGTCGATGTCTCCGGGTTTTTTGTTTGCCAAGGGGCAAGGAATACCCGGCAAAAGTCTGACCGGCCGCAGGTTGACGTATTGGTGGAATTCACGCCGGATAGGAATAAGCAGCCCCCAGAGCGAAATATGATCCGGCACGGATGGAAAACCGACAGCTCCCAGCAAAATGGAATCACTTTGCGAAAGTTGGTCTATGCCGTCCTTTGGCATCATCTGCCCGGTGCGCAACCATGTTTCACAATTCCAGTCATAATGCCGGAACTTTATTCCAAAATCACAGACTTCCGCCACACGTTCCAGCACGCTCAGGGCTTGTGGCATCACTTCCGTGCCAATGCCATCCCCCGGAATAACAGCGATATCATAAGTTTTCACGCGGATTTATCCTTACAACTAGAACCAAAAACGTATGATTTTTCAATCAGGCCGCATGCCCTGCTGCGGCACATGTATGGGCGAGTTGATGCCAGTAACGCACGCCACGGGTTATGATTGAATCATCAAAATCATAATCAGGTGAATGGAGTTTGTGGGACTCTCCATTGCCGATCATGGCATAGGCACCAGATTTTTTTTGCAGCATGAAGCCAAAATCCTCAGATGCCAGACTGGGAGCAATATCCATATCCGGTGCTGGACCACCCAATTGCACCTCAAGCGCCTGCATGGCCTGGCGTGCAATCTGGGTTGCGCGGTGTTCGTTAACAGTAACCGGATAGGGTTGATGAAAATTTACATCTATATCAACACCATGAGCCACCCCAAGCCCGTCGCACAGGCGTTGGAGGCCATCCTTGAGTTCATTCAGAACCAACGGGTCTAAGGCCCGCAGGGTACCCGCCAGCCTTGCGGTTTCTGGCAATATATTATCCGTCGTTCCTGCATCAAAAATACAGAACGATAACACCGCAGGAATAACCGGGTCCGTGCGACGGGCAACCAGTAACTGGGCCTCCTGCACCAAAGCCGCGCCTATGGTCAGTGGGTCCGTGCCCATATGCGGCTGGGCGGCATGTGAGCCTTTACCGGTAATCCGAATGGCAAAGCGCCAGCCCCCGGCCATGATCGGGCCTGTACGCACACCAAGCCGACCTGCCTCCAGACCCGGCCAGTTGTGCAGGCCAAAGCAGTAATCGGTGGGAAACAGGTCGAACAGACCTTCATCTATCATAACCTGCGCCCCTGCCCCGCCCTCTTCGGCAGGTTGGAACACAAAGTAGATTTTGCCGCACGGTGGTGGGTCTGCCTTAAGCAATGCGGCGGCCCCCAGCAGCATGGCCGTGTGTCCATCATGCCCACAGGCATGCATGACCCCGGGATTGCATGATGCCCACGGAACCTGCCCTGCTTCACTCACTGGTAGGGCGTCCATGTCGGCACGTAGCATAATGGCCGGGCCTGCACGGCCTGTGTCCAACGTGGCGACAACTCCTGTACGGGCAAGGCCGGTGTGTGGCATGTAACCAAAATTCTGCAAATGTTGTGCTACAACAGCGGCAGTTCTTTGCTCCTCGAACCTGAGCTCGGGGTGGGTATGTAAATCCCTGCGCAATTCGGCCAGAAAGGTCGTATCCACAGCCAATGGCTTCATTGCCACTTTACTCCGCTGCCATCAGAACACTTTTTAGGCGAAGGTTAGCCTCGAACGCCTGCCGCCCGAGGTCCTTGCCAATACCTGAACCGCCAAAACCGCCTGTTGGAATAACAAAATCCGAAGAACGGCCATAACGGTTGACCCAGACCGTGCCAGCCCTGAGCGTACGAATGGCACGCATGGCGCGAGAAAGTGAGGCGGTATGCACTCCAGAGGCCAGCCCGTAGACGGGGTGTTCAGCCAGAGCAAAGGCCTCATCATCCTCATCAAAAACCTGTATGGCCAGCACAGGGCCAAAGACTTCTTCCTGCCACAAAGCACATTCGACATTCTGGACCATCGCCATACCGGGGGAGAGAAAAACCCCACCTGTTGGCGCATCCATGCGCCTGCACGCGACAAGCTCTTGCGCTCCAGAGCTTACACTGCCCTGCACCAATGCAAGAATACGCTGCGCCTGTGTTTCCGAAATAATGGGCGAGTAAGAGGCTGCGGCATCCCATGGAGCCAGCGCCACAACCTCCCCACATCGGGCGGTCAGGGCTGCGATCAGGGCATCAGCAACACCCCGTTGCACAATAAGGCGGGAGCCGGTTACGCAAACCTGCCCGGCATTCCCCGTAAATGCACGAAAAATACGGTCCGCGACCTCATTCACGCAGGGAATATCATCAAAAACCAGTTGCGGGCTTTTGCCCCCCAGTTCCAGCGTTACGGGTTTTGGGCCACTTTCCGCAGCAGCTTTCATCACCGCAATGCCGGTGCGGGTGGAGCCGGTAAAACTCAGCTTGCCAATTGCGCCATGCCGGCAAATGGGTTCCCCCGTGGCAAGCCCGGTACCCTGCACAACATTGAACAGCCCTACGGGAATCCCGGCTTCCACCGCAAGTTCGGCCAGCCTGACGGCTGAAAACGGTGTCATCTCCGAGGGTTTGAGCACCGTGCCATTGCCTGCCGCCAGTGCAGGCACCACTTTCCAGCTTGCCATGACCAGAGGGAAATTCCACGGCGCAATTGCACCAGTAACCCCATAAGGTTCATACACGGTCATTCCCAGCAGATTGGTAGCCGTGGCTGCTACGTCCCCTCCGACTTTATCGCAGTATTCTGCAAAAAACCTTATTCCTTCGGCAAGGAAAGGAATGTCCCAACCAAGGGTCTGGGCTATGGGGCGGGTGGAGCACACAGTTTCCAGGCGCGCCAGTTCGGTTGCGTTGCGTTCAACCAGATCAGCCCAGCGGCGCATGACCCGGGCGCGCTCGCGGGGGGCACAGGTGGCCCACCCGCTCTGGCGCTGCACGCGGGCAGCAGTTTGTGCTGCCTCATCTACAATATCTGCTCCGGCTTCTGGCAAACCGGCTATGACGCGACCATTCCCAGGGCTGGTTACGGGAATATCCGCAGGGCCGGAAACAAGCCTGCCTGCCAGAAAATGCCCGACTGGCAACACCACATCTTCTGGACGGAAACCGAGATTGCTCACGCTCTACTCTCCCTGCATTATGCCTGTACAAACGCCAGTCAGGTCATTGCGGTATCGTAGTTTTTCTTATCCTTGCGCACGGCGCAAACACTAAAACGGGGCAAAGGGCAATTTAATGCTTTCTTACAGCACCCGCGTCCAGAACAGCATAATCCGCTATCGTAACGACTGGTTATGGCACCATATTTTCCGCCTGTACCAGCATAGGAAAAACAAGGCCAACAACACAACGGATATCAACAGCCATGACTCCAGAGACACTTGTATCACTCGATCGTGCCCACCTGATCCATCCCGTCTCCTCATGGCGTGATCAGGAAGAGCACGGACCGCGCATTCTGCAATCCGGTCAGGGCTCGTGGCTGACGGATATTCATGGCAACAAACTGCTCGACGGGTTTGCTGGTCTCTGGTGCGTTAATGTTGGTTACGGTCAACAAAGCGTTGTACAGGCCGCTGCCGAGCAGATGACCCGCCTGCCCTATGCCACCGGGTATTTTGGCTTTGCGAGCGAAAGCGCAATTACGCTGGCCTCCCGCCTTGCCGCAGTCACACCGGGGGACCTGAACCGGGTCTTTTTCTCGCAAGGTGGGTCGGATGCCGTGGATAGCGCCTTGCGCTTTATCCGTTTTTACCAGCATGCCCGTGGCACACCGGGTAAAAAGCATGTCATTGGTCTGGCCCGTGGTTACCATGGCAGCACCTATACCGGTGCCGGGCTTACTGCCCTTGCCGCATTCCACCGTAACGCTGACGTGCCTCTTTCATGGCAGCACCATATTCCAAGCCCAGACCCCTACCGCCACCCTAAAGGGCCGGATGCCGCAGCGATTATTGCCGCCTGCGTTGCCGATTTGCGCAGCAAGGTAGCGGAACTGGGTGGCCCCGAACATGTAGCTGCGTTCTTTTGCGAGCCTGTTCAGGGTTCCGGCGGTGTTGCCGTGCCACCTGTTGGCTGGCTGCGCGCCATGCGCGAGACCTGCCGTGAACTGGATATTCTGTTTGTGACCGACGAAGTGATTACAGGCTTTGGCCGCACCGGCCCCCTGTTTGCCTGTGAACACGAAAACGTTGTGCCTGACATGATGACCGTGGCCAAAGGCCTGACCTCAGGCTACGCCCCTATGGGGGCCGTGTTCATGAGCGAGGGCATGTATGCCACAATCCGTGATGCCACCCCGGCAGGTGTTGCGGTGGGCCATGGCATGACCTACAGCGCACACCCGGTTAGTGCTGCCATTGGCCTTGCCGTGCTGGATCTTTATCAGAACGGACTGCTTGAAAACGGTGTGCGTTCAGGCGTTCATCTGGCCGCCCGCCTTGCAGCAATGAAGGACCATCCTCTGGTGGGAGACACGCGCTCCATGGGCATGCTGGCTGCCATAGAACTGGTAACTGACAAAAAAGCCAAGACCAAACCTGCTCCCTCGCTCGGCATTTCTAAAAAAATGGCCAAAATTGGCTATGAAAACGGTGTGCTGTTCCGCGCCTTTGGCGATGATATTATCGGGCTTGCTCCTCCCCTGTGCATGACACTGGAAGAGACCGACATAATGTGCGATCGTATCGAAGCCGTATTGAATGCGTTACTGGATGACAAGGACATAGCCGCAGCAATTGCCTGAGACACAGAGCCGTGGCGCGTATAGCGCCACGGCACATGGCAGGAGGTTCGCCCTGATGAAGGGACTTTTCCGACGTGTGTCCGAAACACAGCGGTCACCCATTACCATAACAGTCGATGGACAGCCTGTAACAGCGCTTGAGGGGGACACTGTTCTAACCGCAGTTCTGCTAGCGGGCGGACAGCTACGTCATAATGAGTTTGACGGCAAACCCCGTGCAGGTTTCTGCCTTATGGGGGCCTGTCAGGACTGCCGCGTATGGACCGAAAACGGTGATGAACTTCGCGCCTGTTCCACTCCGGCCACACACGGCCTTCGTATAGTGACAGCAGAGGTGCCATGGACAAGCCAGTAGTTATTGTTGTCGGGGCGGGGCCTGCTGGCACGCGCGCGGCACAAACCCTTGTTCACGCTGGCCTGCGCCCGGTCGTGCTGGACGAAAACCGACAGCAGGGCGGCCAGATATACCGCAGGCAACCCGAAAACTTTGTACGCCCGGCCAAAAAGCTGTATGGCGCAGCAGCCCGCTCGGCCACCGCGTTGCACACGGCATTTGCTGAATTGCTGCCCCATATCGACTACCGGCCAGAAACACTGGCTTGGGGTGTTGTGGACCAGCAACTCCTGACCGAACATGCGCAGCGCGTTGAAGCCATTACCTATGATGCCCTGATTATTGCCACAGGGGCCACCGACCGCATTATGCCCTGTCCGGGCTGGACGTTGCCCGGCGTATTCACACTTGGTGGTGCGCAGATAGCGCTCAAGGCACAAGCCTGCGCCATTGGCAGCGCCCCTGTGTTCATGGGCACAGGACCGCTGCTCTATCTGGTTGCGTGGCAGTACCTCAAAGCAGGGGTAAAGCCATGTGCCGTGCTGGATACGTCGTCTCTCAAAACACGTATCAAGGGGCTGCGAGGGCTACGGCACCGGCCTGCCATACTCGCACAGGGTGTGCGTTACATGGCCGATCTTATGCGTTCTGGAGTGCCCCTGCATGCTGGCATCCAGCCTGTACGCATAGAAGAGCACGAAGATGATGATGGTCTAAGGGTAAGAGGCGTGACGTGGCGGAACAGCCGTGGCCAGTTACGCCATACGGTGGGAGACGCCGTTGGCATGGGTTACGGCCTGCGCTCCGAAACGCAACTGGCCGATCTGCTGAAATGTGACTTTGCGTTTGACGCCACCTCCCGCCAGTGGTTGCCCGTGACAGATGTGGACGGTGCCACATCCCAGCAGGGTATTTACATGGCTGGCGATGGCGCGGGCATACGCGGGGCTGACGGCGCGGAATATGCTGGTGCTCTGGCCGCCCTACGTTGCCTTGCGGATATGGGGCATAATGTTCCCGCACAGAATATGACCCGGCTGCGTAAGGCGCTGGAACCCATGAACGCCTTCCGCCACGGGTTGGAAACAGGATTCCCATGGCCATGGCGTAACGCTGCCTCTTTGCCCGATGAAACCGTGGTCTGCCGGTGCGAGAACGTGACCGCAGGGGATATCCGACGTGCCGCAGGCGCACTGGATGCCCCCGAAGTCAACCGGGCCAAAGCGTTTGTCCGTGTGGGCATGGGGCGCTGTCAGGGCCGTATGTGTGGACTTGCCGGGGCCGAAATTCTGGCCGCCGCCCGCCAAATGCCCATCGAGCAGGCAGGCCGCATCCGTAGTGCCGCCCCCATTAAACCCTTACCCGCTAAAATCCGGGGTATTATGATATGAGCCACCCTGCCCAACCCGTTACACGCACCACAGCACGGGCCGATGTTATTATTGTTGGCGGCGGCATTATGGGGGCGGCCACCGCTTTTTTTGCGCGCCAGCAAGGTCTATCTGTCATTTTGCTGGAGCGTGATCTGGTCGGCCAGTACGCATCGGGCACAAACTTTGGGAATGTGCGCCGTCAGGGTCGTTTTTTACCTCAACTCCCTCTCGCCAACAGGTCCCGGACCATATGGGGTGATCTGCCCAAACTGATCGGGGAAAATGTTGAGTTCCTGCCCAGTGGTCATGTACGCGTTGCGTTTAAGCCCGAGGATAGCGCACGGCTGGAAAAATATGCACAGGACTGCAAACCCTACGGATTAGATCTGGAACTTTATAGCGGACGCAAAGCGGTAGAGCGGTTTCCCATGCTTGACCCGGATGTGGATTGTGCCTCTTTTTCTCCGCTCGACGGGCATGCAAACCCTCGCCTTGCGGCCCCGGCGTTTGGCCGTGCGGCACGGCGTGCAGGTGCGACCGTGCTGGAAGGGACAGAAGTTAGCAACATTACGCGTTCTGCCGAGGACTTTGTGGTTGAAACAACCAAAGGCCAGCGCTTTACAGCGCCCCTGCTCCAGATTTCCAGCGGGGCATGGGGCCAAAAAATGGCCGCAGCCTTTGGCGAAGACCTTCCCCTGACCCCCAAAGCCCCGCAAATGGGGGTAACAGAACCCGTTCCCTATCGTATTCATCCTGTCATTGGTTATGCGTCATGGGTAGAAGAAGAGGGTGTTTATCTGCGGCAGGTAGAGCGTGGTAATATTGTTTTTGGTGGGGGACTACGCGGCACAGTGGACCTAGCCGCCAAACGTGCTTACCTGAACCCGCTCAACACCGTGCGGCAGATGCCGCATCTGCAACGTATTCTGCCCGATTTTGCCCGTCTGCGTGTTATTCGTACATGGACCGGGATTGAAGGCTACACCGATGATGACCTCCCTGTTATGGGGCCAAGTGCGCGGGTGCCGGGGCTTTACTATGCCTTTGGCTTCTGCGGGCATGGTTTTCAGCTAGGGCCGGGCGTGGGAGCAACCATGGCGGACCTGCTGGCGACAGGCAAAACAGAAATTCCTCTGGCCCCCTTTAGCATAGCCCGGTTTTTAAAGCCGCCTGCTTTGTAACATTACCGGCGCTGCCAGCTATTTTTCAGCAGGCGAGACCGGGCTGGTGCCTCCACGGCATTTTCTGTGGTCATTTTTCCAACATACAGAATGCTGTGCTGCATAAACAAAGAAAGCAGTAGCATTCTCCGTTCAGTTTATGTTGTCATATCGTAACGTTAATCAGACGGATAAAAAACATCATGACGACGTTCAGGCCCAAATTCGTAACATTCGACTGCTACGGCACCCTGACCCGCTTCCGCATGAGCGACATGGCGCGTGAGCTTTACGCCGATGTTGTTCCCCCCGAAGGAATGGAGCAGTTCTGCAAGGACTTTGCCGCCTACCGACTGGATGAGGTGCTTGGTCCGTGGCAGCCCTACCGCTACGTGCTGCTTAATGCCATGGAGCGGACCTGCAAAAAGTGGAATGTTCCCTTCGCTCCCGAAGTGGCGAACAAGTTTTATGAAGCTGTTCCCACATGGGGGCCGTGGGACGATGTGCCCGCAGGTCTGTCCAAGGTTGCCAAAGAAGTGCCGCTGGTCATTCTTTCCAACGCGTCCAACACACAGATCCATTCCAACGTGGCCAAGCTTGGCGCGCCTGTGCATGCCGTATTCACGGCGGAAGACGCGCAGGCCTACAAGCCGCACATGCGTGCGTTTGAATACATGCTGGACAAGCTGGGTTGCGGGCCTGAAGACATTCTGCACGTCTCGTCCTCCCTGCGCTACGACCTGATGACAGCGCATGATCTGGGCATTCGCAACAAGGTTTTTGTGGCCCGCGGCCATGAACCCTCCACCCCATATTATGGTTACACCGAAATCCCCGACATTGGTGGCCTACCCGGCGTTCTGGGTCTGTAAGACGACACTCCCTGAGCGGGGCAATTAGCCACAGCAGTACCTGCCCCGCTCTTTTTCACCCCTGTTTTCCTCTGGTTGGAGCGTGTTGATGCTGAACCGACGCAACATGATAAAACAGGGTACACGTATGGTTGCCGCCAGCATGTGTGCCACCCGACCTTGGTTGGGCGTCGCACGTGCCGCCGATGGTCGTGAAACCACGACCGGGCCAGTTGAAGCCGGGCAATGGGGCACACAACCCCGCACAGGCGGGCATGTGCGGGCCGCCTCCACATCCGGTTCCCTGAGCGACACGCTGGACCCGGCGCGCCAGTCCATGGCGACCGATTACCTGCGTGGCAATATGTTCTACGATGGTCTTGTGGCACTGGACGAGACCCTTACCCCACGCCCAGCCCTTGCCCAGAGTATTGAAAGCTCCGATTTTCAGACATGGCATATCCAGTTGCGCAGCGGTGTGTGCTTCCATGATGGAGCACCGCTGACATCGGCTGATGTTGTGTATTCCATCCTCCGCCATAAAGACCCTGCACTTGGTTCACAGGTGCACTATCAGGCTATGGCCATGCATGCCGTTCGCGCAGACGGACCATTGGGGGTGGTGATCGAACTGGCTGCGCCCAATATCGCTTTTCCCTCCGTTCTGGGGCTGACCAATTTTGCCATTATCCGCGATGGCACAACACGCTTTGAAACCGCCAACGGCACAGGCCCCTTTACCTGCGCCGTTTTCCAGCCCGGTGTGCGTTCGGTTGCCCTGCGTAACACCAACTTCTGGAACCCCGGCGGTGTGTGGGTGGACTCACTGGAACTGATCTCCATTAGTGATGATATGGCCCGGCACAACGCCCTGCTCTCGGGGGATGTGGATATTATTGCCGCAGTGGATCCCCGGCTTGTCGCTCTTGTTCGCAAACGCAACATTGCGGTTATGGAGAGCCCGACAGGCACCTACACCAATCTGGCTATCCGTCAGGACGTAGGACCGGGGGAAAATGCAGATTTTGTGCAGGCCATGAAGTTGCTGTTCAACCGCGAACAGATGCGCAATTCCATTTATCTGGGCTTTTGCCGTGCTGGCAATGACCAGCCCCTGCCCCCCGAACACCGCTTTTGTAACACCGATCTGCCCCAGACCGTTTATGACCCGGATAAAGCGCGGTTCTTGCTTAAAAAAAACGGTTTTCTCAACCAGAGCCTGCCGCCCCTCATCTGTTCGCCAGCAGCAAACGGGTCAGTGGAAATGGCGGTGCTCCTCCAGAATGCAGCACAAAATATTGGCCTGCGCCTGGACGTACGGCGCATGCCCGCGGATGGCTACTGGAGCCAGTCATGGATGCGGTTCCCCATGGGGTTTGGTAATGTCAATCCACGCGCATCTGCCGATATGACCTTCGCACTCAGCTTTGCCTCGACCGCCCCATGGAATGAGGCACATTGGCGCGACCCACGTTTTGATCAACTGCTGGTCCTTAGCCGCCAGGAACCGGACGAGACCAGGCGTCATGCCCTGTATAACGACATGCAGGCCATGATCCACGCGGGTTCAGGCGTGTGTATTCCCTCTTTCATTACCAGTCTGGATGGTTTTCACCCCCGGATACAGGGTTTACACCCGCATCAGGGCGGGCAGTTGATGGGGTATAATTTTGCCCGCCACATATGGGTCAATGACCAACCGGCCTCTGCCAAAACTGGGGGGCAATGACCATGACCGCAAAGCTCGGCATGGCGATTGCCCGCAGGCTTGGCGCATCCTGTGTCTCCCTGATTTTTGTGGTGGTGGCGGTCTTTTTTATTACCTCTGCCCTACCCGGAGATGTTGCCCAGTCCCTGCTGGGGCAGGCTGCAACATCTGATTCCGTGGCAGCCCTGCGCCACAGCCTGCGGCTGGACCAGCCCGTTATCCTGCGTTTTGCAAGCTGGGCTGGTGGGTTGCTCAGGGGGGATTTTGGCGTATCGCTGGTCAGCCACCAGTCCGTCATGAGCATGGTGCATGAACGCCTGATTCACTCGCTTTTACTCGCGGGCATTACAACCCTGTTTGCCGTTCCCATGGCTCTAGCGCTGGGCACTCTCTCTGCCATCTTCCGCAATACGATTTTTGATCGTGCTGTGTCCCTGCTGACCCTTTGCGTGGTTTCCGTGCCGGAGTTTTTGGTCGCTACACTGGCAGTTCTTGTTTTTGCTGTGCAACTACATCTGTTACCTGCTCTTGCCAGCATTAGTGACATTCACTCCATTGGGTCATTTCTGGCAGCGTTTTCCATGCCGGTTGCAACACTTGGCTGCGTGATTGTAGGCCAGATGGCACGCATGACCCGCGCGGTTATGGTGAACGTTCTCAGTTCATCATGGGTGGAAATGGCTGTGCTCAAGGGGGTCTCCCCCACGGCGATCATTCTACGCCATGTTTTACCCAATGTTATAGCGCCGTTGTTCAATGTCATGGCGCTCAGCCTTTCCTATCTTCTGGGAGGCGTGGTGATTGTGGAATCTGTTTTTCATTACCCCGGAATTGCCAGCCTGATGGTGGATAGCGTGGCCTCGCGCGATATTCCGCTGGTGCAGACCTGCGCGCTCATTTTTTGCGCTGCTTATCTGCTGCTGACCACTCTGGCCGATATTGTGGCCCTGTTCTCCACGCAGGAAAGGACCCGCGCATGACGCTTACCCTGCCCCTGCGCCGCCTGTCCCCTTTGTTGCAGGTGCCAGTCGTTATTACGCTCTTCTGGCTGGCTGTGGCTTTTGCAGGCCCTTTCATTGCTCCGTGCCTGCCCGGAGAGGTTGTCAGTTCAACAGTATTTGCCCCCATATCTGCCCAGCACCTGCTGGGGACAGACTATCTGGGGCGTGATGTGCTGACCCGCCTGCTCTACGGCACCAGCAGCACCGTGCTGCTCTGTGCGGCAGCCACGGTGCTGGCCTGTACCGCAGGAGCTTTTCTGGGCATGATGGCAGCCCTGCAGCAAGGCATGACCGACACCCTGCTTTCGCGCTTTATGGACGGGGTCATTTCCATTCCATCCCTGCTGAGCGGACTAGTGGCGGTGGCGACTTTTGGCTCATCTGTGCCGGTTCTGGTGCTGGCAATGGCTTGTATTTACATGCCTGGCTCCTACCGCACATGCCGGATGCTTGCCCTGTCCATTGTGCAGAAAGATTTTATTCTGGCTGCACGCATGCGGGGGGAAAAAACCGGATATCTGGTCGTGCGCGAAATTCTGCCCAACATGACCGGTCCCGTTCTGACCGATGTGGGGTTGCGGTTCATTTACGCCGTAAGGCTGCTGAGCAACCTGAGCTTTCTGGGAGTTGGATTGCAACCCCCACAGACGGACCTGGGTTCCCTCACGCGTGAGAACCTGCTGGGTCTTGTTTACGGCGCTCCTGCCGTTATTGCCCCCGCGCTGGCCATTGCATGCCTGACCGTGGGGCTCAACCTTGCTCTGGACGGCAAAGGACGCCGCCAATGACCCGGCAGAACCCCACATCCCCCCCGCCCCTGATCTCGGTGCAAAATCTGTGCCTGACCGGCCGCAGGGGCACGGGGCCAGAAACGCCTATTGTCTCCAATGTCAGCTTTGATGTGGCGGAAGGAGAGATGCTGGCCCTGATCGGTGAATCCGGCTCGGGCAAAACCAGCATAGCCCTTGCCCTGACCGGCTATGCCCGGGCGGGTTGCCGCATCGCGCAGGGCGAACTCCGGGTCGCCGGGCATGATGTGCGCACCATGAATGCAAGCGAATTACGCAGCTTTCGGGGCAAAACAATCGCCTATATTGCCCAGAACGCCGGTGCTGCCTTTAACCCCGCCCTGCCCCTTATGGAGCAGGTGATTGAGCCAGCCCTCGCGCACCATATTCTCCCACGCAAGGAGGCGGTGGAGCACGCAATAGCCCTGTTCGAGATGATGGCGCTGCCCACCCCCCATACCATTGGTGCGCGTTACCCACATGAATGTTCGGGAGGCCAACTCCAGCGGATCATGGCTGCCATGGCTCTGATAACCGAGCCTGAAGTGGTTATTTTTGACGAACCCACAACAGCACTCGATGTTACAACCCAGATAGAAGTGCTGGAGGCTTTTCGCGTAGCCATGCGGCAGTGTGGGTTTACTGGCGTTTACGTCACCCATGATCTGGCCATTGTCGCCCAGATGGCTGACCGCGCCGTCGTGCTCAAAAACGGCAATGTGCAGGAGGAAGGCACGACCCGGCAGATACTGAGCAAACCCGCACAGCCCTATACCCAGCAGCTTGTTGCCGCCAGCCAACCCCACCTGCGTAACCATGACTCCCCGCCCCTGAGCGCACCGCTGCTTGATATAAAAAATCTGGTCGTTGGCTATGGCCCCCCCATGGCCAATGGCCGCCCCACGCACACCATTGTGGATAATGTCAGCCTGCCGGTCTGTGCAGGAGAAACATTAGGCATTATCGGTGAATCCGGGTGCGGTAAAAGCACACTCATTCGGGCCATGGCAGGCATCCAGCCATGGGCAGATGGGAGCATGATGTTTGATGGCCAGCCCCTGCCGGCCAGAATTGAGGAACGCACTCCACAGCAGCGCCAGCACATGCAACTGGTCGCGCAGAACGCTGACCTTGTGCTCAACCCCGCCATGACCGTGGAAGCAACACTCCGCCGTGTGCTGACATTTTATAACGAAGATGCCTCTGACGCCGCCATAAAGCGGGTGTTGGATATGGTGCGCCTGCCTCAGGCTCTGGCCGGGCGTTACCCTCCCCAGCTTTCTGGCGGGCAAAAGCAGCGGGTAAACCTCGCCCGTGCACTGGCTGCACGCCCCCGCCTTGTCCTGTGCGACGAAATAACTGCCGCACTCGATACCGTGGTGGCTGCTGCCATTTTGGACCTGATGATGGAACTCAAGCGGGAACTCGGTCTTTCATGGCTGTTTGTCACGCATGATCTGCACGCGTTGCGGTCGGTCTGTGATCATGTGGCTGTTCTGTATGCGGGACATTGCGTGGAATTTTCCACGGCTGCCGCCCTGAACGTACCACCGCACCACCCCTATACCCGCAAGCTAGAAAACTCAGTGCCCGAGATGCAACCCGGTTGGCTGGACGGGGTTATCCAGCACAACGGTCTTAGGCAGAGCGGAGCGGAACGCGCACCGGCAACGGGGTGCAGCTACATGCCGCGTTGCCCGGTTGCGGTGGCAGAGTGTGCGCAGGCTCCCCCCCACACATGGCAGGCCCCTTCGGGCGCACACATCGCCTGCCACTTACATGCTCAAGATTTATCCTGACCCCTTTATTATTAGGAGAACACCATGGCGCTACTCGATCTTCATGATTCCACACTCTTCCGCCAGCAGGCCTTTATTGCAGGTACGTGGTGCAATGCGGCGGATGGTCAATGCATTGATGTGGACAACCCCGCAACGGGGGAAATTATTGGCTCCGTACCAGCCTGCACAGCAGAAGATACTCAAAGAGCGGTTGAGGCCGCCCGCGTTGCGCAACTGACGTGGCGCAGCAAAACTGGCACACAGCGGGCGGAAGCGCTGGCCACATGGTACCAGCTTGTTATGGACAATGTGGAGGACCTTGCCAAAATTATGACCACCGAGCAGGGCAAGGTTCTGGCCGAAGCGCGGGGTGAGGTCCGCTATGCAGCCTCTTTTCTCAAATGGTACGCCGAGGAAGCGCGCCGGAGCGAAGGCAGTATTCTGAGCACGGCAGACCCGGCCCGGCGCGTATTGGTGCTTAAGCAACCCATAGGTGTTACAGCCGCCATTACGCCATGGAACTTTCCTCTGGCCATGATCACCCGCAAATGTGGGCCTGCCATTGCCGCAGGGTGCAGCATGGTGATCAAACCATCCGAACTGACGCCCTTTTCTGCTCTGGCTCTTACCGTCCTTGCAGAACGCGCGGGCCTGCCCGCAGGTTTGCTAAGCGTTATTACGGGTCTGCCCGCAGCCGTGGGCAAAGTGCTGACCGAAAGCCCGGTTGTGCGCAAGCTCACATTTACCGGCTCTACTGGCGTGGGTAAAATTCTACTCGAACAATCCGCTGCTACCGTAAAAAAATGCAGTATGGAACTGGGTGGCAATGCGCCTTTCCTGGTGTTTGATGATGCGGATGTGGACGCTGCGGCCGAAGGGATTATGCAAAGCAAATTCCGCAATGCCGGACAGACTTGTGTTTGTGCCAACCGCGTACTGGTGCAGGACGGCATATGGGACCGCCTGCTCCTTGCCGTTATGGCCAAGGTTGAGGCTCTGCAGGTTGGTGCGGGCATGGAACCCGGGAGCACAATTGGACCACTAATCAACGATGCTGCCGTGGCCAAGGTGCGTGCCCATGTGGAAGATGCCTTGAGCAAAGGTGCCCGCTACGTGGGGGCTCCCCTGCGCACGGAAGGCCGCTTTGTATGGCCGGTTGTGCTTGAAGGTGTCACCACCGACATGCGCGTTGCACACGAGGAAACATTTGGCCCCGTGCTGCCCCTGTTCCGCTTTAAAACCGAGGAAGAGGCCGTAACAATTGCCAACAACACACCTTTTGGACTGGCAAGCTATTTTTTCACCAACGACATCCGCCGTCTGTGGCGCGTGGGAGAAGCGCTGGAATTTGGCATGATTGGCCACAATACCGGTGCAATTTCCATGGAAAGCGTGCCTTTTGGCGGGGTCAAGGAATCCGGCCTTGGGCGTGAAGGCGGACATGCTGGTATGGAAGAGTTCATGGAAACGAAGAGTCTGCACCTCGGCGGGCTTGACGTTTGACATCCGGAACATTCTGATCAGTGTTTATCAGCCCCGCCGCGGGGCTGACCCATCCTTGCTCTGGAGATCGTCTCTGCCATGCAGCCCACCCCAAAGCTGGACAGAATTGACCTTAAAATTCTCACGCAGTTGCAACGCAATGGTCGGCTGACCAATGTTGAACTTGCCAACAGGGTTGGTCTTTCGGCCAGCCCCTGCCTCATCCGCGTCAAGCGGCTGGAGGCTGCGGGCTACATAACAGGCTACGGCGCGCAGATTGATATCCGTAAGATTACGTCCATTCTGACGGTTTTTACGGAAATCACCCTCTCTGACCACAGACGCCATGACTTTGCACGCTTTGAAAGCCACGTCAGCAAGCTTGATACCGTTGTGGAATGCCACCTTATTAGCGGGGGGTATGACTATCTGGTCAAATTCATTACCCGCGATGTGGAGCATTACCAGATTATTATGGAAAACCTTCTTGAGCTGAACATCGGGATCGAGAAGTACTTCAGTTATATCGTGATAAAATCCCCTATCGTAAAAGAATCTTTTCCGATTCAGGACTTTTTCCCGGAGCAGAAAATTTGACCCAGACCGCCACCTCTCCCCCTGTCCTGCATACCCAGATCACATTCCGCTCCATGCAGCCCGAAGACCTTGCGCAGGCTTGGCAGCTCTCCAAAGACCTAGCATGGCCCCACAGGCTGGAAGACTGGGAGCAAATGCTTGCTCTGGGCAACGGCTTTGTTGCCACAACGGCTGATGGCTCTGTGGTGGGCACACTCCTGTGGTGGCAGTGGGGCACACAGGCTGCCAGCATGGGCATGATTATTGTCAGCCCAGCGTGGCAGGGCCATGGCGTGGGCAAGCACCTTATGGCCTTGGCGCGGCAGGCTTTGCCGGGTTATCGGCTCCACCTCAACGCGACATCCGCCGGAGTGCCTCTCTACGAAAAAAGTGGCTTTCACTCCACGGGCGTCGTCATGCAGCATCAGGGTAATGTTTCCACCGTGCCACTGATCCCCCTGCCCGAAGGTTGTCGCATGCGCCCGATGGGAGCGGCCGACCTTGGTGCAATCTGCGCCATGGACCAGGCCGCCCTCAAGCTTGACCGCTCCGCCCTGCTCCTGCGGCTTATGGAGGATGGACGCGGCATTCTGGTGGATTCAGAAAAAGGAATCCTGGGTTTTTCCTTCTGCCGTAAATTCGGCTGGGGGCAGGCCACAGGCCCTATTGTTGCGCTGGATCAGACTTTTGCCCTGCCCATGCTGGCCTATTGGGCGGGCACATGTGCTGGGCAGTTCCTACGGGTCGATATTCCTCAGGACGAAACCGTAGCCGGGTTGCTGGACCAATGGGGCCTGCTGCGCGTGGGCTCTGTTGTATCCATGGTGACCGAAGAAACCGAGAACGATACCTCAGCCCAGTCCCCCACCTGCTTTGCCCTTTGCAGCCAGGCCCTTTGCTAATCAAACGCGCGATTACCCTTTATTCTGTAGGAAACTACACTATGTCTTTTCTGCTCAAATCCACCCGTGAACGCGCAGAGGTCTGGAAGCCACTTTTCAACAAGGCGTTGCCTGACCTTGCCTTCCATGTATGGCCAGAAACAGGGGCTCCCGAAGACGTGCGGTTTATGGCCGCATGGGAACCTCCAGCGGACCTGCTGAAGCGCTTTCCCAACCTTGAGGTTCTGTTTTCCGTTGGGGCGGGTGTTGACCAGTTCGATATGAACACAATTCCCGAGCATGTTACCATTATCCGTATGATCGAACCCGGTCTGACGGACGGCATGGTTGACTACGTTCTATGGGCGACCCTGACATTACACCGCGAGATCCCGACATACCTTGTGCAGCAGAAGCAGCATGTCTGGAAAACAAGGCACAACAAAATAGCTGCGCAACGCCGGGTGGGTGTTATGGGGCTGGGCACGCTGGGCTCACCAGTCGTGCAGGCTCTGGCCCATGCGGGGTTTGACTGTAGCGGCTGGTCACGCTCGCGCCACACGCTTGCCAATGTAACCTGCTATGCAGGCTCAGATGAACTGGATGCATTTTTGGCATCATCCGATATTCTGGTCTGCCTGTTGCCCCTTACGGATGCCACACGGGGCATGCTCAATGCCGACCTGTTTGCCAGATTGCCCAAAGGTGCCCAGATTATCAATGTCGCACGTGGTGCGCATCTTGTTACAGCGGACCTGCTGGCAGCACTGGATAGCGGGCAGATTGGCGCGGCCATTCTGGACGTAACGGACCCCGAGCCCCTCCCTGCTGACAGCCCCTTGTGGGACCACCCCAATGTCATGGTGACCCCCCATGTTGCGAGCAATAGCCAGACCGAAACCGCAGGGTGCGTGCTGCTTGATACTGTGCAACGCTACCTCGCGGGAGAGCGGGACTTTCCCTCCAAAGTGGATCGGAGCCAAGGCTACTGAGCCTTATCGGTTTTTCCACAAAAAAGGCAGGGAATATATCCCTGCCTTTTTTGTGTCTGTCCTATAAGCCAACCTGTAAACGCTGGCACGGATCATGCCATTTTTTACAAACTGTTGGAGCACAAGATCAACACGGTTATGGCTCAAGATTCTGCACATAATCCTTGGCCCGGTAGTAAGCGCCGACCACAGGCAGGAAGTGGGAGGCCAAACCATAAAATGGAATTTTGGGCCACGACCGCCCTGCAAGCGGGTTGGTGCCGGGCATGCCACTCATGGCTTCGGCCATACGTTGCCCCATGTAAACAGACATCTGGGTGCCATGTCCGCTATAACCCATGGTGTAGTAAATTCCGTTCCACTGACCCGCACGCGGCAGACGATCAACGGTCATATCCACATCCCCACCCCAGCAATAATCTATTTTAACATCTGGCAAGGCGGGTAGTGTGCGGCGCATGGCAGCAAGCAGCATGTGGCCACTTGCGATATCCGTTGTCGTGCGTGAGCGGGAAAAACTGGCCCGACCGCCAAAAATCAATCTGTTATCTGCTGTGGCCCGAAAATAATTGTGGATATTCTGCATGGTCACAACATTACGCCCACCGGGCAACACCTGCTCAAGACTGGATGCATCCATGGGTTCCGTTGCAACAATAAAGCTCCCCACAGGCATAATGCGCTGACGGAACCAGGATGGGCCATGCCGACTGGTCCCGGTGGCCATAAGCACGTTTTTTGCAAAGATGGGGCCATGGGGGGTGGCAACCTCAAACCCGCCTTTACCTGACTTTATCCCTGTCATGGGTGTATTTTCAAAAATGAACCCACCAGCTTTAAGCACCGACTGGGCCAGCCCTACGCCAAAACGCCCCATATGCATGCGTGCGCTATGGGGATAAATCAGGCCACTATTGAACAGGTCAGACGCCAACTCGCGGCGGATCTGCTGACCATCAATAAACTTTACGTCTGGATCGGCTTCTTTTTGCAACTGTTCATAATCAGCCAGCAAAGCAGCACGATGAGCCTGTAAATTACCAACCTTGAGCTTGCCGCATCGCACAAAATCACATTCAATGGCATTATCGCGCACAAGGGTTTCAACTGCATCAACAGCTTTATTAAAAACCTTGTACAGTGCCGTTGCTTTTTCCGTACCCATATTTTTGCATGCAACGGAAAAGCTGCCGGCAAGGCCATTGTTAACATGGCCACCATTCCTGCCCGAGGCCTCACCCACGACATGTTCGCGCTCAAGCAGAACAACGGAAGCCCCCAACTGGCGCAGCCGCAGGGCGGCGGAAAGGCCACTAAAACCGCCCCCCACCACCACGGCATCCACCTCGCCGGGCATGGCTGCAATGGGGCTGCCTATGAATGATGGTGCTGTTTCCAGCCAATAGGAGGTTAATTTCATAACGCGTTCCTCATAATCGTATCAGGAAAGGGTAATATGGCTGGCTTGGGAGAGACTAAGCCCGGCAGTTTCCGGCGCCCACCGCCATGATATAAGAGCTCCGAGGGCCAGCAGGCCAAAAGCCGCAAACAGAGTAGCCCGAACACCAAAATGGGCCACGCCGACAGGTAGCAAAAAAGTACCTACAGCCGCACCGAGCCTACTGGCAGAAGAGGCAAATCCTACAGCGGTCCCGCGTATTTCTGTTGGGAACAGTTCGTTAGGATACACGAATTGCAGGCCGCTCCCCGCGGCTTCCACCGCAGAATACACAATAAATGCGACCAGAATTGCCCACCCCGCCTGCCCTGGCCAGACAACGATAAACAGCAAGGATAATGCTGCCAGCACGAACGACCAGATAAGGAGTGTTCTACGCCCGATTTTGTTGATTAGCCCGAATGTAACAGGCAAAATCCCCAAAAACGTAAAGCATGTGACAACGCAAGCTGCCAGAATAGGATTGGTCAGGTGCATTTGCGCCAGAATTTGCGCTTGTAGAGTATGGATCGAAAATGCGGGCGCACTTTGCAGTATCCAGAACGCACACACAAACAGCAGTAATCCTCGGTAACGTGGGCTCCACAACAGGCCCATGGCCTGCCGCATCCCCCCAGCGGATGGAGCTGTGGAAGAAGCGTCAAACGCGATATCCATTTTCAGGAATGTTTTGACGATCTGCCGCGCCTCCGCAGCACGCCCGACACTAAGCAGCCAGAGCGGAGATTCCGGCATGCCAGCACGGCACAGGAGCAAAAGCAGGGACGGCACAAAGCTAGAGCCAAGAATAAGCTGCCAGTTATCGGGAAAAAACGAAAGCAGCGCATACCCTATAATAAAGCTGCACACATACCCCAGCCACCAGAAGGTGATCAGCCCGCTCAGTGCCGGTCCACGCCAACGTCTGGGCATGAACTCGGTCACGTAGGCCGTGGCAATAGGGTAATCCGCACCAATGGCAATGCCAATAAGGAAGCGCCAGACCAGCAAACCAGCAAAGCTTGCACAAAAAAACTGGGCGGCGGAAAAGACCGTGAACATAAGAATGTTCACGGTGTAAAGGATCTTGCGCCCGAACCGGTCAGAGGTCACACCACCGGCCAGACCTCCCACAAACACACCGGCCAGCGAAGCCGCCCCCACAAGCCCGGTGGCGTTGGCGCCCAGATGGAAACTGGAAACCAGAAGCGGCAACACAACGCCAATAATACCTAGAATGTAGCCATCACAAAAAGGCCCACCACCAGCAATAAGTGCCAGACGTAAATGAAAGGCCGATGCTGGTACGTCATCAAGGGTCCGGACTTCCATGCCTTTATCCCCTCAGGAGTATAACATCTGCAGGCCGCCCTGATCGGCCAGATCCGCCAGTTCCTTCAAGGTGGAAAAATGATAGTCCGGTTTGGTCAGGCTCTCGACCGCGATTGTACCGCCAAACCCGCCAATGGCTTTGCGCCGTTCAATCCAGCACACGGTGTAGCCCAGCTTACGCGCCACCCCAATATCATGGTACTGGCTTTGGGCTACGTGCAGAATGTCTCCTTGCAGAATTCCATCCCGGCTCAGGCGGCCACGCGCAAACCCGAAAAAAGCAGTATCCGGTTTTTCGCACAGCGCATCATCTGCCGTGATTGAATCATGGAAAGGCAACCCGAGTGTTTTTTCCATACCGGAAAAAGCCCAACGCTGTGTGTTGGTCATGGCCACCAGTTTGCAATACCGGCCCAACCGCTGCATGGCCTCCACACTGTCTTCAAACGCGGGCCAGTCTTTTGCTGCGTAGACAAAGGCATCGGCGTAGGCTTCTTTTTCCGGCAGGCCGAACTGCGCAGCGAGTTCCAGATAAATGGGTTTGAGATCCTGCGGAAAAGGAAGGGTCTGCGCGCGTGCGCGCATCCCCCGATAAGCACTCAAAAATGCCTCCCGCTCAATGGTGACCCCGCACAGATTTTGAAGCGCGTCTATCATTCCGCTTTCAAAATCGATCAGGGTACCAACAACATCAAAGGTCAACGCTTTGGGAAAACGGCCCACGTCAATATCTCCGTTACTTAGTGCTTAAAAACCTGTTGAGAAGGAAAGAACACCGGCAAAACCACCACCAACATAGTACTGTGGTGCACTTCCGGCCACAGTATGGCCATTCACCACCATGCTACGCGCATTGGTTTTGATGCTGCTTGTGCCAGACAAGTATCCGCTATTACCAATATTGAGAAGGTTCAGCTGGATCTGTGAGTGCTTTGCAAGCCACATATTCTTGAACCGATAGCCAATATTGACGTTAAACGTTTCATAACTTGGGATAGATTCATCGTTCATGAACGTCGAATACTGCTTTCCGATATAGTTCATGTTGAACCCACCAAAAATGGACCCATCGTCGTAGTTCAGGCCAATTGCCGCGGTGAATTCAGGTGTATTAACCGCCCGCTTACCTTTGGTCGGCAGATTGACTGTGGTATAGTCGGTTGTACCCGTACTCAGGTTGCTGTCGATCGTGGCGTGTTCATACTGCCCTGAAAAATAAGGGCTGAAGTTATGCCACCGCCGTAGCCCGACTTCCAACTGCACACCACGCATGGTCTGGCCACCTGCATCAATTGATTCAGAAATAGCCTGCGTGCCCTGATAGGTGGTTGTGCTCAACTGCCTGTGTGTAAAGTTGTAGTTGAAAAGAGAAACAGACACATTAGCAAAACCTGTGTGCCTAAAACCAATTTCCTCACCAATAGCAAACTCGGGGTTGATCTTGCTTGCATGCCTGGAGCTCAACTGACCACTGCTGATGCTGTAACGGTCAGCATAGGTCATGATGGAAGCAGGCATACGGAACGACGAGGTGCCGTTAATATAGATCTGGTCATGCGGCGTAATTTTAAAGCTGGCCATGAACTGTGGCAGCGGCTCCGCAGTGCTCTGCCCGGTCGCGTAGGTCACACCCGGCACATTGTTGGTTTCCGAGCGGGTGATCATAACTTCCTTGAACCCGGCCGTAACCGTCAACCTGTCATGAAACGCCTTGTATGTATCGTTGATGAACAGTGCGTTTGTCTGCTGGATAAGGTGGATGTCATACGTACGCAGCACACTGCCATTAGCGGTCAGAATGGGGTTGTTGCCCCACATGCTCGGCACGCCGCCATTCGCAGTGACTGCCTGATAGCTCTGCGGTTCCGACTGATCGAAATAGGAATACCACGCACCACCCGTGAGCGTATTATGCCCACGCGTCCAGGACAGGGCGGCATTAATACCGGAATAGGCCAATTTGTACGTATCGATCGACGCAGCCACAATGGGGTTTGACGTGCCAGCTACCTGGAGCGGGCCTGCCGGGTTGGGACCAAGGTAGCTGTTATTCCGGTCAAGCGTGGTGCCACCATTGTCATACCCCCAGGAGTAGGTGAAGTACGGTGTGACATCCAGCGCCAGTCCGTGATCAAACTTCATGTTGATCGGAGCGCCCAGAATAAACTTCTTCATCCTGTTTTCGGAATACTTGTAGTAGTTTGCGGGGGAAGATCCAAATGGCGTATCGTTGTAGTTAAAGTTGACACCCTGTGCATCCCACTGCGCCTTGGTTGGCGCACGCAGGTAATACTGCTGGGCATCGTTATAGCTCATGACAAAGGCGGCGTGGTTATCCTTGCCCCAGTCTTTTACAAACTTCATGTCCACATGGTAGCGCTGGGTTCCACCCACTCCGCGCCATTCATCCGCAACACGGTGAGAGAAGGAAACAAAACCACGCACACCGGTCTTGCCAATTTCACCCGTATCAACACGGATAAAATGACGTCGCAGACTGAAGGAACCGTAAGATGCGTCAATCAGCCCACCAAAATGGTGTGACGGATCATGCATGGTTTCAGACAGTTCCCCACCAACTGCGTTATACAGCGGGGAGCGCGTATCTGGCGATCCCTGAGTCAGGGTCAGGGACTGGATGTTTTCGTTATCTGCCGCAGCAGAGGTGTAGGGCAGCAAATATACAGGGGCCGCAGCAGGAATACCTTCAAACAGAAAGCCGATTTCCTGCTGGTTAAGGCCACGCACGGTCAGGCCCTGCTGATCATCATTGGTGCCCAGCGGGTCATTGCCTGCATAAACAACCCCAGGAAGACTGGCCACAAGGGCCGCCACGTTGCTTGTGGGGCTTTGTTTGGCAATATAATCGCGCGTAAGACCGCTACGGGATTTGGCAATGGTCTGCGGAGGCATCATACCCCCACCCGGAGTTCTGTTGGTAACCCCATTAGGCAGGGAAACGTGCCCGGTTACCCCGACTTCTTCCGTTTTGGCGGACACAACCGAATCAGTTTTCTGGTTGGTCGCAGCTTTTTGTGTGGAAGTTTTTGCCTGCGCGGCGCTTTTACGCGGCAGCGCCTTGGCGTTGCGTTTGACCGCCTGCGCAGGCTGGTCGGTTTCCGCCCATGCTGTTCCGACACCGGAACAATATAGTCCACCAAAACCAGTAAAAGATGAGACCGAGAGCAGCAGAGCAAGGGAGCGGGACATACCCCCCTGAGCCACATTACGCGGCAGCCGCGCGAACATGCCGTTACGCGCAACAAGAGAAGTTTGAGTGTTTGCCATGCCTATCCTCCGGAACACCCAAATAGGGCGATAAAGCGTGAGACAGCGCCAGTTGTCCGAATGATTATGTGCAGATCAGTACAGCGGAATACTCCGATTTCCTATGCTATACAGTACATCATATCGTTTTTATACCGGAATGAGTAAAATTCTCCCGAAGCCTACCATCCTTTCATAATCACGTAAGCCAGGCGGCATTTTTGCTGCGCGCCTTAATCCCGCAAAACGTCATTGCTCCTTAAAACACAGGATTGGGGCCATCACCCACCAGACATAAAAAAAAGCTGCCATCATGCAGGATGGCAGCTTTGATAACTATTTTTTCAGACCCTGTTACGTTGCCCTCAAAGCAGAGCCGCAAAAGCCAATGGTCATTTCCGCTTTAGGAGGCTGTTGGGCGAAAAATAACATATACCTTTTTTACCACGTCCCGGCTTTCCCACGAACAACTGGCTCCACGGCAGATCAGGAACGCATCTCCGGCTTTAAAGGTCTGCTCTTCTCCCGCCTCATTTACAAAAGACACGCTGCCTTCGAGCAGGTACATGAACTCATCATGCACATAAGGTACTTTTTTCCGGTAATAGGGCGTTGCGGACCAGATTCCACCGTAAAACTGCCCATCGCAGGAACGCCATGCAGGCGCGCTCTGGCACGCTGGGGTTGGCCCGGTCAGATATTCAACCGGGGGCGGTGAGGAGGGAGACATAGCGGCTGTGGGATCAATCCGCACCACTCCCGGTTCGGACATGTGTGGTTCCCTTACACGCATGGCAAACACTCTGGTGCCGGGCGTTGCAGACCAGTCGAACGCCGTGCCTGCAGTCACCTTGCTCCCCTGCCCCACGACCATACTGTGAGCATTGATGGAAAACTGACCATCCAGCACAAATACAAAAACGTCCTCATCCGTCGCATCAACATGCCCGCTCCCCTGCGGGGCAACCAGTTCCAGCCCAACCGCGCCATCGGCTACAGGCAACGCATAGCGCGCAGTCTGGTAATCACCCGGCGCAACGGGGCACGTTGCGGCCAGCGCCTTAAGGTCCAGAGCGCGTTTCATGTCGAGCATCTTTCTCAACTCCTGTTTTGCAGCGGTTCAAATCAAGCAGGCCGAGCAAAGGCCATTCCCACGAGGATAGACGCATCCTTTCCACATGAATGGCGGTTTTGAGCTGAAAAATTGCCTATTGCTCCTTATTGGACAGGCATATCCAATGCATCAGCACTGTTTGAATGCCACCTATCGGCGCCACGAGACCGCAACAAAGAAGGGATTACAAACCCAACCAAATTAGGGAGCAAGCCTGCCTTTGCGGGAGATAAGAACCATAAAGGCCCCCAGCAGGCCCAAACCCAACCCTGCGACCGAGACCATCGGATACCCAAAGCCAAGCGAGAGGACGGTCCCACCCAATGCAGCTCCCAAGGCATTGCCCAGATTAAAGGCCCCGATATTGACTGCGGAGGCCAGTGCTGGTGCATCGTGCGCTGCGGTCATGGTGCGGATCTGCAAGGCGGGCGTAAGAGCAAAACTGGCTGTCCCCCAAACAAACACACCAATCAGCGCCCCGGTGGGAGTTTGTGCAGCAAAGGGAAAAACCAGCATGATCAGCCCCAGTAATGGAAAGACGGTCAACAATGTTCCCACCAGAGAGCGGTCAGCCGCCCGCCCACCAATAATGTTACCAAGACTGAACCCCACACCAATCAGCATCAGTGCTGCGGTCGTCAGGGTTGGGCCTGCTTTGGTAATATGCTCCATCATGGGTACAATATATGTGTAAAGTTCGAACATGGCCCCCGCACCAACAACCGTAACACCTAGCGCCATAAGGGTATTGGGGCGTAAAATGGCTTTCAGTTCTGCCCGCACGTCTGGCCGTGGTCCGGCCTCGGCTAAAGGAAGCGCGCAGATCAATGCAACATCTGCGACGAGCCCAAGTGAGGAAATAGCGGCAAAAGCCGTGCGCCATCCCAGCGTATCGCCCAACCATGTTGCGGCGGGCACGCCAAAAATATTGGCTACCGTCAGCCCCATAAACATGCTGGCCACAGCACTGGCCTGCCGGTTGGGAGCCACAAGACTTGCGGCCTCTACGGCTCCAAGCCCAAAAAACGCACCGTGGGCCAGACTGGTCAGCACTCGTGCCACAAGCAACTGAGTGTATGTGGCACTCATAGCGGATGTCAGATTGCCAACGGCATAGAGCAGCATCAGACCGATCAAGGCATATTTGCGCGGATAACGGGCGAGGAACAGCGTAATAACCGGAGCCCCCCCCCATAACCCCAAATGCATAGGCACTCACCAGCCCGCCAGCTTTGGGAACACTCACATGCACACCATCCGCCAAAACAGGCAAAAGCCCCATGGGGGTGAACTCAGTTACCCCTATGGCAAAAGCCCCACATGACAGAGCAAGCAGAGCCAAAGCCGCCGACTTATGTTCTGGCGTCTGTTCACAGATCGTCTTTTTCACGCAAATTTCCTTACAGGGTCAGCATCAGCGCACATGCTTAAAGCAAAATGGCACAGCATGTGAACAATTTAAGGCTTTCCACCACATACCCACCCTAACACGGCATGGTTTTTATTTGATGACGCCACACCTTGCCTTACCTCACAGAAACAGCCACTTTACGCGGGTTAGTACGTTTCCTTCCATTTGATTTCGAGAATTTGTGTGCCCTCTTACAAAGCATCCTACGCGGTATTGATTGCAGGTTTTTTACTCGCAGGCTGCACTCCACCGAATTTTCATACCCCCGGCCCCCTGCCGCAGGAAAATGCGTATAATGCCCTGTTCCCCCAATGGGCCGAACTGTGCGCTGTTTCCCAAATTTCTAAAAAACCCGGTTATGGCGCGGATATCGCCGGTGGGCCTGGTGGGCACGCTGTTCTGTTTTTGCATGGGGCATGTCTGGACCCCACATCCGCCTACCCCGTGCTTAAAACCTGCCCACAGGGCGAAACCGGCGTGAGCATGAACGCCCATTTTGTCAATGCAAACTGGGTTGGCGTGCCCGGGCGCACATTTTTTTACGATGGCATTCTCAAACCCGGAGCAGGCCTTACGCGCGACACGTATCAGGCAACCAAAAGCGCCGCCCGGCAACACGGGCTTTATAGCGCCATTACTTTCCGCGACTGGGCATTGGCCGACAAACCAGCCAATGCTACAGCCGAGGACTGGAAGTATGAAGTTTCTATCGGCACGGATTATGCCGTAAGCTATGGTCGGGCGCGCTACTGTGCCCGCCTGCCTGTGACTGCGGACCAGATGACGCAGGTTGTAGACTTTCTGAACAGCCGGAACGCCCTGTATCATTATGGCCCCAAGACGTTTGACACCAATGTCATGCAGGATAACTGCAACCACCTGATCCATAATGCACTGGCCGCAACAGACTTCTGGCATGACCTACCCGTCCATCAGTTCATTCTTAAAGCGGCCCTGACCTTCCCTGTTCCCAAAAACGAGGTGGTCAACCTGCTTGACCGGGCCACACGCCACGATCCGGGCGACCTACATGCCCTGTTCCACGACCTGTTAACCCGCCAGACGCTGCTCAAAAACCAATGGCTCCCCGGTGAACCTGGCGTTATTCTGGATTCCAACCCGGTGCGTGACCCAAACGCGGTCTACAATACCAATCTGTCACTCATTTTTTATGATGACCCACTGCTTGGCCATTATAACCGGGCATTCAAGCGCTACCTCGCGCAGCCACGCTACCATGACCTGCATGCCAACCTGGTTTGGTATCAAGCGCTCTATGCGCGCATAGCCAAGGATCGCCAGCCTCTTGTGTGGTGGTTGAAAAAAGAGCCTGCCGACTTTGCTGCCTTTTACAATGCCTATTACGTATGGCTTGGCAAGCAGCAGGCCTTAGTAGACAGGGGGCTCAGTTTGTTGTCTGCTTCTTACTCGCCCATTTCCAGCGCATGGTCTGCAATACCGCACGGAATGCCAGTAGAGGAACCTGCACCCGCAGGCGGCCAACAAAATCCCCTGCCAGAAGCGAAATAATGGCATCCCGCATGCGTAGGACATTGCGGGGGTTCAAAAAAAGTTCGCGCTGAACCGGGTCATTAATCCCGTAAATCAGCCATGCCACACGGCGCATTTCGGCCCTTGTGCATTGTTCCTCATGCCGGGCAACCTTGCGCCCCTCCGCCGGGTTGCGTAGCCATGCCTGCGCCACTCTGGCCCCACGGTAAGCGCTCTTCATAGCCAGCAGCACACCGGATGAAAAAACAGGGTCAAGGAACGCAAAAGCATCCCCGATCATGTAGTAGCCTTCGCCCCAGGTCTTGTCTGCGCAATAGGAATAATTGCCGGTTGTCGTTAATTCCCCCAACTGTTCAGCGGGGGCCAGACGTTCGGCAACACTTGGACTTTCTGCTACTTTTTTCCAGAACAGGTCTGTTTTGGGGCCAGTTTGACCACTAAAGGCATTTTTATCCCCTACAAAGCCAACACTCATGATGTTGTCACGCAAAGGAATCATCCAGAACCACCCATCATCAACCAGATGGATGGAAATATACCCCTCCATATCCGCCTCTCGGCGCACAACATTTCGGAAATGCGCAAAAATGGCGGCAGTGGAGTTGTTTTTATCCGCATGCCGGGTGTGAAAGCGACGAGCCAGAAAGCCATCACGCCCCGAGGCATCCAGCACAAACCGGGGCGTAAAGGTATGGGTCTGCCCTGCCTCATCCTGCGCAACAACATGTGTGGGCTGGCGGGGAGCAAAACGGGCTTCGGTTACACGCAAGCCCTCAAGCGTTTCCACTCCATGCGCCTGAGCGTTACGGAACAGGATTTCGTCAAACTCGGAACGTCTGACCTGATAGGCGTGTGTGTCCCGCGGGCTGATGGCATGGCGGAAAGGAAATGCCAGTCGCCCTTCCCCCCGGTCAGACACAAACTCCGCACCGGGTTTGAACACTCCTATATCGCGCACCTTGTCCAGCACGCCAAGGTCACGGAGCAGCGCCATGTTGCAGGGCAACAGGGATTCACCAATATGGAAACGGGGATGCGGGTCTTTTTCCAGCATAATAACCGACACGCCCTGCCGCGCCAGCAACGTGGCCGCCGTACTGCCCGCCGGACCTCCACCAATAACCAGAACATCACACGCGCGTGGAGAAGTGTCCGAACCGTTCATGCCATACCTCCATTGATCCCGATGGTCTGCCCCGAAATATAGGCAGCCTGAGCTGAAGCCAGAAAACCCACCAGATCAGCCACTTCCTCTGGTTGTCCTGCACGTCGGGCGGGAACAACGGCGGCAATATCTGCCTCACTCAACACCACTTCCGTGGCGGGGGATGCAATAATTCCCGGCGCAACTGCGTTAACCGTAATGCCCCGACTACCGACCTCGCGCGCAAGGGAGCGTACCGCCCCCTCCAGTCCGGCTTTTGCCGCAGCGTAGTTCACCTGCCCTCTGTTACCCATTTGCGCGGTAATGGAGGACAGGGCAATGATCCGCCCCCATCGGGTACGGGTAAGGGGTAGAAGCAACGGCTGCACCACGTTAAAAAAACCATCCAGCGAGACCGAAAGAACGTCCCGCCACTGCGCAACACTCATGCCCGCCATGGTCACGTCATCATGCGTTCCGGCATTATGGACAATAACCTGCGGAACGCCTGCTTCCAGCACTGGAGCGAGAGCCTGCCTTGCTCCCTCAGCACTGGCCAGATCACAGCACCATAGCTCGGCGGAACCACCTCCGGCACGTATACGCTCCACAACGCCTCGCGCCTTGTCTACCGAATGATGAGCATGGACCAGAACATGCAGGTTGTCTGCGGCCAGCCTGTGGCAAATGGCCGCACCTATTGGGCTACTGCCACCTGTAACAAGAGCGCGCTTCATTACAAACTCTCTCCGCTACCAGTGCTGCGGTGGAACATGACCGTGCCACGCCCTTGCAGGAGTGTATCCCCCGGCTGGGACCGAATGGTAAAACCATACACCATGCCCGCACTGTCCATCTGTTCGCGCACCACATCAACCTGCAACAGGCCATAATTTGCGCAATCCAGCCGCTCTGCGCCAGCCAGCAGATCACGCAGGGCAGCCAGATAACCAGCCGTGCGCACCATAGTCTGCCCCGTGAGCGCGCCATGAAGGGCTGCTGCCTGCATGGCCATTTCCGCCCCTACCAGCACGCTCAGCCGCCCTGCGTTGCGCAGGGGGTTATCCGGGCGCAAATGGGCAGTTGTGAGCGCACACAATGCAATATCCGACCAGGATGAACATGTATCCAGCAGGCAACTAGCACCCTGATGGGGAATGCGGGCCAGAATATCTTCACGTTCTAACATGGCAGCACCTCAACCCGAATGGTTCCCGGCTGGCTGGCCAGATGCACAGCACCTGCCTGAACGCTGGCAATCCGTTGGAGCAATGCCAGCCCACCCGCTGCCGGATTGGTGCGTGCAAGTTCCGCCAATTGGGGGGAGGAGACCTCATCATACGTCATGGTTTTGGCCGTATGGGTTATATCCAGTGTGCAGATCGCGTTTTGCCCGGCCTGCGGCAACAGCACAAAGGCGCAGCCAAATGTATTGCGGGTCACGCGGACTTTGCCAATTGGCCCCGGTATGGGCAGGTCATACGCCACAAACAGCACTGGTGCATTTTCCACCACGCATTCTGCCGCAGCCTTGAGCAACCCTTGTGCAAAGGACCAGTCATAACTCCCCAATGCGACAACAGGCGACAGAATAGCATGGCCGATTGTCCAATAACCCGCCGCAGCGTTATGCACCGAATTATGGAACTGGGTCGGTGAGACCTCCCCCCCGGGCGTGGTCAGAGCGGACAGAATACCATCCACCACTGCGCCATCACCATTGGAACTGGCGAACACCCCCCTGACATCCTCCAGCCGAACTTCGGCCTGTGCACAGGCTTCGTCTGCCAGAGCAATGGCCAAGCGTGTCAGCGGGCCGCAACGCCGCCGCTCATTGGCAGGTAGGCAGGCCGCAGGAGGCACCTGCACGGGAGCAGGCTCCCAGCTTTCCTGCCCCCGTAGCACACGCGCGGCATGTGACCACCCCGATAAGCCTGGCCCCCAGACGGAAACCCCTTGCAAGACAACCCGCATCACATGGCCTCAAAAATCAGGCTACAATTGGTACCGCCAAAACCAAAAGCATTACTCATGACCCGCCGGACCGGCTTATTGAGCGTATCTGTTAGTATCTGGCTCTTAAACGTAGGATCAACACGGTCCACATTCAGGCAGCCCGGCACAAATCCCGCACGCATCATCACGATCGCGAACATAGCCTCTATAATACCCGAAGCACCCAGAGTATGGCCCGTCCACCCCTTGGTGGAAGAACATGGAACGGCACTCCCAAACAGAGACTGCACGGCATGATCCTCCATTGCGTCGTTCACGACCGTACCAGTCCCGTGCAGGTTGATATAGTCAATCTGCTCGGCTTCCAGTCCAGCTCGCACCAACGCCTCGCGCATGGCGGCCACGGCACCGCGCGCAAGCGGGTCGGGGGAGGACATATGGTGGCCATCGCTACTCACACCGTACCCTACCCAGCGGGCCATGGGCACGGCGGCGGGGCGTGCACCTTCACGCTCCAGCAGGGCAAAGCCCGCCCCCTCCCCAACGGAAATCCCTGAACGCTCCACGTCACACGGACGGGTTGGGGTGTCACTGATCAGTCCTAAAGAAGCAAAACCCCGTAATGTCATGCGGCACAGGCTATCCGCTCCCCCCACCACCACGGCATCGCACAGCCCGGCCTCCAGCCAATGGCGCGCATCCACAAAGGCGCGGGATGAGGATGCACAGGCGTTGGACACACTCAGTAATGGTCCCTCAAGCCCCAGACGGGCGGCTACAAAGCGAGGGAGCGAGAACATATCCTGCGTGTGAGACTGGTCAAACGTGCTCGGAGGGAAACCCGTGACGGGGTCGCTCGTCCTATAGGCCTCCTCAGCGGAGAGAATGCCTGAAGTGGACGTCCCCAGCACCACAGCAACCCGCTCGGGTCCATAAAACTGCCGGGCGTCGGCCACAGCGTGTAAAAAATCGGGCTGCGCGCAGGCCATATCCGCCAACTGGTTGTTACGGCAGGAAAAACCGGGGTGGACACCCTCCAGCGTATGGTTTTCCACCTGCGGGACACGCCCGACATAACCTGTTGTTATTCCGGCAAAGTCGCACGGCGTTAACCCGGAGCGGCGGGCTTGCAGAGCGTCCTGCGTAGCGGCCAGCCCCTGTCCAATTGCGCTCAGGACTGTTCCGGCGGTAATGGCGAGTGGTTTCATGGTGAGTTTGGTGGTCCAATATGCGGGCGTTGTCCAGCCAGAAGAAAGCCATAGATCATGGCCAGTGCAACACCAAACGCAACAGTTATACCAATTTCGCGCAGGAGCGGAGTATGGCATGCGGCCAGAAGGCCAAAAGTCAGAACAGTCATGGCGTTACAGGTCAGCAATGTACGCATGGTTCTTGCCCGTTCCTCCGCATCCAGTTGTGGCCGCGCAAAAAACAGGGCGTAGTCCAGACTGACCCCGAGCACAAACTGCAACGCAATCAGGTGGATAAGGGTTAAATGCTGGCCCAGCAGGGCGAACACCCCCAATACAGTTATCTGCACGGCCCCCACCGCCCCGATTACGCGCAGAATACGCCCAGCATTGCGCAACCCAAACACCAGCACGGCAAATGCCAACATACACCCAACCGCCATCCAGCGGAGGGTCCGCCCGGTATGGTAGGCGGACAGGCTATCCACCTCCTTGTGCATGTCCATGACCAGAACATCAGGCTGCCCCACAAGCGCCTGTTCCACAGACTGGTGGTCCTGAACCGATTCTGGAAAAACAAGACCAAACCATTGTCCGCCACGTTCAAATAGCAGTGGAGCCACTGCCGCGCCGACCGGTGTGCCCTGCAGGTCCTGCGGCAGTAAGGGGGGCATCTGCCGTGCAGCAGCTACATCGCTCACAAAAGCATCGAACGCCGTAGGGCGGAATGGCAGTTCCTCCCTCGCTTGCGCAATAGCGGCCTGCAACACTGCGGGCGGTGGCAACTGCTCCACCCGCTTATGTTGCATCCTCACTGATGGCAGAAAGCGCGCGGCATCCTGCACACCCGCCAAACGGCCCTGCTGGCGCAATTGCCCCCACAGAGGAACCAAAGCCTCCTCCCGCTCCAGCACGGCCTGCGTCGTCCCGCCGGAAACAGCAATCATGAGCGAGGAATCCGGCACTCCAAGGTCCTTGCGGAGTGCTTCATCCATACGCAGGGTTTTTTCGGGCAATGGGCTCAGGGCTGCCAGGCGCGTATCTATAATTGGGGGAGACCACCATAATGCTATGGCGCAAACCATAACGGGAATGACAAGTAACCCTCTGTAACACCGCCAGCCTTCTGCCAGAGCCAAAGGTGCTGATGGCCCACTAATATAAGGCGCCAGATCCGCCGCCACCACCAGACGCGGCATAACGTGCAGGGTAACAATGGCCGCCACCACCAACCCCACGGCAGCAAACGTGCCAAGCTGGGCCAACCCCGGTAGCCCGCAAAAAACCATACCTGTCAGGCCCAGCTCGGCAGTTGTCACTCCCAGGCGCAAACTATGGCCAATACGGTGCAGTGTGGCCTGCGGACCTTCCCCATGATCACGGTGCCCGATCAGCAGGACCGGGTAGTCTAGTGCTACCCCCAGCATGGTCATGCCAAAGCCGAATGCTATGCCATGCACAAAGCCAAATACCAGCCGGACAACCAGCATGGCGATACTGAGCGAGAGTAAAAACGGCACACCAATCGCCGTCAGCACCCACAGGGACCGAAAGCGCCAGTAAAGTATACTCACAACAAGCACAAAGGAGCACAGCGCCATCATATCCACATCACGGCGCATACCTGCGGCACTGGAGACAGCAAAAACCGACGGACCGCTTATCAGCAGTTTTGCAGTGCCGGGGTGTAAAGCCGTGAACGCAGCGGAAATTGTCTGTTCCACCTGTGCCTGCCGGACAAGATCCATGCCCGGGGCCTTGGTCCGCAGCAATAACAGGGCACGCGTTCGGTCCGGTGCAAACCACACACCATGAAGAAGCCTAACATGCACATCTGGCTCAAGCGCACGCACAGTCTGGACAAATGCGTTTGTAGGGTCCCGCAAAAGCGTATCGGAAAAAACCGGACCAGCAGCGGAAGCCAGCCCGTCCAGAACATTGGCAAATGCCTGTTCCAGCGCCTGCGCGCCCAGATTGCGCACACCATCATCAGAGGCAAGTTGATAACGGTGTTTGAACAGAAGTGCTCGCAGCGCCTCGGCCTGATCGGTTGCAAATACACCATTCAGAACAGATACAAACTGCGGGTCTTTGGCCAGTGCGGCATGCAGGCCTAAGCTCAGGCGCGCCAGTTCCGGCTCAGGCGCACCTTCAAGCCCCAGCATAATAACCGTACCGGCAACGCCTCCCTGCACCTCCCTGAGCAAAAAACGTGTGCCATCGTCATGCCCACGGGGCAAAAAGCCCGCCATGTCCAGCCGCAACGGAATGCTCACGAACACCAGAGCCGCAAACAGGGCCGATACCGCCAGCGTGATAGCCAGAACCCACGGTTTTCTGCGCGGTTTCACGGATCAAGAGTCAGTGTTTGTACATCACCATTGGCCTGCATGATCTTTAGGCTCTCTATGACGTTATTGCGCCCTTTCAGCACGACCAGATGCACCAGTCGCATAGCCTGTGGCGAAACGGGGGTCATGCTAAGCGTCCATGCACCGAGGTTGCCCTGTGCACTCAAGGTATAATCCTGCGTCAGAGTTGCCATGTCTCCTTCCAGCGGGGCACGCATGGTTGTGACCAGCAACGCCAGTGCGGGGCTTTGCGCCAGAGGGACGTGGTGCACACTCCCCGTCCCACGCTGGATGGAGACCATGCCTCCATCAATAACCAGCCTTTCCTGCCGAGGAGCCTGCGTCATTTTCTCCAGATAGGCGGGGCGATGGAATCCCAGCACACCGGACGAAAACAGCGGGTGAGTCAGGGCTGCAATTTCCTTTTCCTCATGGAAAGGCTGGGTTCTCTGCACCACCTGCCCCAGACAGCCAATAATCTGCCTGCTCAGATCAACGTCGTTTTCCGCCGCCCCTGCCTGCCCCATGCCCGCCAGCAGACCTGATATTGCCAAAAGGGAGAAAACTTTCATGGCAGGTCTTTCCAGTAGTCGTAAAAATTGAACCATGAGAACGGGTGCCTGAGACACAGCCCCTCCATCCATTTTGCATAATGTTCGGCGGCCTGTTGCACAAAGGCTCCCCGTTCCTGCCGGGATGAGGGGTATGGCACATCAAAAGAGTCAAAGCTTACGTCATAAACCCCGTCGGCCGCACGGACTGCGTTAACAAGCACGATGGGTGCTCCCGTAGCCAAAGCCAGCCGGAATGGCCCTTCAGGAAGCTGAACCTCCCCCCCCAGCATGGTCACGCATACGCACCGGCCTGTATCGGGCGTTCTGTCGCCCAGCATACCTACAATTTCGCCCCGGCCCAGACTTTCGGCCACACGGAGCATGGTATCCACCTGACCGATAGGAATAATCGTCTGGGCGTATGTGGGGTCCAGTGTTTCCAGCACATCCGTAGCTCCCCCCAGATTGGAACGATACATGAGCATACGCAATGTCATGGCATGCTCGCGCCCCAAAGCCCGGAGAGCCTCGAACGATCCAATATGCGCGCCCAGCAGCAGGCACCCTTTCCCCGCAGCAAGAGCATGCAAAAATCTATCCCGCCCGACCACACGCACAGGTGGCATGTCTTTTGTGTTTTGCAGAAAAAAAATCCGGTCCAGCACAATCTGGGCAAAGGACCGCATGTGCCGCATTATGGAGACGGCTCCATGTGGGGCCTGCAAAACACGACGCAGATACGCGCGTGACGCCCGGCGGGCAGACCCGTTGTGCAGAAAAAAATATAAGGTAATGGGGCCAAGCAGCCACTCAAGCCGCCGCCGCCCGATCTTTCGGGTTAAGAACAGTGCAAGCCGCATGGCAAAACGATTACCACGTTCTGGCACAATCCATCGTTTATCAGTCGTGCCCGGCATGCTCTGGCTTTGCCTTTAGCACAGCCCGCATAACAGGCTGATCATTCACTCTGGCCACCAGACGTACAACGGAGCCAGAGTTCCGGGCGAGAAAGACCACGTTCTGGCCGGGAAGAACAGGATGCAGGAATTTGACCATATCCACGCACAGATCTGCCTGCCCCAGCAGATTCATTCCTGCATCAAGCAACAGCACACCGGGCACAACCGGGTGACCGGGGAAATGACCTGGCAGGCAAGAATGGTCATGTGGCAGCATGAATGCCCCCACCTCTTCCTCCCCCGAAATCTGCCCCGCCATGGTGCGCAAAGCCTGAAGGGTCAGCTTACCCACGGCATTACGGGGCAAAGCAGGCACAAGCCTGACACTGCGTGGCAGAAAAACCGGCTCGATCTGTTCTCGCAAAGCAAGCAGAATACTTTGTGCGGACTGCGTGGAGGATACCGCAAAAACCTGCATCCGCGCAAAAAAATTGGTTGCAGAGGATTCAGGCGGAAGAAAAGCACCATCTTCCACGCCGGGAATAGCATTCAACGTCGCATTCAGCGCGGCCAGAGACGTTCGTTTCCCCCCCAGCTTGACGACATCGTTAACGCGGCCAAGCAGTAGAAACTTCCCGTCATCGCGGGTTTGAATAAAATCAGCCAATACGTAGCTGAGCACGCCCGGTGCTGAAATTTCAACACCCTCGGCGGTCATGTTCAGCACAACCCCCTTGTACCATTGCCATTCAGGCCCACCAACCGTCCGCCGGATAGCCATGGAGCCGGTTTCTGTCGAACCATAAATTTCGGTCACTTCCGTTGCCAAGGCCACTTCTGCTTCCGCCGCCAGATCGGTCACCAGCGGTGCGGAGGCCGAGACCACACGCCGGATAGGCGGCAATGCCAGCCCCGACCGCAGCAGGGCCCGCAATTGCAAGGGAGTTGTGACCAGAATACGCGGCGCAAAAGCCCGGTTCAGGCTGGCCTGCCAGTCTGCTGGATAGCCACAACCTGCAGCCACCACCGCCACCCGCGTGTTCAGGCACTGGAGAACCAGAGCCTCAAACCCATACATGTGGTATGGAGGCACGGTACCGACCAGACAGGCCGGAGCGTCCTCCGGGTCCAGCAGAACGCGGGCAGTCACACTACGCGTAACCAGCCCTCCCCAATACTTACGATGCCCAACCGGTTGCCCCGTGCTGCCAGAAGTAAACACAAGTGCGACCAATGCGTCCGGCCTGATCACGGGGTTGGCGCACGCACCAACGGGAACGGCAGCAGGCAAGGCTGCCAGAGTATCCGGCACCATCAACCCGCCTAGAGGCAGGAGTTCGCTCTCAGCATCACCTTCAACACTCACGCACAGCGCATTATGTTCCCGGGCAAGATCGACCAGCCGTGTCGGATTCCGCTCGCTACTGAGCAGAACATACTGCCCCCGCAGCAATGTTGCGGCAAAGAGCAGGGTAAAATGGCTTATGCTGGAACACACAGGCACTACAGGCTGATCAGGCAACAGAGCAGCAATCTGATGCGCCGCGCGTAAAAACGCCCATCCGCTGATAACGGTATGATCAGTTAAAAAAAGCGGCCGGTCGGGAGCATAAACAAGAGAAAGATCTGGCCATTGCTGGTCAAACATACTGCCTGACATACATGTCACCCAGCAGTACGATTTGCCTGCACATACGCGCACAAGGACCGCAAAGAGCTAAAAATCTCTTGGTTATCCGGGTCTTCCGAGCGCAGGGTTACCCCATAATCACGCCCGACAAGCAGGGCAATTTCCAAAGCATCAATGGAATCAAGCCCCAACCCTTCCCCAAACAGAGGGGCGAGCGGGACGATTTCTTCAGCCGTTACTTCAAGCTGAAGTGCCGCAACAAGCCGTTCTGCAACTTCATGCTCAAAAGGCGTTTGTATTGTTGTTGAACGGGTCGTATTCACAGCATGTCTCATGTTAAATGCAGATATCATGAGTGAGCTAACACAAACGGACATTCGCGCAAAGCCAAGCTGGTTGAAAAAACACCCTCGTTTCCGGCGTGGGTCAGGCGTAATGCTTGTCTCTTTATCAATTCTTCTTGGGCATATGCCTCATACATTCCATGCAATAAAGCTGATTAGTGTGCTCGCCCCCCTCATGCAGTGCATGGCGCTTGCCCTGCTGACCCAGTATGTCAAATTGAGCACGGTTCTGGCGATAGTCCTGACTCCCCTGACCATATACTGGCCCCATCAGGTCATGGTTGTTGATGCCTGCGCCCTTTACGCTGCGTCTTTGGGTATGATGCTGTTTGTGTTTGGTCGATCTCTTCTGCCATCACAGCAGCCCCTTGTCTCTGTAATGGCCGGTCGCGTTCATGGCCCCTTACGTGCGGATATTGCCCGCTACACACATATACTGACTGCTGTCTGGACGACATTTTTTGCAGCAGCCCTGGCCACACCGCCCTTGCTGTTCTGGCTGGGGCCAAAAGGCACATGGCAATGGCCGCTGACCGGCGGTACATTTGCCGCAGCCTTGATGATGATGGTTGTGGAGGCTGGCGTAAGACGGCTTGTCATACGCAACTTCCAACACGTATCGCTTAGAGCGACCGTGGCGGCTTTCCGCAACACGCGCGCCACACCCATGTAAACAGCAACCTTAAATGCATAAAAATCAGCCGTGCATTATCCCGCACATAATGGAAGTGTGAAATTCCCCCCTGTTCAACATTAAAATACTGAACGGCAGCTGGTTTGTTGAGCGCAGGAACACCCTGCCAGACCATGCAAAGAGCAACCTCGGGGTCGAAATCAAAGCCACGCATGAAGCGTGATGCTTCAAGCACCGCTATCATGGCCTTCGCAGGATAAACCCTGAATCCAAACAGGCAGTCCTCAATGGCACCATGTGTTTCCATACCGATCAGGAGGTTAGAAAGCTTGCGCCCCCATACGCGCAGCGCAGGAGCTTCTGGCCCGAACACGGGCACCCCCAGCACCAGAGAACCGGGATTACGCTGGGCTACCGATATAAAATCGGGCACGGATTGCGCCGGGTGTTGGCCATCGGCATCCATGGTTAGGACATGTGTATAGCCCGCCCGCATGGCCCACTGCGCACCATGCAGAACAGCCTGCCCTTTGCCACCATTATGTGCCAGATGCAGGACTTTTAACCCCGGATGCAGCGGTAACATATCCTCCAGCGTCTGATCGCTTCCATCCGTACTGCCATCTGTTACCACCACAATATCCGGCCACACCGCCAGAACGCTGGCAACCGTCCTGCGCAACAACGCTCCCGAATTATAGGATGGAATAAGAACAATACAGCGGAACATGGCAGATATACCTGTAAAGCCAAAATCAGATAAAACGCGGCAAGACTGGTCCACATACCTCAATTACGATAAGAACCGAATACCCAGATCATTGAACCGGAAATGGTAATGTCCGAGCGCAGCCCCTGCCCACCTCACCCTGTCCTGCCCGACTATTACCTTACAAAGGGCGAGCACAGGCAATTTGTACGCTCTATCTTTGATCGGACGGCCTGTTACTATGACCGGATCAACTCGGTTTTCTCGCTTGGGTCGGGCAAGTGGTACCGGCGCTGGATGCTGCGCATGGCGGGGCTTCGTGCTGGGCAGACACTGCTTGATGTTGCAACTGGCACGGGTCTGGTTGCGCGTGAAGCGGCAACAATAACAGACATGAGCAATATTATCGGGCTGGATATGAGTGCCGGCATGCTCAGGCAATGCCGGAGTAAATTACCTATTCAGGCTGTTCTGGCGGATGCCCAGCTTCTACCCATCGCCCCAGCAAGCGTTGATATGCTGAGCATGGGTTACGCCTTACGGCATGTGCAGGACCTGCGGGCCACATTCTCCGGCTACCTTAAGGCCCTCAAACCCGGAGGGCACGTGCTGATCCTCGAAATTGGGCGGGCTGATAACCGTATTGTCCAGTTTTTGCTGCGATTTTATCTTGGTCGGGTGGTGCCTCTGCTATCTGGCGTTGCTGCCTCGCAGGAAAGCCGAACGCTCATGGCCTATTACTGGGACACGATTGAAGAGTGCGTGCCGCCTGCCCGTATTCTGGATACCTTGCAATCTGTTGGGTTTAGCAACGTACGCAAACATACCTCATTTGGCGTGTTCCATGCCTATATGGGCGAACGGCCGCTTTAAAACGACCGCCTACACCATAGCTACAACGCGTAAACCCTACAGGTTTGGAGATACTCTATGTGTAAAGAAGCTAAAAATCGCGCGTTATGAGGCACCCGATGGCAGGCAGGCCCCATGGAATTCACGGCGAGGGTGCTCCTGCTGTTCACGGAAAAAATTCAATGCTTCCTCGCAGGCTGCTCGTGTATAAAAATATGCTGTGATCATGGCATCTTCGTTATCCGGGCCACGCTGCGCCACCAGCACCCATAGCGGACGCATGGACTGCCCAGTTTCCCCATTCGGCGTTCCTGCAGAATATGGCGGAGTTGCTGCCATGCTGGGGGACGCAACAGCCACGCCCGCCACCACAAAACAGCCCAGCACAAAGCGCATGGTGCGCATAATATTTTTCTTCATCCGTGATGCTCCCGCAACTTAAATTCTTACAGAGCATCCATACTATGCTTATCGAAATATGAGGCCCCTGTTATCGCCTTATCTGGAATACAGAATTATCAATACAGCCCTTAATTAAACCAACAACGATTATGGACACTACTATTGATCTGGGGCAGCAGCAGCTCCAGAAATATCTCCCCCGTCTTGTCCCATAACTCCGGCTGCGGCAGATTATGGGAATGACACGTATTTTTATCGATTCTGATGCCTGCCCAGTTAAAGATGAAGTGTACCGTGTTGCCGGGCGTTATGGTTTGCACGTTTTTGTTGTTTCCAACCGGATGATCGCTGTGCCAGATACTCCGTTAATCGAGCGCATTGTGGTGGATGCTGGACCAGACGTGGCGGATGACTGGATTGCCGAACGCACCAAGGAGAAAGATGTCGTCATTACTGCCGATATCCCCTTAGCCGCGCGTTGCGTGGAAAAGGGAGCCTATGTTCTTGAACCCAAAGGCAGACTGCTCGATCGCGATGCAATAGGTATGGCGTTGGCCATGCGCAACCTTATGACAGACCTGCGCTCGGCAGGAATGATCACGCCCGGCAGCGCGGCGTTTGGAAGAGCCGACCGCTCCCGTTTTCTTTCCGAACTTGACACTTTGGTGGTGAAGGTTCGCAAACCCAGCATCCGGTTGGTCCCTCCACCAATGTAACCGACTACCAAAGAGTTGCCCTATGGTAACCGTCACAAAAATATTCTTTAACGCGCGGGCTATAAACACACCCCATACAAGCGATTGTATAAAAATCTCACCTTCGCATTGTTACTGTGATTGAGCAGAAAATATATTAGCGCCCAAAGATTCGGCAATAAACTGCACCGCCAGTTGCCCACGTACACTGTTCCCTGCGTCATCAAGGCGTGATGAGTAAACGCCAATAGCCAGCTTACCGGGAACAACGGCAACAATACCGCCCCCAACCCCGCTTTTTCCGGGTAGCCCAACTTTGAACAGCCATTCACCAGACGTATTATACAAACCCGCCGTTGCCATAACAGCTAGCACACGCGCACTCGTTGGAGCATCCACGACAGTTTGATGAGTCCGCGGATTTGTTCCGCCATTAGCCAATGTGGCCCCCATGGTTGCCAGATCAACCGCATCCACATCGTAAGAACATTCACGCGTATACAGATCAACCGTTTCCGAAGGGTCTGCATAGAGATGACCATAACTTTGCAGGAGCACGGCAATAGCCTGATTATGCTGGTTGCTGGCCATCTCTGACTGGTAAACATCATCATTAAGATGCAACTGGTGCCCCGCAAATGCGGATGCGGTATCAAGCACACTTTTCCACCGCATATCCAGCGTTTTGCCCTGAACGAGACTGGCAGTTGCAATTGCCCCAGCATTGACCAACGGATTGCCGGGAGGGGGGCTTCCCCCTAGCTTGTCGTTATTCAGTTCCACGGCGAGCACAGAGTTAAACGGCAACCCGGTTGCGTTAACACCGACTTTACCCAGAATATTCTGCGCGCCCTGCTTGTGCAGCACGTCTGCCAAAGTAAAAATTTTAGAAACCGATTCCACGGGGAACGGGTGCCCGGCATCCCCAACCCTGAAGATTCGTCCATCAACTGTTACAATAGCAATGCCATAAAGTTTACTATCCGCCTTGGCGAGATAAGGAATATAATTAGCGTTCTTTCCTTCTGTTACAGACCTATATTTATCATAAGCCTGCTCGATCGTTTTTTGAATAACAGTCGAAGACATCGACTGAGGTTTTTCCTTGGCATCAGCACTCCCCAAGGGCAATAATAAAAAACAGCTTATCAATATTGAAGAAGAACATATTTTTATAAAAAAATTGCCTCGCATTCGATACATCTTTCCAAAATAAATTATGTAGCTTTTATCAGTATGCCTATTGATAATTTAATAAAAAATAAATTCCAATCATTTTCCAAAATTATATTAATTCATACAAAAATCAGACTGTTAGAGCCCGATTTAAGCCTATATCACCCGATAATATAAATTGTGGACATCAATCAAATAACCTCCCCATCAAGTGAATTTCTTAAAGGAAAGACGTATTTCCCAAGAAACTCCAAAACCATTACGCCAACAGTGTAGGATACATCCCCCGGAAGTGAAATACATGCCAATACAAGCGCCTTATTACAGTATGGCAGCTAAGTGATTGCTCGTTATTGAAGTTCATATTTTGTTATGCTTTATAAAACATGGACATAAGTTTGGAATGACGTTCCAAAAATTTCATTCCAGCCTCCTGAGGCTTCGACCGGCAATAAGTGCGGAATGGGTGCGTATGTGGCGAATTCATTAAAAACCAAAGCCATTTCCAGACTAAAAAATGGTAACTGGCTGTCTATCGTGTCTACAGAAGAGCAGCATGATAACGGATATGCACATATCGTTCGTGTTGTAGAGACGACCGATGGCTGTTTTTACAATACGACAGAAGAAAACGTGGTAGCAATCCACTCCACGCATAGACGTTGCATCACCCCCCGCAAGGGATGCCAGTGCTGTTCAGACTGCCATCAATACGTAGTCTCACAAAACAGAGCACAAGAAATATTCAACCGGATTGCCACCCTAATCCGATTTTTATCGGAGGCCGATATCCTCTCAAAAATGCAAGAGGAAATATTAAATCATGAACGTAAGAGGTATAGCATAGTCATACAACGCGCTAGCAGACAGCGTATCTTAACCTCCTTGTGCAGTATGCACGTTAATTATAGCCAACCACTCCCAGATAACCTCATAGTTCGCAGCTAAGCGTTTTATCCTGATCTTCATTCCAATAAAAATTCTTAAAATAATTTCAAGTGCATAACTATAATGCAAATTATAATTTAATTAACATAGTTGCGTGGAAATTAATATTAAAAACCCTTCGTTATCAGCATAACAGAATAATGTTTAAATTCTTCCATGCCCACCTTAGACGGCACGAAACTTTCTCTTTTAATGCGCGTTTAGAATAATTATAATTCATAAGTTAACATAATTTCACACATACGATAAAGACAACGCCCGGATCAGTACAATGCTTTTTTCTTATTAAAGTCAACAATCAGAGGAAATTGTGCCCGTGAAGGAAGTCAAAAATGGTTCTTTTTTTCAAAAAACACACTTTCTTCCCCTTGTTATGGCAGGATGACAAAATTATTCGATCTGATCTATTTGGATCAGACCGACTTTACCTTCATGCAAAAAACTTAGCCGAAGCCCATAAGGATTTGCTCCCTGCGCAGCGGGATAATGCCCTGACTGAACGGCTCAAAGACAATGCCCGAATTTTATTAAGTTCCAATATTCGTCTGTCTCAAGCCTCTCTGGCGGGAGAGGAAATCACGCCAGCGGCAGAATGGTTTATTGACAATTATTATTTTATAGATGCACAGATACAAAATATAAAATTAGATTTTTCATATAAATCCTACAAAGAACTTCCCAAACTTTCTACGGGTACATTTACACCTCTACCTCGTATTTTTGAAATAGCCTGGGCTGTAGTTGCTCATACAGACAGCCATATTGATGCAAAAACCCTCTGTCTTTTTTTAAATACGTATCAGACAAAGAGACCCCTGCTCATCAGGGAAATATGGGCTGTTCCCATCCAGATTAAGATGATCCTGATCGAAAACCTTCGACGTATTGCCGAAAAAATTTGTCAGAACCTGAGTGACCGAGAACAAGCGGACCAACTGGCCAATATTGTTCTAGCCAGTTCACGCCCTAGTACAACCAGAATACTGAAAATTCTTGCCAGAACTCAGGTCGAAAAATTGAATTCTACATTCCTGCTACAATTTGCGCATCGACTGAGGGGCAGAGAACCACAAAAAGACTCTGCTTTTTTGTGGTTGGAAAATTTACTTCAGGAAAAAGGCACTGATATTGACCGAATAGTGCATGATGAATTGCAGGAGCAGAGCGCTCTCAATGCTACAATTCGCAATATTATCACAAGCATGCGGCTAATGATAACACTCGACTGGAGTGAAATCACAGAAAAAACAAGTTCTGTTAGTAAAATACTTTACCAATATGATAATTTTTCACAGATGGATATTTCCACTAGAAATCTGTATAGCCAATCCATAGAAATCCTCGCCAAAGGATGCCGACATACTGAATGTGATATCGCGCAAAAAGTTGTCGGGCTTGCTGCCAGAACAAGCGCGCAAAACTTGTTGGGCCTCCGACGGGCAGATCCCGGTTATTATCTTCTGGCCGAAGGTCGCCACGACCTTGAAGTCGAGCTTGAATACCGCGCCCCACTACGAGTAAAACTCGCGCAGCTATGCCGCATTGGCGGCATAGCTGGATACAGTATTATCATCACAGCATTATCTTTTTCTATTATTTTCATGTCACTTTTTTTATTACACCACCACTTATCGACATATAATTTATTATTCCTTTTTATTCTTGGTTTTATCCCTACAACAGATGCCGTCGTTGCCGGTGTAAACCGCTTTCTGCTCTGGGCGCTCAAAGTATCCGAGCTTCCGGCTCTGGAACTCAAGCATGGTGTGCCTGCAAATTTACGCACTCTGGTTGTGGTGCCAACACTGCTGACAAGACGCTCATCCATACAGGAAATGATCAAACGGCTTGAAAAACACTATCTGGCAAGCCGTGATGGCGAAATCTATTTTGCACTCCTGACAGATTGGACCGATGCATCCACACAGTTCCGCCAAGGTGATTGGGACATTCTTGACGTTGCCACACAAGAAATAGCGCGCCTGAACCAGACCTATCCCCCCGGGACCGCCGGAGTCCGCTTCCTTATCCTCCATCGCAAACGGCAGTGGAGCACTTGCGAGGGCAAATGGATCGGGTGGGAGCGCAAACGTGGGAAGCTACATGAACTCAACCGTTTGTTACGGGGCGCCACAGACACCAGTTTTATAAACCTTTCCGAGCAGACTGTCCCCCAGAATGTAAAATATGTCGTGACGGTAGATTCCGATACACGCGTACCACACGAGGTCGTCAGGCGTTTGGTTGGTAAGCTTGCCCACCCTCTTAACCGCGCATATTTTGACCCCATAAAAGGGCGTGTCACGGAAGGATATGCAATTCTCCAGCCCCGTGTGACCCCATCCTTACCGGAAGCATGGAAAAGTACACTCTTTCAAAGAGTGTTTTCAAGCCCGAACGGTATAGAACCTTATACTGCCGCCGTATCCGATTTATATCAGGATATGTTCGCGGAAGGGTCTTTTGCTGGAAAAGGCATTTACGAAATTGATTCATTCGAAGCCGCTCTGGCTGGCAGGGTTCCCGAAGGCACTCTGTTAAGCCACGATCTTTTTGAAGGTGTTTTTGCCCGCGCCGGTCTAGTCAGTGATATTGAAGTTATAGAAGATTTTCCAACAGATTATCTTGTTTCCGTCTCCCGCCTTCATCGCTGGGTGCGGGGGGATTGGCAACTTCTTCCATGGATATTTTCTTGGATGGGATACTGCCCGACCATTCGATTAAAAACCCAACCTCTTGCCGGCATTTCGCGCTGGAAGATGCTGGATAACCTACGCCGCAGCCTGTCCGCCCCCATGGCAATCGCGGCTCTTTTTACCGGGTGGTTTCTTGATTTTCGGAGCGCGTTAATCTGGAGCCTCTATATTTTCTCAGCCCTTGCCATTCCGGCACTCCTACCACTTCTGATTGATATTCTGCGGCATAGGCGAGGGGAAACGGTTCTAAGTTACCTGTCACTCTTCACACTCAATGCCAGACGCGCGATCCTTACGATCGGTCTCAACTTCACATTCCTTGCCGATCAGGCCTGCCTGATGGGGGATGCTATTATCCGCACATTAGGACGTGTGTTCATAACCCGTAGGAACATGCTGCAATGGATAACAGCCGCACAGGCAGCCAATGCACCAAAGGAACAAATTCCAGGCTACTTCCATCATATGAGTGGGGCTGTTTTGCTTAGCCTTGCCGCGTTGGGAACAATGTTTGTGGCACCCCACCTGGTCTGGCTTGTCATTCTTCCTTTTGCTTTAAGTTGGTGTCTGTCCCCGGTTATTGCATGGAAGGCAAGCCAGTACAGTGCCTCTGCGCGCAGACTGGAAGCAACCGAAAGCGAAAGTCTTTTCCTGCGGATGCAGGCCCGAAAAACATGGTGTTATTTTGAGACCTTTGTCTCCGCCACAAACCATGACCTCCCTCCGGCTTTGTTGCAGAATTTATGGTGGCAGGATTCACCGAGTGAATCCTATCTGGTAACGGGAAGGCATGAGCAAGCCGCAGCCTGTGACCTATCGAACGACGAACTGGCCTTCCTATAACGCGGCGCTGAAGAAGCGTGGGTCTCTAATGGTGTGGTTTGATCCGGCGATGACCTGGGGAGGCCTGTCAACGGGGCGGCGGGGACGGCGACGGAGTTACAGCGATGCCGCGATCCAGACCTGTCTGACGCTGAAGGTTCTCTTCGGCATGGCCCTGAGGCAGGCGACCGGTTTCGTCGAAAGCCTGCTTCGCCTGGCTGGACTGGCGTGGCATGTACCGGATTTCAGCACGCTGAGCCGGCGGCAGAAATCCCTGACAGTCGATATTCCCTATGGTGGCTCGGGCGGACCGCTTCATCTCCTGATCGACAGCACCGGGATCAAGGTCGAGGGAGAAGGCGAATGGCACAGGCGTAAGCATGGCGGCTCGAAACGTAGGATCTGGCGTAAACTCCACATCGGGATTGACGAAGGATCACTGGAAATCCGGGCCGTCGAGATCACGGGCAACGAGGTCGGTGATGCCCCGGTTCTGCCGGGACTTCTGGCCCAGATCCCTGATGACGAGACCATCGCGAGCGTCATCGCCGATGGCGCGTATGATACCAGGCAATCCCATGAAACCATCGCCGACCGTGGCGCCCAGGCTATCATTCCGCCTCGGAAGAACGCAAAACCATGGAGCCCCACATCACCGGGGGCCATCGCCCGCAATGAAGCTCTGCGGGCCTGTGGGCATCTCGGTCGGGCCATCTGGAAACGATGGAGCGGTTATCATCGAAGAAGCCGTGTCGAGACGAAAATGCATTGCATCAAACTTCTCGGTCAGCGCCTGACGGCACGGGACTTCGACCGTCAGGTCACGGAAGTTCACGTCCGTATCGCCATACTCAATCGCTTCACAGCGCTCGGAATCCCCCTCACGCAGGCCGTCCGGTAAAGAACAGAACATCAAAGGACTCATCACGACCGCATGCCGAATTCTGCAACAAAGCCACCATGGAACCGTTAGTTACAAAAACCAGCTCTTCGGGAGTTAGATCAACCCCGGCCACAACACCGTTTTCCAACCAATCTATATGCGTAGCGACCTTTTTTCCGCTCAATGTGTCCACGACAACATTCGTCACCCGCACCCCATGCCGAAACACCACCCCCTGACCAGCCAGCCATGTAGCTAGCGGCAGACTTAAGGATTCCTGCTGGTTGTATTTTGTGAATTTAAGCGTACGCAGGTCTTTCAAACCGAGGATCTGGTGTACAAAACGCGCTAGATAGCGTTTCATTTCCACTGCACTGTGCCACGTCTCAAAAGCAAACATCGAGCGCCAGAATAGCCAGAAATTGGACGCCATAAAATCACCGGACAGCACATCACTAATGGTTTTGCCCGCAAGCTTGTCCTCATCAGCTAGAATAAGTGCGATAATCTCCCGCCGGGCCTTGCCAGTCAGCGTCAGACTGTGGCGGTCGGGCACAGGCTGCCCCTGTCCGCACATGGCCCGCAGGGGACTGCTGCTGGGGTCCAAACGATTGAGGTAATAAAACTCATCAAGCACCGTGCCATCTGGCATCTCCAGCGAGGGAATGGAGCGATACAGGTCCCACAGACACTGGAACTGCTCCTCCATTTCCCGCCCTCCCCGGATCAGCCAGCCGGTCTGGGCATTGCCCGCACCATCCAGCGCTCCACCATTCTCATCCGATGCCTCGAGAATGGTAATCATGGATGGAGCCATACCCGCATCCCGGATAAGGAAAGCCGCAGCCGCCATACCTCCCAGCCCGCCACCAACAATCCATGCTGCTTTTTTTTCCACACCTTCAGGTTTTAAGGGGCGGACAAAAGCTTCAAAATTACCATGGGCGTATCTCATGGCACATTCTGTCTTTCAGAGCCGGGAACGGCCTGCGGTAATGCCACACCCGACCAAAACCTGCTTGGTTCCCGCATGATCCTGTTGCGCGTATTCCCTTCGCACAACCGACAGACTACCCGAACGATCACCAGCATGCGCTCTCAGCAAAAACGCATGCTGATAATGCACTCTTGCGAACGAATATTTCTGATTAATATCTATCGCCCGCCTCTCCCCCAAAGTGTGTATTCATGTTAGTCCTATCACTTGGCCCACCTCTATCCCTATCGCGTCGATGGTCATGATGATGCCGGTGTGTGCATGCCGCTAACATCAATCCCGTCAAAAGCAGCACAGTGACCTGAGAGAGAGTTTTCATGCTTACCTCCTTTATTGCCGCTTGTTTTCGACCGTAGGGCCACTATCCAAGAGTTTGCCTCTCCAATACCTTCCAAGGCAGTTCATTCCGCAACAAGCTGAAGAGACACCGGCCGACTGGACAATTGCCCCGCTTTTTTATCCAGTCGCATCATGTTACCCAGCTCAAAACGACCAACAAGTTTCTGCAATTCACCGGACATGATCGCCAGATTATGGCTAGCCGCAGCACTTTGTTCCGCCACGGCTGCATTCTGTTGCGTTGTCTGCTCCATACTGGTTATCGCAACGTTTAACTGCATGATGCTGGTCGCCTGATCCTGCGCTGCCGTTGCAATATTCGAAACCAGTTCGCTAATCTCACCCACCTGCCCCACAATTCGGTGTAGAACGGTCCCGGTTTCCTTTACGGACAGAACCCCGGCTTTGACCTGTTCGGTTGAACCGTTGATCAGAGACGATATCTCCTTCACAGCCTCTGCCGAACGATGTGCCAGTTGGCGCACCTCAGACGCGACAACAGCAAAACCGCGCCCGGAATCACCTGCCCGCGCGGCTTCCACGCTGGCATTCAAGGCCAGAATATTGGTTTGGAACGCCACATCGTTGATCAGCCCGATAATTGTGGAGATTGCTTTTGATGATTCGTCAATTCTGGACATGGCATCAATAGCTTGCCCCACCACAACTCCAGCATGGTCAACATCTTTACGGGAGGTGTTAACAACTTTATGGGCGTGCTGGGTTTCCTCTGTGGTCTTCTGCACGCGTTGTGTGATCTGCGTCAGTGCGACAGATGTCTCTTCCAGAGTAGCAGCCTGCTGCTCTGTTCGACGGGAAAGATTATCCGCAGCCGTTGCCAGTTCCTGCGTACTGTTGCCAATACTATGCGCCGAGCCAGAAACACCCATAAAGGCGCCAGCCAGTTGTTCGATGGACTGATTAAAATTTTCTCGAAGAGGTTCAAGATCGGGGGCAAATCTTGTCCTAATCTGAACGGACAGGTCTCCCCCCGCCATTTTCTGTAGTCCATCAGCCAGACTGTCCGTTGCAACCTTCAGTTGTCGCGCCGCTTCCTCAGTTCTTTCCTGCGCAACCCGACGCTCAGATTCCTGCCTGCGACGTGCATCTGCTGCTTCACTCTCCAGACGAGCCTTGTCAATTGCTGCCTGCCGGAACACTTCAACTGCTCCGGCCATCGTCCCGATTTCATCGCGGCGCTCTATATACGAAACCGGCGTCGCTGTATCTCCCTCAGCTAGAACCCGCATAGACTGGGTGATCACAGGCAAAGGTCGCAGCAACCATGCCGTGACCACACCCATGCCAACGGTGGCCACAAGCATCACTCCAGCCGAGACCAGTGTGAGAGTCCATAAAAACCCACTAATTACGGCGTCAGCCTCGTCGCCTCTGATCGCAACGTTGAGCACGCCCTTAACCTTGCCTTCAGGGGAAAAAATAGGCTGATATACCGTGTAAAAATTGCTACCGAGAAGCACCATAGGCCCTTCGTAAGAGTCCCCTTTCACGATAGCTTTATAAGACGAAGCATTGTGATCAAGCGGCGTATCAAGAGAACGCTGGTCCCTCTCACTTCCATTCATCATACGGCGTATAAAATCGGTTCCGTTACTATCCGTGACAAACAGAACGGTTCTTCCGCCTGTTACGCGTGAAATGTCGTCAGCCATACCGTGACCATTGACCGGCAATGGCACGGTATCGGCCGTTATTCTCTGTATCGTGCCATCAGCATTCCATGTCACATGGATTCCGGGCATATCCCGTTGCAAAAGGCTCACCGCTGCCCGCATTCCGGCATGCAACTTGCCCAGCAAGGCCTGCTGCATCTCATCGCGCACGAGATGCGTCACTTCCGCAACCACACATATTGCAGAGACAAAAAGAAAAATAGTTGTAGCTAAAACAATTTTCTGAACAAGACCGAATTTCATAGTGCGGAAACCCACTGAGTTTTTACGTGTTATAGCGAGGAAAAACGACCTTCATTTCCGCATCTAATAGCATATGTATCTTAACCAGCCTCTACAATTCACTCCGGAAAATACATACGAATTTTTTATAAAAACTTGTTATTATAACTCATGAAAATTACTTTTATGCATTAATTTACCCAAACAATCTCTTCAAAAATCACATGAATGTGTAGAGGCTGGACATGAGGCGGCATAAACGCCCGTTCCCATTAACATTGTGCCCAAACTGATCTGCGCAGATCGTCTCCTGCGCCCCAAAAATAATAAGCGCTTTCGGTAGAGATGAAATTGGATATTTAGAGATAAAGTAACCGTATATCGACGCTGTACCCATTGAATATAACCAGTATCGATGGAGATGTTTTTTACCCACGATGATCGGGGAATGTTTGTGATTTCTATTTCACATAAAATCTTACTTTACATTCCTGTCATGGTTTACCCCCAATACAGGACATGCCAATCGATGAGTTCGGTTGTAAAGAAACAGTAAAGTAGCAGGCCCCTCGAACAAGGTCCAAAGAACGCCTTCGCACCCACGCCAGCTCCTTATCTGGAAGAGCGGGGACATACCCCGGATAGAATATATGATTGAAGGGCGAGATACGGTACGCTTCCTCGCACAGTAAAAATCTCATGCGTTATTTGCTCAGGTCAAACGAAAAACATCTCAACAAACCTGATGCAACTTAGTTTTCTGAACATACAATAACTTAACAATCCAAAAACTTGTCGAGACATGGAGCCATGTCAATGGCAAAAGCACTATCCCCCGAGGGCTGCCCATGCACTCAAACTATTTTTTTCTTGACCCTTGATTAGCCCATCTTCTAGAAAAATTTTTCTTTCATTCCATAAAAACTGTGAATCTTTTAAAAATTGACTGGGCCGTATGCATCATAACACTCAGTCTGAATATCAGAAACCCTACTGGCGGCATAATCTGGTTGTTTGCTTATTTGGTTCTTTCGCAACCTTGATCGCCATGACACTGATATTGCCGTTCCTGCCATTATATGTGGAACAACTTGGCATCGATGGGCAGGCAGACATTGCCCAGTGGTCAGGCATTGCTTATGGAGCAACTTACCTAACTGCCGGGGTGGTCGCACCCGTATGGGGACGACTGGGGGATCTGTACGGACGCAAATCCATGCTTGTGCGGGCCAGTTTGGGAATGGCCATTACCATAACGCTCATGGGTTGCGCCACCACGATCTGGCAACTGGTCGGATTGCGACTTCTGGCAGGCATCGCCGGAGGCTACTCATCTGGCGCCATGATTTTGGTGGCATCACAAGCACCTCGCAGTCAGTCAGCCTGGGCGTTGGGGCTCCTATCCTCGGGAGTAATGGCGGGCAATCTGATCGGCCCTCTAGTAGGAGGGTTCTTACCGCCACTTGTCGGTATCCGCATGACATTTATTGGCGCAGGCAGTCTGATTTTTATAGCGTTTCTTGCGACCCTTTTCCTGATAAGGGAGACGCAGCCACCGCCCAGAAAACATTTACAAACCAGAATCCACTGGTCAGATATTCCAAACAAACCGCTCATGATCACCATGCTTGGAACAGGCTTACTCCTGATGGTGGCCAATATGTCGATCGAGCCAATCATTACACTCTATATAAGATCTTTGACTATCGACCCAACCCGTGTGACGCTTATTGCCGCACTGGTTATGTCCGCAGCAGCGTTAGGCAGTGTTCTGTCAGCCTCTTACCTTGGCCGTGTAGCCGACAAAAAGGGCCATAGCGTCATTATTGTAAGTGCCCTTGCCGTCGCCAGTTTACTGCTGATACCGCAAGCCTTTGTGACGGCAGGATGGCAGCTTATTGGATTGCGGTTTTTGATGGGGCTTTCGTTAGGAGGATTAATGCCCTGCGTTACGGCAGTTATCCGGCATAACGTACCAGACCATTCTGTCGGTGTTGTTCTGGGTTATGCCGTGTCTGCGCAATTTGTCGGGCAAGTTGTGGGGCCATTGCTCGGTGGCTTCATCGGGGGGCAGATTAGTATGCGTTTTGCTTTTCTGGGAACCAGCCTCCTGCTGTTTTTGGGCGCAATTAGCAACTGGCGTGTTCTGCACATGCCACAAAAACGTTAAAGTCCGACAAATTACGCAGGGAGTTTCAGCCTCCCTGAAAATAATGCACAAACCGGCATCTCAGCATGGATTATGGGCATAACCGTCAAGCATACGGTCCGCCACATAACGTGCTCAGCCATTCAGTCATTCCGTAAATTTAGGAATCGCCTCCTCCATCAGCAGGCGGGAATCCCCACATTCTGCCGTTTACGGTACATGAACGATATTATATTTCGTTTCTTTATCGGAATATAATAGAACGAAGCGAACGGCTGATGCCATGCTTTGCAAAGAAATACCCAGTGGTTTTGTTATGAAGAGATTGTCTGATGCGGAACACTCAATCCTCAACGTAGCGTATCAGAAAAAACGCACTATGCCGCAGACCAAGAAAACATCCTTTTTCTTTCCTGGTCATCATCAGAAAAGAAAAAGGATGTTTTCCAACGAGATGGAGCACATGATGAAATTAAAAGACTTTAAGGTCCTGACTTTTGATTGTTACGGAACTCTAATCGACTGGGAAACAGGCATTATCAATGCCTTAACGCCATTGACATCGCGGTTGAAAACACCCCTCAGCCGTGACGAAATCCTGCAAGCCCACGCAAAATATGAATCCCGCCAGCAAAAGTGGACCCCCGGCCGCCCCTACCCTGCCATTTTATCCAGCGTCTATCGTCGCCTTGCGGAGGAATGGGGAGTTTCTCATACAGTATCCGAGGCTCAGGATTACGGAAACTCTGTTCCAAACTGGCCTGCTTTTCCAGATTCCACCGAGGCGCTAACGTATCTGAAGCAGCATTTCAAGCTGGTTATCCTTTCCAATGTCGATGCCCGCTCTTTCAGCGGCAGTAATGCCCGGCTGAATATTGCATTTGACGGCATTTACACTGCTGAGGATATTGGTTCGTATAAACCATCCATGCGTAATTTTGAATATATGCTGGAATATCTGGCCGACATCGGACTAGCTCCCTCCGATGTGCTCCACACGGCAGAAAGCCTGTTCCACGACCATCAGCCTGCCAACAAAGCAGGGCTTACATCTTGCTGGATCTACCGCCGCCACGCGCAGAACGGATTTGGGGCGACAATGGACCCGGGGGCAATGCCCAAAATTGATTTCCGCTTTAATTCCATGATGGAACTTGCCAAGGCACATCAAAAAGAAATGATGGAAGGCTGATTTTCTTTTTCCTCTCCCCCCCTTTGATATCCATGGTGTTGAGATCATAAATGAAAAATAGCGATAAAAAGCTGGGCATGGGTGTCGCAATTTCACGTCGTGATATGATCCACGGCGTGACCGCAGCAGCACTTGGAGCGTCTCTGGCGCGATCACATATGGCTCAAGCGGCGAAGGAGACCGCAAAGCCGTCTCCTCTCACCAATCATGCCACGCAAACTCCGGTTTCTGCCACGACCTACCCCCCCTTACGCAATGGCATGCGTGGCGCGCATCCCGGAGCATTCGAGGCGGCACATGCACGCCGAGACGGCGCCCCATACCCAGCCCCCCTGCCAACAGGCGAGACCTATGACCTCGTTGTGGTGGGCGGTGGCCTGAGCGGTCTGGCTGCGGCATGCCTCTACCGTCGGCGTTTTGGCGCGGATACACGGGTTCTGGTGCTAGACAACCATGATGATTTTGGGGGGCACGCCAAACGCAACGAATTCGTCAGCGATGGGCGTACTCTTATGACCACCGGGGGATCGGCTTATTTTGTCGCACCTGACCAGTGGACAGAAAATACCAAGGCATTTGTCAAAAGTCTTGGCGCGGACTTTACGATAAAACGTAAGGAAACCAATCCTTTTGCCCAGTTAGGGCTGCGACCAGCCAGCTTTCTCCCGCATGAGAGTGGGGGCGATGGAAAACTTTACCCACATGTTCGGTTTACCGATCCGACATTGGAGTTCCTGCAAACAGCGCAACTGCCACCGCGCGTAAGGCAGGATCTGATCGCTGTCTACCATGGCACGGTTGACTATATGGCAGGCATGACAAAGGAGCAGAAAATCCAGCGCCTGCAAACCATCACTTACAAGCAGTATCTACTGGATTATGTAAAAGTCGCGCCAGAAACCCTGCCATGGCTACCTGGTGTGTGGTGCCTGAGCAAAACAGCTTCCAGCGCATGGTTTGCCTATTTCCGCTATGCTCCCGGTTTTTCAACACTGGGAGTGGAACGCGCCCCCTATTCGCCTGAATCCCCCCAGAGTGCGGCAGCAGACTTTCATTTGCCCGCAGGCAATTCTGATCTGGCGCGCCTTATGGTGCGTGAACTGGTGCCACAGGCCTTACCACAGGGAACATGGCAATCACTGGAAACAACACGGGTTCTCTACGACACGCTTGACCGCCCCACGGCACCCGCCCGCATCCGGCTGAGCAGTATTGCTGTGCGGGTTCAACATGTTGGCCCAGAACCTGTGGGACTATTCGAGCCCGATACACGTCAGGTTGCAGTTGATTACATCCGGGATGGCAAGTGCCTTCGCGTTATGGGCAAGAATGTTATTCTTGCTGGCAACAACAACATGATCCCCTATTTGTGCCCGGAAATGCCCGAGGAACAAAAAACCGCCCAGCACAAAGCCGTCCGAGCCGCCAACCAGATTACCACTGTTCTGATACGGAATTGGGAAGCCTTCCAAAAAGCTGGCGTCAACCGCGTGGATACACCAACACGGTTCTTTGCCAGTTTTGCGCTGGATGTTCCGTGGGCAAAGAATGATGGCATCCCCGATATGGACCCAAAGAAAGGTGTTCTTGTAACATTTATGACCGGCACCAACTCGGGTATTCTAAATAACGAAACCATGACCCGAACTATTCTGGGGTATGACATGCCGGACAAGCTGAGCATGCAAGAACAGTTCAGAATGGTACGAATGGGGCTACTGCAAACACCATTTGCAACATTTGAACGCGCCGTCCGCAGCCAGATGAACGACGCTCTTGGGCCTTATGGTTTTGACGCCGCACGCGACATTATGGGCATTACCGTTAACCGTTGGCCGCACGGTTTTGCCATGGCGCAGAACTCTCTGTTTGATCCCCCCAGCCCTACTGGCGAGCAACCCTGCGAAATAGCCCGCCGACGGTTTGGCCGGATTTCCATCGCTAATAGTGACGCATCTGGTCAGGACTTATGTAATACCGCCATTGATCAGGCATTCCGTGCTGTAGAAGAGATCGTCCCTCATAATTACGGTTATTATAACAGGATATAGCATTGCCGCTAAAGGCTGACACTTCGCCACGGCATCTGAGCCGTCGTGGAGCATGCTACGATCCGCAATAACCTGGAGCCATAATGGATATGAACACGAAAGCTTCCATATTCCGCTTTTTGTCACCCAAGGTTGGGGTGGCCATGTTTTTGGCTCTTGCCATGGCGCATGTTACCCCCACTGCCCACGCGGCAGAGGAACCGTGGCATGGTACAGATGCGCTCCAGCAGGTGCCAAACGCTTTGCTTGGGCCGTGGAAGGCAGACATTGCGGCGTCTCATTATACAGACCCGCCACCGCGCAAAGCGTTGCGCTTTTTTTCCTATACCGAAGGAGGAAAAGTCCTCGTTTCTTTCATGACGCTGAATGCAAAAGGTCAATTCAGCTCTGGCCACTGGGCTGCACAGGTGGATGGGACACCCGCAGTTGAATACCATAGCCAAGGAGGTTCAATTCCGTTCAATGTCGTGTATTTTACAAAAACTGATGACTATAATTACCATCTTGTAGTTAAACGGAATGGTAAACTGGAAATAACTGCCGATTACAGCCTGTCCAAAGATGGTAAGACTCTGTCATACCGTTATGGCGGCACAGAGGTAAGAGCCCTTTTGGAAATTCACGGATGAGCGTTTCGGCGTAGCATGAGGCTTCCCATGGCGATGTGGATCATGGCCTCTGCGACGTCGATCCGCTGTTCGTAGTCCTTCACA
>NZ_WOTD01000013.1 GCF_011516885.1 Acetobacter lambici | reverse complement strand
TACTGCGCGCGGGTGATTTCAGTCCAGGCCATCTTGATCTCATCAGGTTATCGCAAACCCATGAATCATAATCCACTGAAATCACTCAACTCATTTTCGGTCAGACACTTAAGCAAAAAATCACTTTACTGGCATAAGGGCGGGAATGCGGCAGACAGCGCGTGGGACGCGCTGGGCGTAGCCCCGCGCAGCGGTCTGGCCGGTTGCGGTTAGGTCGTTGCGGTTAGGTCGATACCGTTGCGGTTAGCTGGTCGGATTGCCTCTCTGGCAATACTCAAGCCACTCGTTATGGCTCCAATTTCGGATTGGTTCGGCCTGATTCCCCTTTTTAAATATATTTAATTGGGGGTCCTCCGCAGCCGTTGCGGGTAGGTGGTGGATAACTCTCCTACCCCATTCGAGCATGCTTGACCGACTGGCTGCTGCCCATTGCCTCTTGGCTGCTTCTTTCGCCTTGCGAGCAGTACCGGCAAGGATTGCTATGGCTCTCTGCGCTTTTGTCACGACAACCTCATAGAGATTGCTGGTTCTAACCGTCTTGCTCTTCTCATGGTCGTATATGTAGCGGGCTTCCACACGAATAAGGCCGATACTCTCAAGTGCATTGATCGCGGCCCATGCCGTACGCTCAGACACTTTGGCTTTTCGTGCCACTTCCGCATGTGATGGATACCACGAACAATCAGGCCCCATCAGGTCGATGAACTTGGAGAATACGGCTTTCCAGCCATGTTTCCGGCTTGGCAGTTCTCCCGTTTCCAGTGCTGCCTCAACGGCAGAAAGAAACAGATGCTTCAGCTTATTCCGTGGTATTTTGTTAGGTCTATGCGATACCGGTGGAACGCGGCTGTGAACAAGCAAGCTGCTAGTCTTGCGCGAAGTATAGATTTTCATCGCGCTGCATTCCCGATCGAAGGCAGAACACGATGAAAAAAACGTGTCGGATTGATTTGGTAATTCGTGACAACAAAGTCAGTTTCTGGTACGCTGCTCGCACGCATAGCACGATATTTCCTTGATCGTGCGTGCCGTATTTGAGCGTGTTTGACTCTCTAAGCCTTTGATTTTTTTGGAGTCCGCCGGTCTTGACATGGTAGGGGTCACAGGTTCAATCCCTGTTGCGCCCACCATTCCTGAGCCGCAGAAAACTGCGGTTTTCACCATGTCCCCCGCTGAAAAATACCTCTCCCCAAATAGCAATAAACGGCATCAATTTCCATTACTTGGAACCAGTATCCGTGCCAAATCCGTACCGCTTTCCAGCCCCCACCATGCGCGGATTTCTTCCCGGTAGGCATCGGGCATTTTCTTGGCGTGCCGGGCGACGATTTCCATCGTGGCCCAGCCTCCATCTTCCTTGAGTGCGAGAATGTCTCGGTGCAGGCAGTAATGCCATGACGCCCATGTGTGCCGTAGGTCGTGTGGCGTTGCGTCCGGCACGAAAAGAGATTTCTCCTTTTCAGCAGCCTTCGGGGGCCATAAGCGATTAGCAATCGAGGCGGACGAACTCATACCATTCATCTCGACGGCCGCCGACCAGCCAACGCTGCTGTTCAAAGAACTGGGCAACAGGCCTTCGAACACCGTCTCCTAATTGCAGTTGCTGATACCTATTATCTCGTTCTTCCGAATGCCATCACTGCAGCCATCCGTTACAGGGTCATCGACGGGCTATTGCCTCTCTTCACGTCGGATAACGCGGCGCGAGATACTGAGTGTGGCACCAAGAAGAGCAAACCCTGCTGCCAGTTCAAGGCAATGCACCGCTCCCCCACTTCCTTGGGACAAGCCAAAGACCAGAGCCACCAGTGCTGAGCCGAGCGCCCAGCCCAGTGTGCGTGCAACCGCCATCATTCCACTCGCCGCACCGCTACGGGTTGCGGGGCCGGAAGTCATAACGGTCAGGTTATTGGGCGTCTGATAAAAGCCAAACCCAATGCCGCATAGCGCCATACGCCAGCATACGTCCCAAAAAGCGGGCTGCGCAGGCATCAGGCTTAGAGTGACCAGTCCTGCCGCAAGAATTGCCAAGCCGATACTGCTTAAAATCGAGGCCGGATGCCTGGTAGCCATGCGACCAGCAAAAGGGGCGGCAACGGCAACAAGCACGGGCCAGGGCGTTACGAGTAGGCCTGTTGTTACGGCGGAGAGATGCATAACCGTCTGAAACAAAAACGGTAGCGCGACATAGGCTAAAATCTGTGCCGCATACGCGCAAATCGATGTCAGTATTGAGAGCGAGAACAGTGGAATAGCGAGCAGATCCAATGGCAGCATAGGCGTTTTCAGCTTTTTCTGCTGGCCATACAGCAAAAGGGTGCAGAGTAAACCTGTCCCGATTTCAAATGCTGCTAGGCCAGTTTCCTTCTGCCCCAGTGCATCAACCCCCAAAATACCTAAGCCCAGCGCGCCCACATTCAGCAGTGCACCCACCCCGTCGAACGAGAACGCAGCGCGGGGGCTGGCTGGGGCCGCCCGTAGGAAAAGGGCAACGGTGATCACGCCAATTGGCACGTTAATCAGAAAGAGCCAGGGCCAGGGAGCCACAGCTAGAACTATTGCCGCCAGTGTTGGCCCAACCGCCGCAGAAATGGCAACGGCCAAGGCTATAATAGCAAAAGCCTGATGCAGCATGGCTCTGGGATACACATTGCGTACAAGGGCGCCGCTGAGTGCTGCCATACAGGCTGTTCCCAGCCCCTGCACGACACGTGATGCGATAAGAACCCCCAGTGAGCCTGAAAGCGCACAGGCAAGGGATGCTGCCGTAAAAAGTGCTATCCCGAACCCATAAACACGCTTTAAGCCCAGAGAATCCGCTAGTGCTGCGGCAGGTAACAGGCTGACCGCCACGGCCAGATGATAGACATTGACGACCCAGACCGTCTGGGTTTCGCTGCAATGCAGGTCATGAGCAATGGTGGGGAGCGCAATGTTGGCAATTGCGCCATCCAGCCCGCCCAGAATAATGCCAAGCACGGCGCAGAGCATGACCAGACGGCGCTGTGTGTCGGAAACAGGCGGGGAGGTCATAAAAAATTCGGTGTCCTGATTGTTAACAGACTATAATTTGTATCTTACACAGCAAATACCAATGCGTATCTCAGACCGCTTTTGGCAGTTTGCCTACTATTTTTTGCGCATTGACAGGTCTGGCAGCCGACATTTTTCTATCCGGCCTATCTAATCTTCAGAATGTAAGCTGCTTATCGGGCGTGTTTATGGAGGTTGCCGGTTACTACGACAAGACCTTTGCATGCGATCATGCCTGATCATCATCTGATCATAGGGGCTCATTACGCATCCGCGTGGCTCCAGATCAACTGGAGTTGGCGTATGTGCGCTTGAATTATGCAAATAGGCGTGTCGCGGCTCTGGATTGTGCTGGTCTTGAATAAAAAATATAGAAATATCAACTGGTTACATTAATTATTTTGCGATGAAACATTGCATTCGGAATGCAGCGTTAGCAAGTTTATGAACGTAAGGTCAGCCTACATATTCTGCCTTACGGGTGGGATACAATGTCCTGCTGCGTATCTGACAAGAGCCTTGTTCAGTAGTAACACAGGAGAGGGGGTAGGCTCGTGTTGGCCTAACCATATTGCTTAAGTAACGATATAAAGGGGGATAAGCAGAATGAATTTAAGAGAGGTAGCAATATAGATCAGTCTGCACGGATAAATTACGCGTAAAAAGACCCGGAATTTTTTTCTTTCATGACGTTTTCAATGGTCTTGTCCACAAATTTTTCATTGGCGTTAACGCGGGCTTCTTTAAGATCGCTGGCGTAAACTTCACCAGAACCATTTGTTGCGATCTGAATATTATTGTCGCTATTATTGCTTTTGGCTTGGAGTATGGTGTCCCGGATATTGGACTGTGTCTGGTCTGTAAAAGAAACTGCATATCTGTACATTGTTACCCCTCCTGCTCTGCGTCGAATTATGAACGAATCTATAGATTCGTGTAAAATAAAATTTCATCGATGAAAATGATATTAACGTCGTTCATATAACAAATGCGTGATCGTCGGATGTTCTGTAGCCGTCCGGGCTGTGGAGTGGAGGAGACGGCCCGATCCTGCTCCAAGGATTTTTCACGTTTTGTACAGGCATGGGTGGCGCGCATAGATTCCTCTGTATGTTTGGTAAGGAATGGAGAAACATGCTCCAGACATTCCGGCAGGGACCATACGCAGGCTGAAGGGGCGATCGTGGGTAATACAGAACCAAGTGACTGGGCAACGGATGCCAATCTGGCTGTCAGGGTTGTTGCCATGCGCAGGGATACAAATGCCGCGGGCGATATTTTTGGTGGCTGGGTTGCAGCCCAGATGGACCTTGCGGCCAGCACCGCGGCTGAAGGGTTTGCAGGCTGCAAATGTGTGACCGTGGCCATTAACGGTATGGTTTTTCATCATCCCATGGCGGTTGGGGATGAGCTGAATGTCTATACCCGTATTGTTAAGGTAGGACGCACGTCCATTACCATCTGCGCGGAATCTGTGCGGCGCATCCGGCGGACAAATATCCGGCAGAAGGTCACATCGGGGAATTTTGTTTTTGTCGCTGTGGATGAAGAAGGACGGCCACAGACACTGGATAAGGGGTGAAGGCCCAAAACTACCTGCGTATCAGGCAGTTTTTATTTATAGATTAGCAATAACCTTAAGCCCAACCAGTGCGGCGTCAGGGATGTGGGATGTTTCCCCCGGTCTGATCATATATTCAAATTCAGGCTGCACGGTTACCCCGGGCATGGCGTCAATGGCGTAATAGGCCTCGATCACATGGGAGTCCGTTTGTGGCCCCCTGACCTGACTGCCTAGGGACAAGCCCGCATCCAGCGCATACATCTGACCAAGCCGCTTGCGGTCACTGACATGGTACCATGAATACATGATGCCAAGCCTGTCTGTCACACGATTGGGGATCAGTCCGTTGAACGACAGGCCACCATAAGCTTCGTCCGAAATGGAGGAAACATGAGGTGTGTTATGGATGTATCCGGCCATCAGGTAGCCGCCTGCCATCTGGTTGCGTCCCCCCATCCGGTAGATCATCTGGTCTCCTTCAAACCAGAAAATATCCATAGGGGCACTGCGTTCGCGGCCGGGTTGTGCAAGCAGGGTGGCGGGTTTGCTGCCCAGTTCATCCGCATAGCGGGTCGTATCGTGCGCATAGCCAAACACATAGTGGCCGGGCAGACGGTTACGGGTCAGGAAGGGCTGCCAGGTAAACTCCACAGGTAGCACCATGCCTGTTGTATCCTCGCTCCCCCATGACCATCCACTCGGATTGCCGTTGATGGGAGAAACCTGATAAGCGCCAAGTTGGACCATGGTGTCCCGCGTGGGGCGAAAGCGTACGCGCGCCCCCCATGTTGCTTTGGGGTAAACGGAAAACTCCGGATCCAGTTTTAGGGCTACGGGGGCCGAGCATGTGACCATGAAGGAGCATATAAGGGGCGATGTTGCAAAAACATGCGTCAAGGACATGCGGCCAAACGTGATATCCATGCGATTGTTCAGGAACTGCTTTTCGGCGTACAGGTCGACCAGATGGGCGACAACATGGCCGGACAGGCCGTAAACTTCCATCAGGTTGACATAATATTCGCCCGCCATGTCGTGCGAGACCTCGCGGCCAGCACGGTTCATGAGCAGCGTATGCACGGACCAGCCCTCCAGGCCTGCCATTTTGCCCAGATCAAAATTCATCTGCAATGTCAGCTCATGCACGTAGTCCATGCCGCGCTTTATGCCGCCATTGATGTTGCCCATGGCCTCCCCCTTGTAGGTAAAGGAAAATGCAAACCCTTTTTGCTGCAAGCGTGTCCGAAAAGGCATGATCTGGGGCACAAGGTGGCTGCTGCCCGCAGTGGGCACATAATAGGGGTCTTCCATATCCGTGCGGCGCTGGGCGTCCACTTCGGAGGGGAGAAGCCATGATGGTCCTTCCCGCAGGCTAAGGGGTTCCAGTGTCATGATATGATGAGGCTTTTTTGCGCCGTAATCATTCACGCTAGGGATGTTCATTGTGGCAAGGCCCGGCCATGGGGCAACCGGCACCCCACTGGGAGGTAGGGGCGAGTTGAGGGGGCGCTGTAGAACATGGGGGTCGGGCAGAGATTGTTCATCCGCCTGACGCATGGCGCGCTCGACCAGTTCTCTGGTGTTGGCGGGGGTGGAAAGAACAGTCTGCGCATGTACGGAGGGGGTATGGCAGAAGACTGCAAAGCCCCATGAGGCCAGAGCCAGTAATCCTGATGATTTTATGGTCATGTGGCGTTTTCTAATATGTTTTACGGAAGATTTTTTTGAAAAACATATCGGAAAAAACATGTTTTTTTTTATTCTTGCCAGTTGCGTGGTGCGGAAGATGCCGCGGCCAGTAATCCTTGTCAGGTCTTGAGAAACTGGATTTTCCGTAACATAGTTTTTTAGAAAACTTATTATAAGATAACGTGATTTAAAGCACGTCTTGGTGATTGGTTGTGAATAGGTAATAAAAAACGCCCCGGACCTGAATCCGGGGCGTTTTTTCAAATAGAAAACTTAAGGTGTCTGTTATGAAACGTGCGGCTTGCGAGCGTTGGCGGAGGCTACGCGCTTGCCCCACTGGACCAGCATGTCCGTGCAGTCCGTGCGTTCGATCTGGCATTCAATAATGGTCGGACCACGGTGGTTGGCCTGTGCCTTTTTAATGGCGTCTGCCAGTTCCGCCCCGGTTTTGACTGTCATGCCAAGGCCGTGGCCTTCGCCTGCGTTGAACACGTTCATCAGACCGGCGTAATCCCAGTTCTTGATGTAGTTGTATGGACCATCATGGATGGCAATTTCGATGACATAACCACGGTTATTCACAAGGAAGATGATCACGGGCAGTTCGTACCGCACCATCTGGGCAACTTCCTGCGCGGTCAGCTGGAAGGAGCCGTCACCCACCATCACAATATGTTCGCGCTCCTGCGAGCCCATGGCGTTACCAAAGGACGAAGGCACGGACCAGCCAATATGGCCCCACTGCATTTCCGTTTCCACGCGGGCGTGGCGGGGCAGGTGCATGCGCATGGCGTTAAACCAGGAATCCCCCGTTTCCGCTACAAGGGTGGTTTTGGATGTGAGCATGCCGTTGATCTGACGGGTCATTTCGTCATTAGTCAGGCGCGCGTCGGGTGCTGCGGGCGCAATTTTGGTGTGCGTGTATTTGGAATCACGTGCGCTGGCAGGACGGGAAGGGGCTTTTTTAGCCAGAGCTGTCAGGAATTCACGCAAGGTGAAGCCCTCAAACGTCTGTCCGCCAACCGTTACGCGGTTGGGGTCTGCCACCAGCACGTTATTACCCTTGGGCCATGCGGTCCAGCCAACGGTGGAGTAGTCATTGAACACGGGCGCAATGCACAGCACGGCGTCGGCTTTTTCCACCAGATCCTGTGCGCCGGGGGCTGAGACCTCACCCCAGTAAAGGCCACGGAAGTTTGCATGGTCTTCGGGGAACAGGCCTTTGGCTGCGGCCATAATGGTTACGGCACAGCCAATGCGGTCGGCCAGCGCTTCGGTTTCGTTCAGCGCATGGGCGGAGCGGGCTTTGGTGCCAACCAGCATGACGGCCCGCTCGGATTTTTCCAGCAGGGCAACGGCGGCATCTACCGCAGCGTTCAGGCTGGTGGTGTCGGGGGTCATCTCGGCCAGAAGGGAGGAAACCGGGCCGGGGCGTGCGCACTCGGCGGAGGACACGTTGCACGCAATTTCCAGATACGCGGGTTTGCGCTCACGCAGGGCGGTGCGGATAACGTGGTCGATCTTGGCCGGGGCGGAGGCGGCATCCGTAATGCTTTCGGCTGCACAGGTTACGTGGCGTACCATCTCAATCTGGTAGCCGTAATCCGTGTTGCCCAGCGTGTGGTGCAGCACATGGCCGCTGCCGTAGTCATTGCTGTTGGGAGAGCCGGAAATAAGGATAACGGGCAGGTTTTCCGCGTAAGCGCCGCCAATGGCGTTCATGGCGGAAATGGCACCAACGCTAAAGGTTACAACGGCTGCTGCCGCACCATGGGCGCGGGCGTAGCCTTCGGCGCTAAAGCCACAGTTCAGCTCGTTACAGCAGTAGATCTGCTGCATGTCCTTGTTGAGCAGGAGTTGGTCCAGAAGGACCAGATTATAATCCCCGGCTACGGCAAAATGATGTTTCAGCCCGATCTGTGCCAGACGGTCAGCCAGATACATTCCAACGGTATAGGTCATGGTAACTGCGTGTTCCTTAAAAAATGGTCCTGCGAGCAGGGGCGTTGCACCAGTTAAACGCGCGATGCTGGGGGGATGTCCAATATATGAAGCTGTTATAACCCATATGTTTCCAGTATGGCTTTGGGGCATTGTGGAGGCATTTTAACGTGAGAAAATGCAAGGAAGTCTGATAATTCAACGGTTTGTAAAACACGTATGGGTCAGGCCAAGGCAGAGCATGGGGGACCACCGCATGGAGGGGGCCGCAGATGCCCGTAGTGTTTCACCTCAACGTGATAAAGGTCAGGACTGTACAGTGTAATGCGCATGAAAATCTGGGTCATTTTCTTGTGTATATCCAGTCGTGATTTGAAAAACGTGGAATTATTATTGACATCATCCAAGGTAATGGATCACAGACCACCATCTTTCTGAGGAATGGCAGGGTGTGGGCTGGTCAGGGCGGTTTATCCAGGTCTGCTGGCATGCGGTCTTTGGGAACTTTGGGAATTGGGAGAAAAAGAATGGATGAACCATTCAGGGCAGAGCATCGGATAACTGTGGCCGATGTATACCGGGTTCTCTTTGCACTGCTGAGTGCGGGGGTAGGGCTTGTGCTTGCCTATGGGGGCGGGCAGTTGCTGGCTTTGGGTGGCTCGGCGTACTACCTGCTTGCGGGGCTTGCCTATCTGGCGTTGGCAGCGCTGTTTTTCCGGCGCAAAAGCAGCGCTTTACCTGCATCAGTCGCGGTGTTTGTGGCAACATGCCTGTGGGCTTTGTATGATGCGCCACATATTGGTTACTGGGAGTTGCTGCCTCGGCTGGTTGTGCCTGCCATTTTGTTGACTCTGGGTCTGTGGCTGGCGGCGCTGTTCCCCAATATCGGGGTGGTAACACGGCGCTGGAGCGCTCTGGGGGGGCTGGCTGTTCTGGTGGCTCTGGTGGGCACATTGGTCTCGGCTTTTTTCCCGCACGGGACTATTGCCAACCCCGATGCCCTGAGTGACGCGGCCAAGGTGGCGCAGGCCGGTCAGCCCGATGCGCCAGCCGACTGGGAGTTTTACGGCCGGAGTGCCGGAGGCACGCGCTTTGCGCCATATAGCCAGATCACGCCTGCCAATGTGGGTCAGCTTAAGGTTGCATGGGTTTACCGCACTGGCCGCCGCGTAAGCGGGAGCGGCTTTGGCACGGATGAGAACACACCCCAGCAGATCGGGAATGTGCTGTACTCCTGCACCCCAGAAAACCTGATTACGGCCATTGATGCCGATACGGGGCAAAAAATCTGGAAGTTTAACCCCAATGCAGTTTCGGCCGAGCATGTGAGCTGCCGTGGCGTTGGGTATTACGACATGGATGCGGATACGAGCCTGACGCCGGAGCAGAAGACGGCTTACACCGCGCCGGACTGCCACCAGCGTATTCTGGTCTCCTCCATTGATGCGCGTCTGTTCGCATTGGATGCCCATAGTGGTGCAGTATGCACAGGCTTTGGCAACGCAGGGTTTGTGGACCTTAAAAAGCAGATGGGGCCGACCGAAAACAGCAAACGTTACCACCCCACCGCAGCGCCCGTGGTGATGGGGCATCTGGTTGTTGTTGGTGGATGGGTGCGGGACATTATGCCCGGTGAGCCCTCAGGCGTTGTACGCGCGTTTGATGTGCGCGATGGCTCGCTTGCCTGGGCGTGGGATGTTGGTAACCCGGATAACACGCAGGCCCCAGCACCAGACCAGACCTACACGCTGTCCACCCCCAATGTGTGGACGGTGCCCACATACGACAAGGAACTCAACCTTGTTTACCTGCCAACGGGGAATGGCCCGCCGGATTACTGGGGCGGGGACCGTAATGCGGTGAACAGCCGCTTTGGGGCTGCCGTTGTGGCGGTGGATGCGGCCACGGGCCAGACCCGCTGGGTCTCGCAGCTTATCCATCATGATGTGTGGGATTATGACCTGCCATCCCAGCCGGTCATGTATGACGTGACCAACGCACAGGGCGAAAAAATTCCGTCCCTGATCCAGACCACCAAGACGGGTCATATTTTTGTGCTGGATCGGCGCACGGGCAAGCCGGTGACCGAGGTTGTGGAAAAGCCGGTCGCTACATCACCTGCGGCACAGGACGAGCATCTTTCCCCCACCCAGCCTTTTTCTGTTGGTATGCCGACCATTGGTGCGGACCCGCTGAGCGAGGGCGCCATGTGGGGGGTGAGTACGTTTGACCAGCTTTATTGCCGGATCATGTTCAAAAGTTCGGTCTATACAGGGCCATTTACCCCACCGGGTGAAAAGCCGTACATCGAATGGCCCAGCCTGCTGGGCGGGATGAACTGGGGCGGTATTTCCGTGGATGAAAACAGTGGTCTCATGTTCGTCAACGACATGCGCATGCCGCTGAGGATGTCTTTGGTCACGCGGGAGAACGCCAAAAAGTTCAAGGTCTCAACGGACGAGGTTCCGGGCTTTATGGGAACCATCCGCCCGCAACTGGCCGGGCCTTATGGCGGGGTCAAGATTGACATCCTGCAATCGCCACTGGCTGTGCCATGCAGCACACCGCCTTTTGGCACCATGACAGCCATTGACCTGCACACCAAAAAAATTGTCTGGCAGGTGCCCATGGGTACGGTGGAAGACCTTGGACCACTTGGGGTTAAAACCCATCTGCCCGTGCCTATTGGCATGCCAACGCTGGGTGGTCCCACCTCTACTGCCTCGGGTCTGGTCTTTTTTGCCGGAACGCAGGATTACTACCTGCGGGCACTCAACTCGCGGACCGGGCAGGAGGTGTGGAAGCAGCGCCTGCCAGTGGGGGCTGTCGCCGCTCCCCTGATTTACCGCTCACCCAAAACCGGGCGGGAATATGTGGTGATTTCCGCAGGTGGCGCCAGCCATTCGCCTGATGTCGGGGACTATATTATTGCCTATGCCCTGCCAGAAGGTGCTGCCGCGCACTAACTCCGGGTCTTAGACGCAACATATGGGGCCTGTCTGGTTTGTTATAAGCCGGACAGGCCCTTTTTTGTGGCACATGGCTATTGTGCTCACAGGCGCGTTTTTATGGCAGCAGGTCGAGCACCAGAGTGGCCGGGCGGCAGGCTTTTGCCCCTTTGGGGGTTACCACAACAGGGCGGTTGAGCAGGGCGGGGTGCTGGGCAATGGCGTCTAGTATCTGGCTGTCTGTTACGTCGGGTTTGTCCAGACCGAGTTCTGCGCACAGTTTTTCCTTTGCGCGTAACAGGTCGCGCGCGCCCAGTTTGTCGTGGAGCAGAGTGTCTTCAAGCTGTTTACGGCTGGGTGGTGTTTTAAGGTAAAGCACCACCTCGGGTTCTATGCCCGCATTGCGCACCAGTTCCAGCACGGAGCGGGACGTACCGCAGGACGGATTGTGGTAAACTGTTACAGTCATGTTACATGCCTCTTTTACAAAGGCGCGATTGTTGCATGTTCTCCAAGGCTGACAAGAGCTCGCATGCCCCGGATCAGGCAGCCAGAAACCACAGGGTAGGGAAGAAGGGAGCAGGGGCCGCGTGCGTACATTAACTGGCTGGTGGCAAAAACCGTTTTCCATAAGCAAAAACGTGTGGGCCGGGCTGTCTTTGGCATCCATGAACATTCCGCAGGTTTTGGGGTATGCGCGGATTGCAGGCATGCCCACCGTAACCGGGCTGTACACGGTGCTGTTTCCATTAGTAGCCTTTGCGCTGTTTGGCTCCTCCCGCCATCTGGTTGTTGCCGCAGATTCCGCCACGGCGGCTATTTTTTCCAGCGCCCTGTCGGAAATGGAGCCGGTGGGCAGTGCTGCCTACATTCATCTGGTCAGTGCCGTTGCTTTGCTGAATGCGGGCTTTTTGCTGGTGGCCCGCCTGTGCAGGCTTGGTTTTCTGGCGGACTTTTTGTCACGCACCGTGCTGGTCGGCTTTTTGGCCGGAGTAGGTGTGCAGGTCAGCATGAGCATGTTGTACGACATGGTGGGGCTGGATGTTGGATCGCATAATACTCTGGCCCAGTTTGTGGGGCTTGTGCGGGCGGGTTCGCATATGCACCTGCTTACGGCCGGGATTTCCTGCCTGGCATGTGGACTGCTGTTATGTGGGGCGCGTTTTTTACCCGGTCGGCCCGTGGCGCTGGTGGTGGTGCTGGGTGGGCTGGGGCTGAGCTGGGTTTTGGGGCTGGCCCAGTATGGGGTGACCGTGCTGGGGCCAATGCAGGGGGGCTTGCCGCATTTTGCGGTGCCCGTGGTTTCGTGGCATCAGTTTTTAGCGCTTCTGCCTGTGTCTGGCTCCTGCGTGTTTGTTATTATTGCGCAAAGTGCTGCCACATCCCACGCTTTTGCCTACAGGCTGCACGAAACAGTGGATGCCAATGCGGATATTGTGGGGTTGTGTGCGGCCAACGCCGCGGCCGGGCTGAGTGGCACATTTACGGTTAATGGTAGCCCGACCCAGACCGCCATGGCTGTGCAGGCAGGGGGAACAAGCCAGAAGGCGCAACTGGTATTTGCCGCGGTGACCTTATGTGTTCTGCTCTTTTTTACCGGGCCACTCCAGTATCTGCCTCGCTGTATTCTGGGCTCGGTGGTGTTCTGTGTTGCTGTGGGTATGATTGATACAGCAGCCCTCAACCATATTCGGCAGGAAAGTCCGGGGGAGTTCAGGCTCGCACTGGTTACAATGGCTACGGTGGTCAGCATTGGAGTGGAGCAGGGGATTTTTATTGCCATTGCCCTCTCCTTGTTCCGGCATGTGCGGCATAGCTACCGACCCCATACCATGGTGCTCAAACCAGACACCACAACGCATGAGCTTGAGGCTGTACCCGTACGCGCAGGGGAGCAGACAGCACCGGGGCTTGTGGTGTACCGTTTTTGCGCGGACCTGTTCTACGCAAACTGCTCGCTTTTTTCGGAGGATATTGACCTCCTGCTTTCCAGCGCTCCAACGCCGGTGCGGTGCATGGTGGTCGATTGTAGCGCTATTACGGATATTGATTATTCCGCCGCCAGTGTTGTGCGCGATGTGCTGTTCCGTTTGCACATGCAGGGCGTGCGGGTTATTTTTGGCAGGGTTGCGTCCTATGCACTGGCCGATATGGAGCGGCACCATATTGTTGCGGCATTGGGGGAAGGTAATATTTTTGCCCAACTCCATCAGGCCATGGCCAGCGCGCAGCATACGGTGGCACAGCAGCCATCAACCGGCGCGCTGGTGACCAGCCCTTAAAGACCTGAGCAGGACTGGGAGAGCGTTCTTGGGTGTGCGTTTTCCGGCCGTGCGTGGGGGCTGCCCAACCCTAAAGCTGGCGGACGCTCTGCCAGATCATGTAGGCTGCAACAACAAAAATCAGGCTGGCGAATACGGTGCTCAGTCTGCCCGCTGACCCCGACAGCGTGCGTGACGCTCTGGTGCCAATGCTGCATCCAACGGCCCCACCCAGAATAAACAGCCCGGCAAGCTGCCAGTCCACGTAACCAGAGAGCATGTAGCTGAACGTGGTGCTGAACCCAAAAGCCGCCACAGCCACAAGCGATGTACCAACCGCATTAAGGATGGGCATGCTGGTGGAGGCCATAAGCCCTGGCACAATCAAAAAGCCCCCGCCAATACCAAAAAAACCGGACAGAACGCCCGTGCCAAACCCGCAGGCCATGACCTTGGGCGCGTTCTCCCTGTTGCAACTCGCACCGGGGCAACCTGTATTGTGGCGGCCACGGATCATCAGCACACCAACCCCGATCATAAGAATGGCAAACAGCAGCAGCAGGTGTCTGCCATCTACCGCTTTGCCAAGGGATGCGCCCAGAAAAGCCCCACCCACGCCGCAAAAAGCAAAAATACCCGCGCACCGCCATTTTACGGTTTTGTTGCGCGCATGCTGCGCCAGCCCCACCAGCGCATTGATGGAAACGGAGAGCGCACTGGTGCCTATGGCCACATGCGCGTTGGGCACCCCAACCAGATAAACCATGAGCGGCACCGCCAGAATGGACCCGCCCCCCCCAACCAGCCCAAGGGTAAACCCCACGGTTGCGCCAGAGGCAATTTCCAGCGCGATATGCAAAATGTGGGGCGTTAACATGGGTTCTCCGCAGTGTGGTCGGGCAGGGGGCTGAGCAGCTTACAGGCGATTGACTGGAATTTTGATGTAGCTGACGCCATTGTCTTCAGGCTCGGGCATATGACCCCCACGGATGTTGACCTGCACGGAGGGCATGATCAGGTTGGGCAGGCCCAGCGTTGCGTCCCGCGTGGTGCGCATGGCCACAAAGTCTTCTTCGTTCACACCGTCATGCACATGAACGTTGTGCTCGCGTTCGGCCCCTACGGTTGTTTCCCACGCAAATGTGTCGCGTCCGGGGGCCTTGTAGTCATGGCACAGGAACAGGCGGGTCTGTGGGGGCAGGGTCAGCAGGCGGCGGATGGAGCGGTACAGCATGCGGGCATCCCCCCCGGGGAAGTCAGCCCGTGCGGTGCCATAATCGGGCATGAACAGCGTGTCCCCAATAAAAGCGGCATCCCCGATAATAAAGGCCATGTCCGCTGGGGTGTGGCCGGGCACATGTAGGGCCATACAGTCCAGATTGCCCAGCTTAAAGCCTTCGCCATCGTTGAACAGGTGGTTGAACTGGGACCCATCGCGCGCAAATTCGGATCCGGCATTGAATATTTTGCCAAAAACCTCCTGCACACGCACAATATCGGCCCCAATGCCTAGCTGGCCGCCAAGCTGTTCCTGCAACCATGGGGCGGCGGACAGGTGGTCGGCATGGGCGTGTGTTTCCAGTTGCCAGACAACATGCAGGCCCTGTGCCCGCACGTAGTCCACAATCTGCTGGGCGGAGGCGTAGTTGGTGCGGCCAGATGCGGGGTCATAATCCAGAACGCTGTCTATGACCGCAGCCTGCTTTGTGGCCGGGTCATGTACAACATGGCTGGCAGTAAAGGTGGCGGGGTCAAAAAAACTCCGTACTACGGGTCGGGTCTGCGGATGGCGGAGCATCATCAGAATCTGGGCCGTAGCTGTTGTGATGGCGGTATCCGACATGGGAGACTCCGATTGTTTATAACTTACTGTAATATTGTATATTTGATTTCACTAAATATGAAACCATCTTGCGTCAAGATCAGGATTTCGCGTAAAGGAAACTGCCATGAACGATCGCATAGCAGATGCCTGTCCTTTGGTGCCTCTCGCCTCCTCCTTAAAGATAGGAGACGAAGCGCCTGACTTTACGGCCCGGACCACGCAGGGGGACTTTACACTCAGCAGCCTGCGGGGGCGGTGGGTTATCCTGTTTTCGCATCCGGCGGATTTTACTCCGGTCTGCACCAGCGAATTTATTGCCATGGCGCGTGCTGTTCCCCAGTTCGAGGCCATGGACTGCGCGCTGGTCGGGCTGTCGGTGGATAGTCTGCCTGCACATCTGGCATGGCTGGAAGCGATACGGTCGCGGTTTGGCGTAACAATCTCCTTCCCCGTGATCGAGGACCCTTCGCTGGCTATTGCCCGTGCCTACGGTATGCTGGATCTGGATGCGCGCAATAGTGCAACGGTGCGTGCTGCGTATTTTATTGACCCGCACGGTATTGTGCGCGTGATCACCTGGTACCCCGCAACGGTTGGTCGCTCCGTGGCCGAAATGCTCCGTGTGCTCGCCGCCTTGCAACGGGTCGAGCGGGGGGATGTGATGACCCCCGAAGGCTGGATACCGGGGGCGGATGTGGTGCTGCCCGCAGGCCAGACGCATGAGGATATTATGGCCGCAGGTCCGGACTGGTTCATGAACATGAGCCGGGATACCGAGGCATGAGTGGGCTGAGCGTTGAGGAAGCCAGACAGCTTGTTGAATGCATGAAGCTGTTTGCCCAGCCACAACGGCTCATGATTCTGGATGCCCTGCTTGAGCGTGGTTCCCTTGCCGTGGGGGAACTGGAAGCCTGCACAGGCATAGGCCAGCCAACCCTCAGCCAGCAGCTTGGTGCCTTGCGGCGGGCCGAAATTGTAGTGCCAAGGCGCGAATCCCGCACAATCCATTACAGCCTTGCCAGTGAGGAAGAAGCCCTGCGCGTGCGTGCCCTTATAGGCCTGCTCCGTGGGGAGCGTGCGGCCCTGCCAGCCTTGCGGGCTGTGTCCGAACGGTATGGGTCGGGTAGCCGCACCACAGCCCAGCGGGAGGCGGAAGGTGGGGCACAGTTTGCCTTTATCCGCACAAGCGATACACCCCGGCCGTAAAACGGTAGCGGGAGTGAAGGCTTCTGGTAAGCTGGTACGCTGTGGCTGGGCCGAGGCCAATACCCTGCTCCGTGTCTACCATGACCATGAGTGGGGAAAACCCGTAACAGACAGCCGTGCCTTATGGGAGGCGCTGGTGCTGGAAACATTTCAGGCCGGGTTGTCGTGGAATACGGTTCTGCAAAAGCGTGAGAATTTTAGGCGGGTTTTTTGCAGGTTTGATCCATATAGAGTGGCCATGTTCACGCAGGAGGATGAGGCGCGGTTACTGGGGGATGCCAGTATTATCCGCTCCCGTGCCAAAATTGCGGCGACAATAGCCAATGCGCGGGCATGGCTTGCGATGGAAGACGCGGGGGAGGATTTTTCTGCGTTTGCATGGGGTATGGTGCGCAGGGCACTGGCGCATGAGCGCGGTACGGGGTTGGAGCCACAGTCCCCTCTGTCTGTCACGGTTGCAAAAGCCCTCAAGCACAAAGGGTTCTGTTTTGTGGGGCCAACAACCGCACAGGCGTGGATGCAGGCCATTGGCATGCTGGATGGGCATGAGGTAGCGTGTTTTTGCTACCGGGGGGCGTCCTCCGCGCCCTGATCAGGCATATTACCGATTGCCCCCGTTGCAAAGCCAAGGCTGGCCGCGGCAATAAGAGCGGCATAATAAGCATCGGATTGCGCAAGTTGGGCATCGAGCAGGCCACTCTGGGCCAATGTTGCAGGTGTTATGGACCCCACACCACTGCGGTAGGCCGTAAAGGTCGCATCAAAACTGGTCTGGGCCGCAGCCTCCAGCTTGGTGGCCGCGCGGTAAGCGCTCAGGCCCGTATGCAGGCCATTTTGTGCCGCAACAATCTGTTTGGCTGAGTCGTCGAGTGTTTGTTCCAGCGTGACCTGTGTGCTGTCCGCGCGGTTCTGCACCTGCTTCAGCACGGCAGCGCGCATGCCACCGTCAAAAATAGGCACGGAAATACCGCCCAGAACGAGGCTGCTAAAGTTATTGGAGGACAGGTTGAGGGTGGGGGAGGAATCAGACCCCGCACCCGGAACGGAGGAAAGGGCCAGATGCCCGGTCGTGTAGGCAACGTTGCCTGTAACAAAAACCTTTGGCAAAAACTCGGCTTTTGCAGCTGTTACGTTACTACGTGCAGCTTTTGCCGCAGCATACGCAGCCAGCACATCCGGGCGTTGAGACACAGCAGTGCGGATCATGTCATCCGTCATGCGCATATCGTTTATGTTAAGGGCGCGCCCTGCCACGTCCTGCGTACGTAGTTGGGTGGAGGGGGCAATGCCCATGGATGTCATGAGTTCCAGATAGGTGTTTTCAATTCCGTTCTGGGCCTGCACCAGCCGCAGTTCCGCCTGTGCGGTCATCTGCTGGGTCTGGGCGACATCCACAACAGTACCCTGCCCCTGCCGCAGGCGCGCCTCCGCTGCGGCCTGAATACTACGGGCATTGCGGAGTGACTGTTCGACCAGCCCTGCACGCGCCACGGCGGCAGCATGTGTGTAAAAGGCCAGTGTAACACCATAAATAACTTTTTGGTGGGCGGCGGTAAACAGCACGTTGCTGGCTAACTGCAACTGGGATGCGGCATCAATCATGGCTTCGCGCTTGCCAAAATCAAAGAGCAGCCATTCCATGTTCAGTGTCTGCACCTCACCATGCCCGTTATTCTGGGTGCGGGGGGTATTGGTATTGTTGATGATATTGCCAGCTAGTCCACCGTTTTCAACATCGAAGGAATTATTGTTGTGCCGGGTGCCATACCCGCCAACAATGGAGGCCGTCAGATGCGGCACGTAGGTGGTGCGGGCAATCCCGACCGCCAGTGCAGCGTCCCGCGCGGCATCCCATGCCCTGCGTGTGCTCGGGTTGTTTGACTGGGCAATATCAATCAGTTCGGGGAGCGAATAGGTGTGTGTGGGGTTTATGCTGCTATCCGCCGGGCGGGGGGTAAGGGCATGGTTGGCGGGCAAGACGTAGCCGGGGGGGAGCATAAGCCCCCGCCGGCCTGCCTTGCCGGGCAGGAGTTCGCCATTGGCGGCAACGTTGGGCTGCCACGGCATGTCTGGCCGGGCGGGAGCGCTCTCCAGTGCCTGTGTGGCACACCCCGACAGGCCCAGCAAAAGGCAGGGCAGGCCAAGCAGAACCCGGGTCTGTGCGCGGTGTGTCATGTCAGGGCCTGTTCCATGTCCTGTATGTGTTGCTGAACGGCTTTTCGGCGGGATGGTAGCAGCCCGTCCTCGGCCACAATGGCGGCTTGTCGTGTGATCATGGCGTAGGTGGGCAGGAGTGGCATGTGCGCGCGCATGTGTGGGGGTTCGGCCTCCGCCAGTTCCAGTGCCCGCTCTGTGCTGGACAGGTCTTCCTGCACTGTGGCGGCCAGTCGGGTGTGCTCGGCCGGATTGGTTGTGGCGATCTGCTTTTTTAAAACATCCAGCAAAGTGCGGCAGCGTTTCGCGATAGGCGTATAAGCGCTGGAGGGCCAGAAAGTGGCAAATACGGCATAGGTTATAAAATTGCCCAGCAGAATGCCAATAATACGGTCACGGGCGGTGGTCATGTCTGTTGTGGGGCCATACCCTTTGAGGTCGCTCAGAAAAAAGGCAAGGCCGATCTGGAACCCTGCATAGGCTATGCGCTCATCACCATTTTTGACCCACGATGCAAAAAGGGACACGACAAAAATAAGCAGAAGAAAAGCGGCAATATTATAAAGATGGGGCATGACAAAAATAATGGAGGCAATGCCAATAGCCCCCCCCACCAGAGCGCCACTAATACGCAGGCGGAGCTTTGTTGTCATTTCTCCCACAGTGGGCAGGGCGACAATAAAACAGGTGATGATGCAGGTATGGATGCCCGGCCAGTTAAGAATGGTGAAGATAAAATAGCTGATCAGCACGGCTCCCGTACCTTTGACCGCAAAACGTACATGCTCGGGGTTGCTAAAGGCGTCGGGGGTGAAAAAGCCTGATTTCTGCTCAGCCGGTGGGGCATCTTGCGGTGTGGGTGCGGCCGGTTCTGTAAAACCATGCAGCACAATGGCCAACTGGGCCAAAGCGGGGGCGTTGTCTGGCGCGCTCAGAAGAGGAATATCCTGCGGATAACCATTGTGCGAGAACATTTCCGCCATGTCGCGCAGGGTTTGCGAAAACTCCTGACTGGCTTGCTGCACTTCTCCATCCCGAAAAGCAGTATGGGCCAGTGCTAGAGCCGCAACGCTGGAATAGGCGGACTGCTCCAGATGGGCGAGTTGGTCCTTGTGCAGGATTTTTTCCAGTCTGGCCATTTTGAGCAGTTTGAGCATGCCGCCAGCCCCAGCGCGCAATGTGGCGCGGGCGTAGTCCAGTTGGTAACCATCGGGCTGTTCCAGCAATGTGGCGCACAGGCGCAGGCGGGCCGCAATTTCGCGCATCATCAGTGTTGCGGGGGAGGGGCAGATCAGCGGGCCACACACGATCATGACCGCACCGGGGACCAGAATAAACAGGTCCGCGTAAAGCAGTGCCCGGGTTGCAATCTCGCCAATAGGTACCTGATCCGCAACAACCAGTGCAAAGACAACGATCAGGCCCAGAAGATAGGCAACAGGCTTGAGCTTGCTGGCCGAGCCCAGAAAAAAGAAGGTGAAAGAGAGCAGCATAATGGCGACCACCTGGCCAAACGGGTGGTCCAGTGTCAGATGGATCAGCACGAACAGCAGCGCCAGAATGGCTATGATCAGAATATTGATCGCAACACCTGCGAGCATATTGGTTGTGCGGTCCTTCTGCCACACGGCCATGGTGCAGAGTGCGGGCACGGCCACATCGGGGATCTGCCATATTTCCCCGATCAGCACGACCATGGAGCAGGCCGCAGCCATGCGTAGGCTATGGCCACCCCGGCCCGGCAGGGGGGCGCGTATCAGCCACCATATCCGTGCCAGAGTGCTCTCGCCTGTGTCAGTCGCAGGCGGCGCCATGGCGTATTTCCACTGTGGCTGTGGCCCCAAGCCGCAGCAGTTGCGGGTTGGCCTGTTCCAGCCTGATCCGCACAGGAAAACGCTGGGCCACATGCACCCAGTCCATCTCACGCGGGACAATCGGTAAGGTGCGGCTCAGACCTGCGGAATCAACGGAAAAAACGCCCCAGCCAATGCTTTCCACATGGCCCCGTATGGGGGTGTTCCTGTTGATCATGGAATAAACCGTGGCGCAGTCGCCGGGGTGAATGGCATGGAGCGTGCCCTCACGCATGTTGGCGGTTACAAACCAGCCATCATTGGCGATGAGCGTAAACAGAACCTGCGATGGAATAAGGACTTCCCCCGGTATGACCCGCAGACTGGTCACGTATCCATCGGCTGGAGCAATAACGGTGGTCTGGCGCAGGGCGTAGCGGGCCTGCGCCAGTGTGGCCTCGGCCACCTGCCGTGCCGCCATGGAACTGTTGAGATCCCCGACCGCCACCTGTGCGGCGCTGGCCTGTAGGTGGCTCTGGTCCAGTGTTATGCTGGAATCATGCAGGGCCACCTGTGCCTGATCATATTGCTGCAACGGAATATAGGATTTGCTGGCCAGCGGACGGAGGCGTTCCACGGTGCGCTCGGCCAGTTCATGGTTGGTTTTGGCGCGTACGGCCTGATTTTTGGCAATATCAGCATTGGCGGCTTCCACCGCAACCAGACGCTGCTGCTGCTCGACCCCTGCCTGCGTTAGCGCCAGCCCGGCGGTAGCCTGCTGCACGGCCAGATTATAGGGCTCAGGGTCCAGTTGATAAAGCACGTCGCCTTTTTTGACCGACTGGTTGACGTGCACATGCAATGTCTGCAACCGCCCGCCAACGGTGGAGGCTATGTGCACGACCTCGGCATCCACCGTTCCGGTATCGGACGATGGGTAGGATTCGTCCTGTCCCAAAACGTAATAACCAAGGGCTGTGGCCGCGGCAATGCATATGGCAGCGATAACAAGGCCAATGGGGTTGCGGGTGGAAAGGGATATTTTTTTCATGCGTTACGGCCCAAATGCCAAAAGCCAGCACAGCAGGCCCGTTATGGTGCCAAGCGAGACATAGGTGAACAGCCGCAGCCTGAGCAGGGCGTCAATGTCTGTAGCAAGGAACAGCACACGCAGCCCGACCGCCACAATAATGCCCAGCAGACCGCAGAGCATCCAACTGGGAAAGTATGCTCCGGCCAGTGGAAAGGACGGTGCGCCCGCAACCTTGCAGCCTGCCAGGGGCAGAAGCAGAATAGGTATGGCGCGCTGGATGGGTTGATAGCGCATGGTCGGGTCATTAGGACGTGAACATGCTTTTACTGTCAAGAAAATGCAGTCATTAGTGGTATTTATGTGCCATTTTTTGGATAAGACATGATTGTTAATTTTATACTAACCAGTTTTGAAGGCATAGAGGCAAAGTAATGACGCAAAATGTAATACAACACCGCGTGGAACTGGCACGTAGGGGGGCATATCCCAAGGTAATCGGCCGTATGGCATCCGGCTGGCTGGTGGTGGCGGATACGCAGCCGGTGGAGGGCTACTGCATCTTGCTGGCAGACCCCGTTGTGCCCAGTGTGAATGACCTGCACGGCCAGCAGCGGCAGGATTACCTGCAAGATGTTGTGCGTGTGGGGGATGCGTTGCTTGAAGTTACGGGAGCTGCGCGCATTAATTACGAAACATGGTGTAATCAGGCGCCCTCGCTGCACACCCATATTGTGCCGCGTTATGCCACGGAGCCGCAGGCCCAGCGGTTGCTTCCGTTATGTGTTGCGTATGATATTGCTCAGGCACGGGCATTCGATGCGCAGGCAGATGCGGCGTTCATGCAAAAAATGCGTAAGGCGTTGGGGATTTGCCCGGTAGGGGAGAATGAAGTGTCTGGTGGATTGACGTTATACGGCATTAAAAATTGCGATACCGTGCGCAAGGCCCGCAACTGGCTGGAAGAACATGACGTTGCGTATATCTTCCATGATTACAAGCTGGCAGGTGTAACTGAGGATAAGCTTGCGGCATGGGTGGCACAGGTGGGGTGGGAAAAACTGCTGAACAAGGCAGGCACAACGTTCAGAAAGCTGCCAGATGCGGATAAGACTGATCTGACGGAAAAACGGGCCATTGCACTTATGGTTGCCCATCCAACACTGATCAAACGCCCGGTGCTGGAAGCGCCGCAGGGTTTGCAGGTGGGCTTTAAGCCGGAACTTTACGCGGCGGCACTGGGTAAAAACTAGACCAGAAAAGCAGACTGCCGTCCTGCCCCAAAAAGGCAGGACGGCAGGATAATTTTATTCCTGCTCGGGAGCGGATGCAGAGTTGAGCTGGATGTAGCGTTCAACCCCGATCTGCTTGATCAGGTCGAACTGGCGGTCAATGAAGTCTTCATGTTCTTCTTCATTGGACAGGATTTTCAGCAGCAGATCGCGGGATACGAAGTCACGCACGCTTTCGCAATAGGCAATGCCTTCGCGCAGGTCGCTCATGGCTTTTTCTTCCAGCTTCATGTCGCATTCAAGGATTTCCTTGACGTCCTGCCCGATCAGAATCGTGTTCAGGCGCTGCACGTTGGGCAGGCCGCCCAGATACAGAATGCGTTCGATCAGCCAGTCAGCGTGACGCATTTCCTCAATGGATTCTTCGTATTCTTTTTTGCCCAGCAGGGTTACGCCCCAGTGGCGCAGGGTGCGGGCATGCAGAAAATACTGGTTAATGGCGGTCAGCTCGTTGGTGAGCTGGATGTTCAGGTGTTCAATAACTTTGGGGTCTTTGACCATGATGGCTTACTCGCAATTAAAGGAGGGACTGGAGCCGAACATAGTATAAAGTGCGTCCATTCGCAAACAAAAAAATGTGCAAAATCAAATGCTTTTGAAGAAATAATTATCACTTGCAATAACCTTACTTCTGGTTGCGAGTGATGTGCATGTATTTATCGTTGTTTTTATTTATTCTCAAGTGCGAGGGGGAGGGATTCTCGTATTTCATTAGAGTAATTCGCATCTGGTATGGCATTTGCGGGGCGTTTTATCCGGCTGAGTCGGTGAAGTGTTGCAAAATCGTAGTGTGTGTTCAGTAGCCCCAGATCGTAGGCAAGGGAGGCTGTGTACCCGCTCAGCAGCACCCGCCAGTCCAGTCTGTAACGGGTACGGGCATTGGCCCTTGCCAGAATTTCCGTTGTGCAGTTGTCCATAAGCGTATTGTACCACCGAGGTTGGGTGGTCAGCATGTGTATTTCAGAAAGGTAGTTTTTAAAAACTGCCTCACGCGTCTGGGCGGAGAGTTCAAGACGGTAAAGATACACACGTTCCTTGCGTATGTCCGTGCGTACACCAATCAGGTCACGTTCATCGGCTGTTACGTAAGTAAGTTCGTAATGATGAAAAAATCCGGCGATGGTGGAATAGGCAAATTTTTTCTGGCGTCGTGTTTCAATGGATACGGCAAGGTGTCGGCCATCATCAAATCCGAAGGACAGAAACACGTGGGCAATGCTGTCTCCCGCCCAGTAGGAGGTTATCAGGTCTATGGTGGCAAGGTGGTCCAGATCAAAGTCCGCGTTGTAATAGTGCGCAGTGTAATCGGTTTCGGTTTTATACGTAAAATCGCGGATATTGCGCACATGCACAAGACGCCCATCCTGTATGGCATCGGCCAGAACGGCATATTCCCCAGCCCATTCACGGTTGTTGCTGGGGCGGTCGGTGCAGAACCAGATAGCAAAACACACGCAAAGACCGCTCAGGGCCGCAAGGCGGCGTAATGGCTGGCGGATGCACAGGCTTGCCGCGCAGAGCACACCACACAGCACGGTTGCACCAAGGCGCAACAGATCCGGCTCCAGCGTGGAGTAGTACAGTGCCGCACAGGCATAGATTGCAAACAGGCAGATCGGAACAGTTAGTCTGCGCTTTGTGTGGCGGCGGGCGCGGGGGGGCCTGGTCATGGCTGCTGCTTTGCCCATGCTGCGGGAATGACATAGTCCCCACCAATACGCATGATGTTGGTGTGGTCCATATCGCCCTTCATGCGCATGTCGGGCTGGGTGGTGGCCAGTTGTTGCAGCAGAATACGCCGCACTTCCGCAATGGTAATGGGGTTGGCCTGCGTGGAATGCCCCGAGTTGCGCACGACCAGTTCACTCTGCACCTGCGGGTCATGTGCGCTGGCGTAGGCCACAACGCCATCGTCCGCATTATTCAGCGGGCCATTGCCTAGTACGGGGATAATGGAATGGCTTTGCACGTCCGGCGCAACAGGCACGGAGGCCAGCGCCTGTATGAACGCACTGCGGGGGGACATGCCATAAACACTGCCAAGGCGGCCGGGGCTCATATCCACCTTGAGCGCTCCTGTATTGCCTTGCAGGATCTGCTGGGTCACTTCTGTAATGGCGGCGGGGAAAGTGACCATTCGTCCGATAAGATGGGCGATGGAAAAGTCCGCCAGATAGCTGCCGTGCTGTGGGGTGGAAATAAACACAACACTTTTGACCTCAGGCATGGGCGTGGGAAAAAGTGCCCGCTCCAGAAACTGCCGCACGTTGGGCGAGAGATTGAGGCTGGAAAGGGAGCGATGGGTCAGCCCCTTCCACAGTGCATCCTGTGGGTCAATGGCCAGCATTTTTGCCAACAGCCCGCCCTGACTGTGCCCGATCAGGGTGATCTGCCCCAGTGCGGGGTCGGCCTGTGTGCCGCCAAGGTCATGAATGGTGCGGTTCAGGGCGTCGCGGAGTTGCAGGGCGGAGTAGGGAATGGGGTTGCCCGTTGCGTAGGAAAAAAACCAGAACTCATAATGCGCACGGATTTGCGGGTCTTCGAGCAGGTCATTCACCATATCCGCCCAACGTCCGGGGCTGGAGGCCGTGCCATGCACAAGCACAACGGGCCGGTGGCCATACTGGTGTGGCTCTATGGCAATAAGCTGCGCGCGCTTGCTAAACAGATTGCCGTCCAGAAAACCCTTGTATTCAACCGACCAGTCAACCGCATTGCTCAGGCTGATCGCGCGGGATGCGGTCTGGTCGTATTGTAGGGGAATAACGCCATCTGTTGTTGGCAGGCTGGTGGTTTTGTCAATTGTTGCCAGAGTTAGCCGACCGGAAATCTGGCTGGTGAAAATTTGCTGGCGTGGGTTGGGAATTTCCAGAAGAAGGTTAACGGGAATACGCAGCTTGTCCGTAATGGAAAAGGAAATCTGGCTATCGGCGGGGGGGCGTGGCACTGCCGCCAGAGGTTCCCCCAGCCCTGCCCGGCGATAAACGTTTTTAATCCCGCGCACGGACAGACGCGCCGTGGGGCGGAAGTCGGTCAGGGTGTAACCATACCATTGCGTCTGCGCGGGGGTGGTGGACAGGTCGAGCGTGCCAAATGGGAGCGTCCAGCGCTGTGGCGCAACATTTACAGGGTTGCCCAGCGCTTCGGTCAGGCCAAACATGTAAATGTCGCAGGCTTGCCGGAAATGCACATCATATGGGTTGGGTTTTGCGTTTTCCGCCCCATCGGGGTTCAGGTAAGCGTAGGCATAGAGTGCGGCTGCCATAAAAGCCGTGCGGTCCGTGTTCTGGCGGGCCATCAGGTAGTGCAGCTCTGCCAGAGCAAAAAGCTGATCCTGTAGATCGGGAGTATAAAACTGCGCCTGAGTGCTGGCGCGCAGGATGGCCAGAGCCTGTGCCGGATTTTTTTTCCATCTGGGCAAAAGATTCTGGCGCTCAAGCACAATGCGTGTGGTGTTGCTCAAGGTCTGCCCGCTGAGCGTACTTTGGCTTCGGTCCCTGTAGCTGTCCGTCAGGCTCAGGCGCTGCACGGTAATAGGGGCCGCACAGCCAGAAAAAGCCAGACAAAGAGCCACCCACGACAAACGGGAACACAAAGCGCTGGATAAAAGGCGGGGAGGGGGGGGCATCCGATTCTCGGTTTAAAATCGCGGTCAAATAATGTCTGATGGTGTAGGGTGTCTGTGCCATGCTGGCAAATGCTGCGCCATTATGGCCATGCCCATAGACCAAGGGCCAATGCGGGAAAGATCGGTGTGTTGAAGCTGCTTTGCTGTGCGTCTGAGTTGCCCCCTGTTGTGCGCAAGGGGGGGCTGCCCAATGGGACCGAACAGGTCGCAAATGGCTATGATCAGCAAAAAGTGGCGGCTTACCTGCCATCCGCCAGCCAGCTTACTCTTTATTATGCCCCCGATGTAGCGGCGCCGGATGCGGGGTTGCATAGGCTGCAACCACAGCCCTCCCTGCGGGACAGGGACTATGGTTTGTGGGCTGGGCAGGGCTTGCAGGGTATGGCTCCTGCGGAACAGCTTGCTTTTTTATCCGATGCAACTTTTGCCCCACCGGAGGGTGAAAGTTTTGCGTCCTGCTACCAAAGAACGGCCCTCTGGCTCGATAGTCTCAGCCAGAATCTGCCAAGTGCGGTGGTGCTGGCACGGCCCGCCATTGTGCGGAATCTGGTTTTGCACGTGTTGTACCAGAGCGGCCCTGTGGATATGGCCCATGCCGCGCGGGTGGACGTGCCGCCCCTGAGTTACAGCCTGTTGACCTGCCACGCAGGCCGGTGGCGCGTGGGCATGCTGGGTGCCCCGGCGTAGGGAAGCTTCCTCCCATTTTTTGCTCGCAGCCGTTGGCGCATGGGGCTATAGCCTGACCCCATTGGTCGAAGGTTCCGTGCGAGCGGATGAAAAGGGAACACCGTCAGCCCCATTTTGGAGCAAGTCGGAGACTGTACCCGCAACTGTAGGCAGAAGCTGACATCCGCAGCCCCAACTGGGGGCAGCCACTGGTGCATAACCGGGAAGGCAGGGTGCAAGGCGTATCTGCAAGTCAGGAGACCTGCCTTCGTCTTTACATGCCATGTCACCGGGCGGGCAGACCGGGGGCTGAGATGACTGATGTCACGTTATTTTCTGCGGGGTTCTCACCCGTATTTTCCCACATGTTCCGCCCGGTTGGCTGATGGGGTGGGTGGCCTGCATCCACTGTTGCAAAACCTGTTGCGCAGAGCGCCGGACAGGGCAGAGGTTCTGGCCCTGCTGGGGGCCGCCGCACCACTGGCGGAAGAGGCCGTTTTGCAACAGGCCGGGGCACATATGTTTGGGCTATTCGTGCGAGACTTGCCCGTAACGTACCGGGAAAGAGGACATCAGCTTGAGGCACAGTTCCGTATAATGCTCAATCAGGCACTGAGTCTGGTCATGCAAGCCCGTTTTGCCCCGGCGTAGAGCGAGGTGGCAGAGAATGCCACCGGGCACGCCATGGTCATGGCCTATGTGGCCGTGCAGCAGCTTCTGGGAGCGCGCCGTATGGCCATGGATTTGTACTGCGGTAGGTAGGGGGGGAACCATAGCGGCCTTTTTATTGGCCGATCTTGGACTTTTCCTGTTTTTTGTTCTCTTTTACATAGGCGCCGCCTGCCATGTTGGTCGTTATGGCCCGCAAGGTGGCGTGTGTTGCCCGGTGTTACAGAGCAGGATCAGGTTATGCCCCATGCGTTTTTGCCCATACTGACCTTTGCCGCCGCATGGGGTGTTCTGGTGCTGACACCGGGGACCGAAACTGCTCTTGTTATCCGTCTGGGTATGAATGTCGGGCACAAGGCCGCCTTGGGGGCGGCTCTGGGCACTGGCACGGGGCTGGCAATATGGGGGGCCGGTACGGCGTTTGGGGTGAGCGCGCTGGTTGCCGCGTCTCCCACGCTGTATCTGGCGTTGCAATGGGCTGGTGCGTTTTATCTGGCTTACTTGGGTATCCGCCTGCTTATGCCGTCTGCTGGTGTTCATGATCAGGCGGAGGGGGCGGCACAGGCCAGCCAGATTACCAGTATGGGCGCGGGGTATCAGCGCGGTCTGCTAACGACCTGCCTGAACCCACTGGTCGGCGTGTTTGACCTGACAGCCTTTGCCCAGTTTATTCCCGCAGGTGTGGAGCGTGTCAGCTATTCCCTGCTGCTGGCGGGAGTGCAGGTGGTTATGGCGGTAGCATGGTACGCGGCTCTGGCCTGTCTGGCGTTTTCCCTTGGCCGTGTTCTGTCCAGTCCCAGGGTTGTGCGTGCATTGGATATGCTAACGGGGGGTGTGTTCATCTATTTTGCACTCAGGCTGGCTCTGAGCGGTCTTCCCGCCTGATCGGGTAGCACCGGAATACTCTGAGCTGTTCAGCTATGATGAACTTGTGGTGCGCACGGCATAAGGCGGACGGGGTATGCCAAAGCCCCTTTGGCAACAGGGATGGTCCATGAGCAAAACACCAAAGCTTATTCAGTCCATAGAGCGCTCTGCTGCTATTCTGGAAATTATTGCCCAGCAGGGTGGTGGTGCGCGTTTGCAGCAGATTGCCAGTATTTCCGGCATAGGCAAAACAACGGTACACAATATTTTGCAAACGCTGGACCATTTGGGATACGTCCAGCGCCGGTCGGGGGATATGCGCTACCATCTGGGAGGGCGCATTCTCAATCTCGCGCGTATTGCGGGGGATGATAACATGTTGCGTGCCCGCCTGCGCCCGGTGCTGGAGGCCGTAGCATATAAAAGTGGTGCCACGGCGTGGCTGGCGGTCCCCAGCGGTGATCAGGCGACGTATTTGGATATTGTGGATCCAAACGGGTTTTGCCTCAATCTGGCGACCATGCCCCGGCGGGAAAATCTGGAAGGCTCAGCTGTTGGGTGGGTGTTTCTGGCCTGTGTGCCGGGGTTGGGCAAACGGGTGCTGGCAACCCGCGCCAATGCGTTGGACGCCAATGTGCTGAGCAAGATCGAGGATGTACGCATCAAAGGTTATGCGCTGGATATTGAGGCATATAGGCCGGGGCTGAACGGCGTTGCCATTCCATGGCGCGAGAATGGGGAGGTCAGGGCAAGCCTGTGCCTGACCGGCCCCCCTGCAAGGTTTCCGCAGCACAGGTTGATCCGGCTTGCATGGATGATGATGCGCGCACTCGAACAACTCAATGTTCAATAATATTGAATAAATAAGCTTTGCCCTATTTTGTTTATTCCCTTCTCCAGCGGTCGGGTTAACGTACACTCCTTTATGCAAAAGGGATGTACGGACCATGAAAGCAACAATAGCAACCGCCATGCTGGATGCAGCACATTCTGAGGCGCAGCGGATGGGCGTGAATGTCTGCATTTCCATTCTGGATGCCGCGGCATGGCCCGTTGCCTTCCTGCGTATGGAAGGCACAATTCTGGGTGCGGTGGATGTTGCCAGCAAAAAGGCGCGTACCGCAGCCCTGTTCCAGATGGACAGCGCGGATTTTGCAAAAATTGGCCGCCCGGATGGCCGTGCCTATACGTTGGAAAACACCAATGGCGGCATGGCCAGTTTTGGTGGGGGGCTTGTGCTTAAAGCAGCGGATGGCACGTTGCTGGGGGCGATCGGGGTTTCTGGTGCCAGCACGGAAGAAGATATTGCCATTGCCCGGGTTGCCGCGAACATTCTTTCAGCCTGACAGGCTTTTTGGCTAAGAGAAACTCCATGACAACACAAACCGTACCCCCTGCGGGCCGCGCCTCTCTGGTGCCGCCTCCAGCGGGTAGAACCGCCGCACTTCTTGTGCTGACATTTGGCGCATTTGTTGTAGGCACCGGCGAGTTTGCCATTATGGGCATGTTGCCAGAATTTGCAGCCTCCCTCCACCTATCTACGGCAGATGCGGGTTACGCCATTACGGCCTACGCGCTGGGGGTTGTTGTTGGCGCACCGCTCATTACCATTCTGGGTGCGCGTCTGTCGCGCCGGGAACTGTTGCTTGTGCTGCTGCTTTTGTTCGGGTTTGGCAATCTGCTCAGTGTTGTCATGCCAACGCCGGGGCTGGTTGAGGTTGCCCGTTTTATTACCGGTCTGCCGCATGGAGCTATTTTTGGTGTGTCTGCTCTGGTGGCCGCATCCATGGTGGAGCGCTCGCGCAGGGGCTGGGCAGTTGGGCGTGTGCTGTCCGGTATTGCTATTTCCACCTTGGTGGGGGCGCCTTTTTCCACTTTTGCGGCCAACCATTTTGGCTGGCGTATTGCTTACCTGATTATTGGCCTGTTCGGGTTTTTAACCTTTGTGGGAGTATGGCGCTTTATTCCGGCCGATACGCCAAACCGTTCCAATTCTCCACTCAGGGAGGTCACAGCACTGGGCAATGCGCAGGTCTTGCTGACCTTGCTGACCGCGGCTATTGGTTTTGGTGGTATGTTTGCAATTTACACTTACCTGACAAGTGTTTTGCAAAATGTTACGCATGTTCCCGAATGGCAGGTCATGCTGTACATGGTCATTTGGGGCGTGGGCATGCTGGCGGGTGCCAATATCGGGGCATGGCTGGTGGACCGCAACATTAACTTCGCGGCTATTTTTGCACTTGCGGGTAGTGCTGTGGCCATGCTGGTTTTTTCGGCACTTCTGCACAACAACCTTGGGTTGATGCTGGATGTGTTTTTGATCCCAGCCTGCGTAAATGCATTGGGTCCGGCCTTACAAACCAGATTGATGGATTTTGCGGGAGATGCGCAAACGTTGGCGGCCTCCCTTAATCATTCGGCATTCAATATTGCCAATGCGCTTGGCGCATCGTTGGGCAGCCTACTGCTGGGCCAGCAGTATGGGTATGGCGCGCTGGGTGTTGGGGGCGCACTTTTGTCCATTGGTGGGTTGCTGGTTTATCTGCTGGCTCTTTTTATTCTTAAAAAGAGCGGTGTACCAGAAGAGCGTTTGCCCATAACATAATGGAAGACAAATTACACAATGCCCCTTGAGCGCAAAAAGGGGTTTTGTGTTGCTCTATGTTGCATACAGAAAATATTGCAAGTTGGTAGTCTGAACACAGTTAAGGCACCGCATGAACTGCAAGGCATGTATTATTTTTATGGGGAGTAACAACGCGTTAAAGTAAAAGTGGTGTCCCGTACGGGATTCGAACCCGTGTTGCCGCCGTGAAAGGGCAAAAATAGACCGCAGTCATCTGCGAGTTCCTTTCATAACTATATGATAAACATACATATATGTGTCACACAACATCATGCGTTGTCACCCTAAATCTTTCTTGTTGTGGTGCAAAAATGGTGCACGGATCCCTGTCAGCCGTATTCAGTGTTTCTTATAGAGGGCGTATGCATGACTAATTTTGGGGAGATCGCTTGACGTAATATTTGCGAAAGTTACGTAGTCCGACCGCAAGCGCACGAGACGTCTGGAATTTATAGGGCGGTCGCAAGTCTAAAAAGTTCTCTAATTGGGAAGACGGACGTATAGAAGTTCACATTTTAGATTTTTTATGATTTTTCAATAAAATCAGCGCCTTAGAGATTGCGAACTGCGGGACTCGAACCCTGAGAAGGGGGTGAGTTGCGTTCAAAACCTTGCTGATTTCATCAAGGAAAACGCTAAAAGACGTCCTTCTTGGTAACGATTTACGAGAAACACTTTGGAGAAGAAACAAGTTCTCGTCAAGAGACTTCCCAAAACGTTCAAAAAGGTGAGGGGGTGACAGAGGGGCGCTGTGTGGTCTGCGGGTTCGGTGCGGGTTTTTGGCGGGTTGTGGCTTCTGTTTCCGACTTGAAAAACCCGTTTTGAGGCTGATCTGTTTTAAGGGCGTGTGTTTGTAAAATTTTGAGGGCTTGTTCAAGCTGTCCTGTATGCTGGGCACGGAAGAAGGCTTTCCGTGTGGCTTCATCAAGGTCTTTGTGCAGGCCGGGTAGCTGCCTGAGGTGACGTAAGCGATTTTGAGCGGCTTCGAGAGTTGGCCTATAGGCCGTTTCAGCCTTACTTTGCTCTTCTTTCCGCTGAGCCATAGACTTTTGATAAAGTGCCCTTAGCAAGGAGAGCGTTCTTTCTTTATCGAGAAGAACTGAGATGTATTTCTTCTTCTGGTCATAGTAGTTTTCCAGAGACCGTTCCCGTGCTGTAGGCACCGGCAAGGTCAGAGGATGGGGTGGTTTTTCTCTCAGGCCAAAGAGGTAAAGTAAGGTCTCAATGAGATAACGGAGTATTTCAGCAAGAATAAGAATGGCTTTTTCAAAAGCCTCATCAGCCTTGTGACGCCGTCCGGTTAAACCTCCCAATAAGGATGCATAAGCGGCTTCACGTTCCTGATGCGCTAAGTCGAGTGTTTGCTTAGCCTTTTTCAGTTTTATCTGAAGGGGCTTTATTTCGCGTAAGATATTTTGGAAGACTTGGTCGCGTGTTGGGACTGGGCCATAAAGCGATAAAGGGTTCTGGCGTATGATGTGTTCACATCGGGCTACTTCTTTTTTCCAGTCTGTCAGGTAATGGGCAAAGCCGGGATTAAGGGTGTGGGTTTGAGTGAGAGAAGTTACTGTCGGACGAGACCTTGGCTCTCTACGCAGCGGCACAATCATGGCATCCGGTGGCAAGGCGCGAGGCGGTCTGGCGCTGAGCGGGCTTAACCGGCGGGCACGGGCGGCAACCGAGCGTACAAGGCGGGGTTCTGCTGCTGGTAGGGCCTCCTGCATCAGAAGCGCACGGAAGTCTTTCATGCGTATTTTGGTTAGACGGGTAAAAGAGCCAATCAGAGTGCCGTCCGCTGTTTCAATGATATGGGCACCCGGTCTGGTGTTGCTTTTATCGCCTTCACGCATCACAAGACCCTGTTCTTGTAATAGACGGCGGAAGGCTGGGAGTTTTTCGCCCGACTGTTGCCAGAGAGCGACAATTTCTTTCTTTAAGGCAGGTAAATCCAAAGCCTGTCGTTCTGTTATCCGGCGTGCCTGAGAGGTGTACGCGGCACGGGGGAGGACAGTACCATCAGGTATGAGGGCTTCCACCAGTTGGGCTTCGCTGTGCTTACCTTCTCGATGTAAGGCGGTAGCAAGAGCCGCATCATGACGCCCTGCTATTAAAGAGTGTCCTAGCCTGATTTCTTCTAACCTGGCGACCTTCTCCAGTCGCATATAGGAGAAGCGGCTACTCAACACATGGTTATGCTGCCATTCAGGCAGAATAAGATGTCCATGCCTCTTACCGTCTTTTTGGTGAAGGATAAGGGCGCGAGAGGCTTTATCGGCCTTGAGTTCCTCACAAATTCGGTCAGCAAACTCTGACAGTTCAGTGTCTGTCATGGTCTGTTCGGGATTAAAGGCAATATGACGGAGGCCATAGGTCAGGCCTTCACGTTTGGCTTCCTTAACCCAGTCTTTAAGCCAGTATTCGCTGCCTTCAAGCACCAGAATGGCTTCATTTTTCTCACCGCGTAAGACATGGGCGGCAAGGGCTTTATGGCCGCTGCCCGTCTTGATGCGGGTTTCCTTGACAATCATGGCCACACATCTGTGAGGGCAGGGTCAATGTATCGTCTGCCGGGAAGCGGGGCGGATACGGTTCAACAGCCTGTCTGTTCTATCTTTCAGGACGTCGATGTCGTCCAAAGTGGCGGCACAGGCCACAGCCTCGCCACGATTGGCAGCATGGGCTAGTTGGTTGAGGTTGTTGCCAACGCGAGCAAGGTCTCCTCTTAGGCCTCTGAGTTCAGCAAGGAGCTGGTCGCCCTCTTGGCCAGCGAACTCGGCATCACGCAAGAGAGCGCGTATCCACCCGGCGGTAGTATGGTGTCCGGCCCGTCTGGCGACGACTTGCCAGCGGTCGAGTTCGTCGGGTCTAGCCCTGACGGAGAGGCGGGACGTTCGGATTTCAGGCATGGTTTCAGTCTCCATAATGTGGGGGTCAACGGGGGAGGTACTCCCCCTTGCCAGCTTGTCCAAGGCACCCAACGGGTAGCCATTGGACACTGCTGGCTCCTGACACAAACCCCATGGAGACTAAGGTACTCTATTTCCATGCAAGGAACGAAAAAAGAACAAAATATTAAAAAATTGGAATGGGGTAATGCACACAAAGAGGCTTTTATAAGGCTGTGAAATTCGCTTATTTTATTTATTGAGAAAATTGAGGTGGCTAGCCAGTACATTTTCAGAGCAGAGCTTCAACCTCTTCCATGGCCGAACACACAGAGTCTATGTAGACATGCTATTCATGTGAGCAAGACTCAACAGAACACCAAAATTGTTGAGTGGCTGTTGATATGGAAACAGGATTGGGTAGAGGCTATGAACGCCGTAGAGATTGAAGAAGCCGTATCTGCACTTGTGGAGCAACCATTTGATGCAGAAGAGTTTCCTTACCTTTTTCTCTCGGCATTCGGTAATAAAGACACCACCATAAAGCGTCTCCGGGCCACCAAAGGCTCGACCAATGCCTCTGACATCCCAGGCGCCGTTCTCCAGCGGAATAACATCCATATTGCGACCTGCCCGCCCGGTGAGGTGACGCGGACTTTGACCGCCCTCCGGGATAGCCCAGCCACGTCGAAGGCCAAGGCCAAGTTCATTCTGGCGACGGATGGTGAGACCTTCGAGGCGGAGGAATTGGATACAGGTGAGACCGTGGCCTGTGCCTATGCGGACTTCCCGAATCATTTCGGCGCGTTCCTGCCCTTAGCCGGCATCACGACGGTCAAACAAATCCGCGAAAGTTCGTTCGATATTCGTGCGACCAGCAAGTTGAACCGGCTGTATGTCGAATTGCTAAAAGACAATCCCGACTGGGGAACGGCCGACCGCCGCCACGACATGAACCACTTCATGGCCCGGTTAATCTTCTGCTTCTTCGCCGAAGACACGGATATTTTCCAAGTGGGTTACTCGTTCACGAACACGGTCGATACAATGACCGAGCGAGATTCGTCTAACACCCACGAGGTGATTGGCGAACTGTTCCGTGCAATGAACACCCCCACGGCAGAGCGAAAGAAAGCCGGCATCGCTCGTTACGCCGATAGGTTCCCATACGTTAATGGCGGTCTATTTTCGGGCAGCCCCGACGTGCCGCGTTTCAGCAAGATCGCCCGATCCTATCTTATCCACATCGGCGCTCTCGACTGGACGAAAATCAACCCGGACATCTTCGGGTCTATGATCCAGGCCGTGGCAGATGATGAGGAACGTGGTGCTCTTGGTATGCACTATACGAGCGTTCCCAACATCCTCAAGGTTCTGAACCCTCTCTTTCTGGATGATTTGAGGGCACGACTGAATGAGGCCGGCGACAATGCCCGGATGCTCCTGAACCTACGCAAGCGTATGGCGAGGATCAGGGTGTTTGACCCAGCATGTGGCAGCGGAAATTTCCTTGTCATCGCTTATAAGGAGATGCGAGCCATAGAGGCTGAGATCAACAGTCGTCGCGGGGAAGCCGATCGTCCGTCAGAGATTCCTCTGACCAATTTCCGGGGGATCGAACTGCGTGATTTCCCTGCCGAGATTGCACGACTTGCGCTCATTATCGCAGAATTCCAATGCGATGTGCTGTATCGCGGTCAGAAACTGGCCTTGGCCGAATTCCTTCCGCTGAACGCAGAAAACTGGATTACCTGCGGTAACGCTCTTCGCTTGGATTGGTTGAGCATCTGCCCGCCGACGGGAACCGGAGTGAAACACAGCGCAGATGATCTATTTCATTCTCCGTTAGATCAGCCGCAAATCGATTTCGAGAACGAGGGTGGAGAAACCTATATCTGTGGGAATCCGCCTTATAAAGGTAGTAAATGGCAGAATGAGAAACAAAAAATCGAGCTGGCAAATGCTTGGGTAAAATTTCCACATCTCGCCAAGATTACAGACTACGTTTCTGGTTGGATCGCTCGCTATTTGGATTACGCAGAAAAGGTTCCCGATGCTGTCGCTGCGTTCGTGACTACGAACAGCATCTGTCAGGGCCAACAAGCCTCCGAAATTTGGCCCGTAGCTTTTGCTCGCGGCATCGAAATTCGCTTCGCCCACACCCCGTTCCATTGGAGCAATCTTGCCAGTCATAACGCGGGCGTTACCGTCATAATTATTGGACTTGGCTGTAAGTCGACCAAGTCAAAGCAACTTTTTGACGATTCAAGCCTTGTCCGTGACTGTAATACGATCGGCCCGTATCTCGTGCCTAACAGGGACGATGTCGTGCAGAAGGCAACTGACCCAATCGGACGACAATCAATAATGCTATTCGGCAACATGCCGCGTGATGGCGGTCATCTCTTTCTTAGCACAGATGAAGCCGATGACCTCAGACGGAATCCACAAACAAGCGCTTATGTTAAGCGATTCGTAGGTGCCGAGGAGTTGATTCATGGCAAGCAGAGATATTGTCTCTGGATAAATGATGAAGATGCTGTTACGGCAAAAAAAAGTGCGTTTATTGCCGATAGATTGGCGCTTGTTGCCAAAAACAGATTGCAGTCACAGGCGGGTTCAACAAGGGATTTTGCGAAACGACCATATAGGTTTGTTCAGATCGGTGGCGTTGCTAAAAAGAACGCGATATTTGTGGCTGGAATCAGTTCTGAGAACCGAGAATATTTACCCTGCGATTATCTACCTTCAGAATATATTGCATCTAATAAATGCTTTGCCCTGTATGATGCCCCGCTATGGAATATGGCGCTTGTCGCGTCGCGCCTCCATTGGGTATGGATTGGCACGGTTTGCGTGCGGATGCGGAACGATTTTTCCTATTCCAACACGCTGGGCTGGAACACTTTTCCCGTTCCAACCCTGACCGACAAGATGAAAGCAGACCTGACCCGCTGTGCTGAAGACATCCTGTTGGCACGCGAGGCGCATTTCCCCGCCACCATTGCGGAACTGTATGACCCCGAAAAAATGCCCGCCGATTTGAGAGAGGCGCACGACCGCAATGACGAAGTGCTGGAGCGCATCTACATTGGCCGACGTTTTCGCAATGATACGGAGCGACTGGAAAAACTGTTCGATCTCTATACCAAAATGACCGCCGGAACCGGATCGAAGAATAAGAAAAAGGTAGGGGCAGTATGAGCGCTCTTACAGAGATCGACAAAAGATACCTTGAAAAAATTCTTGGGATGCAGAGCGGTTACGTTCTGGATTATTCAGACACAACATTTCAGGAGTTTTTTGCCCGTTACGGGATTGAGATTCATAGTCAAAAATATCAGACGTATGGTTCATCAAAAGCCAGAAAAATGCGGGCCTTCTGGGAGAAAGAGCCTAACGCCATTGTCGGCCAAGTGCTTGATGAAATGTTAGGCGTCTATGAGGTAAATTGTCTCCTAAATGGCAATCAACCTGATGCAGTCATTCTCGAACAATCCCGAAAGGTAGTCGCACGTCTGATCGGAAAACCCCTTGCCGCTAAAACTATGAGTGCTGAAGAAGCCTTTCTTCACAGTGAATTTTCCATTCCAAACCTCCAGAAACTCCCGGTTGAAGGAGCAGTCGCATCCATCATCGAAAGTCGGTTAAAAGAAGCGCAAGCGACAATGTCTGCAAAAGCGTATCTTTCCACAATTTTTCTATGCGGTAGCGTGTTGGAAGCCGTTCTTCTGGGGGCCGCGCAGAAAGAGCCGGCGCGATTTAATCGTTCATCTGCTTGCCCCAAATCACCAGAGGGCAAGCCCAAGCTATTTCATGACTGGACGCTCAGTCAGTTGATAGACGTCTCGTGTGAAATAGGATTACTGAAGCCAGACGTGCAGAAATTTAGTCACGGTCTGCGTGATTTCCGAAATTACATCCATCCATACGCGCAAATGTTATCCCGCTTCTCCCCGGATAAACACACAGCGACACTTTGCTTCCAAACATTAAAAGCGGCATTAGCCAGTGTCGCAGGAGAGAGAGCATGACCCAAAAAATCCAATCCGTCCCTTCTGTCTCTGTCTCTTACGCGGCCAATGGGAGTTCAACCAAGGCCAATGCCATGGGGATGCGCCCCATGCAGGAACGCGCCTATGAAAAGCGCGGTGAACAGTATCTTCTCATCAAGTCTCCTCCGGCTTCAGGTAAAAGCCGGGCGCTTATGTTTATCGCCCTCGATAAGCTGGCCAACCAGGGACTGAAGCAGGCCATTATCGTCGTGCCTGAAAGAAGCATTGGCGCAAGTTTCCATGACGAGCCTCTGACCCAGTTTGGCTTTTGGGAAGACTGGCACGTAGAACCTAGAAGAAACCTGTGTGACGCAGCCGGCGGTGATAATGGGGGCAAGGTCAATTCGGTCGAGGCGTTCCTTAATAGTGAGGACAAGGTGCTTGTTTGCACGCACGCCACCTTCCGCTTCGCCGTGGACAGGTTCGGCGTTGAGGCTTTCGACGATCGTCTGATTGCTGTGGATGAATTCCATCACGTCTCATCCGATTCAGACAACAAACTGGGTCATCATCTCGGCGCGTTTATTGGCCGCGACAAAGTGCATATCGTCGCCATGACCGGCTCATACTTCCGGGGCGACGCGGTTGATGTCTTATCTCCACAGGACGAGGCCAAGTTTGATACCGTAACCTACACCTATTACGAGCAGTTAAACGGTTATCGATACCTCAAGCATCTCGACATCGGCTATTTCTTCTATTCCGGGTCTTATGCCGACGACATCCTGAAGGTTCTCGACCCAAAGCAAAAAACCATCATTCACATCCCCAGCGTCAATTCGCGCGAAAGTACGAAGGACAAGATGAGGGAAGTGGAGCACATCATCGAGGCTCTGGGCGACTGGCAAGGGGCTGACCCTGTTACCGGCTTTCAGTTGGTAGAAACGGAAGACGGCCGGACGTTGCGGATCGCTGATCTGGTGGACGATGACAAGAGCAAGCGTGACCGCGTGTCCACCGCACTGAAAGACCCAACCCAGAAGAACAACCGCGACCATGTGGACATCATCATTGCCCTGGGTATGGCCAAGGAGGGCTTTGACTGGATTTGGTGCGAACATGCGCTCACCGTTGGCTATCGATCCAGCCTGACCGAGATTATCCAGATCATAGGACGCGCTACCCGCGATGCGCCTGGGAAGACCCGCGCTCGCTTTACCAACCTTATCGCCGAGCCGGATGCGTCGGAAGAGGCCGTAACCGAGGCCGTGAACGATACCCTTAAAGCCATTGCCGCCAGTCTGCTGATGGAACAGGTTCTCGCCCCCCGCTTCGAATTCAGATCGAAAGCGCCAACCAACGAACCGACTGACGGCTTCGATTATGGAGACGACGGCTACCAACAGGACAAATGCAATGTCGGGTTTAACGAAGAGAAAGGAAAGTTCCAGATCGAGATCAAGGGGCTGTCAGAACCCAAGAGCGAAGAGGCAACCCGTATCTGCCAGGAAGACCTGAACGAAGTCATCACTGCCTTCGTTCAAGACAAGACTGCTCTTGAACGTGGGCTTTTCGACAAAGAACTCGTTCCGGAGGAATTGACGATCTCCCGCATGGGAAAAATCATCAAAGACAAATATCCCGAACTGGATGAGGAAGATCAGGAGGCCGTTCGACAGCACGCCATCGCGGCTCTGAACCTGACACAACAGGCGGCTCATATTGCGACGAGTGGCGATGGAGAACCAGGAGCCAACACGGCCCTGATCGATGGCGTGCGTAAATTCGCAATGGACGTGCGAGAACTGGACATTGATCTGATTGATCGCATCAATCCGTTTGGTGAGGCTTATTCCATCCTGGCTAAAGCAATGAGCGAGGAGAGTCTAAAGCAGGTTGTGGCCGTAATCGGTGCCAAACGTGCGACTATGACATTGGAAGAAGCCCGTGTTTTATCTAAACGAGCGCTAAAGTTCATGCAGGAACGTGGCCGGCTCCCCTCCATAACATCGACTGACCCCTGGGAGAAAAGCATGGCCGAGGGCGTTGCGTTCCTTGCTCGCATGAAGGCGGAGGCGGCTCGTGGCTAAGGGTTTTACCGACGAAGATGATGCGCTCCTGTCAGCGCTGGGCGTTGAAGTCGAGACAAAGAAAGAAGCCTCTAAAACCCCAAAAGAAGAGCGCATTATAGCCGGGTTTGAGGAAATCCAGCGGTTTGTGGATGAACACGGACGCTCCCCTCGTCATGGGGAAGGCCACGACATTTTCGAGCGCCTATACGCAGTCCGCCTCGATCGGCTTCGCTCGCAACCCGATTGCATGGCATTGCTTCTGCCTATGGATCATCAAGGTATTCTCTCCAATGCCGTTGTCATTGAAGAGATCGATGAAAACATTAGCGACGATGAACTGCTTTCCATGCTCGGCGTGGACGGCATCGAGCAGAACTCAATCACTGAACTGCGCCATGTCCGTTCCACAGCAGAAAAGCGGGCAGCCGAGGAAATCGCCAACCGGGAGCGCTGTGAGGATTTCGACACTTTCAAGCCGATATTCAACGCAGTCCAGAAAGACATTGAGGTTGGAACGCGCATTACACGCCCGATCAGGAAAGAGGCCGGTTTTCTGAAGACCGACATCAGACCTGGTGAGTTCTTTATCCTTGGCGGTCAGACAGCATATGTTGCCGAGATTGGTGAGACCTTCAGAGCGCCCAATGGTGAGAGTGATGCCCGTCTCCGCGTCATTTATTCCAATGGAACCGAAAGCAACATCCTGCTTCGTTCCCTACAGCGTGCGCTTTACAAAGATGAAGCCAGCCGCCGAGTGTCCGAACCCAGTGCCGGGCCATTATTCGCCGGAGACAACGACGAAGACGATCTTGCAAGCGGAACCATTTACGTTCTGAGGAGTGAATCCGACAATCCCATTGTCGCGGCCAACAGAGACCTTATCCACAAGATTGGCGTAACTGGCGGAGACGTTGCAAAACGGATAGCCAGCGCAAAACTCGATCCGACATTCCTGTTGGCGGACGTGGAGATCGTAGCGACTTACAATCTGTTCAATATCAGCCGGACGAAACTTGAGAACATCATCCATCGCATCTTCGATCCAGCACGGTTGGACATCCAGATCGAGGACAGGTTCGGGAACCCTGTGATTCCTCGCGAATGGTTCCTTGTTCCTATGTTTGTTATCAATGAGGCCGTGGAAAAAATCAAGGATGGGACGATTACGGGATACGTTTATGATCCCCAAAAAGCGGCTTTGGTCAAACGGAAGTGTTGATTTTGTCTATAAATCCAAGAAATTTATCAATTTAAACTTTTTTATTTTTAACAATATAATTTATAAGAAATTTTATATGTATTGGTAAAGTATTGGGACGCATTTACTTCGTTATTTGCGCTCACGAAGTAAGGGGGTAGGCTTTAAATCCTAAAAGTGACGCTATTTTTAAAAGATCCCTCTGCTCTGTTCAACCTCTATTTCTACGCCTTGGCACCAAGTTGTGATAATCCAATGGGCTTGGAAGAGATAATCTAGATTGACGGCAATATCCTCGAATGGTTTGCCTTTACAGGTATGTGGGTAACGGAAGCGATCGGCAAAAGGGTCGAAAAATTGCATCTCAGCGATCATAGTCTGTACGCGCCGAGTGAGATCGTCATCATCGCAATATCCGAGGGTATTGCGTTCCTTGAGCAGTTGAGCAAATAATTTGTTAAGGTCGTGACCGATATTTTTGGGTAGATTGCCAGCGATATATGCGATGGCTGATTTGAGGTGAAGTTCTACACTTTGTCGCCAGAGCATGAGAAGAGGCCTTAGGAGGAGACTTCTGGAGCTATCGAGTTGGGCGCAATCCCACATTTCCTCAAATCCGCGCTCAAAGCTGTATGCAAGAAATTCCCAAGAATTTGATATTAGGTTGTCGGGATTGGATTTGAGAAATGCTCGAAGTTCCGGTTGCAAATCCATGCATTGTTCAGCCAATGAAAAGCGACGTTTAGATGACATGGTAATTCTACTCTATGCAACTGCTGACTAACGACGTGTTTGTATCAATTTTTACAGACTACATCTTAAACAGAGTGCAGGATACCTAAGTGCTTCCACAGTCTGCTTAAGGTTTTCGGTTGCAATACCTGAGAGATAGGTCGTGGCCCCTTGGCTTTTGTGGCTGGCTTCATGACCAAGCAGGGCATCAATCCAGAGTTCTCTGAGGTCTCCAGCCTGATTGCGTAGACGGGTGGATACCGTGTGCCGGAAACTATGGAACGTAATGGCAGCCGGAAGGCCTATGGTCGTTTTGAACTTCGAGAAATTCCGACCAAAGTCTGTGCCACGCGGGCCGCTTTTGGGTGTTTTTAGTTCTGAAAACAAGAATTTCTCACCGTCTTTCCTAAAGTCCAGAATGCCCCAGTCCAGCAAAGCACTATGGATGGGCACATTACGGGTGCCTGCTTCTGTTTTGGGTGTCCATTTGTCTTCGGGGTGAGGGCGGATAAGGAAACAGGGGATACCATCAACCTCCTGAATATCCTCATTGCGCAGGTTGCAGATTTCTCCCAGTCTCATACCGCTATAGGCGGCGACCAGTGTAATGCCTGCAAAGGTTGCTTGCGAGATGGTGTTGCATGTCCAGGCTGAAGACGAAAGCAGGGCCAGTTCATCATTTGTCCATGCCCTGCGTGGGTTCCGCTTGGTCAGGTCAAAATCCCAGTTGCTCCATGGGTTCTTGTCTGCAATCTCGCGGCGAATAAGCTGGTTCCACAGAGCTGAGAGCCGCATGAAGTGGTTTTTCACGCTTTTGCCACTGAGGGTTGGCAGGTCATGCTCCTGTGCCCGTTCAACCTCAGCGTTTAAATCCAAGTCCTGCTTGCCTTTGGCGTAGGAGGTCGGAAGGGAGAAAAGCAGGTCTCTAAACTCTCCAGCGACGCGCCCAGTAATCTCTTTAATTGGCTTATCGCCAAAAGCCTGCACAAAGAGTGCTACCGTGCGGGCGGTTTCTTTCTTGGTGGCCTCACTTTTCTGGCTATCTGCTAGCAAGGCAAGCTGAAGGGCTTCTGTCAGACGTGGGGAAGATGGGAGAACTGGGGCCGGAGACGGTGTAGGGGGTGCCAACTGATGGGAAGGTGGCACTGCACCGGGAGCCTGAGAGAGGGCTGGGCCTGTCTGGAACAGTTTCACTAGCGTGGCATGAAGCCGGTCTATCTCTTCCGTCTTGCGGGCAAGGCTGGCCTTGTCTTGCATCGTGCCCGTTATCATGTCCTTGCGCAGTTTTATCATGTTCTGGTTCAGACGTTCCAATGCCTCGGAAGAGTAGGCAATGAAGGCTCTTGTCTTGAGCAGGTCTGCATAGCGGGTCATGCTGGCACGGTAGCGCTCAAGTTTGAGTTGCCCTGCAGTAGCGCGTTCGTTGTTTTCTATGACCTTTTCCTGCTGTTTGATGATGTCTTCATACAGGGCCAGAAGGTCGTCTTTGGTGATGGGTTTCTTCTGGGCTGGGTCAGTCATGAGGCGGGCCGTTCTAAATAGCGCACTCGTCTGGGCATGGAGGGCCATGGCAGAGAGGCGGGCTTCTGATTTGTTCCCCGTTTTGAGGGAAATCCAGAATTCAGTTTTGCCGAAGAGAGGCCGTAAGGCAACGGGGACGACGCGGCGAAAATGGTAATGGGTGCCCACGAGAGCCAGCATTGAGAACTTCTCCAGTTTGGAGAAGGACTATGGAGAAGCGGGTTTACACTTCACCGCTTTCAATTTTTCTCAATAAAATCAACACCTTAAGGTATGCGAACTGCGGGACTCGAACCTGCATCAACCCGCAGTGACACTTTTCTAACCCTTTGAAACAGCAAAAAGAATGCGACGTGCTGTCTTCTGGTTGGTGTTTGTGTTCCCAGAGTTGGTTAAGCAATCTGGGGAAACAAAGCTAAAAGTTTAACATAAAATTTTGGATTTTTGGAAGGTTATTCTATATTATGAATAGAAGAAATTTTCCTTAAAGAGATGTTATATTAATTTTCTCTATCTATATGCTAAATTTTGTAATGCGTTCTGATATAAATGCATTAAGGAGTTCATGTCATCTACATTATTAAAAAAAGACTGAGAGTCAAAGCCATGTTGGGGAGTGAGATTTAATTGGTTTCTTATGTATTTTAATCTACCTTTACCGACAACTTTGCTCCATCCTGGAAAGCCTATTCTACAAATTTTTCTTTCTTCTGTTTTTTCAATTTTTCTTTTAAATATAAAATTTCTTTTTTCTTCTTTTATTTTAAATTCCTTCAATAAATCTATCTGTCCATCATGATTGTTGTCAAATCTACATCCATATCTATTTAATATTTTTTCCAATTCTCTATAGGTTACAAGGTATTGATTTCTATCTATATGCCTTGTATTCTTTTTTATCCACCAAGCGATGAAATAAATTTCTGGATCGTCTGTATTTTTTGCAAGATCTTTATATCTTGAATATTTGTTTATGTTTTTTTCTGATATTTCAACTGTGAAATCTTCTAGTTCTTTTTCTGTACAGCTAATCATATAACCATTTTTGTATAGATAGTGTACAGTGCTTAGATATGCAGTTCTCTTGTTTGCGTCATGAAATGGATGGTTCATGATTAAACCATATAGAATTGTTGCAGATTTTTCGTAAATATTTTTCCATTTACTTACTCCAGAAAAGCACGTGTGCTGTCGTTCTACTGCTGAAATTAGAAGGTTTAAAGATTTTGGACCAAAACCACCAATACCTTCACCTTCTGTGAGAAAGAAGTCAGCAAGCAAATAATGTGCTTTTATAACTTCTGACACAGCAAGTGCAGAATTGTCAGTTTCTTCGTATCCATCACATTCAGACAATGTTCTAATATATAAATCTTCAACCCCACGGTTGGTAAATAATCCCTCGTAAGACACAAGACACTCCATAGATTGCGTATCATTTTCCATATACAATTTTACGTCCTTCTGAAAGGATGCCAACAGATTGGCTAGCCAATCTATTTTGTCTGTGTAGCCTAGCTTTGTTGGGAATTAATATATTGAACGTATTTCTATCGAAGTTGTAACGGAATTTTATAAAATAATTACTGGAAATCAAGAGTAAATTTAATCATGGCGGGGAGATAAATAATTTCTATGTTGTAAAATTACAATAAAAAAATAAAATTTTTTCTGTTTATATTAATAATTTCTGCAATAATTATATTGACGTTTTTTCCTGGCCCGCCCAAATAGGCGCAAACAGCTCCGCCTGACGCAGGATGTGTTTGACCGCTTCCGCTTCCATATCGGGCGGATATCCATACTGCCGGAGCAGGCGTTTGACGGAAGTCCGCATTTTGGCACGAGCCTGTGCCATCACTGTCCAGTCTACAGTGGCATTTTCCCGAATGGTCTTCACCAGCGCTGTGGCGATAACCCGCAGGCTGGGGTCGCCCATGGCTTCCTTGGCGCTCTGGTTCTGGGCCAGTGCGTCATAGAAGGCGATTTCTTCCTGCGTCAGACCCAGTTCTTCGCCACGGTCACGGGCGGAGGCCATGTCATGGGCCATGCGGATGAGTTCATCCAGAATTTGAGCGGATGTCAGGGCATTGGCATGGTAGCGGGCGACAGCCTGTTCCAGCCTCTGTGAGAAGGCTTCGGCTTCCGTGATATTGGTGCGTGTCCGGCTGCGTATCTGGCCTTCCAGCAGCTTCTTGAGCGCTTCAATGGCCAGATTGCGCTGGGGCATTTCCCGCACTTCCTGCAAGAAGGCGTCCGAGAGGATGGAAATATCAGGCTTTCCAATGCCTGCGGCTTCCATGATGTCGATGATATCGGTTGAAATGACCGCTTTGCTGACCAGTTGCTTGATGGCCAGTTCGCGCTCCTGCGCACTGCGTCCATCGCTGCCCGTGCTCACGCTCTTGACCAGAGCCGCCCTGACAGCTTCAAAAAACCCGATTTCATCGCGCAGTCTGGCAGCTTCATCACTGGCAGACGCCAGTGCAAAGGCAACCGAGAGTGCCTTGACGGCATCCGGGTAGCGTTTCTGGGCCGCTTTACGCTCTTCATCATTTTTGGCGGAGGCCATGGCCCGTTGCTGCTGGCCCAGAATATGGTCAAGCGCTCCCGCCATAATGGACAGTTTGGCCTTGGGTGTTGCGCCATCCTGCAAGGCTGGGCGGTAGTCAAAGCCGCCTGCCTGAGCGGGATTGAACATGGCCCGCACCACTTCGTAGCGTTCGAGCAAGGCGCGGATGGCCTCGCCTTCATCAATGCCGACCTGTTCGCGGTCTCCGGCGGAGTATTCGCCCAGAGCCGTCTTCAGGTTCTGGGCAAGACCGATATAATCCACCACTAAGCCGCCGGGTTTGCCCTTGAACACGCGGTTGACGCGGGCAATGGCCTGCATCAGCCCATGTCCGCGCATGGGCTTGTCCACATACATGGTGTGCATGGAGGGCACGTCAAAGCCCGTCAGCCACATGTCGCGCACAATGACCAGTCGGAGCGGATCGTTGTTGTCCTTCATGCGCTTTGCCAGTAGCTCACGCCGGGCCTTGGACTTCTTGCCAATATGGGGCTGGAATCCGGCAGGGTCAGATGAACTGCCGGTCATCACCACCTTGATGGCCCCTTCATTGTCATCGTCACTATGCCAGGTGGGGCGCAAGCGGATGATCTCGTTATAGAGCGCCACACAGATGGCGCGGCTCATGCCCACGATCATGCCTTTGCCCTCAAGGGCAGTCAGGCGGTTTTCAAAATGGGTCACAAGGTCTTCGGCTATCCGGCGCAGGCGGGGTTCCGAGCCGACCAACGCTTCCACGCGAGAGTATTTCTGGCTGAGCTTGTGCTCCTCGTTTTCAGAAAGCCCTTCGACAATATCAGCCAGTTCGTCGTCCAGCTCTTCCTTGAGGTCTTCATCCAGTTCGATGCGCACAAGGCGGCTTTCGTAATAGATGGGCACGGTTGCTCCATCCTCGACAGCCTGCGCGATGTCGTAAATGTCGATGTACTCGCCAAAAATCCCGCGTGTGTTCACATCGGCATTTTCAATGGGGGTGCCGGTAAAACCGATAAAGGAGGCATTGGGCAGGGCATCGCGCAGGTATTTGGCAAACCCGTAGGTCATTTTGCCGGTCTTGGGGTTGAATTTGGCTTCCAGCCCATATTGGCTGCGGTGCGCCTCATCTGCCATGACCACCACATTGCGCCGGTCGGTCAGCATAGGCAGACTGGTTTCCCCGTCTTCAGGCTGGAACTTTTGTAAGGTGGTAAAGATGACACCGCCCGAGGTCCGCCGGAGGAGTTTCTGCAAGTCCTCCCGGCTATCCGCCTGTTCCGGTGTCTGACGCAACAAAGCCTGTGCGCCGGAGAAGGTGGCGAAGAGCTGGTCGTCCAGATCATTGCGGTCTGTCAGCACAATGATGGTGGGGTTTTCCATCTCCGGGTGGCGGGCGATCACGCCTGCATAGAAGGTCATGAGCAGGCTCTTGCCGGACCCCTGCGTGTGCCAGACTACCCCGACCTTGCGGTCTCCATCCGGGGCAGAGGCCCGCACAGTCTGAGCCACGGCCTTTCGGCAGGCATGGAACTGGTGATAGCCCGCCAGAATCTTGATGGGACTCCCGTTCTTCTCACCAAACAGCACAAAGTCACGGATCAGGCCCAGGAAACAGCGCGGGGTGAACACGCCCCGCAGAACGGTTTCCATTTCCTCATGGTTTTTGGCGATCAGGTCTTCGCCGTTGATCGTGCGCCATGGCATGAAGCGGTCACGGTCCGCTGTGAGCGAGCCAACGCGGGCCTGTGTGCCATCCGAAATCATCAAGGCTTCATTGAAGCGGAACAGCGATGGAATAAGGTTGCGATAGGTCTGGAACTGGTTCCAGGCTGAATCCAGCGTGGCGTTTTCAGAACTGGGGCTTTTGAGTTCAATGACCCCAAGCGGCATACCGTTGATAAACAGAACAAGGTCTGGTCTGCGGTTGGCTTCGTCCTTTTCAATGACGAACTGGCGCACGACCAGAAAGTCATTGTTCTCCGGGTTCTCAAAATCCAGCAGGCTTACCCGATCGCCAGACTGGGTGCCATCCTCGCGCACCACATCCACCGGCACGCCATTGACCAGATAGTCATGCAGGCGGCGGTTTTCGTCCACATGGTCGGGTGTGTCTTCGCGGATCAGGGCCAGCAGGGCTTCATCGCGTGAGGCTTGGGGAAGGTGCGGATTCAGCTTGTCTATTGCTGCACGGAGGCGTTTTTCCAGAATGACGTCCGATAACGAGGTACGCTCGGGCTTTTTGCCACCGGGGGCGATATCTGGCCCCCACACAACGGTGTAGCCACATTCACGCAGAATATCGCAGGCCCAGTCTTCGATCTCGTTTTCGGACAGAAAGCTCATGCAGCGTCTTCCACCATCTTTTCGGCATCCCGAATGCTGATCTCGCCGGACATGAGTTTGGGGAGGAGGAGGTCTCGAAGGTGGGTTAAAGTGTGGGATTGCCCATTATGAGACTGAATCTGTTCAATCAGACTGCCAATAGATTTGTTTGCAGCCAGCACGATATTTGAAGGTGGGATCGTTACAAGACTTTCAGTCAGGTGCCGTCTTTGTATATGTCCCATCGTTGTTGCCTTGGCTGCTGCAATGGCTTGAAACTCAGGCATGTAGAACTGAATCCATTCATAAATGAACCATGGTTCAAAGCGCTTTGATGTTACTTTGAAAAGATGCTGGTTTAATGCTCCACGTTGCCCGTTCCAAAATTTACAAAGCAGGCTACCAGACCATGAAAATAAGAGGTCATTTTGCTCAACAATGTAGTCATCTGGAATGTCAGGGGAAACAGGATCAGCTGTTTCGGTATTTTCTGAACGTAATTGTGCGATCTTGATCGCTGGAAGCGATGTATCACCGGTAGCGGGGTATTTCTGAAGAGCTAAACCATTTAAAAATGTGGCTGTTTCGTCTAGAGGTTCCGTCTTCCACCCCTCAGGCTTCCCTTCCTCATCCAGCCCGTCGGGAAAGAGTTCCCACAGTTCTGGTGCGAGGTAAGGAGCTTCTCCGGCCATTTTTGCCCGTGTCGGGCCAAAATCGACAAACCAGTCCCGAAACAACGCCCGCGCCATGGCTTCCAGCGTTTCGTTCGTCCGGCGGTTGAGCTCTATTTTGTCGTCAAGAACGCTGAAAATAGAGCTTATAGCTCGTTGTTGATGAGTATTGAAAATAGGTATATTTTGTTCTTTTGTAAATTGTGTAAATTGAAATCGTGCAACCCCTGTGTGTTGCACGTGGTATTTGTAAATAATTCTTTTATTATAAATGTAATTTAGGTATAAATATAGAAAATAAGGATCAATTTTTTCCGAATCGACTCGTAAAAATCGACTAAAGCTTGCGCAAATTAATGGAATTTTTGATAAAGAGAAGATTTTTTTTGGTAAGAATACTGATCTTCCTGTTGGCTGATCTTTTGTTCCCCCGGCAGTTTCAAAGAGTATATCATTGGGTTGAAGTATTTTTCGTGATGCCGCGTTTTCTGGGATATATCGAACAGGAAGAGTCGAAATATCGCCAATCTGAATATTTTTGAAATCTGTTCCTCGGATGACCCTCATCTCAACCAATCCCGGACCAGCTTTATTCTGCCCCCATTCACCATCTCGTGTGAAAGTAAGGAGGCTAGATAAATTCATACTATTCATAAAAAATAGTCCATTTTTTAGAAATTATATTTTGAAATTCTACGTCTATCAGCGCCCAATCTAGCACATCAACTTTCCACGGTAGTTCTGATTCAGAAAAAGCATCTTCCAACCGTGCTCGCGTTTCCAGAGACAAAGGCTCATCACCCATAACCGCCAGATCAAGATCAGAAAATGGTTTGGCCTTGCCCGTCACGCGCGAGCCAAAAGCCCGTACTTCACGGTCGGGCACAATCTCGTTGAGTATCCGCAGCACAATGGCCCGCTCTTCGGGCGTGATGTCGATTTGCCCCGTCACGCTGTGCGCTCTTTCAGCGTGGCCAGCAGAAACTCGGCTTCTGCGATAAAATCTGGAATGGTGGCGACAACCTGTTTGGCTGTGGCCTCGTTGTAAGTATGGCTGGTCAGGTTACGCATTTTGCGAAACACGCTCCACTGGGGCCATGCGCTTTTCAGCAGTCCGGCCTCGTTGGCGGAGCGGATCATGTCCGGAAAGCCCATGCGGTCATACTCCTCGGGCGAGGCGGAATTGGCTTCCAGAAAGCGTTTCAGGGTTTTGTGGCTGAGTTCATAGGTAAACTCGAAACGCTGGATCAGGCCGTCCCGCAACTGTTCGTCGTCTGGCTGGGCAAGGTGGCGCGCCCAGCCTTCCGTCAGCCGGTCGAGTGCGCGTTCCAATGGGGTAAGATACAGCATTACGCACTCTCCTTCTGCACGATCAGCTTCAGGTAGGCGGTAATTTTAGCGTTCAGGGCTTCTCCCTGTGCAAACTGCTCTTTCAGCGTCTTCTCAAGGGCTGCAAAGCGTTCGGTAAATGGCACACTGTCTTCTTCGGCTTCCTCTGCGCCCACGTAGCGGCCCGGTGTCAGCACAAAGCCGTGCTGCTCTACTTCATCCAGCGTGGCGAATTTGCAGAAGCCGGGACTATCCTCATATTTGCCCGCACCCTTTTCTCCACGCCATGCGTGGTAGGTGTCAGCAATGCGGGCCACATCCTCGTCCGTCAGTTCCCGGCGGGTGCGGTCAACCATCGTGCCCAGCTTGCGGGCGTCAATAAACAGGATTTCCCCGCGCCGGTCCCGCCAGCCTTTTTGCTTTTTGGTGCGGGTGAGGAACCACAGGCAGGCCGGAATCTGGGTGGAATAGAAAAGCTGACCGGGCAGCGCCACCATGCAGTCCACCACATCGGCTTCCACCATCCGGCGGCGGATTTCGCCTTCGCTGTTCTGGTTGGAGGACATGGAGCCATTGGCCAGCACCACGCCAGCCGTGCCGTCGGGAGCCAGATGCCACAGGATATGCTGAAGCCACGCATAGTTGGCATTGCCCGCAGGCGGCTTGCCATACTGCCAGCGCGGATCTTCCTCCAGGGACGCATTCCACCAGTCCGACACGTTAAAGGGCGGGTTGGCCAGAATATAGTCAAAGCGCAGGTCTTTCAGCTCGTCACGCAGAAAGCTGCCTTCATTGTTCCAGCGAATATCCGCGCCAATACCCCGCACGGCAAGGTTCATGCGGGCCAGACGCCATGTGGTGTGGTTGCTCTCCTGCCCGTAAATGGCAATGTCACCCAGCTTGCCACCATGGGTTTCCACAAAGCGTTCAGACTGCACGAACATGCCGCCAGAACCGCAACAGGGGTCATACACCCGGCCCTTATAGGGTTCGAGCATGGAAACCAGCGTGCGCACCACGCTGGAAGGCGTGTAAAACTCGCCCCCACGCTTGCCCTCGGCTCCGGCAAACCCGCCGAGGAAGTATTCGTACACCCGGCCCAGCACGTCCCGCGCCTTATCGTCTGTATCGCCCATACCGATGTCGGAAATCAGGTCGATCAGTTCCCCCAGCATCACGCTATCAAGGGCAGGCCGTCCGTAATCCTTGGGGAGAACCCCCTTGAGCTGCTCCGGGTTGGCTTTTTCAATGGCCAGCATGGCCTCATCAATCATCTTGCCGATGCCGGAGGAACGGGCATTGTCCCTGAGGTGAGACCAGCGGGCGGTTTCAGGCACCCAGAAGATGTTTTCAGCCAGATATTCGTCCGGGTCTTCCGCCGCTGCCGGGTCGTCCTGCATCAGTTCAGCATGGCGGGCTTCAAAGGCTGTAGAGATATAGCGCAGGAAGATCAGGCCAAGGGCCACATGCTTGTAGTCTGAGGGTTCAAGGTTCTTGCGCAGCTTGTCAGCCGCCAGAAACATCTGCTGCTCAAAGCCCAGTGTTGCGGTCGCAGCCTTGGCCTTGCTCACCTTGGTGGTTTTCTTGGGGGCAGGGGCAGTATCAGGGTTCTTGCGAGGGCGACCGCGAGGCATGAAAGAAAGCCTTGTTTCTCAGATAATCAGATACTCCAGTTTGACGGAAACGGGCGATCTGGTCGAGAGGTAATGGCGGGATAGAGGTTTCTGTCGGGCATCGGTGCCAGTGCTGAACCGGGATTTTTTATGGGGACGGTCCCATGGCCGGTCGGGTCGGGACGGCGGCCATGGTGTTCATCAAGCCTTCTGGAGCAGCCAGTTTTGAGCGCAGGCGGGCGATTTCCTGCCTTGCCCGCTCTTTTTCCGGCTGGTGGGCTTTGTTCCATTTCCAGATGCGATCCTGTCTGGCCTGCACCAGACTGTCAAAGCGGTATGAGAGCCATGGTTCCAGTTTTTCCGGGTCGGCCAGAGCAGTAAATTCTGCGTCATACTGTTTCCTGAATGCTTCAAGGGCAGGTCTATCCTGTTCTGTCAGAACAGGCCGGACGGGGTCTGGCGGTGTTGAGCGCAGTCCGACAACATGTAGAAGGGCTTGCACAACAAACCGCAGGACTTCCAGAAATGCGAGCAAAAGCTGCTGGCAGACTTTTTCCAGTTTCCCGGCTCGTCCGGTCATGCGTTGCCAGCGGCTTTCGTCAGCTTGTTTCGACTCTTTTTTGGCACGATGGTAACGCGCAAAGCTGCTCCGCAGTTGCTTCTGGTAGGGTGTGAGGGCTTTGCGCCATTTTGCGAGCATTTCTTCCCTCTTCAGTGGTGCCCAGTCCGCTTCTGGCGCTCTCTGGTCAAGGATAGCCTGCTGGGCCTGAATAGCCAGCCTGATCCGACGGCGGATACGGGCTTCGTCAGCGCTGAGAATCAGCGGATACAATGGTTCCGAAGGGGCGTGCTGCATGATGGCTGGCCTGTCCACATCCTTCATCTGCCTGAGTCTGAGTGCGTCAATCGCCTGATTCCTGCGTGGCAGGGAAATGCGTTTCGGTTCTCTTTTTCTGGCTGGTGGGGAGGCAGGGGCCGATAGTATCCCGGTCTGGTCATTTTCAGCTATCATGCGCACAGGAACACGGGTGCTCCTGATATCCAGTTCAGGCTTTTCGTGTTCCGGTGAGTATTCTTCTGCCAGCAGCTTCCTGAATTCCGCCATGCGCACCTTTGTCAGCCGGGTAAAACTGCCAATCAGCGTTCCATCGCTGGTTTCAATGATATGAGCGCCAGGGCGTGCTTCTTTTCGATCACCCTCCCGCATAGTCAGGCCGTGTTCCGCCAGCTCCGCCCGGAATGATTTTAACCCGTCCGACTGTGACCAGAGGGTGCTGACCAGTTGTTTTATCGCCGGGAGGTCAAGCCCCTGTCGTTCTGTAATCCGTCGGGCCTGTGCTGTGTAGGCGGCGCGAGGTTTGGCGCTCTCAGGTGCAGGGATCAGGGCTGCGACCTGTTCCGCTGCCTGATGATGGCCTTCTCTCCGCAGGGCTTTGGCAATAGCCCTGTCATGCCTTCCGGGTACGAGAGCATGACCAAGCCGGATTTCCTCCAGCCGTGCGACTTTCTCCAGACGCATCCATGTAAACCGGCTTTCCAGAACATGGTTGCTCTGCCATTCTGGCAGGATCAGGTGTCCGTGTGTGCTGCCGTCCTTCTGGTGAACCACAAGGGTGAGGTGTTCCGGGTCTGCATGGAGTTCTTCACACAGGCGACGGGCGAAGCCCGAAAGCTGGTCATCGCTCATGGCGTCGTCTGGATTAAAGGCGATATGGCGCAGGCCATAGGTCAGCCCTTCGCGTCTGGCTTCGCGCATGGCATCACGCATGAGCCAGTCCGAACCCGCCAGAACCCGGATGGCTTCATTCTTCGCACCATGCAGCACATGGCGGGACAAAGCCCCCGCGCCACTGCGCGTTTTAATTCTGCTTTCTTTGACGATCATGGGGCATGACCACAAACAGTCAGTGCAGGGTCGGTGCTGACCTGTCGCACCTGTGACGGGCAGACCTGTCAGAGCGGTGTCTCCGTGAGCGGGGGAGAAGGCGGTCAAGATGCTGGATCAGCTTCTCAATCTCGTTCAGGACAACCCCGCAATGCACTGCATCGCCACAGTTGGCAGAATGGGCAAGCTGATTAAGGTTGTTCCCAACACGGGAAAGCTGATGACGTATCCCGCGCAGTTCATCGGGAACGCGTGGCCCATCATGCCCGGCCAGTTCCGCACTGGTCAGAAGGGAGCGTATCCAGTGGGCGGTTGTGGCATGGCCATGAGCGCTGGCGATATGGTTCCAGCGGTCCAGTTCGGCAGGGCTGGCTCTCACGGAGAGACGGGAAGTGCGGACAATCGGCATAACAGGGTTCTCCTTAAAGGGGGTCAACGGGGGAAGTCTTCCCCCTTGCCAGCTGCGCCATGCACCCGGAACGGGTAGCCATGGAGCACTGCTGGCTCCCTGTAAGGGTAACCTATTCAGATGCCTGATTTCCGAACTTTCTTTTGATGCAAACGAGATGGCGAGAATAAACCTTTCAAAAAGGTATGATGCACTCTGCTGGGTAGTGAAGGGCTTCAATGACCTGTTTCAAATTGGCGACTTCAATTCCGCTTGTGTAGTTCATTGTTCCTTGAGATTTGTGAGATGCTTCATGTCCCAGAACAGTGTCTATCCACAATTCTCTGATGTGGGCTTCCTGATTTCTGAGCTTGGTGGAAACTGTATGGCGGAAGGAGTGGAACGTCACATCCTCGGGAATACCGATACGTTTTTTATGCTTCGAGAAAGCCCGCGCAAAATTGTCTCCGCGCTCACCTGTCGATGACACCGTGAGGTCAGGGAACAGGTAATGCTCCCCGGTATCCCTGAAGAGGTCGAGCCCTTCCGTGGTAAGCAGGTGTGAGTGAATGGGAATGATCCGTGTGCCTGCCAAGGTTTTGGGTGACCAGTTGTCCTCGGGATGCGGGCGCACATGAAAGCACGGAACCCCTTCAATAATTCCCATATCCTGTTTTCTCAGATTACAGATTTCGCCCAGACGCATCCCCGTAAACATGCCAACATTGATGATCCCGGCCCAAGTGGTATGGGAAACCGATGTGCCATTCCATGGGGTATGGGCAAGCCGTGTCAGTTCATTATCTGTCCAGCCTCTCCGTACGATCTTCTTTGTGATGTTGAAATCCCATCCAGCCCATGGATTCCGGTCAGCCATCTCGCGTTGCACAAGATGCATCCAAAGAGCGGACAGACGGGAGAAATGATTTTTCACAGTCTTCCCGCTGACGGTTTCCTGCCCACGTTCGCGGGCCTGCGCAACGGCTTCACGGATGGGAAGGCCGGTTCTTCCTTTGCCATGTGTTGCCGGGAGATTAGAGAGCAGGTCGAAAAATTCCCCAGCAACCGTGCCCGTGATCTGTTTCACCGGCATGTCGCCAAAAGCTTCAATGAAGAGGGCCACGGTCTTGCGCGTGGCTTTCTTGGTATCTTCGCTCTTGTCTTTGTCAGCAAAGACAAACTTTTCTGCCATGACGGAAAGAGGCGGAGAGGTCGGTTTGCGGGCTTGGGGCCGTTCATTCTCAACCGGGCTTCCGGCTGCTGCCTCCGTCAAACCAGCAGGGCGATGTTTGCCCAGATCGACAATCAGGGTGGAAAGGCTCTTGATCTGCTCGCGCAGCATGTCCTTTTCTTTTTTGCTCACGGCGCTGTCTGTAAAGACTTTCTGCATCATGCTTTGAAGCCGGGCTTCCAGTGCTTTGAGTGAGTCTGTGGCGAAAGAGATGAAAGCGCCTTCCTTCTGCGCCTGATCCATCAGAGTCATGGCGTGATCGGCTTGCAGGGCGCGTTTTTCAGCCCGGAAGGCATCATCGGCAAGGGTGAGCAGTTCTTCCTGTTCCGCGATGATTTTGCCCTGTTCGGTCAGCAGGGCAATCAGTTCCTCACGGGACAGGTCAGTCTCCATCGTCTTTGCCTTCTCAAAAAGTGCGCCGGTTCGGGCGTAAAGGGCTGCTGCCCGTTCGCGGGCCACCAGCTTACTCTGAGTCTGCAAGGAGAGAGAAATTTCGGTTCGGCCCAGTCTGGCCTGAACGGCAACGGGCACAGCCCGGCGAAAATGGTAGTGAGACCCAATGAGTCGGAGCATCTGCGTTTCCCAGTCTGGGAAGACAAACGGGAAAATCCCGCAGACCCGTCACATTCTCATTTTACTGTTATATTTCAACAGGTTATGGTGCGAACTGCGGGACTCGAACCCGCTCGCTTTGGTCGCAACCAACAAAGCAACCCATTGAAATAGAACAATAATTTCAGAAGAAATTGTCCTTCACATGGTGACTGCGGGTTCACTATGCGGGCAAACCCGTGGGGCAGTCAAGATTCATCTTGATTATGTTAGAGCCTAACCCGAATAACTCTCAGACTGGCCTAGTCGGATGTTTTACATTTGGATGTGCTGATATTTTGGTTTCAAAATCTATTATCGAAGAAACCAAACGCCGCTTCTTGCACGCAGTTCTCAATTTACAGATGTATAGGCGACATCTTTTGCCCACTATGCAGCCTACACATAGAGCATGTAAGGATAAATTATACACATTCTATTCCATCACGACCCAGTATAGGTGCGAGGCGTTTAATGAAAAAAAATATTGAAATTCAATATCTTAGGGTGGTAGCTATCGTTCTAGTTGCTATTACGCATCGAGGTATTTTATTCACCTCATTTGGACGTGATCCTTTCCATGGAATTGAACATTCTTTCTCGACATGGGCAGGTGTTGATATATTTTTTGTGATTTCAGGCTACCTGATGGGGAATATTCTTCTTGGAAAAACTAGTGAAATTAACACGGTAGAACAAAAATTAGAGCAAACAATACTTTTCCTAAAAAAACGATTTTTACGTCTTTTCCCCGCCTCCTTCTTCTGGATTACCGTCTTGCTACTTCTAGGCTCTATATCTGGAGACAGCGCCGTTTGGGCTATGAGGCATGACCTTTTTGCCAAATGGGCCGCCTCTATTTTCCAAGTTAGGAACTTCGAAAATTCTTTACATCAATCACATTTGGGCTGGTATTGGTCGCTTTCTCTTGAGAATCAATTTTATTTTATTCTGCCGTTACTTTGGTTTTTTATGGGGAAAAGGTATTTTTGGTGGCTTATAAAAGCTCTTGCCGTTGTCTTGTTGTTCTGGTCTCCCGGTGGCAATAATTGGTTTTGGTTCAGGCCAACAGGTTTTATTTGGGGACTATTAGTATACAAACTCATGTCCAACAAAAAAATAGAAAATATTTTTATTGCTTATTTTCCGAAGTGGGGAGCACTTGCGTCTCTTACCGCAGTCACAGGTCTCCTTATTTGCTCTACCAATGCCCCCAATTCTATTGGTGAGGCTTATATGCCGCTTGCTATTTCGTTAATAAGCTTTGTTACGGCCTGTATTTTGGCCTTTGCTTCTCTTAATCGTGGTTTTATTAAAATCCCTGCCTTCATGGAAAGCACTATTTTCTGGATGGCCGAAATGTCTTACTCTTTTTATCTATGCCATATTGTTGTTTTCTGTGCCTTAAACGATTTCCTAAAACGGTATCATATTCTTCTTGGAACAACTGTAAAAATGGAAATGGGGTTTTCCTTAGCAAGTATTTGTTCCATTTTAACTTATTTTTATATTGAAAGACTTTTCTATAAACCTAAAGATAACGTTAGTATACCTAAGGCAAGTTAGAGAGTAATCTTATTCGATAGCCTGCTTCGAAAGTCTGAAACTGAGTGTTCAGAAACAGGTTAAAATTTTTTAGGTTAAGTGTTTAATAAAGTGTATGGTTAATTTTTTATTATTAGGAAGCCAGCCGTGCAAACCAGCGGACACGTTGTGTTCCGATGGTTTGCAAACTGGTCAGGGGGAGAGTAATGCTCTCCCCCGTGAACCCCCTCTTTTCCATATATGTACTGCCCAGCAAGGTGCAGGCTAAAAGGACAGGTTTCTGTGCTTTAGGGGGTCAACGGGGGAGGTCACTCCCCCTTGCCAGATGTCGAATGGGTAGCCATTCGACACTGCTGGCTCCCTTTTAAATCGTCACGTTTGCAAAGGTTGTTTCGGGGTAGCTGATTGCCTCTATGGTTTGCTTGAGGTTGGCTGTTGAAATGCCTGTCAGATAGGTTGTGGTGCCCTGACTTTTGTGGGTGGCTTCATGTCCAAGCAGGCGGTCAATCCAGACTTCCCGAATATTGGCGTCTGCGTTTCTGAGTTGGGTGGAGACGGTATGCCGGAACGAGTGAAACGTGATTTCAGCGGGCAGGCCGATACGGGTCTTGAGTAACGAGAAGGCCCGTCCCAGTGCTGCGCCCCTGATACCCTGTTTCGAGTTTTCCAGACCGGGAATGAGGTAAGGGCCGTCAATGGTATTCTTAAGGACCAGTACTCCTGCTTCAATCAGTTTTGAATGTACGGGCACAATGCGGGTGCCAGCTTCTGTCTTGGGTGCCCAGCCGGTTTCGGGGTGTGGGCGAATGAGAAAGCAAGGGATACCGTCAACGGTCTGGAGGTCTTCTTTGCGCATGGCGCAAATCTCGCCCAATCGCATTCCGCTATAAGCAGCAATCAATGTGACCAGTCGGAAGGTCTGCTCTGGCACTGACGTGCTATGCCATGAGGCAGAGGCCAGCAAAGCGAGTTCCTTTGTCGTCCAGCTTCTCCTGACTATCTTCTGTCCATTCTCGAAATTCCAGCCCGTCCACGGGTTGCGTGTGACCAATTCCCTTTGGTGTAACTGGTTCCACAGGGCTGACAGTCTCATCATGTGATTTTTGACGCTCTTACCGCTCAGGGTGGGTAAACCTTCCTCTCTGGCCCTCTGAGCCTCTTCCTCAAGGGTAAGATTGCTTTTACGTTTGCCCAGTGATGCGGGAAGGGAAAACAGCAGGTCGCGTAAGGCTCCAGCCTTCTCGCCACCGATAATGGACACAGGAGCATCGCCAAAGGCTTGCAGGAACAGGTCTACAGCCCGTTGGGTGGCTTTTTTTGTGTCGGCGCTGGCATGGGGATTATCCAGAACAAAGCGTTTCAGAGCGTCCGAGAGCATTAAAGGCTGGGCTTTGGGTGTTTTGGCCGTTTTCTTCATTGTTCGGGGTTTTGGCATCGGTGCTGAAACTGGCATGGCCCCCGTTTCCTGAGCAGATGAAGGCAGGTTCACGCTCTGCAAATCCCGCAGTGCAACCCGCAGTCCCTCAAGCCTACTTAAAGCCTCCGGTTCAGCCAGCACAGAGTGGGCCTGCATGAACAGTTCTGTGGTTCTAGCATGAAGGAGTGATGCCCGTTTGCGGGCTTCGTTCTGGTAGCCAGTTTTCAGGGAAACCCAGATTTCCCGCCGATTTAGGGCTGTTCGCAGGGTAGGGGGAACGATACGGCGGAAGTGGTAAGTGGTGCCTCTAACTCGGAGCATAAAATCTTCCCTAAGTGGGGAAGGACGATGGAGCAAAGACAGCCTTTGCCCCTCATTCAGCCGAAAAATCGTGCTATTTCAGGTGTCTGTGGTGCGAACTGCGGGACTCGAACCCGCACTGACCCGCAAGGTCAGCTTCGCAACATCTTGAAAAGACAGCGGATAATGACACGCGGTCTTCTGGTTGAATTTTCTACTTCTGATTTTGGTTAAACACTCTGGTGGCGTCAAGCCAAAAGAGAGAAGGGGCCATGTATGGCGTGAAGCTAACTTGTCAAAAAAGAGGAGAGAAAAGAGGAGAGCCAGTCGTGCAAACCAGCGGACACGTTGTGTCGCGATGGTTTGCAAACTGGTCACGGGGGAGAGCACTGCTCTCCCCCGTGAACCCCCTCTTGATGTCAGATTTGGGGGGCAAGCAGTAAGTCGGTTATCGGGGAGGAGTGATCGAAAGCTGCCATTCGCAGTGCTCACGCTTATGACGATTAACGACCAATTGAGACGTTCGTTACTGGCTGCACGAACGTTGTAGTCTCACAAGAGCAGTCATTCGGGCTGCTTCCGGCCGCTGGACAGGAGTTGCCGAAGTTGCGGAGTTATACGCTTGTATCCGATCGTCCCATCTGGTGATCGTCACTTATCGACATCGTCGAAGACCGAGCGCTTCGTAACCGCAGGTTCCGGCGGTGACGGTTCTTCTTTCTTCTGCGTGACGATATAGGTCCAGTCCGTGTCGTCTTCGTTCTCTTCGTCGCGCTCCCGCTTGCGTTCTTCAAGTCCGTCGACCGCCCGATTCACCTGATCCCGCGCGTCGCCGACCAAGCCAACCGCATCGTCATCCAGCTCGACGCCCATCTCCTCGATGCGCTCGAGCGCACCGAGCAATTTCTTGAAGTGACTGTCGGGCTCTTCATCCAGATCGGCATCTGCGGCGATCTCGTCGATCTTCTCCTCAAGAGCGGGCAGAAGATTGGTTCGCAGTGCCAAGCCTAATCCGACGAGACGAAGCGGCGATATGAGTGCGAGCATCCCCCTCTCGGCAAAGAAGGACATATCGAAGTCTGAGAGCGCTGCGGATTCGAGGCTCCTTGCGGCCTCGCACCGCAAATCTTCCGGGAGTAGACCGAATTGATGGGCGCGGCCGTAGGTATGAAACCGAGGGTCATTGGCGAGGGGATCGGACTGCCAGCAGTGGCGCCTGAGTATCTCCGGAAACTGTCCGATTAGTTTGGCGAAAACCGCGTCGTTCGCCCTGTAGGACAGGAAGTGAAACAGCATCCAATTTCGATGGTTTTCGTCCGGCGTGTGGCTGAGACGCGCTACCAGCGCTTCGTTCAGCCCGGACGGAATGACCAAGGCATCCCGAATAAGCGGCGATCCCTCGCAGGTGAAGCTGCCGAGGATCGTATCAATTGGTGCGCCGCGGATCAGTGCGGCCATCATATGAGGTTTTTGCCGCAAAACCTCTGTCAGAGCATCCGAGATGGTCGGATGCGCGAAGGTCCATTTGGCGCCGGATTGCTTGAGAAAGGATCCCTTCAATTCGGCGAAGCAATCTTGGATCTTGGCTAGGCTGAAACCGGTCAAGTCCGAAACCGCCTGCGCTGCCGCCGCATCATGATCGCTGGGATCGAAGCCGGCTTGATGTACGTAAATGAGATAGAGCGCGGCCCGGAGTTGCTCGTCCAGTGCGCTGACCGTGTCGATAAGGTGCTCGGTCGGCTCCTCCATGAAGCGGACGAGCGAACTTTCGCGCGGCGTCAGTCCCTTGGTAAAGTTCGGGTCGCCAAGCCGCTCAGCGATTCCGGGCAAGAACTCTTCGACGGCGGCAACGGCGGCTAGATGCGGCTTGACGTTCGAACGCCAGCTTTGGCTCTGCTCGCCGAAATTGATGTGGTTGTAAAGGATTTGTGCCTTCTCTTCGAAGGTAAGTTCACCGACGTCGACCACGGCGCTGCCATCAGCGAATTGCGCTAGATTACGCTGCCCCAGTCGGCGCCGAGCTGCTTCGTAAATATGCTTGCGCGATGTCAGCAGGAAGCGGTTGCCGTGCTTGATTGCTGCGCGCAGCTTCGAAAACGCCGACGCCCAATCCTGTACGTAATCGTCGCGCAGCACGTTCGAGCCAAAAGCGTCATCAATCCAAAAGAATCGCCCGGGATCGTTGGGATTCCAGCCAGCCTCGAAATCGCGTGGACTGGTCAGCGCCAACACGGTGTTGTCGGGATTTTCCGAAGCGATCGTTGAAACGATCGCACCGATCGCCGATTTGCCGCTCGCAGGATTGCCGAGCAGAAGCACCACGCCGTGGTCCGAGATGGCGTTGACGGCGTCGCGATGCGCCTGAGTTGGAACATAGGTACGAAGTTTCGGAATCCAGCTATCGAGCAGCGCGCGGCTCTGCTCGCTAAGCCGTTCATCGACGATCGCTGTCAAATCCCCTAGACCGTAAACCTGCGGGACGAGGGCGCGCAGGCGTGCGCTACTCTTGATGACCCGAACGATGTATTGGCGGCCCAGGATATGCGGCTTGCGAACGCCGAACTCGCGCAGTTTGGCGCGCATGGCGGCCGCAACCGGCGCATCCACGCTCATGTTGGTCATGAAGATGTATGTGTCTGCCTGGCCGCCTTTAACGAGTTCCTCGACATTACCGATTTCAGCGGAGAGGTCGCTGAGCTTCAATGCTTTGCCGGCGTCCGAAGTGTGCTTGCACTGGATCGTGCCGATGAGCTGCTCGCCATTTGGCGAGGGTATGAGAAAGACCGCATCCTGACCGCCGTCCTGCGCTTCTCGGAATATTTCGACGGGGCGCCTTAGGACCACTTCGCAGACTTGCGAGCAAAGGTCCTGAAAGGCGCGCCAACCGATCGTGTGAAGCGCGAGATCGCTCCAGGGGCCCTGCGCGCTACGTGGATCGCGTTCCGTAGTTTCAATTTGACTGTGCACAGTTCTCACACCCTCACCTTGCCGCCGATGAAGAAATAGGTCGGCATTCCTCGGTTTTTCCTCATCAATAGCAGAGCGCTTCAACCTTGCTTTCCTCACACGACAAGCGGTTTGAACTCGAATTGTGTCTCGCATTTATTGTGAGCGCAGACCGGCTTGCTAAGGCCGAAAGGCCTCTGATACTTCGTTCGGCCACACACGCATTCGAATTGACCGCAGAATGCTTTGAATTCGCCCCAGCGTGTCTTCTCGTCGCCGATCGAGCCATCGCCATAGGGCGCGTCCTGGAAGTGGCTGCCGAAATTCTCGATGTCGCCCTTCACCAAGCTGGTGATGAATCGGTTGTTGACCCCGGGCACGTCGGCCGGCGTCAATTTGATATCGCTGAGGAAGCCGCCGATCGCCGAGGCCAATTCGGATCGCTCGTAGGAATAGGCCTTCTCGAGCTGACGGATGCGGACGTTAACGCCGAAGCCGCGAGCGATGCCGAGCAGCCATTCCTCCTCGGCCTGACGCATCTCGTTGGCAGCGGATTCGCCCTTGTCCCAGCGATCGGCGATCATCTCGTCTGTCACCTTATGGTCGGCGAAGCGCGGGCCGTATGCCGGGTCTAGTCCGATGATGCGCGTGAACTGCCAGTCCTTCGCGGCGAGCTGATCCTTCAAGTGATTGAAGAACCGCTCGTCATGGGTGACGAGGATGATCTGGCAGTCGGTGAACATCTTGGCGAGTAGCGCGCCGATCGCGCGGCGATGGTCGGCGTCATAGGAGGTAACGACATCGTCGAGCGCGATCACAGGGGCGGCTCTGTTGAACTTCTTGATCGCCGCGAGGCGCAGCGCCAGCGCCACCGAGTGAATCTGGGAGTCGCTCAGATAGCCGCCGGGCGCAACGCCCTGACGATTGTCGGCGAAGTCGATGACCAGCTGCATGCGCTGCTGATTGGTATCGTCCTCCCTGGGCAGCTCGAGCCGGATCGGCCTGGCCTTGTCGCCCTGGATTTCCTTGTAGATGTCGTTCATCGGCGCCTGGAGGGTGTCGAGCAGCGACTGAATCTTCTCGCGAATCTTGCCCGAGACGAGCGTGGCCTGGGTGCCGAGAGACTCGTGCAGCGCGGTGAGTTCCTCGGTCGTCCGTGTCGCCGCCGCTACATCAGTCTGGAGCTTCACCAGTCGGTCGATGCTCGCCTTTGCCTTCACCCAGGTATGTTCGCCCTGCTTGTCCTCGATGTCGGCGATATCCTGGTCGAGACCGGCGAGGCGCGCCTCCAGCTCGGCGGTGATCGCGGCGGACGCAGGGGCGGCGGCGGCGGCCGGCCATGCGGCAACCCCGGCCTGATACTCGATGAGTGCTGCCCTGAAGTCGTCGGGATCATCTTCGGACAGATGATCGATCATCGCTGGAAGCCGCGCGATCAACTGGTTATGCGCCTTGATAGTGGCTTTGTCGGCGTCGTCCAGCGCGGTCTTGGCGTCGTTGTAGCTTTGCAGATCGTCGAGGTGGGTCTTCAGAAGATCGCGGATCGCGGGGACGCTTCCGGCAGCGGTATCGCCGATCGCCGTCGCGCAGACCGGACATTTGTCCGGAGCCGCAGCATCGTCGGCAAACAGTTTCTCGGCTTCCTTCCACACCGACCGGAAGACCGTGTCCGCCGCTTTGTCGCGCTCGTCGGCTTCGGTGACCATGGCATCGGCCAGCACCGCCAGCGCTTCGTCGAAGGCGGCAATGGCACCCGAATATTCGGGGTCGCCGCCGTCCTCGGGCACAATCTTCTGCCACAGCGCGATAACCGAGTTGCGGACCTGTCGCAGACCGGCGAGGCCGACGCTCTTCTCCTCGACCGCGACGCGTTTGCCGATATCGACATAGCCGGCGTCTGCGGCATCGAGCGCCGCCATCGTCAATGCGGGATCGAGTGGCGCAATGACGTTTGTGTTGACGAAGTCGAGCACAGCCGCGTCGTCCCACGCCTGGACGGCCTGGGCGGTCTCGGTGCGTAGCTGCCCGGCGAGACGAACCTGCTCAGTCGTGCTCTCGGCAGCGGCCTTGACCTCGCGGCGCAGCAGCCGGAGATTCTTCTGGACCTCGACCAGTGGCGAGAGCTGCAGCCAGCTCACCACGTCGCTGTAGCGGGTCTCCGCCTTCTGCTCTTCGACGAAAGTGCGCAGCGTATAACCGCGGATGATCGGCGCGACGACGAACCCGGCTTTCATTGCGGTGGCTGCTGCATGGATCGGGCGTGGATTGCCCAGCGCCGTGCGGCTTCCCGCAGTGGTGGCCTTGCCGGTGATGGTCGTGAACTTGACCACCGGCGCGATCCCTGCCGCCTGCGCGCCATTATGGACCAGCGCGGACGGGCCGGCCTGGTTATTGAGCGCACGCTGCCCGAGCCGATCGAGCGTGCCATGTTCGGAGAAGAGGAATTCGAGCGCGTCGATGACACTCGACTTGCCGAGACCATTGGGCGCGAAAATCGCGAGGCTCGGCTTCTTGCTGAAATCGAAGGTCTTAGGCTGAAGATAGGCGCGAAAGCCTTCGAGCGTCAGCGAGTGAAACAGCGTCGGATCAGCCATCGGCCGCTTCCTCGGCCGTGGCCGCGCGCTCAGCGGCCAGCGTCAGGATCGCCGCCTTGGCATTCGCAATGACATTTTCGTGCGGCATCACGGTCAACAGATGATCCGTCAGGATCGCGGCCAAATCGGCATCCACATCATCGGAGGCGTTGAGCGCAGCAGCGACCCCGGTCAGAAACGCATCTGGCGTTTCCAACATATCCGTGTCCGGCCCGGCAAGCTCCGCGATCATTTCGAACGCCACCGCCTCCTCTGGTGCTGCTGTCTCGTCCTCGTCCACCAATTCCCCCTCCTGCTCACCCGCGAATTAAGCAAGAAAGCACCGTACCGCCCCTCCGCCCTAGTGGGAAGACTAGCTAATTTGGGGCGGAGCGAAAGCGATAGTCTCCGCACCAATCCGATCAGCTAACTAGTGTCCTGATCGAGAAGTTTATATGATTATCCTGATGGCAGGGGCAATCGAATGGGACGCACGGCGGTTGCGATCGAACTGACGGTATTGGAGCCCCAGGAACTGGAATCTCTGGCAAGGGCGCGCAAGACGGGCCAAGCGCTTGCGCGGGGAGCCCGTATTGTCCTTGCCGCCGCCAATGGGCATGAGAACAAAGCGATCCGTGACCTTACGGGCGCGGACATCAACATGGTTGGCAAGTGGCGCCGGCGTTTTGCGGCGGACCGTCTGGACGGGCTTTACGATGAACCCCGGCCGGGGACGCCGCGTTCGATCGGCGACGAGGAGATCGCACAGACGATCGGCATGACCCCGGAAGAAACACCGCGCGATGCCACGCATTGGTCGCTGCGCTCAATGGCGCAGGCGGGGGGAGAATGGAACGTCGGCTAGAGGATTGTATCCCGGGCGACCGGAAAGTCATATGAGCGCTCTGCGCAACAATCCGGTGTTGAGGGATTTCCCGCATTCATCTCTGCTACAAAGCACCATATGGTCTCCTGCATCCCTGCCGCGCTTTCTGACTGGGGACACCGCGAGGTCTGACCAGCAGCCGCTCGCTCGCGACAGACTAACAACAGGAGAATACCCATGAGCGACGAACAGCTGAGCCGCACGCCAGTGCCCGATCGGGCAGAGGACAACGCCTTCTTCCCGTCGGAATATTCCCTGACCCAATACACGTCTTCAAAGACCGATTTTGACGGCACCACCTACCCTAAGCCCTACACCGGCGGAAAGTGGAAAATCCTGATGATTGGCACGCAGGAGCGGTATCTGATGATGAAAGACGGCGAGTTTTTCTCGACCGGCAATCATCCGGTCGAAATGCTTCTGCCCATGTATCATCTGGATGCGGCGGGATTTGAGATCGATATCGCGACCATCTCCGGCGATCCGGTCAAGCTCGAATGGTGGGCCTTTCCGCATGAAGACGAGGCCGTCCAATCGATCTACAAGAAATACGAAAAGCAGCTCAAAACACCGAAGAAGCTTGCTGACTTAATAGGAGAAGGCTTCACCGCTGACACGCCATATCTCGGCGTGTTCATTCCAGGTGGTCACGGCGTTCTCAATGGTGTGCCTTTCAGCAAACAGGTCGGTGATATCCTGCGCTGGGCACAGAACAACGAGCGCTTCACGATCTCGCTCTGTCATGGACCTGCCAGCCTGCTGGCTACAGCCGTCGATGGTGGCAGGTTTGCATACGAAGGATATGAGATGTGCGTATTTCCAGACAGTCTGGATACCGGTGCCAATATCGAAATCGGCTATATCCCGGGGCCGATGGCGTGGCTGGTCGGTGAAAATCTTCGAAAATACAACGTAAAAATCGTCAACAAAGGCATTACCGGTCAGGTACATCGTGATCGTCTTTTGCTGACGGGCGATAGCCCGCTGGCGTCGAACAGTCTCGGTAAACTGGCGGCTGAAGTCCTGCTTGAGGCTGCCCACAAATAAAAGTGACTGCGTGCGGTCGCAGGCAGGTCAAATCGCTTGCGACCGTGGGGCTTTCGGAACGCACAGTAGAGAACCACCTGCGCCGCATCCGCAAAAGGCTTGGTGCGTCCACAACGCGGAAATCTCACAGAAGGGTTGTACATCGGGTTAGATTATGAAAAAGTCTGTTTTGCACAAAAGAAATTTTCGTAAGCTATAAGAAAACCCGATGCAGACAGAGTGTA
>NZ_WOTD01000012.1 GCF_011516885.1 Acetobacter lambici | reverse complement strand
CGTCGATATCGCCTGCCATGCCTGGAACCAGCTCGTCGATCAACCATGGCGCATCATGTCAATCGGACTGCGCAAGTGGGCTCATGGGTTATAGCAATCAACGGTTGGTATTATTGGGTAGAGGCTCAGGGTGCGCTCTGTGCCTCATGCGCAGGCCAGACGCGCCATGCCAGTCCCGTAGCCAGCAGAGCCAGCCCACACAGGCCAGTGGCAGCCCAGCTTAACCCATAACCGGCACCCAGATACCCGGCAAAAGGGTAAGCCAGCAACCAGCACAGATGAGAGAGCGAAAACTGGGCAGCAAACAGGGCTGGCCGGTCTTCTGGTGTGCCGGAACGGCGGAGCAGACGGCCAGATGGCGTTTGCGCAACGGAGTAGCCAACGCCCAGCACCGCCCATAAGGGGAGCAGCCAGCCATAGCTGGGCACACCTATGGCCAGGCCCGCACCCACGCACAGCAGCCCGGCCCCACCGAGCATAACGGTCCGGTCAGCCATATGGGCCAGCACACGCGGCAGGCCCAGTGCCGCAAGCATGGACCCGCCACCAAAGCAGGCCAGAGCAAGAGCCGTGGCACTTTGGTCCAGCCCAAAACGGTCCTGCACATAAACAACAGTATTGACCAGCACAATGGATGCCGCTGCCGCGACCGCCAGATCAATACCCAGCAGGCCACGCAGGCGGGGAGTTGCAAGGTAGAGGCGGATACCACGGGTTGTCCGCTCGTACACACTGCGCTGCGGTGCGGCTTTGGGGCTGGGCAGGCGAACAGAGACAACAAGGGCGGCTGAACACAAAAACCCTACGGCGGTGCCTGCGAACAGGGCATGAAAAGACACAACGCTCAACAGGGCGGCTGCCAGCAGCGGGCTGATCACACTCTCCATGTCATACGCAATGCGGGAGAGGGAGAGGGCATCTGTATAGTCGTCTTCATCGGGCAGAATATCGGGGATGGTTGCCTGAAAAGTGGGAGTGAACGCGGCAGAGGCCGATTGCAGGACAAAAATCAGGACGTAAATCTGCCAGACTGTGGAGACAAAGGGCAGGCAGGCCGCCACAAGGCAGCGTGCAAGGTCCAGCAGCACCAGCGTGGTGCGGCGGGGCAGGTGGCTGGCAAAGGCCGCGGCAAGAGGAGCGACCCCCACATAGGCCAGCATTTTTATGGCCAGAGCCGTGCCCAGTACAGCCCCGGCATGCGGCCCGGCCACCTGAAAGGCCAGCAGCCCAAGGGCCACGGTGGCAAGGCCGGTGCCGGTCAAGGCAACAATCTGTGCGCCAAACAGGTGCCGGTACGTGCGGTGGCGCAGAACATGCAGCATGGGTGGCTTTGCCCCTAGAGATATTTGGTCAGGGAGGCAAAAGCCTGCAATGCGTCCTCGCGGTTCATCTCGCCCGCGGCAATGGCGTCTATAATGCAGTGCTCAAGGTGGTCCTGCACCAGCATGCGCTTGGACTTGCGGATTGTGCTTTCCACGGCCTCAAGCTGCTGTGCCAGATCGGGGCAGTTCCGTCCCGCGTCCAGCATGGCAATAACTTTGGCAAGGTGCCCGTGGGCCTGTTGCAGTTGCCGCCGGATATGGGGGTGTGTTTCATGTGCCATGCCACACTCCCTACCCTGGGGGGGAGGGGGTGGCAACGCACAAAACCGGTACGGGCCAGTGGGCTGGTCTAGATCCAGATACTGCCGAGCAGGAGAATGGTGCCCACAATAAGGGCTGCCACATGCCGCATAACATGCTCTGGCGTGTCCTGCGGCAGGGTCAGGTAAAAATTGAAGCAGTACAGAACCAGCCCGGCGCCAAGCACAATGCAGATGACACGGGCAATGGGGTAAGTTGAAATATCCCTTGGGTCAAACTGCATGGTGCGGCCTTTTTTCTTAGTGTGCGCTCGGCATCTGGTGTGGCGGGTTACGCGCTGACAAAGGCAGACGCGGGGTAACCCTGTATGAACAAGGCAGTGCGCAGTGAGGTATGGTTGATCTGGGCGGTTATGGCCTGCCGCACGACCTGCTTGGCAAAAAAGGCAATGCCTAGTCCTGCGCTGCGCAGCATGGGCAGGTCATTTGCACCATCGCCAATGGCAAGGGTCTGGGTGTCTGCCAGCTTGTGCTGGTTGGCCAGTTTTTCCAGCAGTTCCAGCTTGGTCTGCGCACCCAGAATGGGCAGGCCGGGGGCACCTGTCAGGTGGTCGGTTGCATCGGCCAGCAGGGTGTTAGCGTGGTTTTCCTCAAACCCGCACAGGGCCGCCACGCGGGAGGTGAAAAAGGTAAACCCGCCCGAGACCAGTGCCGTATAGGCCCCATGCGCGCGCATGGTGCGCACCAGTTCCACAGCGCCGGGGTTCAGGCGCACATCCTGCCATGCTTTTTCCAGCAGGCTCAGGGGCAGACCTTTAAGCAGGGCCACGCGCTCGCGCAGGGAGGTGGCAAAGTCCAACTCGCCATTCATGGAGCGGGCCGTAATGGCGGCCACCTTATCGCCAATTCCGGCAAGGGTTGCCAGATCATCCAGTGTTTCGTTCGCAACAATGGTGCTGTCCATGTCCGAGACCAGCAGCTTTTTGCGGCGGTCATGGGCGGAGGTCAGCACAGCATCCACCTTGCCAGCAAGCTGCGTGTGCAACTGGGGCAGCACGTCGCGCGCGTTGGCCGGGCATGGAATATCCACCGCCTCCTCGGGGGAGAGGACTATGGTCTCACCATTGGCACGGACAATGTCACGCGCGAGGGAGATTGTGGCGGTATCGAGTGTTGTTGCCGCGCGGGGGGCAACAAGGGTCAGAACAAGGCTCGTCATGGCACTTGGGTGTGTGGCAGGAATACGGGCATGAAGCAAGCAGAACACCCATGCCCCGCCCCAACAACCCGCCTGACGGAAAGGCAGCCTCCCGCCCTTATTCTGGCCGGGCCAACCTGCTCGGGCAAATCCGCCCTTGCTCTCAAGCTGGCGCGGCAGTTGGGCGGGGTGGTGATTAACGCGGATTCCATGCAGGTTTATAAGGATCTGCGTGTGCTTACGGCCCGCCCGAGCGCTCTGGAAGAGCAGCTTGTGCCGCACAGACTATACGGTGTGCTGCCCGCGGCCCACAAAGGGAGCGTGGCATGGTGGCGCGAGCAGGCTTTGGCTGCCATGCAGCAGGCATGGGGGGCAGGGCAGTTACCTATACTGTGCGGTGGCACGGGCATGTACATGCGCGCCCTGACCGATGGACTCGCCCTTATACCGCAAAGTGCCCCAGCCGTTCAGCAGGCAGCCCGCGCCCTTGTGGCGGAGGAAGGGGCTCCCGCCGTGCATGCGCGCCTTATGGCGGTGGACCCGCAAACGGCCATGCGGCTCAAGCCCGTGGATTCGCAGCGTGTGGCGCGGGCATGGGAGGTCTGGCAGGCGACCGGGCACGGGCTGGACTGGTGGCACGCACAGCCCGGCCTGCCACCAGCACCGGCCCATTTTGTGGCTGTGCGCCTGCACCCCCCCCGGCCAGAACTGCGCGCGCGCATTCAACTCCGGTTTGCCGCCATGCTGGAGCAGGGGGGCGTGGAGGAAGTGCGTGATCTGTTACAACAGAATCTGGACCCGGACCTGCCCGTCATGCGCGCGCACGGCGTGCCAGAACTGGCGGCCATGCTGCGTGGCGAGATCACGCAGGCCGAAGCAGCAAGCCGCGCCATTGCCGCCACAGGGCGCTACACCAAGCGGCAGGCAACGTGGTTTGCGCACCATTCGCTTGCGGCGGAGGGGCTGACCTGCATGGTTAATGCCTGTTTTGCTAATTCTGAGCAATTTTCGGAAAGAAAGTATGATGAAATTGTTTCTTTTATTCTAAAGGGGATTGACGCCCCCGATGTCGGGTCCTAAACAGGCGACCTGCTCCCAATTCCGGGAAGAGAGGACGCTATGACACGCACAACGGGTTCGACCACATTGACCGCTCAGACAACCGCCACCCAGCCGGGTGCGGAAGTTCTTTTGCGCGCATTGGTCGAGCAGGGTGTGGAGGTTATTTTTGGCTACCCCGGTGGCGCCGTTCTTCCTATTTATGATGCCCTGTTCAAGCAGAACCACATCCGCCACGTGCTGGTGCGGCACGAACAGGCCGCCGTGCATGCGGCGGAGGCCTATGCCCGCTCCACCGGCAAGGTCGGCGTGGTGCTGGTCACCAGTGGTCCGGGTGCGACCAACGCCGTAACCGGCCTGCTGGACGCCATGATGGATTCCATCCCGCTGGTCTGCCTGTCCGGGCAGGTGCCAACGCCCCTGATCGGCAACGATGCTTTTCAGGAAGCGGATACAACGGGCATTACCCGCCCGGTGACCAAATACAACTATCTGGTGCGCAAGCCCGAGGATCTGGCTCCTGCGGTGCACGAGGCCTTTGCCATTGCCCGTTCAGGCCGCCCCGGCCCGGTGCTGATCGACCTGCCCAAGAACATTACGGTGGGTGACGCACTGTATGTGGATGCAAAATCCGTAACGCCGCGCACCACCCGCATGACGTCCGAGCCCGATCGCGCCGCCATTGCGCGCGCCGTGGCCGCCATGAAGGCAGGTAAACGCCCGCTGTTTTACACCGGTGGCGGGGTTATCAATTCCGGCCCGCAGGCCAGCAAGGCCCTGCGCAAGCTGGTGGACCTGACGGGCTTTCCCGTAACGTCCACGCTCATGGGGCTGGGGGCGTTTCCCGGAACAGATCGGCGCTTCCTTGGCATGCTGGGCATGCACGGTACGTATGAGGCCAATCTGGCGACCCATGACTGCGATGTGCTGATCGCCCTTGGCAGCCGGTTTGATGACCGGGTGACCGGGCGGCTGGATGCGTTTTCCCCCAACTCCTTCAAAATCCATGTCGATATTGATCCCTCCCAGATCAACAAGATCGTGCATGTGAACGAGGGCATTGTGGGTGATGTGGGCCAGATTATCGACCTGATGATCGAGGAATGGGAAAAACAGCCCGCCTATGCCCATAAGTCCGATCTGGACGCATGGTGGGCACAGATCGAGGGCTGGCGTGCGCTGGACTGCCTGCGCTTTGGGCAGGATCAGGCACCTGATGCCGTGATCAAGCCGCAGCAGGCCATCCAGCGTATTTACGAACTGGCGCGCCAGACCGGGCGGGACACCTACGTGTCCACCGAGGTGGGGCAGCACCAGATGTGGGCCGCGCAGTTCTTCCGTTTTGATGCACCCAACCGCTGGCTTACATCGGGCGGGCTTGGCACCATGGGGTATGGCCTGCCGGCCGCCGTTGGCGCACAGATTGCCCACCCCGATGCGCTGGTCATGGATGTGGCGGGCGAGGCCTCGACCCTGATGAACATTCAGGAACTCGGGACCATTGCGCAGTACCGCCTGCCGGTTAAGATTTTTATTATCAACAACCACTACATGGGCATGGTCCGCCAGTGGCAGGAACTGCTGCACGGTTCGCGCTATTCGGAAAGTTATTCCGACGCTCTGCCGGACTTTGTAAAGCTGGCGGAAAGCTTCCATGCTACCGGCCTGCGCGTGACCCGTCTGGACCAACTTGATGCTACAATCCGTCAGGCGCTGGAGCATAATGGCCCCGTACTGGTGGACATTTGTGTGGAGGAGGGGGAAAACTGCTTCCCCATGATCCCCTCTGGTGCGGCCCATAACCAGATGATCCTTGGCCCGGAGCAGGAAGCCAGCAGTGCCACGATCAGTAAGGAAGGGCAGATGCTGGTCTGACCAGTTCTTTTGCCCGGATTGCGTTTTGTTCCTTCTGACTTGATTGCGAGAAACATGAGTATGCAGGTCGAAGTTTCCGGTTCCGCTGTTATTTCCCTTCTGGTGGATAACGAAAGCGGGGCACTTGCCCGTATTGTGGAGCTGTTCTCTGGTCGTGGTTACAACATCCAGAGCCTGACCGTGGCTCCGGTGGATGAACACGGCAGCACATCGCGCGTGAACATTGTTACCACGGGCACGCAGTCTTCCATCCGGCAGGTCAAAACGCAGCTTGAGCGGCTTGTGCCCGTCTCGCGCGTGGTGAACCTGACGGCGGAAGGGCCTTATGTTGCGCGGGAAATGGCTCTGGTCAAAGTGGTGTCTTCTGGCGAACCACGGACCGAGGCCCTGCGTATTGCACAGGCTTTTCGGGCGCGGGCGGTTGATACAACCGCCAGTTCCTTTGTGTTTGAACTGACCGGCTCCACAGACAAGCTGGACAGTTTTATTGAGCTGATGCGTCCACTCGGGCTGGTTGAGGTCTCCCGCACCGGGGTTGCCTCCATTTGCCGTGGGCCGCAGACAATTCAGAACTTCTGAAGTATAGACAGGCTGCAACGCCGGGGACTGACCCCCGGCAACTGGGAGAAAAGAATAATGGCTATGCGCGTGTATTATGATCGTGACGCCGACGTTAACCTGATCAAGTCCAAAAAGGTGGCCGTTATCGGTTACGGCAGCCAGGGCCATGCCCATGCCAACAACCTGAAGGACAGCGGTGTTTCCGACGTTGTGATCGGCCTGCGTGAAGGCTCCACGGCGGCTGAAAAAGCCCGCAATGCTGGCTTTACGGTTATGACGCCCGACAAAGCCGCCGCATGGGCAGACGTTGTTATGGTGCTGACCCCCGACGAAGGTCAGGGCGCGCTGTACACCGAATCTCTGGAAAAGAACCTCAAGCAGGGTGCAGCTCTTGCCTTTGCTCATGGTCTGTCCATCCACTTCCGCCTGATCGAAGCCCGCCCCGACCTGGACGTGTTCCTGATCGCACCCAAAGGCCCCGGCCACACCGTGCGTTCCGAATACCAGCGTGGCGGCGGCGTGCCCTGCCTGGTGGCCATTGCACAGGACAAGTCCGGCAAGGCTCTGGACATCGCCCTGTCCTACGCATCCGCCATTGGTGGTGGCCGTGCAGGCACGATCGAAACCTCCTTCAAGGAAGAAGTGGAAACCGATCTGTTTGGCGAGCAGGCCGTGCTGTGCGGTGGTCTGGTCGAACTGATCCGCGCTGGCTTTGAAACGCTGGTCGAAGGCGGTTACGCCCCGGAAATGGCCTACTTTGAATGCCTGCACGAAATGAAGCTGATCGTGGACCTGATCTACGAAGGCGGCATTGCCAACATGAACTACTCCATCTCCAACACTGCGGAGTATGGTGAGTATGTGTCCGGCCCGCGTGTGATCACGGCGGAAAGCAAGAAGGCCATGAAGGACATCCTCACGGATATCCAGAACGGCACCTTCGTGCGCAACTTCGTGCTGGAAAACAAGTCCGGCAACGTGTTCTTCAAAGCGACCCGTGCCCGTAACGATGCCCACCAGATTGAAGCCGTTGGCGAAAAGCTGCGTGGCATGATGCCCTGGATCGCCAAGTCCCGTCTGGTTGACAAAACCAAGAACTAAGACTGCGACCCTTCCGGGTTTTAGCGCTGGAAAAGGCTCCTCCACAAATGTGGGGGAGCCTTTTTTGTGTCCGCATGCAGCGCTGTTGTGCACGGGTTATGACTGGCCATGACGGCACTCTGCATGTGGCTGGGAGAAAGCGGGATAATTCAAATTGTCGTAGGGGTCATTGTTATCGTGGGTGAGCGCTCTTTATGGTCGGGCTTGATTCTAAAGAGAAATGGAGAGTTCATACGATGAAGACCCTTGGTCTGGTCGACGCCCAGCAGCGCGATAAGGTGGCTTTGTTTCCATCCTTCGACCCTGAGCGGGACGATCTGATGGCATTCCGCCGCGCTCTGGTGGACGGCACAACGGCTCTCCTGAACTCGGGTTCGGTCCGGTTTGTTGAGCGGTTGATCTCTGGCCCACCCGGCGCGCCTGATGTGCGTGTTCTTCTGTTCCACCCAGCAAAACCTGCGGGTCCAACGCCTACCATCCTCTATATTCATGGTGGCGGAATGATTGCGGGCACGCCCGATATGCAGGCCGGTGTGCTTGCACGTCTGGCGCTGGACACGGGTGCGCTGATTGTCTCGGTCGATTATCGGCTGGCACCTGAGACACCTTTTCCCGGTGGGTTGGACGACGTTTATGCCGCCCTGCTCTGGCTGCACAACAGCGCGGATGAACTGGGCGTTGACCCAGAGCGCATAACAGTCATGGGGGATAGCGGGGGAGGGTGCCTTGCCGCAGCAACCGCCCTTGTGGCGCGGGACCGTGGAAAAGTAAAACTGCACGCTCAGGTCCTGATCTATCCAATGCTGGACCTGCGTACCGGTGGCACGGACGCTCTAACAGATGACCCGACAACAGGGGAGTTTGTGTGGACCCGTGCGCAAAACCAGCACGCATGGTCAGCCGTAAGGGGGAAACTGGCAGAGGACGACCCGAGATTTGGTTATCTGTCCCCCGCCTTCATGCAGGATCTATCAGGGTTGCCCGCAACATTTATTGTGACCGGTGCGCTGGACCTGTTCCGTGATGAAGACGTGGCCTTTGCACATCGCCTGTGGCAGGCGGGCGTGCCGACCGAACTGGTTGTTTACGCAAGTGCCGTGCACGGTTTTGACATGTTGCCATCCGCCCTTGCCGAGCGCTTTTGCCATGATGTGGTGGGTGCTTTGCACCGCCTGCTATAGCGCGCGGCTTTGTAGCGTAATCCCTCCAGCGGGGCGGGGCTAGGAGGGGGGGCAGGCGCTGATGCCTGTCTGCTTTCTGCCAGAATGATTGCAAGGCAGACAGGCATTTTGTCGGGTGTTCGGAGGGCTTGCCCTCCGGTCGTGCCGCTTCTGGTCCGGGGCAACAGGCTGGAGGAGGGCACTGGGGGAGATATGCAGGCCCGTTTGCACATATTGGAAAAAGTGATGAGAGGTGAGTGAACAACAGGCACGGTACGTGCGTTGAGTGTTTCTATGGCGAACGCGTAAAGGAAACCATGGTGACAAACGATACAACCGCAAAAATACATACAACCGAGTCCGGTATTCCGGTTTCGAGTGATGAGCATTCGCTCACTGTAGGTGCGGATGGGCCAATTCTGCTGCATGACCACTACCTGATCGAGCAGATGGCCGCGTTCAACCGTGAGATGATCCCCGACCGTCAGCCACATGCCAAGGGGAGCGGTGCTTTTGGTACATTTGAAGTTACGCATGATGTCAGCCGCTACACCTGCGCAAAATTTCTCCAGCCGGGTACAAAAACCGAGGTCGTGGCCCGTTTTTCCACCGTGGCGGGGGAGGCCGGGAGCCCGGATACATGGCGGGACCCACGCGGTTTTGCCCTGAAATTTTATACCGACGAAGGCAATTTTGACATGGTCGGCAATAATACGCCGGTCTTCTTTGTGCGTGATCCGCTCAAATTCCAGCATTTCATTCATTCCCAAAAGCGCCGGGTGGATAACGGCCTGCGTGATAACGACATGCAGTGGGATTTCTGGACACTCAGCCCCGAGACCGCGCATCAGGTCACATGGCTGATGGGGGATCGGGGTATTCCGGCCTCATGGCGGCATATGGATGGTTTTTCCAGCCACACCTACTTATGGGTCAATGCAAAAGGTGAGCGGTTCTGGGTGAAATACCACTTCAAAACCGATCAGGGCATCAAATGTCTGACGCAGGAGCAGGCCGGTAAAATTGCCGGGGAGGATGCGGACTACCATCGCCGCGACCTGCATGCGGCCATCAAGCGCGGGGAGCATCCAAGCTGGACGCTCAGAATGCAGGTCATGCCGTATGAGGATGCCAAAACCTACCACATCAACCCGTTTGATCTGACCAAGGTATGGCCACATGGTGATTATCCGCTGATCGACGTGGGCAGGCTGACCCTTGACCGCAACCCGACGGATTTTCATTCCCAGATCGAACAGCTTGCATTCGAGCCCAACAACTTTGTACCGGGCACGGGTCTGTCGCCCGATAAAATGCTGCTTGGCCGCTCATTTGCCTACGCGGATGCCCACAGGGCGCGCCTTGGCGTGAACTACAAGCAGATCCCGGTCAACGCGCCCAAATGCCCGGTTCATGGCTACACCAAAGGGGGCGTGATGCGGATGCAGCAGGCGCATGACCCGGCCTATGTGCCAAATTCCAAGGGTGGCCCGGTCGCGGATGCACAGCGCTTTCCTGAAAATGCGGTCTGGGCGGCGGACGGCGAGTTCGTGCGCGCAGCCTACACCCTGCGCCCTGATGATAACGACTTTTCGCAGGCCAATGTGCTGATCAACCATGTTATGGATGATGCCGCGCGTGATCGACTGGTGAGCAATATTGTTGGCCATGTTCTTCAGGGTGTTGAAGAACCTGTTTTGTCACGGGTCTTTGATTACTGGACCAATATTGACGCAGGTATTGGCCAGCGTGTGCGGGATGGTGTGGTGGCCGCACGGAGCTAACGCCCCGCACGGCCTGCAATTGCCGGGGCAGGTCCCAACAGGGGGGGCATGTCCCGGCAGGGTACTGTGTGGTCAGGTTTTACTTCTGGGCTGCGGCTCTTGCGGCCTGTTTTTCTTCCTCGGTCCAGACCTTGCGTTCGCGTTTGACCTGCGGCTTGATCTGCTTGACCGGCCCGCCACCCAGCACAGGGGCCCGCATGGTGGAGTTCCGTGCTTCTTCCGAATGCCATTCATGGTCGGCATGGACGGTCAGGGTCCGCCCGATCTCACGTTCCACATCATGCAGCCATGCGCGCTGTTCGGCATCGCATAGCGTAATGGCGGTGCCGCTGCGTCCCGCGCGCCCGGTGCGGCCAATGCGGTGGACATAACTTTCTGGCAGGCTTGGCAGGTCGTGGTTGAAAACATGCGTGACGGTATCAACATCAATCCCGCGTGCTGCAATATCCGTGGCTACCAGCACCTGTACGCTGCCATCGCGGAATGCATTCAGAGCCCGTTCGCGCTGGCCCTGTGAGCGGTTGCCATGCAGGGCTTCCGCCGTAATCCCGGCTTCGGTCAAAAAAGTGCAGACCTCGTTGGCAATGTTCTTTTGCAGGGTAAAGACCACGGCCTGCCCCATATCCGCGGCTTTTAACTGCGCAAGGAGTGCGGTTTTTTTGTCGGCGGCATTGACGAACATGACGGACTGTTCAATCCGCTCAACAGTGGTGGAGGGAGGGGCAATTTCCACCTTGGCCGGGTCGCGAAGAAGATTCTCGACCAGTGCCGCAATGGATTTTGGCATGGTCGCGGAAAAGAGCACCGTATGCCGGTCCTGCGGCAGTGTGGCGACAATCCGTTCAATCGGCTTGGCAAAACCCATATCAAGCATCTGGTCGGCTTCATCCAGCACCAGTGCTTCAAGCTGGGACAGGTCGCAAAGTCCCTGCTCGATCAGGTCCAGCAAACGCCCCGGAGCGGCTACAATAATATCCACGCCATTTTTGAGCGCGTTGACCTGATGCATCTGGCTGACACCGCCAAAAATCGTTGTCACGCTGAATGGCAGGTGGCGGCCAAAGGCTTCAAACCCCTCCGCAATCTGGGAGACCAGTTCGCGCGTGGGGGCCAGAACAAGCACGCGCGCGCCCCCTTTGGGGGCCGGGCGGGGGGCTGCTGCAAGGCGGTGCAGGAGGGGCAGCGCGAACGAGGCCGTTTTGCCTGTGCCAGTCTGGGCCATGCCCAGCAGGTCGCGCCCTTCGAGCAGCAGAGGGATTGACTGGGCCTGAATGGGGGTGGGGTTTACATACCCGGCTTCGGCCAGAGCAAGGAGCACTGGCTCCGCGAGGGAGAGGTCAGCAAAAGTCATGGACATGGGAAAGCGGCGCCTCCGGCGCTCAGTAAGGCTGCGCCTGATGGGGCATCGCGGGATGAAAACTGAGGCTTTTTACGGAGGATGCTCGACTGCGTCAATATGACGGAACACGGCTACGGCTGGCTGGACCGCCCGCAGCATGTGTTTGAACACATCTTTAACAGTAAAATAATACAGGGCAGGTTACGGGGATGACTTGCCACTGTCTCGTATGGCGACAACCAGATTCATATGCGAAGCCAGCAGGCGCTGCGGAAGTGTTGGCAGATAGATACGGATGATTTCCAGCCTTTTTGAGTCCGGGAGTGCCGCAAAAGGTGGGCGTGATCCTGCCTCAATGCTCCCTGCATCATAACTTTTGGCAATTGCCGCCATAAGGGATGCGGGAATGGACGCTAGAAGGGCTTTTTGTGAGGAGTTTAGAAGCTTGTCCCGCAAAGGCCCGGACAGGGTGCGGACTTCGGCCACTTTGGGAGCTTCGTAAGGTTTGAGCTGTTGCAGGGGAAATTCGATTTCCACCCCGTTGCTTTGCAGCACATAGCCGGTGGTGCCATCAATATCGACAAGTTTGCCGTCATGGGTTCCTTTGATATCAGAAACATGATCACCGATTGATAACCGTACCATGGCAAAACCTCATTGATATCCGCATAAACGCTGCATACAGGGGCACACGTCTTAGGGCATCCGTCAAGCTGGTCAAAAACAGGGCTTAATGCCTCTGCCTATTTTACCATTTTGCGGATAACGCCCATCAGTTCCTCAAGTGCTTCCTCCCCACCATTTTCGGCTATGGCGGTGCGCACGCAGCCTTTGGCGTGAGAGGTCAGGATCTGCACCCCCACGCCATCCAGTGCGGATTTGACTGCGGAAAGCTGGGTTAGAATATCCACGCAGTAGCGGTCATCCTGCACCATGTTGAGAATACCCCCGATCTGCCCTTCAATCCGTTTGAGGCGGTTGATCAGGGCTGTTTTGTTGGGTTGGGTAACGTGCCGCTCCGCGTTGATGGGGGCTGGAGAGGCGCAGGCATGGCAACCGGTTTTATCTGTGGACATGGGGCATTCTGCTGGTTGTTTTTTAAAAACAGGGCGGGGGCAGGCACGCAACAACTGTGCTCGCCCCCTCCTTGGTCGCGGAATATAGGTCTTGTGTCTGTGTAGAATGCCTGCGCGCTGGACGCAAAAGGGGCACACGGGGTTTTTCAGGCCCGTGTGCAGGCTAAAACCATGTGCGCACACCAAAGGTAAAGCGGATATCCTCCGGCCCGTTATCGGCTTGGCCACGCCAGTTGGCCCGGGGGCTGGCGGTGTTGCCATAGTGGCCTGCATAGGTCACGGCAATATAGGGGGCAATCTTGCGTTTGAATTCGTAACGCAGGCGTAACCCGGCATCAATATCGGAAAAACCCCGGCTTACGTCGCGCTGTGGGTCGGTATGGGAGTAGAAGTTGAACTCCGCTTGGGGTTGCAGGATCAGGCGGTTGGTAATCAGCAGGTCGTAGGAGCCTTCCAGCTTGCCTGCCACCCCTTGGGCGTTGAAGTAGGCCGTGGCCGAAACATCAAAAAAATACAGAGCCAGCCCTTGCACCCCAACAGCCCCCCATGCGCGGGTGGGGCCACTGTCCAGGTCCAGACGCACCCCGGCCTGCACATCAAAATACGTGGAAATGGCATGGTCGTACAAAAACTCGTGGTCGCCGTCGGTCATATGGCGGTGCCCGTCAACCGTACCTTCGGACTTGATCCACAGTTTGTCGTGGTCAGTGCCAAACCAGCTCTGGCCGGAATAGCGCAGCAGGCTGTCCCCCGCTGTGTAGCGGCCTTCAAACTGCTCCATCAGAACATGAAAATACGTGTTGTGGTCCATAACGGGGGGCATGTTGTGCACGTAATGCACGACTGGCGTGGGGGGCGCGCTGGCAGGCCACTGGTTGCTGGGGGCCAGTGCGGGTAGGTTTACGTGGAATGGGGTTGGTGTATGCGCGCCAGTGCCAGTGCCAGTGCCAGTGCCAGTGCCAGTGCCAGTGGGGTGGGCTGGTTGGGCTGGCATGCCATGTAACCCCATGCCGGGGTTGGCTGGGCCATGCTGTGCCGCGCTGTGCCCGCTTGGCGCGGGCTTGGGCGCGGCCGGGGGAGCTTGCATGTCCATGTCATGGCTCATATCCATGCCGGGCATGTCGTCCATTGTATCCATGTCGGGCATGGTGTTCGGGTTGGCCATGACCTGAGATGGCAGCAGGCCGGGGGCCAGAACCGCCACGGCGAGCAGGAGAACCCTGAGGGCTGTGCGCAGGTATGGACTCATGACACCACCACGGTGCGGAACATACCAAGGTCCATGTGGTAAAGCAGGTGGCAGTGATAGGCCCATAATCCCGGTGTGTCGGCCGAGACAAGGTAGCTGAGTTTGCTCCCCGGCTGCACAATAATGGTGTGTTTGACCGGGTTGTAGGCACCCTGTCCGTTTTCCAGTTCGCTCCATAGTCCGTGCAGGTGGATGGGGTGTTCCATCATGGTGTCATTGATCAGGGTAAAACGTACCCGCTCGCCCAACCGCAGGGGAATGGGCTCGGCTTCTGAGAATTTTTTGCCGTCAAAACCCCATATGTAGCGCTCCATGTTGCCGGTCAGATGGAGTGTGATCTCACGCGAGGGGGGGCGGGTATCTTCCGCCGGGCGTGTGGCGCGCAGGTCAGCATAGCTGAGCACCCGGCGGCCATTGTTACGCAGGCCGTCGCCCGGGTCGGCCAGCCGGTCTGTGGGCATGCGGGCTATGTTCTGGTTTTCCACATTAAGGGGGGGCGTATGACGGGGCATGTTCATCCCTTTCATGTTCATCCCTTTCATGTCCATGCCCTTCATGGTTTCAGGCATGCCCATGTCCAGCATGGTGCGCACGGGGCGTGGGTCCATGGGGGGAATGGCCGCCTGCATGCCCTTCTGTGGGGCCAGAGTGCCACGTGCAAATCCGGTGCGGTCCTCCGTCTGGGCAAAAATGGTATAAGCTTTGTTGTCCTTGGGTTGGACAATGCAGTCATAGGTTTCGGCCACACCAATGCGGAACTCATCCACCCGTACGGGGTCCACATCGTTGCCATCGGTCTGCACCACATCCATTTGCAGGCCGGGAATGCGAATGTCGTAAAAGGTCATGGAGGACGCGTTGATAAAGCGCAGCCGGATGCGCTCGTTAGGGCGGAACAGCCCGGTCCAGTTGGTGTCGGGCGTGCAGCCGTTCATCAGGTAGGTGTAGATAATGCCGGTCACGTCCGAAATATCGGTGGCGGACATGTTCATTCCCGCCCATTGCAGGCGGTTTTTTATGGCCGGTCCTAGCCCCTCCTTCCGGGCGTCCCGCACAAGGGAAACCGCCGTGCGCTGGCGAAAATTATAATAATCGTCCTGAAACTTCAGATTGCTGATAATGTCGTGCGGGGCCACGTCCGACCAGTCGGAGAGGATAATAACGTAATCCCGTTCCCATGTTCTGGCCTGAGGTGTGCGCGGGTCAATAATGATGGCCCCATATAGTCCGCGCGCTTCCTGCATGTTGGAGTGGCTGTGGTACCAGTAAGTCCCGCTCTGCCGGACGGGAAAGCGGTAGGCAAAGCTCTTCCCCGGTGCAATGCCGCCAAAGCTCAGACCGGGCACGCCGTCCATGTCGGCCGGGCAGCGTATGCCGTGCCAGTGGATGGATGTGTCCTCGGCCAGATGGTTATGAACGTTCAGGGTCACCATGTCCCCCTCGCGCCAGCGTAGGGTGGGGCCGGGCATGCTGCCATTCATGGCGGGTATGGTCTGGGTTTTGCCCGCTATGGTGCAGGGTAGCGGGCTTATGTTCAGGTCGTAAACCGAGCGTGCTTCGGTCGGTATGGCGGTAGCAAAGGGGGTGTCAGCCTGTGCGCGGCGGGCGGTAGGCAGGCCGGTCATGGCGGCAAGTGCGCTGGCGCCAGTTATGAACTGGCGGCGCGCAAGGCCTCTTCCACTACGGGGGGAGGATACGGGCATGGTGTATGGGTCCATACTGCACGCTCTGCATAGGTACAGAACGTATGGCTGATCAGGCGGAGCTGTTGCTCCGGCGGGGTGGTCAGGCCGTGTGCAGTTTGGGGGGGCGTAGCAATGGCGCTGCCCTGCGGTCGGGCAGGGCGGTCACAGGGGCAAAAACCGGGCGCGCGCGGGTGTGCCACAAAAAGCCAATGGGCTGCATGCCAACAGATGTATCCACAACGGACAGGGCGTTACCCGTCATGCAACACGCGGCATGGTGGTGCATAAGGTGGTGCGTGGCCGCTGTGGTGGACGGGCAGCCAATGGCCGTTGGGCTATGGTGGTGCATGGTGGTGGCGTTAGCCATGGTGGCATGTGCGGCACCTTGCATGGTCGCGTGGACCATGCCCGTATGGGCTGCCTGTGCCGGGGTGTGCGGTGCCAGCAGACCAGTGGCGGCGGCCAGCACAAGCAGGCAACCCAGAACCATCTGGCGAAGGGAAAACAGGCACAACATCTTTTAAATATACCCCTGGGGGGCATATATGGCAAGAAGAATGGATGCGGCCAAACCCCGTTCATATCCCCCGTGCGTAAGCATGTTTGGCCCGGTCTGTGCGACCATGGGCGCGGAGCAACAAGAGCATGAGCCAGATTGTCAGTTTTCCCGTTGGAGGTATGAGTTGCGCCAGTTGCGCCACTCGGCTGGAAAAAGTGCTCAACCGCCAGCCGGGCCTTCAGGCTGGGGTCAATTTTGCCACCGCACGGGCGCAGGTTACGCTGGATGACGTGGCTACCCAGCTTCCTCCAGTACTTGCTGCCGTGCGGGGGGCCGGGTTTGTGCCCGAAACCACCAGTGTTGATCTGGCCTTAAGTGGGCTTACATGTGCCTCCTGCGTCAATCGGGTGGAAAAAGTGCTCAATGCCCTGCCGTCCGTGCAGGCCACGGTCAATCTGGCGACCGAGCGCGCGCATGTCAGTTTTATACCCGGTGTTGTGGACGTGGCCGCACTGATCGCCCAGGTGGAAAAAGCCGGTTACGGCGCAACAGTGTACAGCCAGCAGGACCCGGATGCGCAGGACCGCCAGCACAAGGCCGAATGGCGGCGTGAATGGCGTAATTTTGTGCTGGCTGCCGTGCTCAGCCTGCCCTTTTTGGGCCAGATGCTGGGTATGCTGGCCGGTGTCCATGCCGCCATGCTGCCGTTGTGGGGGCAGTTTGTGCTGGCGGGTGTTGTGCAGGTCTGGTGTGGCCGGGCCATGTATGGTGGTGCCGTGCATGCGCTACGCAATGGGGCTGCCAATATGGATGTGCTGGTGGTTATGGGCACCGGCATAGCCTTTGTGTTCAGTACGGTTGTTACGGCTTTTGGGCTGGATCAGCCTGTGTATTTCGAGACCAGCGCACTGGTTGTAACCCTTGTTCTGCTCGGGCGGCTGCTGGAGGCCCGCGCCAAGGCCCGAGCCAGTGCGGGCATGCAGAGCCTGTTGCACCTGCAACCCCGCACCGCCCATGTGGAGCGCAATGGCCAGTGGGTTGAACAGCCGGTTGAGCAGCTCATACCCGGCGATGTGTTTATGGTCCGCCCGGGCGAAAGTGTTGCCGTGGACGGGCAGGTGCTGGACGGCCAGTCCGATCTGGATGAGGCCATGTTAACGGGGGAAAGTGCCCCCGTTGCCAAAACCAAAGGTGATCGTGTGTTTGCAGGCACGCTCAACCAGACCGGTGCCCTGCGTGTGCAGGCCAGCAGGGTTGGCGCGCAAACCGTGCTTTCGGGCATTGTGCGTATGGTGGAGCAGGCACAGGGCAGCAAGGCCAGCGTGCAACGTCTGGCCGACCGTGTGGCGGCGGTGTTTGTGCCTGCGGTGCTGGGGCTGGCGGTGCTGGCTCTGGGGCTGGGCTGGGCCATTACGGGGGATTTTGGAGCAAGTCTGGTAAACGCGGTGTCCGTTCTGGTCATTGCCTGCCCCTGCTCGCTTGGGCTTGCAACGCCTACGGCCATTATGGTCGGCACGGGCCTTGGCGCGCAGGCGGGTATTCTGTTCCGCAATGCGGATGCGCTGGAGCAGGCGCGCAAAATGGACATTCTGGTCACGGACAAAACAGGCACCCTGACCATGGGCAGGCCCGGGGTTGTGCAGGTGCAGCGCGCACCGGACGTGGATGAGCAGACAATGCTGGGGCTGGCCTGCGCGTTGGAGCAAAGTTCGGAACACCCGCTGGCCCGCGCCATTGTGGCCTATGCCACGGCGCGCGGGGTGGAGCCTGCCGCCATAACCGACTTCAAGGCCATACCGGGGCATGGGGTGCAGGCGCGGGCCAGCGGGGAGGACGTGCATCTTGGCTCCCTTGCCTACATGCTCCAGCTTGGTTGCCCGGTTGATACGGCTTTGACCGATGGCTGGCAGGCGCGGGGGCAGAGTATTGTGGCGCTGGCCCGCGCGGGTGCCGTGGTGGCCTATTTTGGGCTGGCTGATCAGGTGCGCCCGGAGGCCCAGCTTGCCATAGCCGCGCTGCGTAGCGAGGGCCTGCGTGTGGTCATGCTGAGTGGGGATAACGAACGCGCTGCTCAGGCCGTGGCCCGGCAGGTGGGGATAGACGAGGTCGTGGCCGGAGTGCTGCCTGATGGCAAGGCCACCCAGATCGCCCGGCTCCGTGCTGGTGGCCAGCACTGCGTGGGCATGGTGGGTGATGGCATAAACGATGCTCCGGCGCTGGCTCTGGCCGATGTCAGCTTTGCCATTGGGGCGGGGGCGGATATTGCGCTCGAAACAGCGGATGTTGTGCTTGTGCGCAGCCAGTTGACAGCCTTGGTTGATGCGGTCTCACTCTCGCGCGCAACGGTAGCTAAAATCCGGCAGAACCTGTTTTTTGCCTTCATTTACAACATACTGGGGTTGCCGCTGGCGGCTTTTGGCCTGTTGGACCCGGTGCTGGCCGGGGCCGCCATGGCCATGAGTTCCGTCAGTGTTGTCAGCAATTCCCTGCTGCTGAACCGCTGGAAGGCGCGCAGGCGCTGGTCCGCGTGACCCGCGCGCGTGGGCCTCTGTCGTGCTGCCCACGCTCTCGGGCGCGGCTGGCGAGTGGCGGAGGTCAACGGGGCTTTTTTACGTGGGTAGAGTAGGCGTGGTGCTGCCGAGCAGCAGGCTGGTGGCATGGGGTCGCCACTCGCCCGTGTTTTCGTCGCGCCCTTGCAGGTAAAGCCTGCGGGGAGTGCTGGCTCCGGTAGGCTTTGCGGCCTCGCGCAGGAAGACCTCCATATCATCGGACTGTTTGCGGTTGATCAGGCAGCAAAGAGACGTATCGGGGAAGGATCTGAGCAGATCGGCAGAACTGCTTTCTCCCGCAAAGATCATGAGCGGGGGCTGTTTTCTTTTCTGTTCAAAATGAACGCGGATCAACTCGGTTTTGCCAGCGCCCGCGGGGAACGGATAGTGCGGAGCCTCGGTCGGCTCCATAACGCCCTTATGCTCCACAAGTCGTGCGCCAAACACATGCTCGTGCCGCAGATTATAGCCATATTCAGCCGACGTGGCGAACAGGGCCACCAGATCCTCCAGTGCGGAGGAGCAGATAATGGGGTCTATGCCATGTTCTTGCAAAATCTGGAGCAGGTTGCCCATTTCAGGCGTAAGCCGCAGCATCTGGGTCATATCCGCCTGCACCGGACCAGCCTTGCCGGGGCGGGAGGAGGGGCAGACCCACTTCTGATTGGTAATGGAGGCTCCAAGGCACCATTCGTTGGCGGCGCGGCTCAGGGCGATCACATCGGTCTGGGTCTGCTCGGCTACCAGCCGGATCATCCATTGCTGTGCGGCATCGGGGCCATGCAGGGCGGCCACCGCCTGATGGCAGAACGCCATACGTGCCCTGAACGCCAGCATGGCGGGGTTGTCCTGTAATTCCTCCCGCGCAATGGGGTGGGGCATATGCCCGTAGCGGGCTGCCAGCGCGCTGTAATCTTCGACAATATCGGTCACCAGATCGGGAAAAGTAACCGGCTGGCCAGCCATGTTTGCAAAAGGTGCGGGCAGGGGGTGGGTGGACGCATGAACATGGATCAGTTTGCGGAACTTCTGCGCAGGCATAAGGAAGCAGAAATGTTCGAGCATGAACACAAACAGCGTCTGCTGCACATCGCCCACAATAGCTGTGTTGTTCCAGTCCATAACAACATAGGGGGGGGCATTGCCGTTATACGTGTCGGAATAATGGCCATGCGCATTGATCAGCGCCTGAATGGCCTCGCGTAGCGGAGGGTGCCACTTCAGTTCCTCCAGTTCAGGAGGGGGGCGGTCCATCAGGTCGGGCAGACCGGTCGCCCGCCCGATTGTGGGGGTGGCTAAAAGCGCGGTCAGACCCAAACCAAATGTACGGCGGTGCAGAACGGGGCGCATACAAAATCCAGACTGACAGAAGATGCAGTGTAAACCCTATTGAAAGGCGAGAACACGCACGGTCAAGTCATGTTATGCGAACAGGCAGCAAAAGGTGTTTCACAAATCCGCCACGTGGGGTGTGCCCCATGGCCCCGGCACCTAACCCGATGGGACCATGGGGCAGGTGCCGGTTGTGGTTCAGATGAGGGAGGGCAGCAGGCGGCCCAGTGCGCGTTTGCGGCCAATAAGCGGGAGCAGGTCGCGCAGTTCAGGCCCATGCTCTTCCCCCGTTAGGGCAACACGGAGCGGGTGGAACAGCGCTTTGCCACTACGACCGGTTTGGTCCTTGATGGCGGCGGTCCATGCCTTCCAGGTGCCTTCATCCCATGGTTCGGGCGGGAGCAGGGCTGCGGCATCCTTAAGGAACGCTTCATCTTCCTCCTGCACGGGGGGGATGATGTCTCCCTCCACCACACTCAGCCACAGCTTGGCCTCGGACAGCAGGTCGATATTGCTGCGGATGGCCAGCCAGAAGGCTTCTGTTGCACCCTTGGGCAGTTTTTCCGCTACTGCGGCAAAGGGGAGTTGGGCAAGGTGGCGGTGGTTCATGGCCAGTAGCTGGCGTGTATCAAACCGTGCGGCCGAGCGCGAAATGTGAGACAGGTCATAGCTCTGGGCAAGGGCGTCAAACGGCATCAACGCCGGATCGTCCGAGCTGCCAAGCCGGGCAAGGTAGGAGATCAGGGCTTCCCCCTCCACCCCATCCTGCCGCAGGGTGCGCAGGGAACATGCATCAAAGCGTTTGGAGAGCTTGCCCCCGTTTTCGTCCAGCAGCAGGGGCAGGTGGGCAAAGCGGAAGTGGTCGGGGCGAGCGCCCAGTGCTTCTGCAATGTCAATCTGCACGCCGGTGTTGGTCACGTGGTCTTCCCCACGGATAATGTGGCTGATCCCTGTTTCCAGATCATCCACAACCGAGGCCAGCGTATACAGAACCGTACCATCGGTGCGGACCAGCACCGGGTCGGAGACGGAGGGCAGCTTGACGTGGCAATCCCCCATCACCAGATCGCGCCAGCGCACAATGCGGCCCGAGAGCTTGAAGCGCCAGTAAGGCACCTTGCCATTGGCCTCGGCCTGTGCGCGCTGCTGTTCGGTCATGCGCAGCATGGCGCGGTCATACACCGGGGCGCGGCGCTGGCGGATCTGGGTTTCGCGCTTGGCGGCCAGTTCCTGTTCGCTTTCAAAGCAGGGGTACAGGTGGCCGGATGCCTTGAGTTTTTCAATGGCGGCGGCGTAGCGGTCCAGCCGTTCGGTCTGGCGGAAGGTCTCGTCCCATGTAATGCCCATCCATTCCAGATCCTGCTGGATGGCGCCTACCAGTTCCTCGCGCGAGCGAGCGGTATCCGTATCATCTATACGCAGTTGGAACTTACCCTTGTTGCGGCGGGCAAACAGGGCGTTGGCAAGGGCAAGGCGGGCATTGCCCACATGGAGCAGGCCGGTAGGGCTGGGCGCAAAGCGGAGTTTCATAACAGAGGCTTATGCCGTGAATGGGCTGGAAAGACCAGCACGAAGGAAACAGAAAACAGGGGAGGGGCAGCCATGCCGCGCGCGGTTTGCTGCTGCCCCTGCCTGCGGGTGGGGCTTAGTGCAGGTTATGCAGGCCGGGGTCGAACGGTTCGGTATCGTCCTCTTCCGTTTCTGCGTCATCTTCTTCAAGAATGATTTCCTCCCCATCCACCAGTCGGCGGGGGTCCAGCATGCGCCAGTCGCGTTCCATGGAGGTTGCGGGGGTTGCGGTAAAATCATCCAGTTCGTTGGCTGAGCGCCAGCCGTCTTCTTCGGCGTCGATCACCACGGCGTCTTCACCAAAGCTGGTCCATGTGTCCAGCACGTCCTTGGCGGAGGCGCCGGGCATGCGGCAGCGTTCTACGCTGTCACGCACATAGGCGCGGGCAAAGGCGTTGGCGTGGGCAAGGTCATGAAAAATGCCAACATCTTCCACAATATTGTCTTCAGCACCGCCGGACAGGTCCAGAATACGGACTTTCCAGCCTTGCTCCTGCGGGGGGGCTGTTTCGTTCATGGATTTTCCTTAGCTGTCTTTTTTGTTGCGGGCGGAGGCGAACAGGAATTCGCGCCCGATTTTAACCCGCTCAACACCGTTGTACGAAATAATATCGGCTGTTGCGTAGGTTTCGTTCCATGTTTCGGGAATGAACGAGCCTGTGCCAACAACATCTATGGGGGCATGGGCGTCGGCCATGCAGGCGCATTTGGTTACGCCAAACCCGGAGGAGGCAATAATCCGCACCTGCTCAAACCCCGCCCCATCCAGTGCCTCACGCATTTTCCAGATAGACGCGGCGGAAACGCCGGTGCCGATCAGGTAACGCAGTTCCCGGTCGGAGCGGTAGCGGCGCAGGGCCTCGGGGGCATGGCGGTTGACCACGGTATAGGATTCCTGCGGGTTCAGCCCTTCCATAAACCGTCCGCCATGTGTGTCCAGCCGCACGGCAATACGGCCTGCTTTGGCCAGTTCCTCAAACCGGTGGCACACGGCCAGCGCGTCCGTTATTTCCTGCCCAAAATAGTCCACCAGCACCACAAGGTCGGAATTGGGAAAAGTTTCGTGGAACATTTCCGCCGCGCGCACGGTGGAACCCGCGTAGCCGATAAGGGCGTGGGGCATGGTGCCCGCCCCGTGCGTTGTGCCAAAAAAGGCGGAGACAGCATCGTTGGCGGTGCCAACAAAGCCCACGGCCCCGTCCTTTTGCGCGGCCCGTCCACCAATGGAGGCGGCATAGGCCATGAGTTCCTGCATCTCATACCCAGCGCAGTGCCGGGCATCCATGGCCAGAAAACGGGCCTGTGGCAGGGAGAGCGCCATCTGGTAGGCACGCAGGGCCGCAACACAGGAACTGCCAAGCTTTTGGAGCAGAAGTGTTTCCAGATCAGCCAGATGCAGGAACGAGCCGGTAATATAAACCAGTGGCTCGCCCGCCCCCACCCATTCGCCTTCGGGGTGGAGCAGGTCGACCGAGTAGTCACTATTGCGTTCGGCCATAACGTTTTTCAGCCATTCCAGCATAATGCCGGGGGCGGAAATAACAGGGCAGCGCAGGAAAAAGGCGTAAGTGACCTCGCAATCCCCAAAGTGGCCTACTATCTGGCGGGTCCGGTTGAAGTAGGAGTCCGTGCGGCCGCGGATTTCGGCATCCGTCAGGGCGGTGGTCGCCTGAGCGGTGGAAATGCCGGGGGCTGCCACACCAGTAGGGGATTGCGTCATTGCTGAAATGCTCTTTTCTGCCAAATACACTGCACAGATGATGGGTGTGATGGAGGGTGGCGTAAAGACCACCCCCCGCTTCTGTGATCAGGCAAAGAGCGGCGCGGCCTTAGTTGCGGCCGGTCAACTCCTCCGCAATCAGGAATGCCAGTTCAAGTGACTGTTCGGCATTGAGGCGCGGATCGCAGAAGGTTTCGTACCGTGCGCCAAGGTCCTCTTCGGTCAGGCGCTGGGCACCGCCTACGCATTCGGTCACGTTCTGGCCGGTCATTTCCAGGTGAACACCGCCAGCGGGAACGCCCTCTGCCGCGCATACGGCAAAAAAGCCTTTCACTTCCTTCATGACCGCATCGAACGAGCGGGTCTTGACCTTGCTGCCGGTGGAAATGGTGTTGCCATGCATCGGGTCACTGATCCATGTGACCGGCTGCCCCGTTTCCTTGACCGCGCGCATGAGCGGGGGCAGGAACTGCTCGATCTTTTCCGCCCCCATGCGTGAGATCAGGGTAATGCGCCCGGCCTCGTTGCGTGGGTTGAGGATGCTGGTCAGGCTTTTAATGTCTTCCACGCTGGTGGTGGGGCCAACCTTGATGCCAATGGGGTTGCGCACCCCACGCAGGAACTCCACATGCGCGCCATCGGGCTGGCGGGTGCGGTCCCCGATCCAGACAAAATGGGCCGAGCAGTCATACCATTCGCCCGATGTGGAATCGACACGGGTCAGAGCCTGCTCGTAAGGCAGCAACAGGGCCTCGTGCGAGGTGTAGAACTCGGTTTCATCCACCTGTGCGGAGGAGGCTGCGTCAATCCCGCAGGCTTGCATGAAGGCAAGGGTCTCGCCAATGCGTTCGGCCATGGTGCGGTAGCGGTTGGCCAGCGGGGAACGCTCAACAAACCCAAGGTTCCAGCGGTGGACCTCATGCAGGTTGGCGTACCCCCCGCGGGAGAAGGCGCGCAGCAGGTTCTGGATTCCGGTGGACTGGAAGTAGCCCGTTTCCATCCGCGTGGGGTCGGGAATGCGCGCCTCAGACGTGAATTCCGGCCCGTTGATGATGTCGCCGCGGTAGGAGGGCAGGCTTACGCCATCCACTGTTTCCATGTCGGAGGAGCGGGGCTTGGCAAACTGCCCGGCCATGCGACCGAGCTTGATGACCGGCACCTTGGCACCAAAGGTCAGCACAACAGCCATTTGCAGCAGCACGCGGAACGTGTCGCGCACGATGTCTGCCTTGAACTCGCCAAAGCTTTCCGCACACGGGCCACCTTGCAGCACAAAGGCCTTGCCCTGTGCGGCCTGAGCCAGATGGTTGCGCAGGCGGCGTACTTCGCCCGCAAAAACCAGTGGCGGGTAGGCGCTCAGCCGGTCTTCCACGGTCTTGAGTGCGGTGGCGTCCGGATAGGTGGGAATCTGCTTGAACGGAAACGAACGCCAGCTATCCGGCATCCAGGTCTCAGACGTCGGGTTGGGCTGGGTGAGCGTGGCACTCATAACGCGTTCCTGTTCGGTTGGGCTGATTACACACAGATGGTAAGCAGAATGGTAAAAACAATCTCTCTTGGGCATGAATTTGCCAAAGGCGGGTGCCTTTATGTCCAATATGCACGGATTACGCAAATAGCGTTTGCTGGCTCAAGCCATGTTCTGGTCAATGGTGTGGCATCTGCTCCACTCTTGGCCAGAGAATTTGGTTTTTTGCACTTTTGGTGTGATAAGGGTTGCCAGTACGGAACCCGCGCGGCCATTGGTTTATGGCCCGAGTGGGGTGTTTTTTCTTTTTTCTTGCGGGGTAACGCGCAATGGCGCAGCTGCGTAGACCGTTTGTAAACGTAATGTCCGGCCTTCTCATGGGCGCAAGCCTTGTGGGGGCGGTAAGTGTTGCCCACGCGGACCCCCTGATGACCCCTGATGGTGATGTTTCCTTCTCCGAAGGGAGCGGCAACATGGATACGGGGGCTGGTGCAGGTAAATCGACCGAATCAAAAACCGTACATGGGCACCGTAGCCTGCCCCCCGGTTATCAGGATGCTCCATCCATGGAGTTCCAGCATGGTGATGACCCGGACCATCTGGCCAAGGTGCACAGGGATTCGGTTACGGGTTCGGACCTGTCGCGTTATGGTTCGGCCTACCAGAATTCCGGGCCGTTCGGCTCCGGGCAGGTGGGGGATTCCACAGGCAACGGGTGGGTTACCCCCCGCTAGGTGGCTGTTGGTTCGTCCTCTATAAGACGGATATCGGCCTGACCACTAGTCAGGTCGGTCAGCTTTGCACACACGTCGTGTTGCAGAGCCAGGGGGAGCAAAAGCTGGAACCAGGCGCCGTTTTCATCAAAAACGGGCGGTTCGGCTTCAACACCCCATTCAGGCAGGCGCGCCTGAACAATCCCCAGCAAAGAAAACGGGCAGTGGAATCCAAGCCTGACCCGCTCGATCAGTTCTTCCTTCGGGGCTTCGCGCAGGCATTCGGCGGCTGTGCCAGCATAAGCGCGGACCAGACCGCCCGCACCAAGCTTGATCCCCCCAAACCAGCGTGACACCACAATAGCGACCCGGTCCAGCTTCTGGGCCACAACCACCTGCAAGATAGGCCGACCTGCCGTGCCAGAGGGTTCTCCCGCATCGTGGCAGCGGCAATGGGGGCCAAACTGCCACGCCCAGCAATGGTGGGTCGCGTCTGGCTCGGCTGCGGCAATGCTGGCAATAAAGGCATCGGCTTCGGCAATGCTGGCAATGGGTGTGGCGCGCGCAAGGAAGCGGCTTTTTTTAATATCCCGTTCCAGCAAAAAAGGACCGACCAGCGTTTGTGTCATGCGGCCTTCTTATCCCTTCCGCTCCGGTTCGGGCAAGTCAGGTGGCGTGGGTCGGCAGTGATGGGTGATTGCCCATGCAAAACTGGGGGCTGACAGTCTTTTGTAACAGGAGTAACGCGGTAACAGGCGTTAACCTGTGATACGGTAAGCCCACAACTGGCAAGCCTTGCCATCAGAGGTCTGGATAAAGGAGGAAGCACCGACATGATGCCGGTATTCCGTAAAAAATGGAAAGTCATGTTCGGTCTGTGTGCGGTTGCACTGCCCTTGGTGGCCGGTGTTCCCGCATATGCCGATGGCGACCCGCTGAATGGTGGGGATGATGATGATTCGGACGCCCATCGTGCGTCCAGCATGCATAATCTGGCGGGCAAGTTACCTTTGCCGCGTGCACACAAGGACTTTAGCAAATACCACTTTGTCCCGCAGGGGGACAGAATAGTGGAGCAGCCCGATACAAACCGCCTGCTGTTCTGGACCAAGGACGGTCAGCCTGATGGGTATGCTCAACGCCGTGGTAGCAGCGTGATTTATTATAACGCACAGGGGCAGGCTATCCGGGTGCAAAGACTGACAGCTCAGGAAATGGCCGACTAGGCCACCTTAAAGCTTACTCAGAAAAAAGCATGGCTCTGGTTTACTAACGCCAGAGCCAGAAGGCCGGGAGCAGGCTCCCATACCTCCACTCTTGCCACGTTCAGGGGCAGAATGGAGGGCGTAGGGGTATTCAGGTGGTTGTGGCAATCAGTTCCAGTATGGAGGCAGAGGACTCCTCAATGGAACGGCGTGTCACATCAATGACCGGCCAGTTATGGCGGCGGCATAAGCGCCTTGCCCAGTGCAGTTCTTCCTGCACTTTTTCCAGATCAATATACGCGTAATCCGTTATGGCTTCCGGGCGGGACTTGCCCGGTATCATCTGGTTCAGGCGGTTGCGGCGGATTTCAATCAGGCGTTCGGGGTCTATGGTCAGGCCAATAACCGGCTTGGTCGTGGTAAACAGGGCTTCGGGTGGTTCTATGCCCATAACCAGCGGCACGTTGGCAGCCTTTATGCCCCTGTTGGCCAGATAGAAGCAGGTCGGTGTTTTGGACACGCGGGACACACCAACCAGAATAACGTCAGCCTTGTTCAGGCCGCGCGTTTCCTGCCCATCATCATGGGCCAGCACGTAATGCATGGCCTCAATGCGCTGGTAGTAGTTTTCGTCCATAATGTACTGGCCGCCGGGGTGGCGGGTTGCCTCTTCCCCTGTTTCCTCGGCCAGAAAGTGCAGGGCGTTGTCCAGTACGTCCAACAGCCTGATCTGAAGGCTCGCACAGCCTGCTTCCATATCCGCCTGAAGGATCGGGTCCGTCAGGGTGGACATGACCGGCCCACGGTTATTGGCAATATGCCGCAAAACCCGCCGGAGCTGGATCTGGGTACGGATCAGGTTCCAGTGCCGTAGCCGGACTTCCGTATTGGGGAACTGCGCTATGCAGGCCCGCGCCACGGAATCGAGCGTCTGCCCCGTCGCCTCGGATACGAGGTGGAGAGTAAGAATTTTTTGCATGATATCAGATTGAAAAATGGCCGCCCCGGTTGGGGGCGGCCATTCTTTCCTTAGGCTTTAACAGCCTTGTTATTGCGTGTGGCAAGGGCTGCCTGTGCTGCGGCCAGTCGGGCCACGGGCACACGGAAGGGGGAGCAGGAGACGTAATCCAGCCCGACTTCCTCAAAGAACGCGATGGAGAGCGGGTCGCCGCCGTGCTCGCCGCAAATGCCCAGCTTGAGGTCAGGCTTGGAGGCACGGCCTTTTTCCACACCCATGCGCACCAGTGCGCCCACGCCTTCACGGTCGATGGATACAAAGGGGTCCTGCGGCAGCAGACCTTTTTCCACATACTCAGGCAGGAACGAGCCAGCATCATCACGCGACAGGCCAAGAGCTGTCTGGGTCAGATCGTTGGTGCCGAAGGAGAAGAAGTCAGCACTCTGGGCAATCTGGTCAGCAGTCAGGGCTGCACGGGGCAGTTCGATCATGGTGCCGATCTTGTAGGACAACTGCGCACCACGTTCGCTCAGCACATCGGCAATCACGCTTTCGCAGGATTTGCGGACCAGATCCAGTTCGGCCTTGGTGCCGATCAGCGGGATCATGATTTCCGGGTCCACGGCCTTACCGGTTTCCTTTGCAATGTCCAGTGCGGCCTCAGCAATGGCACGCACCTGCATGGCGTAGATTTCGGGGTAGGTAATGCCAAGGCGGCAGCCACGGTGGCCCAGCATGGGGTTGGATTCGGAAAGGGCCGAGCGGCGTGCGCGCAGGCTTTCCACATCCTTGCCCAGTGCCTTGGCAACATCGGCCAGTTCGGCCTCACCATGCGGCAGGAACTCGTGCAGCGGCGGGTCGAGCAGGCGGATGGTCACCGGCAGGCCCGCCATAATGCGGAACAGTTCGGTAAAGTCGCTCCGTTGGAATGGCAGCAGGGCCTCAATGGCGCGGGCGCGTGTTGAGGCATCATCCGCCATGATCATCTGGCGCACATGGCCAATGCGGTCGGGGCCGAAGAACATGTGTTCGGTCCGGCACAGGCCAATACCTTCCGCGCCAAAGCGGCGTGCGGTTTCCGCATCCTCGGGGGTTTCGGCGTTGGCGCGCACGCCCAGACGGCGCACACCGTCTGCCCAGCCCATAAGGGTTGCAAAATCGCCCGAAAGGGTGGGCGGAATGGTGGGAACGCGGCCCTTGTACACTGCACCGGTGCCGCCATCGAGCGTAATCCAGTCACCCGCCTTAAGCGTATGGCCGTCCACGGTCATGGTCTGGGCCTTGTAGTCCACAGCAATGCTGCCAGCACCAGCCACGCACACGCGGCCCATGCCACGGGCCACAACGGCTGCGTGGGAGGTCATGCCGCCGCGTGTGGTCAGTACGCCACGGGCTGCGTGCATGCCGTGCACGTCTTCGGGTGAGGTTTCAATACGCACCAGAATAACGTCGTCACCCTTGGCGGCGCGGTCTTCCACATCCTCGGCGGAGAAAGCGATAATACCGGTTGCCGCGCCGGGGGATGCGGGCAGGCCGCGGGTCAGCAACTGCCGTTCGGCCTTGGGGTCCAGTACCGGGTGGAGCAACTGGTCAAGGGATGCGGGAGGAACGCGGGTCACCGCTTCTTCCTGCGTGATCAGGCCTTCCTTGGCCATATCAATGGCCACGCGCAGGGCTGCGGCTGCGGTGCGTTTGCCCGAGCGGGTCTGGAGCAGGTAAAGCTTGTTGGCCTGAACCGTAAACTCGATGTCCTGCATATCGCGGTAGTGGCGTTCAAGCAGGTCACGGACCTTGAGCAGTTCGCCATAAGCGTTGGGCAGCGCTTTTTCCATCGAGGTCTGACCCGCGACCGAGCGGCTTTCCGCCATGGGCTGCGGGGTGCGGATACCGGCAACAACGTCCTCACCCTGCGCGTTGATCAGGTATTCACCGTAAAAGATGTTTTCGCCCGTGGACGGGTCGCGGGTGAAGCACACGCCCGTTGCACAGTCGTTCCCCATGTTGCCGAACACCATGGACTGGACATTCACAGCCGTACCCCAGCTTGCGGGAATGTCATGCAGCTTGCGGTAGGTGTTGGCGCGCGGGTTCATCCATGAGCCAAACACGGCTCCAATGGCGCCCCAGAGCTGGTCCTTGGGATTTTCGGGGAAGGGGGTGCCTGTTTCGGACTGCACGATCTGCTTGTAGCTTTTCACAACGTCCTGCCATTCTTCGGCGGTCAGGGCGGTGTCATCCAGCTTGCCAGCGGCGCGCTTGGCCTGTTCGAGCAGGTCTTCAAATTCGTGGTGCGGCACACCGAGCACAACGGAGCCGTACATCTGAATGAAGCGGCGGTAGCTGTCCCATGCAAAACGGGCATCGCCGGAGGAGCGGACAAGGCCTTCAACCGTCGTGTCGTTCAGACCGAGGTTGAGCACTGTGTCCATCATGCCGGGCATGGAAACGCGCGCGCCAGAACGGACGGAGACCAGAAGCGGGTTTTCGGCGTCGCCAAAGCGCAGGCCCATGGCCTTTTCCACCAGACCCATTGCGGCTTCAAGCTGGGCTTCCAGCTCGGCCGGGTACTTCCGTCCGTTATCGTAAAAGGCGGTGCAGACTTCAGTGGTAATGGTAAATCCGGGGGGCACGGGCAGGCCAATATTGGCCATTTCCGCCAGATTGGCGCCCTTGCCGCCGAGGAGATTGCGCATCCCGGCGTTGCCTTCGCTTTGGCCAGCACCGAAACTGTAGATCCACTTGGTCATTTTGCCGTTCACTTCATTCTTTTGTGCCAGACGAGCTGAAGTTCCGACCGAGGGGATGGGAACAGGGGATACCGGAACAGCAGCCGGACTGGGCACGGAATTTTTATTTTTGGTTTGGACGACGAACTCCACCCCTTCGTTGCTCGCCAGCATGGCGCAGATTTGGCCGTCGGGCAATCTCTCTTTTACAGGTAAATGGTAAAAAACTGCGGGTGTGGCGCTTCTATCCGTTTGTTGTGCAAAAGGCGTTCCATTCTGCTTCATCCATGGTCTGGATGTTCAGTTCGGCGGCTTTTTTGGCCTTGGACCCGGCTTTTTCCCCCAGCACGACCAGATCGGTCTTTTTGGACACGGAGTCGGATACCTTGCCCCCCATGCGTTCAGCTGTGGCCTTGGCCTCTGGCCGTGTCATGGTCAGTAGCGTGCCGGTAAAGACAATGGTCTTGCCCGCAAGCAGGCCACCACTGGGGGCCGTCTCTTCCGTAATGTGCAACTCGGCGCTCAGTTCGGCCAGCGTGCTCTGGTTGTGGGGTTCGGCCACAAAGGCCACCACGTCCGTTGCAATGGCGTTGCCAATGCCGGTAATGGAGCCAAGCTCCAGCCGGGCATCGGAGCCAATGATGGTGGCGGCCTCCATCTGGCGTAGCCAGTTGGCGTATGTGCCATAATGCCGGGCCAGCAGGCGGGCGTTGCTCCCCCCGATCCGGCGGATACCCAGCGCGTAAATAAAGCGCGAGAGTGAGATCGTGCGCCGTTCCTCTATGGCCTGAAGCAGATTGCGCACGGACTGTTCGCCCCAGCCATCGCGCTGTTCCAGTGCTGGCGCATGGGTTTTAAGCCGAAAAATATCCGTTGGGGTGCGGATCAGCCCGGCCTCATAAAACTCGCGGATACTGCGGTCCCCAAGTCCATCAATGTCAAACGCAAGGCGGGAGACAAAATGGATCAGCCGCTCCACGGCCTGGGCGGGACAGGTCAGCCCGCCAGTGCAGCGGCGCACGACCTCGCCTTCGGGGCGGACAGCCAGCGCTCCACATACCGGACAATGGTCGGGAAAATGGAATAGCGGTTTGCGCTCGGTCGTATCCGTGCCCGATGGCGCAACGCCAAGGACTTGCGGAATAACATCCCCCGCACGCTGGACGAACACCAGATCTCCCTCGCGCACGTCCTTGCGGTTGATCTCATCCTCATTATGCAAGGTGGCGCGGGTCACAAGTACGCCGCCAACATTAACGGGTTCCAGATGGGCAACAGGGGTTAGCGCTCCTGTGCGGCCTACCTGAATTTCTATGGCGTTCAGGCGTGTAATGGCCTGCTCGGCAGGGAACTTCCACGCTGTGGCCCAGCGTGGGGCACGGCCAGCAAAGCCCAGACGCTCTTGCAAACTCAGGTCGTCTATTTTGTAGACAACACCGTCAATATCATAAGCGAGTTCGGCGCGTGCGCGGCTGATCTCATCAAAAAAGGCTTCGGCCTGAGCCACCCCCTCAATCTGGCGCGAGAGCGGGTTGACCACAAACCCCCATGCCCTGAGCTGCTCCAGATAGTCCCCGTGGCTGCGGGTTGCCTTGTCCGAGCAATACCCCTGCGCATAGGCAAAAAGCGAGAGCGGGCGTTGGGCCGTAATGCTCGGGTCCAACTGCCGCAAGGAGCCAGCCGCCGCGTTGCGCGGGTTGGCGAACAGGCGTTTGCCGGCCTCCTCCTGTGCAGTGTTGAGCGCGATAAAATCAGCTTTGGAGAGGAAGACCTCGCCCCGGATTTCAATCAGGTCCGGGTACGGAGCGGGCAATGCCATAGGTAGGCCGCGCAGGGTGCGCAGGTTGGCGGTTACGTCCTCGCCTTCGGTGCCATCGCCTCGGGTGGTTCCGCGTGTAAATAAGCCATGTTCATAGGTCAGGCTGATGGAAAGACCATCAATCTTGGGTTCGCCGGTCAGGCGTAGGGTGGAGGCTTCGGTCTGTTCCAGCCCTAGAAAGCGGGACGCACGGGTTATGAAGTTTTCAAAGTCCTCGCGGTCAAACACATTGTCGAGCGAGAGCATGGGAACAAGGTGGATATGCTTGCCAAAAGCGCTATCGGGGGTGGCCCCTACCGTATTGGCGGCACTGTTCTCGGGTTCTGCGTCAGGGTAGTGCGCAACAAGCTCATTGTAGCGCCTGCGTAGGTCGTCGTAGTCTGCATCACTTATTTCTGGTGCGTCATGCCCATGGTAAGCGGTGTTGTGGTGGGCAATCCGGGTGGCCAGTTCAGCCAGCTCCGCGCGGGCCTGCTGGAGGTCCATCTCCGCGACCGGGGTGGGCTTGGTTGTCATTTTCTGGGTTCCAGCAGACTGGCGGCGGCGGCGCGGGCCGCGTCGGTAATGGTGTCTCCTGCCAGCATACGTGCGATTTCTTCCCTACGTTCTGTTTCGGCCAGAGCTATGGCGTGGGTTGCTGTTTGCCCGTTGCGGGTCTGTTTGCCAATACGCAGGTGGGCATCCGCACTGGCAGCGACCTGTGGGCTGTGGGTGACGGCCAGCACCTGCACGGTCATGGCCAGTCGGTGCAGGCGCTCACCAATGGCGGCAGCAGTTGCCCCGCCAACCCCTGCATCAATTTCGTCAAAAATGAGCGTGCCAATGCCAGATTGCCCGGCCAGCACCAGCTTGAGTGCCAGCATCAGGCGTGACAGTTCCCCACCGGAGGCCACCTTGGCAATGGGGCCGGGGGGCTGGCCGGGGTTGGCTGCAATAAGGAATGTGACCTGCTCCATGCCGTAGCGGCTCCACTGCTCTGGAGGTAGGGGCTGCAACTCTGCCAGAAAGCGGGCTTTTTCCAGCTTGATCGGCTTAAGTTCGGCAGTTACGGCCTGCTCCATTTTTTTGGCGGCATGGGTGCGGGCATCGGTTAGTTCCCGTGCCGCAGTCATGTAGGCAAGGCGGGCTTCTTCTGTTGCCTGTCGCAGGCTCTCCAGTTCGGTAGCGCCATTGTCCAGCGCATGCAGGCGGGCTGTGAGTTGGGCGAGCAGGGCGGCCAGTTCATCCACCAGAACATTGTGTTTGCGGGCAACGGTGCGCAGTGCAAACAGCCGTTCCTCGGTTTCCTCCAGTTCACGCGGGTTGGCTTCCGTATCCGCCATAAGGCGGGAGAGCAGGCTTTCGGCCTCGGCCAGTGCGTTTTCCGCATTTTCCAGCGCACTCAGGGCTTCAGTTGTGCGGTTGGTCAGTGCGTCGGTTTCTGGTGTTGCGTTGTCCGAGGCAGAGGACGGAACCAGACGTAAAAGAGCACGGCTGGCCGCGCGCAGGGCTGCTGCTGGTCCGGTGGAGCGGCGGTCGCGCGGGGTGAGTTCGGACAGGGCGGCAGCAACGGCCTCGCCCCGGCGTTCGGCTTGCTGGAGCGCATGGCGCTGCTGTGCCAGTTGGCTTTCCTCCCCCGGTTGGGGGGCGAGTGTGGATAGTTCGTCCACCGTATGACGCAGCCATTCTTCCTCACGCGCGGCGTCTTCGAGTGCCTGTTGGGCGGCGGCAAGGTTCTGGCGCAGTTCCTGCCAATGGGCAAAGGTCTGTGCTATTTTTTTGAGAAGGGTCGGTTTAATGCCATAGGCATCGAGCAGGCCACGATGGGTGGAGGCATCTGCCAGCCCCATCTGCTCATGCTGGCCCTGAATTTCAATTAAGGCGGAGGCGATCTTGCGCAGCAGGGTCAGCCCCACAGGCTGATCGTTGATCCATGCGCGTGAACGCCCCTCGCGCGAGATAACGCGGCGCAGAACCAGCGGTTCGCCCTTGTCGGCGGGAATGCCCTGTTCTTCAAGCTGTGTGTAAACCGTATGACTGGCCGGTGTTTCAAAACACGCGGTTACGCGGGCCTCTTCCGCACCGGAGCGGACCAGACCCGCATTGGCGCGTTCGCCCATGGCCAGACCCAGACTGTCCAGCAGAATGGATTTACCGGCCCCGGTCTCCCCCGTTAAGGCGGTAAAGCCGGGGTGGAGGGCAAGGTCAAGTGCTTCGATCAGCACAACGTCTCTGATGGAAAGATGTGTCAGCATGGCGACATCCGGCTTTTAGGTTCACACCTTAAATGACTGGAGTCTGCGGAACAGACCAAAGAATTGCGCCTGTTCCCGCTTGAGCCTGAACAGGCATATCCTAGCTCCGGGCGGGAAGGCCTGTTCTGTATGTTCCTGTTGTGTTCTTAATTCAAGAGGGAAAGTGAGAAAGCTGCATTACTTTTTGGCGACAGGGGCAGGGGGGGCGGCAGGCTGGGTTTTGGCAGGAATCGCCGGTGCACTCTGCGCCGGGGTGGCCTGTGGGGCTGAGGCGTTCGGCTGCATGGCTGCGGGTGCTGCCATACGCTCATCCCGCGTATCGGACGCCTGAGATTTAACAATGTCCTGCTTTGCGGGTGTCGTAACAGCCACACCGGGAAGCGGAAGCTTGTCATCCAGCAGGTGGTAGTTTTTCAGCTTGTTGTAGGCGTAGTGGTACCACTGGCTACTGGGGTAGTTGTAACCCAGAACAATGGCGGATTTGCGGGCCTGATCGGTCAGCCCCAGATCAAGGTACACTTCCACCATGCGTTCGAGTGCTTCTGGCACATGGTTGGTGGTCTGGAAGTCCTGCACAACGCGCTGGTAGCGGTTGATCGCGCCTTCATAATTGCGTTCGCGCTGGTAATAGCGGCCAACCAGCATTTCCTTACCTGCCAGATGGTCACGGCACAGGTCGATTTTAAGCTGGGCGTCGCGGGCATATTTGCTCTGGGGGAAGCGGGTTACCACTTCTTCCAGCGCATCCATGGCTTCCGCCGTACCCTGCTGGTCACGCTGCACATCCGCAATCTGCTCATAAAAGCAGAGCGAGCGCAGGTAATAGGCATAGGCGGAATCGGTGCTGGTGGGGTGCAGGCTGATAAAACGGTTCAACTGCTGCACGGCTTCGGGGTATTTTCCTTTAAGGTAGTAGGAATACCCTTCCATCAACTGCGAATTGGGAATGTAGCCCGAATAGGGATAATTCTGCTGGAGCGTTTCAAACTCGGCGGCAGCCAGTTCGTAACGGCGGGTGCGCAGGGCATCAATGCCGTTGTTATAGAGCGTCTCCGGGGGCGCAATCTTGGGAGCAATCGGGGCTTTTTTGCTACCAGTCAGCAGACTGCACCCAGTCAGCCCGGTCAGCACAAAAGCTGAGAGCACGAACGGCAGACAACGACGGACTGACTGTGTTTTTATAGAAATATCAAACATACCGGCTCTTCAGATCGAGACAAAATCTTATAGCATGTCAGCGGGTCAAGAAAAGCACAGAAACGCCGATTATTGAAAGCTCCGTGCAAAAAGCTGGTCAGGCCGCAGCGGACGTGGATTGCAGGTTTGTCATGTCCTGCCAGGCCGTGCTTTGGGCAAACAGAGCATTGAGCGCCAGGTTGTTCAGCGTATGGCCAGAACGATGGCCCCTAAAGCTGGCGTTCAGCACGCAACCGGCCAGATAAAGGTCGCCTACCGCATCCATGATCTTGTGGCGGATGAACTCGTCCGGACAGCGCAGACCCGCAGGGTTAAGCACAACGTCATTATCCACAACAATGGCGTTGTCCAAAGATCCACCAAGTGCCAGCCCGGCCTGATGCAGGGCTTCAATTTCCTGCCGCATGGCAAAGGTGCGGTTGCGCGCAAGCTCGTTACGGAAGGATGTGGGGGTCAGGTCCAGTGCGTAATTCTGCACGCCAATGGCGCGGGCGGAAAAGTCGATGCTCATGGACAGATGCGGGGTTGAGCTATTGTGGGGGAGCAGTTCCACCCATGCATTCTGGTGTTCAACCCGAATGGGCTCCACAACCTGCACCATACGGCGGGGCAGGTCCTGCGCCTTGCGCCCGGCGCAGTCGAGCAGAAAAACAAAATCCGTGGCCGAACCATCAAACACCGGCGTTTCTGGCCCATCGACCAGAACAAGCGCGTTATCAATGGCGCAGCCACAAAAAGCGGCCATCAGATGCTCAACCGTGGCGACCCGGTTTTCGGGGCGTGTTTTTTCACCCAGCACGGTGCTCAGGTGCGTTTCTACCACATAGTCATACCGAGCGGGCAAGGGGGCTGCATTGGGCAGGTCCGTGCGCTGGAAAACAATGCCATGTCCTGCCGGTGCGGGGGCAATGGTCATGTTGATGGAGCGGCCCGTATGCAGGCCAATGCCCACTGCGGAAATAGCGTGGTGCAGGGTATGTTGGGCGGGTGCGGCTTTAGGGCGTATCTGTCGCATGGTGATCGGGAGGGTCTCCACAGATTTGGAATATGGGGTCAACTCCCCAGACAGATTATCCATGATCCCGACCGCCCCATGTTCGTGTGGAAAATTACGTCACACTAACGCTAGGGCCTGTTTGGAGCAGATGCGAGTCAATGATTATTGCTATCTGTTTCATCCCCCACCCTGCGGCTGGCGGCCATAGGGTGGGGTGTGCCGTAATCAGGTTTAGCGGCGCAGAAAGGTTGGAATTTCCAACCCGTTATCCCCTTCGCCGTGGCGCGTGCTGCCCTGTTCGGCCTGACTGATGGTGGGCTGGGACTGCGCTACGGGTTCCTGCCGTGTTTCGGGCGTGGTGGCACGGCGGAATGCGCCGGTCACACGGCCAAACAGGCTGCGTGCATTAGGGTCCTGCGCAGGGTAGGCCGAAGGACGCGGCGGCTCGCTGAACAGGTTGGCGTGCTTGGATGCAGCCGGTGCGGGAGCGGGGGCCGGTGCAGGCTGGCGTGGCTGTGCCGCAGCGGCTGCAACCTGACCGGGTACGGTGTGCGCGGGCGGGGCTGCATGGCCGGGTGGGGGCGCATAAGCCTGCGGCTGCGGTGCGGCTGCGGGCTGTTGCGCTACGGGGGGCTGCATCTGCTGTGCGGCTGGTGCGGCAGAAGGCTGCGCGCTTGGGGCCGCGTAAGGCTGTTCTGGCTGTGCTTCGGTTTCCACCGCTGCCAGATGGGGGCGCTCGGCTCCGCCGGAGGGGACGTCAATGCCGGTTGCTACGACGGACACACGCAAGCGCCCGCTCATTTTTTCTTCAATGACCGTGCCAAAGATCATGTTCGCATCTTCGGGCACTTCGCGGCAGATGCGGTTGAAGGCTTCTTCCGCTTCGAAGAAAGTCATGTCCTCGCCGCCGGTTACATTGACCAGCAGACCCTTGGCGGTGGCCATGCAGGTGTCTTCCAGCAGCGGGTTGGAAATGGCGGCTTCCGCTGCCTCAACCGCGCGGTTGTCGCCCTCGGCCTCGCCCGTACCCATCATGGCCTTGCCCATTTCGGCCATAACACTGCGGATGTCGGCAAAATCGAGGTTGACGTAGCCGCGTTCCATCATCAGGTCGGTTACGCCGCGCACGCCCATGTTCAAAACTTCGTCAGCCAGCTTGTAGGCTTCACGCAAGGTGGTGCGTTCGTTGGCAATGCGGAAAAGATTCTGGTTGGGAATCACGATCAGCGTATCAACATACTGCTGAAGTTCCTGAATCCCTTCATCCGCCACGCGCGCCCGGCGCTTGCCCTCATAGGCAAAGGGCTTGCTGACCACGCCAATGGTCAGAATGTTCCGCTCGCGCGCCATGCGGGCAATAACAGGTGCCGCCCCTGTGCCCGTGCCGCCACCCATGCCGGTGGTGATGAAAACCATGTGCGCGCCGTCCAGATACCGCGCAATTTCGTCCGCGGCTTCTTCTGCCGCGGCGCGGCCGACCTCGGGTTTGGCGCCTGCACCCAGACCGTGGGTCAGGTGCGGGCCAAGCTGAATGCGGCTGTCGGCCAGACTTTTGGCCAGACTCTGCGCATCGGTGTTGGCAACAACAAACTCCACGCCTTCAAGGTTGGAGGCAATCATGTTGTCAACCGCGTTCGTCCCCCCGCCGCCAACGCCTATAACGGTGATCTTGGGCGAAAAATCAGCATGAGTCTGGGGTGGAACGGTTAGGTTGAGTGTCATGTGTCTCTCCCGGACTGCGGCGGGTTAACGGGGGCGGGGCGGATAAGATTGCGAATAGTTTACCAACCTTTTGAGGGGCAAATCAAACCCTCTCACGAATAAAAGCAACCAGTTTTTGAAAAAAGCCACTTGGCGCTGCTTCACGGAATTCCACATCGCTGAACGGACGCTCCGCACTGGCCGCCCAGAACAGCAGTCCCGCTGCCGTGGCAAAGCCTGCCGCAGCGGCTGTATCTTCTGGCAGACCTGCAATATTTTTGGGGCGGCCAAGTCGGACCGAGCGCGTAAAGCCGGGGCCGGAATGGCGGCCAACACTGACCGGCACCCCCAGAATACGCTCGGCCAGCGGGCGGATTCCATCCAGTAGGGAGCCGCCACCAGTGAGCACAATGCGACCACTGGCCGCCATGCCAAGGCCCGCGCCATCCAGTTTTTCGCGCACCAGTTCCAGCGTTTCCTCCATACGGGGGCGGATGATGCGGCCAAGCTGGGCGCGGGATATCTGCTCAAAATGCGGCACATCATTGCCCAGCAGTTCCACGGTCAGGATTTCGTCCTCCACATCGGAGGCCAGATCGGCGCTGCCGTACACGGTTTTCAAGCGCTCGGCGTTGTCGAGCGATGTGCCAAGGCCACGGGCAATGTCGCGCGTAACATGCAGCCCCCCCACGCCAATCTGGGCCGTGTGCAGGATCTGCCCTTCACCAAACACCGCGAGCGACGTGGTGCCCCCGCCCATGTCCACAACCGTTGTGCCAAGGTCGCGCTCATCCCTGTCCAGCACGGACAGGCCGGAGGCGAGGGGGGAGGAGACAAGGGCTTCCATGCGTAGTTCCGCACGGCTGAGAACGGTCTCAAGGTTCAGCAGGGCAGTGGTGGCGGCGTCAATGATGTGCAGGCGGGCTTTGAGCGTTTCGCACAGATGCCCCCTTGGGTCAGACACGCCCTCGGTATCATCCACCGTAAAGTCTATGGGCAGGGTGTGAATGACCTCGCGCCCCTGCACGGTGGCCTGTACGCGGCCCTCTGTGACCACACGGCGGATATCCGCCTCTGTTACCACGCGCCCGCCAATGGGCCAGCGGACATTGAACAGGCGGCTGGCCGGATGCCCGCAGGACAGGTTGACTACTACCTTGTCTATGGTGCGTTCGGCCATGTTCTCGGCCTGCGCCACGGTTGCGCGTATGGCGGCCTCGGCCTCCTGCAACTCGGTAATGGCGCCGTTGCGGACACCAGCGGAGCGGCGCCAGCCATAGCCTGCCACGCGTAGCATGCCGTTGGCCTCGCCCTTGCCGATCAGGCAGGTAATTTTGGTCGAACCAATATCCAGCACGGCGCTGTAGCCGTTGCGCCATGTGTGCGGGCGCTTGTTGCGCTCACTGGGCGGGAGAGGGAGTGACCCGTCCCCCCCGCTCATGCGCAGTGTGGAACTGGCCGGGCTATTGGTCCGTTTTTTGTGCAGGCGGTCCGCCAGACTAAGCTCGGGGGAAGCTGGGGAGTGCGCGGTGTCATTCATCTCGGCTTTCCTCCGGTGGGGGGCTGGGGTTGTTTCTGGTCCGGTGTGGGGGGAGGCTCAGGGGGGCGCTCCCTTATGGTCAGCCGGTCTGGCAGGCGCATGTCAATCAGCACCACCGGGCGCTCAAGGAGCTGTGTTGCGGCGTTGATCCGGGCCAGCCGATGAATGGCCGGGGCTTCCTCCCCTTCAGGCAGGAGCACGGTGGCGCCATCCTTCAGGCTCAGGTTCCAGCGGCGGTCGCTCACACGCACGGCAGCGGTAACGTGGGATTTTACGTCCGGTTCCTGCGCCAGTACATCAATCAGGGTTGCGGCGTTTTCGTTCGCGCCATCGCCCACAACAAGGGGCAGTTTGGCAAAGGCTGTGGCGTCCTTGTCGTTCGCGCCCTGATCGGGCACTTTTTGCCCCTGCCGGTCGATCAGAATAAAATGGCCCTGATGCTGCCACACTGCATAGGGGGGGCGTTCGGTAATATGGACGTCAATCTCGCCCGACAGGTGGCGTTCAACGCTCACATGGTCAATGAACGGCAGGGCAGTCAGGTTCTCCCGCGCGCGGGAGACGTTGAAGTTCAGGACCGGGTCGCCCACGGCAATGTTCAGGGCCGCGCGAATGGCGTCCTCACTGGTCAGATTGGCCCCTTCAATCCGGATATTGGTCACGCGCAGGGCGGATGTGCCCAGTATCTTGTCCCGCAAAGGGGCGATCTGCTTTTGCAGGGCAGGCAGTGGCACCGCCAGATAAACCGCAACTCCCGAGCCTGCCAGCAGCACAAGCCCTATGGCGGGCCGCAGCAGGCGTTTTTGGCGCTTAAGGAATAATCCCGTGCGGGAGGGGCGGCTGGCGGGGCGCTTCATTGGCGGCAGGTGGCCTGCTCAACCAGCCAGTGGCACAGTTCGGGGTAGCTTATGCCGCAATAGGCAGCCTGCTCGGGCAGGAGCGATGTTGCGGTCATGCCCGGCTGGGTGTTGACCTCCAGCAGGATCAGGCGCGGAGCAGTAGGGTCTGTATCATCCAGCCGGAAATCCGAGCGTGATGCCCCCGAGCACCCAAGTGCGCCATGGGCGGCCACGGCCACGTCCAGCGCCTGTTGCGCCACATCCGGGGCAATACGGGCTGGCAGTTCGTGGCGTGAGCCACCGGCGTTGTATTTGGCGTCGTAGTCGTAAAAATCGTGCGTAGTGCCGGTGGGGGTAATGTCCGTTACCGTCAGGGCGCGCTCGCCCATTACACCTACGGTAATTTCACGGCCGGGAATAAATTCCTCCACCAGCGCCTGTGGGCCAAAGGTCCATTCGCGCACAATGCGCGCACGGACATTGGTGCCGGGCCGTACGATGGACACCCCAACCGATGACCCCTCGCTAACGGGTTTGACCACATAGGGCGTGGGCAGGGGGTCACCGGCCTCAAGCTCGGCAATATCAATCACCCGGCCTTCGGCCACCGGCAGATCGGCGGATATAAAAGCAGCACGGGCGGCGGCCTTGTTCATGGCGGTGGCGGAGGCCCGCACGCCCGAATGGGTGTAGGTAAGGCCCATCCAGTCCAGAATGCCCTGAATACAGCCATCCTCGCCAAAGCGGCCATGGAGTGCGTTGAACACCACATCGGGCTTTTGCGCGCCCAGTTGGGCTACCAGCGCGCCAAGGTCCGCCCCCGCGTCCAGCGTGCTGACCGTATGGCCCAGACTGCGCAGGGCCTCAGCCACTCCCTGCCCGGAGGACAGGCTGACCGTACGCTCGGAGGACATGCCGCCCATAAGCACGGTTATCCGTTTGGGAGTGCTCATGCGGGGGTTCCTTGTGTGCGGCCCAGACGTTTGATCTCCCAGTGCAGGTGGACACCGGAATGCTGGGCAACGCGGTGGCGTACGTCGTCCCCCAGTGCTTCCAGATCATGGGCGGTGGCGTGACCGAGGTTGATCAGGAAGTTACAGTGTTTTTCGCTCACCTGCGCATCGCCCCGGCGCAGGCCACGGCAGCCCGCCTGATCGATCAGTTCCCACGCCTTGCGGGTGGAAACCTCGGGCTCGGGGTTGCAGAAGGTGGAGCCCCCCGTGCGTGCGCGCACAGGCTGGGACTGCTCGCGCGCTGTGCGGATGTCGGCAATGCGCGCGGCAATTTCCGCCGGGCTGGCCGGGCTGGCTCGCAGGCGCGCACGCACGACCATGGCCCCTTCGGGCAGGCCGGAACGGCGGTAGCCAAAACGCAGGGCGGCGTTGCCAAGGCGCAGCATGTTGCCATCACGCGTTACAATGTCCGCCCAGTCCAGCACACTGGCAATGTCGGCCCCATAAGCGCCCGCGTTCATGCGCACAGCGCCTCCAATGGAGCCGGGAATGCCAGCTAAAAACTCCAACCCGGCAAGCCCCGCCTGTGCGGCGTTTTCGGCCACGGTTGCGTCCAGGCAGGCGCTGCCAACAACCACGCCATCGGTTTCTACCGCAATATCGGCAAAGCCACGGGCCATGCGCACGACAATGCCGTCCAGCCCGCCATCACGGATGATCACGTTGGAGCATGCTCCCAGCGCGATAACCGGGAGTTCGGGCGAGAGTTGGGCCAGCATACCCGCCAGATCATCCGCATCTTTGGGCTGGAACAGCCATTCCGCCGGGCCACCCACGCGGAACCACGTGCGCGCACCCAACGGCGCCTGCGCGGTAACGCGCCCGCGCGTGCCAGCAAAGGCATGGCGCACCATATCGTCCAGCGTGGTTGCAGGGGTGGGGCTCATGCCGCGCTTCCACCTTTCTGTTCAGCCTGTAAGGCGGCAAGCTGGGCGGGCAGGGTCTGCGCCCAGTTGGTAATGGTGCCAGCCCCCAGACACACAACATAGTCGCCCGGTTTGGCAATGGCGTTGATCATTTCCGCCAGATGGTCAGGGCTGGAGAGCGGGACCACCGAGCGGTGCCCGCGTTCGCGCAGGCCCTCAATCAGTTTGTCGCGGCTGGCGTCGGGCAGGGGGTCTTCGCCCGCGGCATACACGTCGGAGACAATCACGGTGTCCGCATCGTTCATGCAGGTGCAAAAATCGGCAAACAGTGTTCTCAGGCGCGAGTAACGGTGCGGCTGCATGACCGCAATAACCCGGCTGGCCCCGGCCTGCCTTGCTGCTTTGAGCACGGCGGCAATTTCCACCGGGTGGTGCCCGTAATCATCAATCACGGTAATACCGCCAGCCTCCCCCGTGCGGGTAAAGCGGCGTTTGACCCCACGGAAGCTGGCAAGACCGGAGCGGATCACATCGTCACTAATGTCCATCTCGGTCGCCACGGCAATGGCGGCAAGGGAGTTCTGCACATTATGCGCGCCCAGCATGGGCAGGCGGAACGGCCCTGCCTTGCGCGTGCGGCGGCTCACACGGTCCGTTAGCGTGACCTCAAACGTAGCGCCCAGCTTGTCAGTTATCACCTTTTCGGCCCGCACATCCGCCTGCGGCGAAAAACCGTAGGTGACAATCCGGTGGTCGGACAGGCGCGGGATCATCTGCTGCACGGCGGGGTGGTCTATGCACAGCACCGCAAAGCCATAGAACGGCACGTTGGAGACAAACTGGTCATAGGCAGCCTCCATGGCCTCGGCCGAACCCCAGTGGTCCAGATGCTCAGGGTCCATGTTGGTCACGACCGAAATGACGGAAGGCAGGCGCAGGAAAGACCCATCGCTCTCATCTGCTTCCACCACCATCCAGTCGCCCTTACCCATGCGGGTATTGGTGCCGTAGGCCTCGATAATGCCGCCGTTGATAACGGTGGGGTCCAGCTTGGCCGCTTCCAGCACGGCGGCCACAAGGCTTGTGGTCGTGGTTTTGCCGTGTGTGCCGCCAATGGCGACCGACCAGCGCAGGCGCATGAGTTCGGCCAGCATTTCCGCCCGGCGCACAACGGGGATCAGCTTGGCGCGCGCGGCCACAACCTCGGGGTTGTCACGCTTGACAGCGGTGGAAATCACCACAACCTGCGCATTGCCCAGATTGGCGGCATCATGCCCGATCGTCACCGGAATGCCCGCGGCCCGCAGGCGTTTGACATTGGCGTTTTCCGCTATGTCCGACCCCTGCACGGAATAGCCCAGCAGGCACAGCACCTCCGCAATGCCGGACATGCCAATGCCGCCAATGCCGACAAAATGGATGGTTCCGATGGAAAGGGGCAGGGCTCTCATGTGCGTGTCTCCGTCTCGTGTGAGGGCGGATGGGCGGGTGAAGGAGAAAGTTGGAGGCATTCTTCTACTATATCAGCCAGACGGAGGGCGGCGTCCGGGCGGGCCAGTGTTGCCGCGGCAGCAGCAGCGCGGGCCAGATCGTCCGGGGCGGTGAAAAGGTCTTGCAGGCGTGCTGCAAGCGTTTGCGCGGTAAAGTCGGGCTGGCGGATCATCCAGCCTGCTCCCACGTCGGTTATGGCGCGGGCGTTTTCGGTCTGCTCATCAGAGGCGGCAATGGGCAAAGGGACCAGCACGGAAGGGCGGCCAGCCGTGGTAATTTCCGCAACAGAGGAGCCACCCGCACGACCAATAACCAGATGGGCCGCGCGCAACAGGTCGGGCACATCGTTAAGGAACGGCTCCACACGGGCTTTGACCCCGATGTTGGCATAGGCCTGACGCACGGTGTCCACATCATCCGCGCGGGCCTGCTGGGTTATGGTCATGCGCGCGCGCAGTTCGGCGGGCAGGCGGGCAATGGCTGCGGGCACCACCTGCGAAAAAATACGCGCCCCCAGCGAGCCACCCCAGACCAGCAGGTTGATGTGTTCTTGCGGAGCAGGCCACGGTTCCCCCGCCAGTGCGGCAATGGCGGGGCGCACGGGCATGCCGGTCAGCACGGTTCTGGCCCCCATGGGCAGCTTGGCAACGGTGGGGAAGGATGTGGCGATCACATCTGCAAAGCGGGAGAGCACGGCATTGGCCTTGCCCAGCACGGCGTTACCTTCGTGAATAATCAGGGCGGGGTGCCTGCGGCCCAGCAGGCGTGCGCCCAGCAGGGGCGGAATGGACGGGTAACCCCCAAAGCCAATCACCGCATCGGGCTGGATGGTGTGCAGGATGCTCCGCGCCTTCCATGCGCTGGCCAGTAGTGTGGCGCCAGCGCGCAGGGCGCGTATGGGACCACGCCCGGCCACACCCGCGCCACGCAGCACAAACTGCGGAGCATTGGCGAACACACCACTCGAACGCTTGCCCGCGCGGGCATCGGTCATCAGCACAATCTGGTGGCCACGTGCGACCAGTGCATCGGCCAGTGCTTCGGCGGGAAAGAAATGACCGCCTGTGCCCCCGGCCGCGATCACAATAGTACGGGACTTCATGCTGACCGCCATTGTCTGAGAGTGGTGATAAAGCCGTTGCCGGGGCGCAGGCCCCCCGGCTGCTGCCGTGTCAGGGCCACCACCATGCCAATAGCCAGAGCAACAGACATGGCCGAAGACCCCCCGTAGGAAATGAATGGCAGCGTCATGCCCTTGGTGGGGATAAGATGCAAGGTCGAAGCCATGTTAACAAACGCCTGAAGCCCAAAACCAGTGAGCAGGCCGGTGGTGGCAATAACCACAAACGGATCATCTTCTCGGATCAGGCGCAGCAGGGTCCGCACCACAATGGCGGCAAAGACGCAGATAATCAGCAGGCAGATGATCAGCCCGTATTCCTCCCCCGCCACGGCAAACACAAAGTCCGCATGGGCATCGGGCAGGAGGTCCTTCACCCGGCCCTCGCCGGGACCACGGCCCATCAATCCGCCATTGCCAAAGGCGCGCAGGGCCGTATCAATCTGGTAATGGTCCCCCACATTGGGGTGCATGAACCGCTCCACGCGGGAGCGCACATGCGGAAAAATAAAGAACGCGGCAATGCCCGCGGCCACCATGCAGGCAAAGCCAAAACCGACAAAGATCAGGTTCAGCCCGTCCACAAATAACTGGACCAGAAAAACGGCGGTAATGACTGTAAGCATGCCAATATCGGGCTGGGACTTGAGTAGTAGCAGAATAAGCCCATACAGCCCGAAGGCTATGAGCATGCCCGGAAAATAGCGCGAAATCCGGCGCTCGGTCAGCAGCCAGCCCGTAACCACGGCAAAGCAGGGTTTAAGGAATTCCGATGGCTGGAGGGACATGAGCGGCAGCGCAATCCAGCGCCGTGCCCCTTTAATTTCGATCCCATGCACCAGCGTGAGCATGGTGGCCCCCAGCATGATTGCCCCCCCCACAAGCGAGAGGCGGAGCACCGTACGGCGCGAGAGCATGGAAACTCCGGTAACAATGCCCCCCGCAACGCTGAGGAACATGACCTGCTTGAAAATGAACATGTTGCGCGATGCGCCAATACGCACAGCAACCGCAGGGCTGGCCGCGAGCATGAGAATGTAGCCAAAGCCGATCAGGATAAAGGTGCAGACCAGCGTTGTCCGGTCCACATTCCGCCACCAGCGGCCAAAAGGCGAATCATCAGTGCGGGAATAACCGGCCATGCGTGTCCTATTGCCCCGTTGTGCTCGTCTGTTGCGCACGTACCGCGTGGGCCAATGCCTGAAAATGCTGCCCGCGTGCCTCAAACCCGGCGTACTGGTCAAAACTCGCACAGGCGGGTGAGAGCAGAATAACGGGTGTTTGGGTCTGTAGCGCAAGACTGTACGCTTGGGGGACCGCTTTTTCCAGTGTGTCCACCACGGTATGGGGCACGTTATGGCGGGCAAGGGTTGCGGCAAGTTCGGCGGCGTCCCGCCCGATTAAAAAGGCATGTTCAATCCGGCCAAAGTAGGGGGCAAGGCTTTCTATCCCGCCTTCCTTGGCCATGCCGCCTGCAATCCACACCAGCCGGTCGTAGCAGCCCAGTGCGCGGGACGTGGCGTCTGCATTGGTGGCTTTGCTGTCATCCACAAAGGCAATGCCGTTGCAGGTTTCCACCAGTTTCTGCCGGTGTGGCAGACCGGCAAAGGAGGCTACAGCCCGTGCCGCCACAGTGTCCGCCACGCCAAGGTGGCGGGCCATGGCCAGTGCGGCTGCCGCGTTCTGGGCATTATGCGCACCGGGCAGGGCTGGCCCCAGTGTGGCCAGCATGGTGCCATTGTGCCAGATCGCGCCGCCCTTGCCGTAATAGCTCGCAGCAGGGTTGGCACCCGAGACGGTGACACAGGGTGTTACGGCTTTGGCTAGTTCTGCCGCAATGGTGGTGCAGTCTGTGTCATCAATGCCAATAACGGCCACATCCTGCGCTGTTTGCCCCCAGAAGATCCGCTGCTTGGCCTGCGCGTATCCCGTCATGCCCGCGTGGCGGTCGAGGTGGTCGGGCGTAAGGTTGAGCAGGCAGGCGGCATCAAACCGCAAGGTGTCCAGGCGTTCGAGCATGTAGGATGACATTTCCAGCACATACACGCCGTTATCGGGGAGCAGGGGCAGGGCAAGGGCTGCTGGGCCAAGGTTGCCGCCTGCGGCTACCGGCAGACCCGCCTGCTCCAGAATATGGGCTAGCAGGGTGGTGGTGGTGGATTTGCCGTTGGTGCCGGTAATGCCCGCAAAGCGCGCCTTGCTGCCCGCAGCCCGGACCGCACAATAAAGCAGTTCCGCATCGGACAGAATGGGCACACCCGCGCTAATGGCCAGTGCGGCAACTGGGTGAACACGGGGCAGGTGGTGCGGAATGCCGGGGGAGAGCACAAGGGCGTCAAACCCCGCCAGATTGTCCAGCGGGGCACAGGTTACGCGGGCGGCTTGGCCGGGGGGCATGTGGCTTAGGGCTTCGGTCAGGCCGAGGCGGCCTGCCTCTCCATCATCCCATGCCTGAACGTGCGCGCCACAGGCGGCCAGAGCCTGCACGGCGCGCAGACCGTTGCGGCCCAAGCCCAGAACGGCAAAACGTTTCACGGTAAACAAGGTGGGGGGGAATGTGCTCATCGTAGTTTCAGCGTGGCCAGACCACACATGCCCAGCACGATGGAGACAATCCAGAACCGGATGACAATTTTTGGCTCGGCCCAGCCTTTCTTTTCAAAGTGGTGGTGAATGGGGGCCATAAGGAACACACGTCGGCCCGTGCGCTTGTACCAGAACACCTGAATAATGACCGAGAGCGTTTCCACCACAAACAGCCCGCCCACAATGCACAGGACCAGTTCGTGCTTGATGGCAACAGCCAGCGAGCCAAGTGCTCCACCAAGGGAGAGGGAACCCGTATCCCCCATGAACACGGCGGCCGGGGGGGCGTTAAACCACAAAAAGCCAAGCCCCGCCCCCACAAGGGCTGCGCAGAACACCGCCAGTTCCCCCGTGCCGGGCACGGCATGCACTTGCAGATAATCGGCAAAAACATGGTTGCCCACAACGTAGGACAGAATGGCAAACACAAGGGCTGCCACCACCACCGGACCAATGGCCAGCCCGTCCAGCCCGTCCGTAAAGTTGACCGCATTGCCAAAGCCCGTAATCACGATCATGGCGAACACGGGGTACAGCAGGCCAAGGGGGAGCAACAGTTCCTTGGCAAAGGGGAAGGCCAGATGGTTGGCCAGTTCAGGCGGCATTAAATACTGCAACCACCCCCCACATATGAGCGATATGGCAAATTCCGACCCCAGCCGGGCGCGTTTGGAAAGCCCGTCCGTATTGCGCCGTGCGAGCTTGCGGTAGTCATCGGCAAAGCCAATAACGCCAAAGCCCAGCGTGGTCAGCAGTACCGCCCATACAAACCCGTTTTCCAGATTACCCCACAGCAGCGTTGCAACCGTGAGCGAAATCAGGATCAGCATGCCCCCCATTGTGGGGGTTCCGGCTTTTTCAATAATATGCCGCTCCGGCCCCACCGCGCGAATGGGCTGGCCGTAGCGCTGGATGCGGCGCAGCATGGTAATGAGCGGCCTGCCCAGCAGCAGGCTTATGCCCAGTGCGGTCATGCACGCACACCCCGCCCGGAAGGAAATATAGCGCAGCAGGTTGAGCAGCGTGATGTGCCCGTCATGCACAGCGTGGGAGACCAGCAGATACAACATTCAGGAAGGCTCCACGGCATTAAGGGTTTGTAGGGCTGTCATCACATCACGCATGCGGCTGCCCAGACTGCCCTTGACCAGCACGGCATCTCCCCCGCGCAGGGCCGCGCAGGCCAGAGGAGCAAGGGAGGCGGCGTTATCCGCCCATGCGCCCTGTCTGGCGGGAGGCAGGGCGTCAAAAAGGGTTTTCATGTAAGGTCCGCAGCAAAAAACAAGGTCGGCCGAGGCGGCTGCCGGTTGGGCAAGGGCCGCATGTTCAACCGTGGAGAATTCCCCCAGTTCGCGCATATCGCCCAGAATGGCAATGCGGCGGGTGGCGGGCAGGTGGTGCAGAACGTCCAGTGCCGCGCGGATGGAGGCGGAGGACGCATTATAACTTTCGTCGAGCAAGGTTATGGTCCCGCCCGCAATGTGGCTGAGTGCGCCACGCCCTTTGCCGGGGGCAAAGTCTTCCAGTGCCGCGGCGGCTCTGGGCAGGTCGGCCCCAAGGGCTGCGCAGGCGGCAAGGGCAGCCAGTGCATTGCGGGCCAGATGCATGCCCGGTGCAGGCACATGGACGTGCAGCGTTGCCCCCGCAATATGGGCCGTAAAATGTGTGCCATCGGCCCCGCTGCGCATGTTGGTCATATGCGCGGTGCTGGCCGGGTTTGCGCCGGTCGTCCACAAGGTGGCGTGGGCCTGTTGTGCTGCGAGGGCAAAAAAAGCCGCGCCATGGGCATCATCAGGGACCACTGCCACGCCATGTGCTGGCAGGGTGGAGATGATGGAGGCTTTTTCCGCAGCAATGGCGTCCAGACTACCCATATGGCCCAGATGGGCTGAGCCTATGGTGGTAATGACCGCCACATCAGGGCGGACCATGCGCGCAAGGGGCAGGATTTCGCCGGGGTGGTTCATGCCAATTTCGCTAATGCAAAAGGCGGCATGACGCGGCAGGCGGGCAAGGGTAAGGGGCACCCCCCAATGGTTGTTGTAGGAGGCCTCGGCCGCATGGGTGGCCCCATTGGCTCCAAGGCACAGGCGGAGCATTTCCTTGGTTGTGGTTTTGCCAACGCTGCCGGTTACGGCCACAACCTTGCCGGTAAACCGTGCCCGTGCGGCCCGTGCAAGCTGTTGCAGGCCCACCATTGTGTCCGCCACCACCAGAACGCGCGGGTCGGATAGCCCGCCAGCCGCATGGACCATGGCGCAGGCTGCCCCTTTGTCCAGTGCTGCCTGCACATGGGTGTGGCCATCGCTCGTATCACCCTTGAGGGCAATAAACAGGTCACCGGGCTGGAGTGTGCGCGTGTCGATGGAAATACCGCTTACCCCGGCATGGGGCGCAGGGCTTTCTGGCGTGTGTTTATCAAATACAGCCTTACCGGGTGTTGTGTGGGCAGCCGTATGCTCTGCGCCAGAGAGGAAGTGGCCAGATGTTGCCTCCGCCAGTTCCGTGCGGGTCCATAAGGTGCTCATGCCTGACCTGCCACGGCGCGAATAACCGCTGCATCATCAAACGGCAGCACGGTTGTGCCTATAATCTGCCCCTGTTCATGGCCTTTGCCTGCCACCACCAGCACATCCTTTGCTCCAAGCATGGACAGGGCCTCTGTTATGGCCTGCCTGCGGTCCCCGATTTCCAGCGCGTCGGGCGCACCCGCGCGGACCTCTGCACGGATTTGCGCGGGGTCTTCCGAGCGGGGGTTATCATCCGTGATTATGGCAATATCAGCGCCATTGGCCGCTGCCTGCGCCATTAAGGGGCGTTTGCCTTTATCCCTGTCGCCGCCAGCACCAAAAACAACCACCAATCGCCCGCTGGCGTGCGGGCGCAGGGAGGACAGCAGCCGGGTCAGCGCATCCGGCGTATGGGCGTAGTCCACATACGCACTGGCCCCATTGGGCAGCACCACGGCCCGTTCCATGCGCCCGCGCACGCCGATCAGGGCGGGCAGCAGGCCCAGCGCGGCAGGTAATGCGGCCTCATCCTGCACGGCAAGGGCCAAGGCCAGCAACGCGTTATCGGCCTGAAAGCGACCGGGCAGGGGGAGCATGACGGTTCTGGTCTGCCCGTTGCAGCTTAGGCTGAGTTCCTGCCCGGCGGGTAAGGCGCGGCAGGCCAGCAGGCGCAATGTGGTGCCGTTGGTGCCTGTTAGCCGTAGGTGCAGGTTACGCGTGCGGGCAATGGCATGCAAGGCGTTCAGGGTTGTTGCGTCCATGTCCGCGTTGGCGGCGGCAATGGCTCCTTTTGGCAAAAGTGTATCAAACAGCCGTAGTTTGGCTGTGCGATAGGCCTCCATGGTGCCGTGGTAGTCCAGATGGTCGCGGGTGAGGTTGGTAAACCCGGCTCCCTGTAAGTGCAGTCCATCCAGCCGCCCCTGCTCCAGCCCGTGGGAGGATGCCTCGAGTGCTGCGTAATGCACGCCCGCGCGCTCAAGGGCTGCCAGACCATTGGCCAATGCAACCGGGTCTGGCGTTGTGAGGGGGGGGAAAGTAACCCCCGTGCCGTCGGCCCCGGTCAACCCCAGCGTGCCAATGCCTGCGGCCCTATGGCCCTGCAAGGCCCATATCTGGCGCATGAAATCGGTTGTGCTGGTCTTGCCGTTTGTGCCGGTCACCGCAACCAGATGAGCCGGTTGCGGGCCAGCCAGCAGGGCGGCCCAAAGGGCCAGCACGTGGCGCGGGTCCGGGCATGTTACAAGGGGGCACTCGGGCACATCTTGCGGCCATGGGGTGCCGGTGGGGGCCAGAATGGCCGCAGCCCCCTGTTGCACGGCTGCTGCAATATAGGCCCGGCCATCAACCCGCGAGCCGGGGAGGGCTGCAAACACAACACCCGGCCCCACCTGCCTGCTATCGGCTGTAATGGCGGTTACATGCGGGTCGGTGCCGATATGGGCATTCAGCTTTAGTGTGTGCAGCAAGGAGGAAAGGGGGGTGCTCATTCGTCCATATTCTCCCCTGCTGTTTTTTTGCGAATAGCCAGTGTATGCGGTCCCGGCTCCAGTGCCTGCCTTGCCGCCTGCTTGGTGGCGCGGTGTTCGGCTTCGAGCTTGCGGGGGTCTCCGGGGTCGTTCCCCGGCCCCAATGGCCGAACCCCACGTGGCACGGCCGGATGCATGGGAATGGCAAGCTGCGCGTCAATCTGGGCGGCATGTTCCACATCAGGAAAAACCTGCAACATGGGACCAATGCGCGAGATCACGCGGGAGACCGTGGGCGCTGCGTTCCACCCTGCCGTGGTCCAGCCGTGGGTCTGGGGTGTGGGCTGGGGGCTGTCGAGCATGATGTACACGGCGTAGCGCGGCGCATTCATGGGGAAAATGCTGGTAAAGGCGGAAATATTGACGTGTTTGAGGTAGCCGCCATGCGGGCCGATTTTTTCCGCCGTCCCGGTTTTGCCTCCCACAAAATACCCTGCCGATTCTGCCGTGCGCCCGGTGCCCTGTGTGACGTCCAGCCGCAAAAGCCTGCGCAGCAGGGCCGAATTGCTTTCGGAAAGAACACGCACACCTTGGGGAGTAATCGGGGCTTCGGGCATGGGTGCTCCCGTTCCCATGCCTGTTGGTGGGGGGGGGAGTGTCTGGCTCAGGGCTGCGTTTTGCACCCCTTGCTGGAACTGCTCTGCGGGGGAGGTATCTGGTTCTGGCGGGTCCGGGTCTTCCTGGTCCAGCAGGGTTGGCGTGACCAGAATGCCGCCGTTAACCGTGGCCGCCGTGCCGCGTACAATGGCGAGTGGCGGTTCGGCCACGCCATGGCCAAAGCCAACCGTCATGGTTGTGGCAAGGCCCCACTGGCGGGGTACAAGCGGACGGGCGGCCTCGGGCAGTTCCACCGGCACGGGGGCAAAAAAGCCCATGCTCCGCAGCCAGTCCGCCTGCCGCTTGCCGCCCACATCAAGCGCAATATGGGCCGCGGCGGGGTTGGAGGAATAGGCCATGACCTCTGGCAGGGACAGCCACGGTGCAAAGTGGTCATTCTTCATGTCCCGTATGGTAAAGCGGCCGATTTTGAGCGGAACGGAGGAAAAACTGTCCCATATATGGATGGTTCCCGTTTCCAGCCCCATGGCGGTGGTTTGCAGCTTGAAGGTTGAACCCGGTTCGTACAGCCCCGTAACCGAGCGGTTGAACCGTTCGTCGTTCGTTGCGTGGGAAAACTCGTTGGCGTCAAAGTCGGGCAGGCTGACCATGGCAATAATTTCGCCGGTGCGCACGTCCATAACAATGCCGCAGGCCCCAATGGCCTGAAATGTGTCCTTGGCGGCGGCCAGTTCGTCCCGCACAGCGGACTGTACCCTAATGTCGAGCGAAAGGCGTAGGGGCTTGCGGTCCACCAGCAGACGTTTGTTAAAAAAACGCTCCACACCGGCAATGCCGTTATCGTCAATATCCACCGCCCCCATAATCTGGGCGGCCATGCGGCCCAGCGGGTAGTGGCGCTGCTCGCCCGGTTCAAAATAAATACCGGGAATGCCAAGGTTGTTAATGGCCAGTTCCTGCTGGGGGGTAATGTTGCGCGCGACGTACACAAACTGCTTGTGGCGGGCCAGCCGCTCGGCGGTTTCTGGCTCGTTCAGGTCATGCAGGACGGATTTGAGCTTCTGCGCAACATCCGCCGGGTCGATCAGTTCCTGCGGGTTGGCGTAAACCTGCGCCACAGGTAGCGACAGGGCGAGTGTCTGCCCGTTGCGGTCCACAATAGAGGCGCGGTGGACCTGCGGCAGGGCGTAGTCCCCCGCCAGACTACCTTTGGGGTCTATTTTGGGAATTTTTGGTACTTGCGGCGCAATCTGGCGCTGCTCGGGCACCATGGGGTGCAGGACCGTGGCAATTGTCAGCTTGATCGCAACGCAGGTAAATAATGCGCAAAACCCGGCGGATACCCACAAAAGCCGCACATGCATCTGTTCCCTGTGCGCACGGGCGCGCAGGTCGTCCCCCGTTACACCGATTGTGCGTGTTGTTTCGGAATCATGGCGTGGCGGGACGACCATATCGTATCAGGAGGACTTTCAGCCAAAACGATCAGTTGGTTACAGGAACGGGCGCGGGCAGGGCATCGGTGCCGCGACTCAGCAGGGACCCGTTCGTATAACCGGAAGTCGCGCGGGCTTCCATATAACCCTCGGTCATTGGGGTTCTGTGCTGGCGAACGGGGTGCCAGCTTGCCGCGGCCACCGGCAGGGGGTGGCGCACAGGGGTTATGTCATCACTGTTCTGGGCCAGACGGCGCGGGGCCATGGCTTCTGCCCGGCTGGCTGCGGCAAGGGTTGCGTGCCGGGTGGTGGCGGTGTCCGCATCATCCGTGCTGGCGGTCGTGGCAAGGCTCTGGCGCACAGCGGGGCGGGAGGCATCGGCCACCTGCACGGGCTGGCGGTGGGTTGCAATGGCTGCGTGCGTAACGGGTGTATCACGCAGGGCAACCGGGGGCTGTAGAGTTGCGGGCGCGACCAGAACACGCGCCGCCGGTGCCGGGCTTTCCATCGCCACAACAGTTGGGTGGGGGCGCACGGTCCGTACGGGCATCGGGCGGGCAACCGCAGGCGTGGCATCTGCCAGAGCAACAGCGCGTTCACGCTCGGGCTGCGGAGGGGGCAGGTGCTGTACGGTATTGGTGGCAACCGCCACGGGGGGCAGTGCGGCGGGTACGGCTTTGCCAGCCTGCGCCACCTGTGCCGGTGCGCTGGACTGGGCCACGGGCACAGGCTCCCTGACCACATCTGGCAGGTGCTGCACCAGATCGGCCATGCGCACGAACTGTGACGGGTCCATGGACTGGAGGTAAGCCGCGTGCTTGACAACAAGAGCCGCCAGCCGTTCGGGCTGGTTTTCCAGCGCCCATTCCGTGCGCAGCATGGCGGTCTGGCCGCGCACGTGCTCGGTTTCGGTCACAATGGCGGAAATCTGCTGGTCCAGCAGGGTTGTCTGGTGCTTCTTTGTATAAAGGAAGAACCCCGATGCAATCGCCAGAACAGCGCAGCAGCATGTGAATGGGCGGGGGATCATGCACTCAATCCTTTAGTCAAGGAAGCGGACGGAGAAGGGCGTTTCATCATGGCGCGCAGGCGGGCACTGCGCGCGCGTGGGTTGGCCCGGCATTCGGTATCGGTCGGACGGATGGCCTTGCTGGTCAGGCCCACAAAAGCAGCCGGTGCGGCAGGTGCGAGTGAGGCACGCGGGTCATGGCGGGAAAAGCTGACATCCTTACCCAGAGCGCGCTGTATGGCGCGCTTGACCAACCGGTCCTCCAGCGAGTGGAAGGACACAACAACAAGCCGCCCACCATCGTTGAGCAAGGTTACGGCCTGTTCCAGCCCGCGTTCGATCTCACCCAGTTCATCATTCACGGCAATGCGCAGGCCCTGAAAGCTGCGGGTGGCGGAATCAATACCCGAGCGGTCCTGTGGCACCACGGCGCGAATGGCCTCTGCCAGTTGCAGTGTGGTGTGGAACGGGGTTTCCGCCCGTGCGGCAACAAGGGTGCGGGCCAGACGGCGGGCGTGCCGTTCCTCGCCATAAAAATGGAAAATATCGGCCAGTTCCGCCTCGGGCGCGGTGTTGATGATATCCGCAGCACTGCGGCCCTGCCGCGCCATGCGCATATCCAGCGGCCCGTCAAAACGGAAAGAGAAGCCACGCTCGGCCTCATCAATCTGGAAGGAGGACACGCCAAGGTCCATGACAATACCGTCAAAACGGGGAGCGTTGGCCTGTGTGGCCAGTTCGGCCATGTGGCCAAAGCTGCCCGCCAGCATGTGCAGGCGTGAGCGGCCTTCCGTTTTTTCCTGTTCCGCGCACAGGGCCTGCCCACGGGCAATGGCGTCGGGGTCGCGGTCTATGGCCCACACGTTGCACGGTGCGGTGTTCAGGATTGCGCAGCTATAGCTGCCGCCCCCAAAGGTGCAGTCCAGAATGGCCTCGCCACTTGCGGGGGCCAGATAATGCAGCACCTCGGCCAGCATAACGGGCACATGCCCGCTGGTGGGGGGTGTTAGGGCGGAGGGAAGTGGGAGCGCGTTCATGGCCTAGTCTTCCCTCTGGCTGTTCTGCGGGGCCGCGGGAATGGTGACACGGCGGGACTTCTGGCGGGCCTCGGCCCGGCGCAGGCGCGCGGCTTCTGGCTCCCAGATCTGAAAAATACGGCCAACACCCATAAATGCGGCCGTTGCGCCATCCTGTAGGCCTGCATGGTCACGCAGGAAGTCGGGCAACATCAGTCGGCCTTCGCGGTCGGGGTCCATGGGGTAGGCATCGGCGTAAATGGCGGCGGCAAGGTCGTCATGCTCGTCGGAAAACATGTCCAGACGGTCCAGTGGCTCGGTCAGGCGGGCAAAGGCCACAGCTGGCCATGCCTCGATGCAGGGCAGCGTATGGGAGGGGCGGAGAATCACCAGCGCGTCGCCTTCCTTTTGCTGTGACTTAAGAACGGAGCGGAACCCAGCAGGAATCGAGACGCGTCCTTTTGCGTCGAATCGATTTTCATGCGTGCCGAGGAAAACACTCACGAAGTTCAGAAGTCCTTTTGAGCCAATGGTTTCTGTTCCGTGGGGAGCGGGGAACATGGGACCGCAACCATTTTTATGGTCTGCCGTGGGATAGCATGGGATAGCATGGGACGCAAATTAAAAGAGAAGAAAAAACAGCAGAAAACCGCCGTTTATAAAGTATTCATACTTCGCTCGAGAGTCGCTGCTATGTATTGATCGAACAGAATCGAACAAGGGAAAGACATTATCTGTTCTTGTTATGTTCTTTTGCAGTAAAAAGGGCATGCAAACGCCCCCACGCGGGATGGGAATAAAGGGGGAATGGGGGAAAATGCCAGACGGTCTGTAAGCCGGGTTCTGTCTAGCCCAAAAGGGCCTGGACGATCATTCCTCTGGGACATGTCTTGCAACATGCCTCACGCGACCAACCCGAACGACGGGGCGGGAGAACCCCCGAAACCCGAAAGTTTCTGCCGTTCCTATTCGGTCTTGCTCCCGGTGGGGTTTGCCGTGCCTCCCCTGTTACCAGCGGAGCGGTGCGCTCTTACCGCACCGTTTCACCCTTACCTTCAGCCCGTCCCATGGTTTCCCATGGCAGGAACCCGGAAGGCGGTCTGTTTTCTGTGGCACTTTCCCTGAGGTCGCCCTCGCCGGCCGTTAACCGGCACCGTTCTTCCCGTGGAGCCCGGACTTTCCTCCATCATGCACAAAAGCGCATAACAGCGACCGTCCGACCGTCTGGCCCGCGCACCCTGCGTTGGCGGCAGGCACAGGTCAAGGGCTTTGTGGTGGAAAAGCGCTCTTGGCAGGAGCAGATAAGAATGCACATCATACGCACATGTCAGATTTTTTGGTTCCCACCTCCGTTTCCACCCCACTTCGGCCTAATCTGCCATCGCGGTTGCTGCTAAGGGGTATTCGCTGGCAGGAGCAGCGCAAAAAGCGCCACGCCAGCCGTCATACGGCCCGGACTGATGAGCACACGGGGGCTGATGAGGTCCGGCCCGCAAGGCAGGCTCCCCCCCATGCGCCTACGCAGCCTGACCCGCAGCAGCATTTTTTGCGCGTGCTGCGTAAGGCCATGGACACTCCATCCTTTCCGCAGCGCCTGTCTTCCCTGCCGTTGCGCAAGGTCGTTACTGTGGAAGTGCCGAGGGCTACGGGGCCGTTAGCCGCGCGACTGTACATTCCGCATGGGCGCGTGCGTGGGGCCGTGCTGTACCTGCATGGGGGTGGCTTTGTGCATTGCGGCCTGAACTCCCACCACGGCATATGCTGCCGCCTTGCGCGGGCAGCGGGGGCTGCGGTGCTCCTGCCCGATTACGCTTTGGCACCCGAAAACCCTTTTCCCGCCGCCGTGGAGGATGCCCACGCGGCATTGGGCTGGCTGGCTGGTGCATCCGTCCGTTACTGGGGTGGGCAGGTGGCGGTTGCGGGGGATAGTGCGGGGGGGAATCTGGCGGCCGTGCTGGCGCAGGATGGGCGGGCGGGCCACTGCCCCAACCCGGCTTTGCAACTGCTGTATTATCCATCACTTTATGGCCGCAATAACCTGCCATCGCAGACCACGTACGAGGAGGGGTATTTTCTCTCCCGCCGGTCCATGGAGTGGTATGCCGCCCAGTATATCCAGCGTGAGGAGGACTGGACGCACCCCCGCTTTGTGCCCGGGCATACGGTTGATCTGGGTGGACTGGCTCCGGCGGTTATTGTTACGGCGGAATGTGACCCCATGCGGGATGAGGGGCAGGCCTATGCATCAGCCCTTAAGGACGCTGGAGTGCCAGTGCTGTACCACTGCTACCCCGGCACCTTGCATGCGTTCCTCAACTTTTATGCACTCATGCCCCACGGCAAGTCGGCATTGCGCCTTGGCGGGCGTGCCCTGCGCAGGGCTTTTGCCACCCGCGCGTAAACAGAGCGCGCGGCGGGTGGCGTGGTGTGGTCAGGGAATGGGGTGGAACAGGCCGGGCGAGCCCTGATCGGAGAGGACAATCCGGTTCATGCGGTCTACCTTGAGGGTGAACAGTTTGTTCAGTTCTCCCTTGGGGGCGGGGCAGGAGCCAGTGCTTTTTTCCATCACGTCAATGCGTGATGCGGTGGGCTGGTCGTTACCGTTCACCACAAACAGCAGGCATTCGGGCTTGTCGTGCGTCATGCCGTTCTGTGTCACCTTCAGGCGCAGGTGCTGGATCAGGGCCGTATCCTCGTACCAGCTCTGGGCCGAAAACGTGTACCGGTCCACCATGCGTTCCAGTATGCCACTTTTTGCCAATACGATCATAAGCAGCGTAAGCGGCAGCACCATGGCCAGCCTGCGCAGCACATGCTGGCGCAGGGTCCGCTGGGCAAACGGGCCGCGCTTTGGCCCCGTGGCGGAGGGCTTGGGGGCAGGGGTTTTGTTGGTATCTGTCATGTCAGCATATCTTCGTGCCACAGGGCGCCGTCACGGGCCAGCAGGGACCGGGTGGAGGCAGGGCCCCAGCTCCCGGCGGGGTAGGGTTCAAGCGGGGTCATGGCATGCCGCCATGAATTAAGGATGGGTTCGATCCACTGCCACGAGGCTTCAACCTCATCGCGGCGGATGAACAGGGCGGGGTCGCCGCGGACCGCGTCCAGCAAAAGCCGTTCGTATGAGTCCTGATACGTGACCGAAAACGCGTTTTCGTACGACATGCCAAGGGTCGCATTGCGCACGCGAAAACCCCCGGCTCCCGGATCACGCACCGCCATGACAAACGAGAGTTCCTCATGCGGGGCAATCCGGATGACCAGCCGCCCCGGGGAGGGCATGTTGGTAAAGATCGGCCAGACCTGCGGGCGGAACTGAATAACAATTTCGGTGGTTTTGGTGGCCAGCCGCTTGCCGGTGCGCAGGTAGAACGGAGTGTGCCCCCAGCGCGCGGTGCGGATTTTGGTGCGGATGGCCACAAAGGTTTCCGTGTTGCTGGCCCGGCCCGTGCCAAGGTCCTCGTTATAGCCGGGCACGTCCTTGCGCTTCATCTCGCCTGCCACGTACTGCCCGCGAATAACGTTGCGGCGTACCATGTCCGGCGTCATGGGGCGCAGGGCGTTCAGCACTTTCAGCTTTTCGTTGCGCAGGTCATCGGAGCCGAGGGAGGCCGGGGCATCCATGGCTACCATGCACAGGACCTGCAACAGGTGGTTCTGCACCATGTCACGCAGAGCACCCGATTCATCGTAGTAGGACCCTCGGCTGCCAACGCCCACGGTTTCGGCCGCCGTGATCTGCACATGGGCTATGGCCTCGGACGACCACAGTTTTTCCAGTGCCGGGTTGGCAAAGCGCAGGGCCAGAATGTTCTGCACCCCTTCTTTTCCCAGATAATGGTCAATACGGTAGATGGACTCTTCGGGGAAAAACTTCCCCACGCCGTGGTTGATGGCGCGTGCGGTTTCCAGATTGATGCCAATGGGTTTTTCCAGCACCACGCGGGAGTGCTGGTTAATCAGGTCATGGTGGGCCAGTGCCTCGCAGAGCGGGGAGTATAGTGCGGGAGCCGTGGCAAGGTAAAACACACGGGGGCGGTCGTTGGCGGCCAGCAGGGTGCGCAGTATCTGCCAGTCCCCGCCGGGTTTGAGCGCATCAAGCGTGATGTAGGTCAGCAGGCCCAGAAAATGGTGCAGGGTCTGCTCGTCCTGCGCGGTCTCGGGCGCGAATTCACGCAGGGCGGCCTCGATCTGTTCACGGAACTGCTCCGTATTCAGCTCAGTGCGGGCAACGCAGATAATCTGGGCGTCATCGCTGAATTCCTGCGCATGGAAGCGGCGCAAAAAAGCAGGGAGCAGCTTGCGGCGCGACAGGTCGCCCGTTGCGCCAAAAATAACAAAATCAAAAGGTCCCGTGTGATTGACAAGAGCCATGGAAAAAACATTCCCGCAGGGGTGGTTGGCAGGGCCGCCGTCAATAAAGGCGTTTGCAGGCGCAGGCACGCCACAACGCACAAAGGCTGCTCCGCTTATGGAAGGCTCAGGACGTGTTTGCAAGGGCTAGAATGGTGTGTGATCATTGACCACATGCACGCGGCACGATAAGCCCGCGCCTTTGGCTAGCAGCAGGATACGGGTTTTGTTCGCCCGGATTCATGGGCCTGAGATACGATGCGCAACTAAAGGGAGCCGAACATGGATGGCGAACAAGAAGACGCAGCAGTAGGCGGCATTGCCGCAGACCGTCTGAGAAGCATTATCGAACGGGTTGAACGGCTCGAGGAAGAGCGCAAGGCGCTAGCTGGCGATATCAAGGACATTTTTACCGAGGCCAAATCGGCCGGGTTTGATGTTAAGGTCATCCGCCAGATTATTCGCCTGCGCAAACAGGAGCCTTCGGAAGTGGAAGAGCAGGAAACCCTGCTGGACATCTACCGCCGTGCTCTGGGCATGTAAGATCATCCGCGCAGGCGCAACACAAGGTCGGGACGGCTTTTGATGATGACATTGTCTTTTCCCGAATGGGTACCGCTATGGGGCCAGTTGCTGGTTTTGGCGGTTGGCATTGTGTTCGGGCTTGCGTTTATGATGATGCCTTTTGCTGTTTTTGGCGTCAAAAGCAGGCTGGCTGAACTCTCCCTCCAGTTGGAGGAACTTCAGGCGGAAATGCGCTCGCGCGCCATGCAGGGCAGTGCGGCCCCCGCCGGGTACGCACAGAGTGCAGCGGAAGCCCCGCTCCCCTTTGCCCGCCGTGCAGCGAGCGAGGACAGGCCCGTGGTGGAGGAGGTACGCCCCCCCGTGGTGGAAAAACCATCCACCCCACGGAGCATGCCCGTTTTTGCCGAACTGCGGGCCCCAAGGGTGTCGGATGCATACGAGGCAAGGCAGGAAGCCCCCCCCGCTCCACATATGGATGCCGACCCCTACAAGCCCCCCCCGGCCAAACGCATGCCCTGGCATGAGGAAGAGGACGAACAGCCCGTAACCGGGGCTGAAATCCTGCGCCGCCAAAGAGCGCCAGACGCTAATCAGGAGGCCTACAGGCCCGATTTTTCACGCGATGGGGGTGGACAACCCCGCTCACCCGTATCCGATGCGCGGTATGATGATCATACTGGCCGTTCGGAGCCGGTGTTGCATTTTCCCTCCCGCAACAAGCCATAACGTTAGGTGTTGCGGGGGTAGCCCATGGGTGCCTGAGCCTGCTGGCTCAGAGCATCACAAGGTCATCACGATGGATGATCTCGTCGCGGCCCTGCCAGCCCAGAATGCTGGCTGTCTCGCTGGAATGGTGCCCGGCTATGCGGCGTGCGTCATCCGCATCGTAGGATGCAAGGCCGTGGGCGAGTATGCGCCCGCTGGAATCCACCACCTCCACCAGATCACCCTGCGTAAAGCTGCCCTGCACATGCAGAACGCCTGCGGGCAGTAACGAGCCGCCCTTGCGCAGGGCTTCTACGGCCCCGGCATCCACCGTGATTTCACCCGTGGGGTTCAGGCTGCCAGCAATCCATTGCTTGCGGCCCGTATGCCCATTGCTCTGGGGCAAAAACCACGAGCAGCGTGCCCCATCCATAAGGGCTTGCAGCGGGTGCATGGTTTTGCCAATGGCAATGGCCATGGCACAGCCCGAGCGTGTGGCAATATTGGCCGCCAGCAGCTTGGTGCGCATGCCGCCCGAGGAATAACCCGGTGGGGGTTCACCCCCCATGGCTTCAACCTCGGGTGTCAGGCTCTCAATTATCGGCAGGTGTTGTGCGTTGGGGTTGGTGCGTGGGTCGGCGGTGTATAACCCGTCAATATCGGACAGCAGCACAAGCTGGTCCGCGTCGGTCATCTGCGCAACGCGGGCGGCAAGGCGGTCGTTATCCCCAAAGCGGATCTCGGCCGTGGCAATGGTGTCGTTCTCGTTAATAACCGGAACACACCCCAGTTCCAGCAGGGTGTTCAGGGTGGCGCGGGCGTTCAGGTAGCGCTTGCGGTCTTCCGTATCCTCGGGGGTGAGCAGCAGTTGGGCCGCAGTCAGCCCGTGGGCGGACAGGGCATGGCTCCATGCCTGTGCAAGGCTGATCTGGCCCACAGCGGCCGCAGCCTGCTTTTCTGCCAGCCGTAGGGGGCCACCTGTCAGGCCCAGCGTGTGCCGTGCAAGTGCAATGGCCCCGGAGGAGACAACGCTGACCGCCACACCCTGTTTGCGCAAAACGGCTATATCCGCCGCAACGCTTGCCAGCCACTCCTGCCGTGGGGCGGCTTTTTGCGGGTCCACAACCAGAGCGCTGCCGATTTTGATAACCAGCCTTTTTGCACGCAGGAGAGAAGGGTGGGGACTGTCTGTGGTCATGGGCTCATCCGTTGGGGGGATGCTCCCCCCTCCAGCTATGGCATTGCGGAATGATGGATCAGGATTTGGCCTGCGCGTCCTTGCGGGCGGCTGTTACCGTGTCCTGCAAAAGGCGTAGCAGTTCGGGCACGCCCTGTCTTGTTACAGCCGAGATCAGGAGTACAGGAGCGCCGCTGGCTTTCTGTAGGGCCGCACGGCGGGCCGATGCCTCACGCGGGGTCATGGCATCGGTTTTGTTCAGGGCAATAATTTCCGGCTTTTCGGCCAGACCGCCACCATAGGCTGCCAGTTCGTGGCGGATGGTGCGCCATGTATCCACCACGCTGCCTGCCGCGCCATCAATCAGGTGCAGCAGCACGGCGCAACGTTCCACATGGCCCAAAAAGCGGTCGCCCAGCCCCGTCCCCTCATGCGCGCCTTCAATCAGCCCCGGAATGTCTGCCACCACAAACTCTTCAGTCATGGACAGGCGTACAACCCCCAACTGGGGATGCAGGGTGGTAAAGGGGTAGTCGGCAATTTTGGGGCGGGCGGCAGAGACAACGGACAAAAAGGTGGATTTGCCAGCATTGGGCAGGCCCACAAGTCCCACATCCGCAATTAGTTTAAGGCGCAACCATACCCAGCGTTCCTCGCCCGGCCAGCCTTTGTCCGAGCGGCGGGGGGCGCGGTTGGTGCTGCTTTTGTAATTGGCGTTGCCGTAGCCGCCATCGCCACCACGGCACAGGGTTACGCGCTTGCCTGCCTCGTCCAGATCGGCCAGCAGGGTCTCGCGGTCATCATCCATGATCTGGGTGCCAATAGGCACCTTGATGACAACGGCGGGGGAGGCGGCCCCCGTACGGTCGGAGCCTGCGCCATTGCCGCCCTTGCGGGCGCGAAAATGCTGCGTGTAACGAAAATCGATCAGCGTGTTCAGGTTGGGAACAGCCTCGAAAATAATGTCGCCCCCACGCCCGCCATTGCCGCCATCGGGGCCGCCGAATTCGATGTATTTTTCCCGACGGAAGGCTGTCACACCATCTCCACCGTCGCCTGAGCGAACGTAGATTTTAGCCTGGTCTAGAAACTTCATGACATACCTTCCGCCCCGGAACACGAAAAAGGGCCGAACCTTCCGGCCCGGCCCTGTTTTGCGTTCCAGCTACGCTAAAACATAGACTGGAAAAAACCAGCCTGCTTATTCGGCTGCGAGGGGCAGCGCGTCAACAGAAACGTGGACGCGGCCTTCCGCACGGCGTTCAAAACGCACATTGCCCGGGATCAGGGCAAACAGCGTGTGGTCGCGGCCAACGCCAACGCCAACGCCAGCCTTTACCTTTGTGCCACGCTGGCGAATGATGATGTTGCCAGCAATAACCTGCTCGCCACCAAACTTTTTTACACCAAGGCGGCGTCCGGCGCTATCGCGCCCGTTACGGGATGAACCGCCAGCTTTTTTTTGTGCCATGACCTAAGTCCTCCGTGGTCTGACCAACCTGTTATTCCCCTTGGGGGGAAAATCAGGCGGCGTTAATTTCCTGAATGCGCAGAACGGTAACCGGCTGACGGTGGCCGTTTTTGCGGCGGCTGTTCTGCCGACGGCGCTTCTTGAAGATAATGACCTTCTTGAGGCGGTCCTGAGCGATAACGGTAGCCGTTACCTTTGCGCCAGCTACTGTGGGAGCGCCAATGGTTGTGCCGCTCTCGCCACCAACGGCCAGAACGTCATCAAAGGTGATGGTGGAGCCGGCTTCGACTTCCAGCTTTTCAACCTTCAGCACCATGTTGGGCTCAACCCGGTACTGTTTGCCGCCAGTGCGGATAACTGCGAACATAAACTGTCTCTCTTTCCGATCTCTTGACCCTCGCGGCACCTTGGGCACAGGCGAAAGATCAGCTCGCTTTTTGTTCTTTGGCCGCAACTTTGCACGGCATGCTTCCATCTGCGTGGATCAGCGGAGCTTTTACTGGCAGACTCGCAGCCGCGTCAACAAAGAACTTGCACTCTGGCACAATTTTGGCGGCACCCGGCCGTTTGTATCAGGTGGTGTGCCCTTATTGCCGCTTGTTGTGGAAGAAGAGTCTGGATGAAAACTGCCTGACCTCCCGCCATGCCTGTAGCCCGATCCCATAGGCCGAGAGGTCCGTATATTTAGCGTCAATCAGTGTGACGGGGCCAACACCTGCGAGCGTATGCATTCCCTCTGTATAGGGGGCATAGCTGGCGGGTCTGCCAATGGGTGCGCCTGCGTGGGTAACAACCCTGTCTGGCGTGAGTGTGTCAAAGGTCAGGGGGCGGATGGCGCCACCATATGTCTGTGTGCAGTCCTGCACCGGGAGCACGACTTTGCCGTCCAGCACGCAGGGGGTGCCGCCGGGGCGGGTGCTGGCGCTATCCAACCGGACGGGGTTGGCATGGTGGCGCTGCCATGGGCCAGACAGGCTGGGCGCATAGGCCAGATGTAACTCCCCCACGGGGGCGGCGCGGCATCGGGCGGGCACGTAGAACAGCCACCACAACCCGTCATGGAAAAAAGGTGTGGCGTCTATGGCAATGTCATCACCCAGATCAATAACGCTTGCTTCCTCCCACTGGTCGGGGAAGTGCTTGCAGCGATAGAGCGTGAGCCTGCCAGAGCGAAAAGCCTCTGGCAGCATCCATGTCTGGCCTTCGGCCTCAAAAACATAAGGGTAGGAGAGGTGCCACGGTGTCTGGAGCACCTTGCGCTGTTCCAGCAGGCGTAGGGCCTCATCATAGATAAAAACGTCTATGGAGCCTATGCGTACGCGGTAGTCGTAATCCTCGACAAAAACATGGAGCCTGCCATCCCGCCACAGGCCGAACGGGTCGGCCCGAAAGCAGAAGCGGCGCATGGGCGGGGTCCACACAACCGGCAGTCCTTCAAGCGTGCCTTGCGTCAGAATATGCTGGAGCGGGCTGCTTACAATGCCCACACGCCAGATGTCTTTGCGCAGTCCCATGGTGAATGTCCCTGATCTTGTGGCAAAGGGGTAAAGCCGTTGCGCCTGCTTGTTTATCGGGTTCTGAAATCAGACCTGAAAAGCCATATCCCCACAAAGCGCGAGAGCAGAACAGCCGCACTGGACAGCACGGTGGCAATGCACGCGCCGTAAAGCCCCATTTGGCTGGTGAATACATAGAGAAGTGGAAAATACAGCAGCGTAATAATGGTTCTGTTGATGGTTAAAAAGCGCACACGGTTCATAACCGTCAACAAAGGGTCCAGTGGCACCAGAAGCAGGTTACAGGCTGTGGCAACCAGCATCATGGAAATATACAGCGATGAATTGGAAACGGTCTCATGGAACATAAAGGAGAATATTTTCCCTCCTGAAAAAAAGGAGAGAATAATCAGGAGTGAGGACAGAAACAGGAGGGAAGAAAACATGATAAATGTCAGTTTTTTCAAGCCTCTCCAGTTGTTCTGATCCCGCATTTTAATCAGCTCGGGGTACAGAACCGGGGTCAGGAGCTGTGCCGGTGTGGCCATGCCATCCGCAATCTGGCGGGAGACCCTGAAAATGGCGGCATCGGCTGGTCCCAGATGCCCCCCGATGATCAGGGTTGCAACCTGACCGGAGATAGACCCCAGTGTCTGGTTCAAGGTGACATTGCGGGTAAAGGCCCACATTCCCGGCAGGTGCCACTTACGGGTCTGGAAGGCATGAACATAGATTTTGATAATGTTCATTTTCATGGAAGACAGGGCAAAGCAGACAGATGCCGTGTAGTCGATAACCCGTGTTAAGCCCCAGATAAGCAGGAAGTAACCCAAAGTATAGTGGAGTTTGTAGCCAACAAAGGTTGCGGATGTCTGAAAAGCTGAGGCAAGGAAATCCATAATAGGGGCCGCGTGGAATTTTCCAGACAGACGTAATATGCCGTTTGACCATCCGGTGTACATGAACGGACTACAAAAAGCATAGAGTAGGGCTAGCATTATAATATGTTGTGACCAGCCCGCGATGGCGCCATAGATCAGGGCCAGCGCTATTCCCAGAGTTAAGGCAATGGTGGCGGACAGCGTATCCAGCCGGATTGAAAAACCAATAATCTTCCTGAGCAGCGGCATGTCCTTGCTAGCGAAGGCCTCGCTTCCAAAGTGGATCAGCGTCTGCCAAGACTGCATGCGGGACACCATGGAGGAAGCGGAGGCAAGCGAATGAATAAGTATAAGGAGCCCAAAGTCCGCCAGCCCCAGCGTTCGCACTGCAAGAGAAATGTATATGAAGCTGCATAAGGCGTTGCCAATGCGCCCTGCGGTAAGAAAACCCACATTGCGGAAGATGCTGCTAAAGATTGATTTGTCGCTGGCCATCAGGGTGTCGACCACAAACCTGCAAATTTGTCCATGACTGAACCTCTGATGTTGGGGACGTGCGTTGAGGTCTGATTCATACAGGGCGTAAAAGAGCTACCGCGTGGTGCATACGCGCACGGTGGCGCAAAGCGTGCTCAGGAGGCGGTCAGATACTGCATGATGGCTTTAGCCCCGCGCTGCGATGCGCCAAGGAGTGAAGTGCCAAATGCCTCCTGAAAGAACTTTTCCTGAGCCGGGCGGTATAAGGCGTGGCGCTTTGCCGCATTGGCTATGGTGGGCATAAGGTCGTGAATATTGTCCACGACATCCCCCAAGGTCCAGTACACAAAATGCGGATCATTCTTCCACGGAATTTTGCGGGGGTTTAAAAACACACAGGGGCGGGGAATGGCGAGAAACTCGTAAATCTGGCTGCTGACATCCCCAATATAGAGTGCTGCTTGGGATGTATATGTCATGTCCAGCATGGCGGGCGAGCCGGTATCCACCAGAATGCCCGGCCCTTGCTGGCGTTTGAGCGCGCGCTCTTTGAACCCAAAGCCTTTGTGAAACATTTTGATGTGGGGTGCGACGACCAGATTATACCCATCGGGCTTGTTTATCTGCGCCCGAAAGCCCTGAATAAGCGGCATCATCCATTTTGAGGCGGAGGTAAGCGCGCGCTGGCAATGGGGGTTGTAGAGCGCAAAGAGGTGGCCATTTTCAAAATGAATGGTGTTGTCGTGACGCATGGCGGCAAAAACGTCGAACTTTGGATAGCCGATAATTCTTCCGCTATTGTGCGCCAGTAATCCCCGACTTTCAAAAAAAGCTTCTTCTTTGGCGCCAGAGAGCAGTACCAGATCAAACTCGGGCACAAGATACTGGTCTTTGACGTAGCGCCCCGCAGCCCCATGCATAAGCAGAATGAGCTTTGGTTTGGTCAGCCCCATTTTTTTTAAAATACCGGCTGAGTACTCTGTCGCAATAACCGCATCATACCTGTTCAGTTCCTCAATATTTTCCTTCAGAACAAGCGTTCTCTCCTGGTCATGGCGTCTGGCATGCTTGAGCGCTTTTGTTTTCCATGATTTGGGGAAGGGTTTTTGGGGGAGGTCGGGCAGGTTCAGGGAATGCCTGATCCGGCGGAGGTGTAATGGTGTTTCGGGGAAGCTATAATATTCAACAACCTGCGTGTTGGGGATTGAGGCCAGAGCACTTGCCACGGTTGCCGTATGGTAACACTGGTATGGTTCGGCAATGTATATAAAGGCAATTTTCACGGCTATTCTTTCTGGCTCAATCCAAAAGGCGTTATAATTCTGTTTTCCAATAAAGGGTGGGCTTTATGGCATAAGGTGCATGCTTTGGGGGAGAAGGTTTTGTTTTAATGGTTTTTCGCCACAATCTGCTCAACACGGGCCAGAATGTTTTGACCGATCTGGTCAAACTGCTGGGCACCAAAGCGGGCCAGCACGCTGGCGCGCGCGCGTTGGCCCATGGCCGCCAGATGTTCGGGCTGTTTGAGCAGGTCCTCCAGCGCATCCGCTAGCGCCGTGATGTTTTGAGGAGGCACGATGCGCCCGGTCTGGGGGGTAATGGAAGACGGTATTTCCCCTGCATCAGAGGCAACAACGGGCAGGGCTGCCAGCATGGCCTCATGTGCTGCAAGGCAGAAGCCTTCCCAGAGCGAGGGCTGGGTGTAGAGGTGCAGTTGGGTCAGGAAAATCGAAGGGTCCTTGATGTGCCCAAGGATCTGTATGGGTAGCCCGTCGCGCGCAATCAGGTCTTCTAGGTGGGGGCGCTCTTCTCCCTCCCCACCGATCAGTACCTCAAAGGGGGGGAGGCCGGGCCGGGTCTGGAGCAGGGCAATGGCCGCGCACAGCGTATCGTACCCCTTGACCGGGTGCAGTCGGCCCAGCGTGCCAATGCGCACGGGCGTGCCGGGCTGCCATGGTGCTGCCGTGGGCATGTGCGGGTCCGCCCGAAAAATAGGCCATTCCACAAGATGGTCCGGGGTAACGCCAAGGGTGAGGCGTGTCTGTTCCGCCACGCAGGAGGAATCTGCCACCCACAGGGCGCTTCTGTTTTTGAAGTGTCGGAGCAGGGCGGCGTTAAAAGGCTTGAGCCGTGCGGAATGCTGCCAGCTTACTACAGGAATATGCTGCCATTTACCCACCATCTGGCCCAGAAGCGTGGCCCTGCTAAGGGATGTCCACAGCACATCGGGTTTGTAGGATCGCATTTGCCGGTTCAGCCAGCGCAGGGCGGCAAGGTGGTCCTTGCGTGTGCCGGGGCGGATATGGAGCGTCAGACCCGCATCCTGCAAAGGCTCAATGGCCAGACCGTTGCGCCGTGTGAGGGCAAAAACCTCAACATGGTGTCCGGCGTCACGCATGACTTTTGTAATTGCCGGAACGGGCAGCGCCGCACCACCGCTTTCCACGGAGTTTATAATATATGCGATTTTCATCGGCGCGAGTTTTGCACGGATCTGACCAATAGGCGAGGGAGAAGCATGCTTGGCATGCCTGAAGAGAAACGAGAGCTTAGGTCATTTTTTGTAAAAAACGGACAATGGCATCCGCAGCACCAGGGGATGTTGGTCCTTTGTCCTGATGCTCAAAGGTCTCTGCAACATAGGCGCGTTGTTTGTCCGCAAACTCGTCCTGACGGGTAAAGGCGGCGGAAAGCGCTTTGCCCAACTCGCTTGGACTATCAATGACCTGCCCCAGCGTCCAGAACCGGTAGTCCTTATTGTTCTGCCAGTGTGCGTGATGTGCATTGAGGAAAATGCACGGCCGGGGCCGGATCAGGAATTCCGCAACCTGACTGCTGACATCCCCCAGATAAAGGTCGGCCGCCATGGTGTAGGTCATGTCTATGCTGCTGGTGCTGCCTGTATCGATCAGGATATTTGGATACTTGGCAAAGCGTTTGACCAGTGCTTCGGCCTGCTTTTTGTGGCCGTTGAACAGGCGGTAGTGTGGGGCGCAGATCAGATTGTAATGATCCTGATTGGCAAAATAGTTCAGGATTGACTCACCAAACTGGTGCCACGATGTCAGCCCGCGTGAAAAATGCGGGTTGTACAGTACAATCGGCTTGTCGTTATCAAACAGACGGGGCTGCTGCTTGTGCAGGCGCTCCACAATATCAAACTTGGCGTAGGTCCCCATATAGTATTCGCCGGGGGTGATCAGTCCGCGCTCAAGTAGCCTCTCCTCCACTTTTTTGCCAGAGAGGAGCACAAAGTCGAATTGCTTGATATCATCCGCAAATCCGATGGCCCGGTCCCCCGCACCGTGGCGGGTCCAGATATAAAGCGGCTCTGTAACCCCCATGCGTTTGAGGTAAAGCGAGGTCCGCTCAGGCACGACAACCGCCCGAAACTGCTTGAAGTAGCGGCGGCTGAAAAACAGGGAGGCCAGTCTTTCAATCGGACCGGGGCCATTCCGTTCGATTAACTTGCCAAGCCATGCGGGAATAGGGAGCAGGTCGTAGATGACCTTTGCCGTCGGGTAGACCCGGCCAAGGGAGCGGGCATAGTCCAGATGGCTCTGAGTTGGGCAGGCAACATGCACTTCCACATTGGGGTGGCGTGCCGCCATTTCAAAAGCAATCGGGAGGGAGTGGAGCGTCTGGTGCGGCTGTGCGATCAGGAGGAAAACCACTTTTAGCGGCTTCAGGGCGCTATGCGGCGGCATCTGCTGTGCCGACACGTCTTTAAGGCCACTTCCCATGCCTGGAAGATGTTCCTGATGATCTGTCATATCAAAAAAAAATGGCTGCACAGGCACATAGGTCAAGCTACGGCTCTTTCCTCTGAGGAGGCGGGCACCACAATCCTGTCGCCAGGCACGCACCTCATTCTATTCAGCGTTTAGCAAAGACATCAATATTGCCCGCTGCACTTGCACCAGATAACGCACACCGTCAAGACGCAAACATGTCTGGTAAGGGTCTGAACAAGCACACAAACCCTCACTTAATATGGATGTTTGACACATATCTTGACTGCTTCGTCAGTCTACCCAAGGGGCGCGTGATCAATGCTTGTGGAGGGGGTAAGGTGCTGCGTTCGGGGGAGGTTTTGCCATGATCTGGGGGGTGTCGGATGCCCCATAATGCTTTTGCAGATCAGCGCTTGCGTATTTGTGTCGGCACACCTATAACGCATCCCCACGGAGAGGTGCCAGAGCGGTCGAATGGGGCGGTCTCGAAAACCGTTGAACTAGCAATAGTTCCGAGGGTTCGAATCCCTCTCTCTCCGCCAAATATCGCAGAAAACAGCCCTAAAATGGCTGTGCAAATTTAGTCCTGAAAAAAATACCTCTTATTTATTGTGCAAATCCGTGCAAATGACCGTTCAGGGATAATTTGCACAAAGGGTTTGGCGATGGCGAAGGCTGTCTGGAAAAAGGTGGCGCCGGGCATCTATCTGCGCGGCGAGATGCAGTATCAAGTCAAGATCGCACGGAAGGGTCGCAATGTCGTCGAGACATTCGATAGTCTGGCCGAGGCCCAGCGTTTCCGGCTGAAGACGATTACCGAAATCGACGGCGGTGTGTATGTCGATCCCCTTAGAGAGAAAGAGACGACACTTCTCGATCTGCTTCGGCGTTACGAAGAAGAGGTCACTCCGACGAAAAAGGGCGCCCGCCAGGAAACCAGTGTGTTGCGGATGTGGCGCGAACAGGAATGGTCGTCCCTGCCGATTGCATCGATCTCGCCCAGTCACATTATCGAATGGCGAAATGGCCGGGTCGCTGAGGGCAAGGCTCCGACGACAGTCTCGAACGCCATGAACACTCTGTCCGCCGTGTTCTCATACGCGATCAACGAATGGCAATATAAAGTCACGAACCCCATCTCAGGTCTGAAGCGGCCGAAGATGCGCCCGGCGCGACGGGTTATCATGCCGGCATCTGATTATACGAAACTCATCGAAGCCTGCCGTATTTGTGGCCCGAAATGGCTCCCTTATATTACGTCAATCGCGATCGAGACGGCGATGCGTCAGTCGGAGATCAGACGGATAAATTGGGATCATGTCTTCGAGACGCATATCCATCTGCCTGAGACGAAGAACGGGGAATCTCGCGATGTCCCGCTGACCGAGGAAGCCGCAGCAGTCATTAAACAGATCAGGCTGAACCTGCCGCGCCGGAATGATCGCTGGATGTTCGGCGATCCTGATCAACCAATGTGCGCGGGCGGTATCACCCTCCATGCCGTGACACGGGAATTCGCCGACGCCGTCGCCTGGGCTATGAAGCAACCGGACGGGTTAAGCCAGAAATACACGTTCCACGACTTACGCCATGTCGCAATTACGGAACTCAAGAAGGATCATGTTGACGCGATGGATTTGGCCAAGACGACGGGGCATAAGACGGTCAATCTGCTGCATAAAGTCTATTACAATCCTGACCCGGAAGAACGGGCAAACGACATCCGGGCGCGACGGGCGGCGAGGAAGAACAAGCAGGCAGAGATGAAGCCGCCAGGCTGATTACCGTTGAAGCGTCTCCATGGGGATGTTATATTTCAATATAACATCTATCCAACCAGGAGCGATCAATGCACACCACCAATCTCCGCAAGGTCGGCGGATCGGTCATGATGGCCGTCCCTCCCGCCGTCCTTGAGACCTTGCATCTGTCCGCAGGGGCTAAGGTCTCAATCAGCGTGGCCGAGGGACGCCTTGTCGTCGAACCGAAAGCCCGGCCGAAATACACGATGGCCGAACTGCTGGCCGCGTCGGACTATTCCGGGCCGCACACCCAGGAAGATCGCGAATGGGTCGATGCCCCGGCGGTCGGGGGTGAGATTCTGTGAAGCGTGGCGACATATACAAGGTCAGTCTCGATCCGACAGAGGGCCGGGAGCAGCAGGGATACCGGCCAGTCCTGATCGTATCGCCCGACGATTTCAATAGGGCCACGCGCCTGCCCGTCATCCTGCCCATCACGAATGGCGGGGACTTCGCGCGGCGTCTGGGGTTCGCTGTGGCACTGACAGGAAGCGGAACGGAGACAACAGGAATTATCCGGTGCGATCAGCCCCGCGTTCTGGACATCAACGCCAGGAATGGACGGCTGGTTGAGACCTTACCGGATGAAATCATGGACGAGGTTCTGGCGAAGGTGGTGACGATCTTCGAGTGAGATGACGTGGACGCGATCCCGGCGGCAGCCGGGATGCCGTCAGCCCCCCAAGGCTCCCCCGTCAGTCTTTCGGAACCCTGACCTGCTCACCGGACTGAAGGCCGATGGTTCCATTCCGGGCTTGCATTAAGCCGCCCTTATGGTGCTTCCTGCTTCATTGGGTCGCCTGATGCGATGTCCCTCCACAGGCTTCAACGGGCAGTCCGCCCGCCGTAGGATATTTTTCGCGGCTTTGATGTCCGCCATCTCTAAAAGATAACATCAATCTATGGCTGATGACAACGATTATAGGCGTGGAAATACTGTGTTTTTGCATCTTTTTGCATCAAACAGCAAAGAACACCTGACTGAAACGCCGGAACGGCCCTATCTCCGACCTGAACGCCGGAGCTTGCGGGCCTGAAGAACGGGTCAAAAAGGGTGGTTTACGGGTTGCGGTCAAGCACTCACCGTTTTGATCATATCATGACGCAATCAGAAAAAGATTTTTTGCAAGTTTCTGCATGCAGTTTTATGAAGAATGGATTCCCCCGAATGAGAATTACCGACCTTCTTAGGTGGTGAATTATTGTTTCGTGTAAAGTAATTGTCGTATGTATATAATCAGAAATTATCTTTATGAAGTGACGCTCGCTGCTCAGTCAGTTTGTTCATAACTGATGGTAACGACATCAGGTCGGATGCTTTACTGAAATACCAGCCCTGGAGCGAGTCGCATCGCATATCGATGAGCATCTTCGCCTGCTCAGCCGTTTCAACACCCTCAGCGGTGACTATTTTTCCTAATCCATGAGCAATATCAATGACGCCTTTTACAATAACCCTGTCTTCGGATGAAGTTATAATGCGTGAGACAAAACGGCGGTCAATTTTCAATCGATCTATTGGAATTTCCTGGAGATGCGTTAGAGATGCGTAGCCGGTTCCAAAATCATCCAGTGCTATTTCTACACCTGCTGCATGAAGTTTTCTTAACCCACGATCTACTCGTTTCTGTTCGCGTCCCAAGAACATACCTTCAGTAACCTCGACGCAGAAATGCTCCGGTCCAATTCCTGTCTGTTTACAGAGGCTGAAGAATTGTTCCAGAAACGCGTCAGACCGAAAATCTGCGTTTGTGAGATTAATCCCCACCCGACGAAATGAGAGACCCATTTCGAGCATCGTTTTAATATCGCTAAATACCCGATTCAGCATATATATCCCGATGAGCGCGGACATCGCAGGATCAGTGAGACCCGCCTGAAAATCGCCCGGCATTATAACGCCGCGTTCAGGATGATGCCACCTTATGAGCGCCTCAAAAGAAACAGGATAAGTTTTATCGCGGAAGATAATTGGCTGATAGGAGAAATGGAAATCCTCGCGCCTTAGTCCCGTTTCAATTTCAAGCAATGCGAGAGTTCTTTTCTCAGACTGCAAAAGAAGTTCTGGATAAAACTCTTCAACTCTATCCCGTCCCAATTCTTTTGCGCGATAGAGAGCGAGATCAGCGGCTCGGACTAAACTTGTCGTATCTCGTCCATCAGCGGGAAAAGTCGCATAACCGATGCTTGACGAAGCATGCCAGTTTACCGATGCGATCTTGATCGGCTCGCGTAGCATCTGAAGTATTGTCTCAAAAAAAGCGCGGGCCAAACCTTCTTCTGTCTCGTCAAAAACAACTCCAAACTCATCGCCTCCAAGTCGCGCAACAAAAATATGATCATCGACCATCGATCGTAAGCGCATCCCAACCGTTCTTAGGAGACGGTCGCCATCCTCATGACCGAAAGAATCATTAACCTCCTTAAAAGAATCAATATCCATCAACGCCAGGAAGAAAGATCTCCCTGTTTCCGCTCTCTTTGCAATTATTTTTTCTAGGTATGACTGAAAATACCGTCTATTCGGCAGGTCGGTTAATACGTCGAGATTAGCAACAATCTCAAGGTGCTCGCGGCTTTCCCGCAACTGGGCCTCAACACATTTTCTTTCCGTGATATCGAAACGAATTGCAGTATAACTGTCAACTTTTCCAGACGCGGCAACGTGTGGAACAATAGTCGTATCAACCCAGTATATCTCGCCATTTTTCTTTTTATTGCAAATCTCTCCATGCCAATTACGACCATTCGCGATCTGATGATACATTGAGCGGAAGAATTCAGCGTCATGAACGCCAGATCGTAAAATTCGGTGATTTGCTCCTATCAATTCGTTGCGGCTATAACCGCTGATTTCACAGAATTTTTCATTAACAAAAGTAATTGTTCCTCGAACATCAGTGACAGCAACAATAGCAGCGCAATCTAGAGCATAACGGATAAATTTGTCTGCTCTCTCTGGAGATAAATTATACGGTAATCCCCCCATTTTTAGTCGGGCATTGAATGAGACTTCAGGCAGCTGTTTTTAGTTTCTGGGCGGGGGTTAGCCCGCTGTTCCCCATGTTGGGTCTGTCATGGTTATATGTCCAGAGCCATTGTGTTGCGACCTCCTGCACGTCCT
>NZ_WOTD01000011.1 GCF_011516885.1 Acetobacter lambici | reverse complement strand
ACAGAGGGCTGCCCATCCAGAATGCCTCCTTCAGAGAATGGTCAGCATCCTGTGAATCACATTTTTAAACCGATGGGTACCCCGTGAGTCAGGCCAAACAATGGTTGGTATAAGGTGCTTAGCCACACGCGCCATATGCAGGCCACGGGGCCGTAGCCTAACCTGCCATCTGTTACACCAGCGCGCGGCCCCGCACTGCCTTTACGGGCAGCTTAAAACCCGAGCCTATTGTGCATTTCTTCCACCAGTTCAGGCGTGTCATCCAGCGGGGTAACATACCATGGCGTGGGCAGGCGGGTCGCGCTCTCACCCAGCACACGCACACGCCCGGCCAGTTCCAGCTCTTCCACAAATTCGTTGATACGGCGGGATTTGCCGGGGAGCGGAAAAACCGTGACCGGCGCACGCCCCGCCACGGATTCGGACATCATGGACACGCTATCTATGGTCACCAGCAGATTGTCCGCACAGGCGATCAGCCCGATATAGGGGTTATCCCCCTCCCCATCCCAGACAAAGCCGCCTGCGGGTTCTATAATTTCCTTCAGCGCGGCAAGCGCCTTCGGGTCCGTTCGGCGGGAGGCGGTCACAATCAGGCTGCCACCTTCATCCTGCCGGGTCTGCACCAGCACGTGGGCAAGCCTGCGGGCCTCGGCCTCGCCTAGCTGAAAGCGCCCATTGGACCCGCCAACAAGTGCCGCCACCAGCGGGCGGGGCAGATGGGCCAGCCGTGGCTCCCATTCCTGCTTGGCATGTTCGAGTTCCTCTGGTGTCAGCCCATGCAGGGCGGTGCGGCCGAGCAGAACGTTGGGGCCAGAAATATCATCATGACGGCAGGCGAGAATCAGATCAAAGCGGGCAAGGGACTGGCGAGGGTTCTGAATCTGCACCACCGGGCGATGGTGCGAGCGCAGGGCCGCGCCAATAGCGCCCCCTTTGCCGCCAATGCTGATCACCACATCCGAACGCAGCAGATCGGTGTGGGACTCCAGCGTCTGCCCACTGCTGCCACGCAGGCAGGAACGACCAAGCCAACGCGGGCCAGCCAGCGCCACACGCGCAACACGGCTGGGGCATACGGGCTGGAACGTACCGTCCCACCCGGCACGGTGGGCAAGCCCCAATGCCTGCGAACGCATGCCGGCAAAATTCTCCCCCACCACAAAAGCGTGGGGTGCCGCGCGGTCCAAAACCTCGGTCGGGTCTGAACCAGTTTGCGCACCTGCATACATTGCGCTCGCCATAACGCGCATTCCTCCGCTACACATCGGCCTTTGCAACCACGCGCCCTGCATGGTCCGCTTTGTCCTTGCAACCGGATTGCCTTTAAAAGCAAGGCACCTTGTACGCATTCCAGACCACGAGAAAGGCAACAGTATGTCCGCTAGCTTTAAGGAGACGGGTCTGTCCCCAGCCCTTTGCGCCCACGCACAACAGGCAGGCATGGCACATCCGACCCCCATCCAGCTGGCCGCCATTCCCGCGGCATTGCAAGGGCGGGACATTCTGGCCACAGCCCCGACCGGCACGGGCAAAACGGCGGCCTACGCGCTACCCATGCTGCACAGGCTGCTCAAGGCGCGCAAACCGCGCACGCTGCTGGTTATGGTGCCCACGCGTGAGCTGGTGCTGCAAACCGCCAAGGTTTTTCGCACATGTCTGGGCGAGAGCGGCAAAAAAACGGCGGGCAGCCAGTCCCGTAACCCGCCCATTATCTGCCTCTTTGGCGGCGCGGACCGGGATGAACAGGGCTCCGAACTTATCCAGAGCAGTGGCTTTACGCGCATTCTCATAGCCACACCGGGCCGCCTGCTGGACTTTATTGGCACGGGCACGTGTGACCTGTCGGACTGCTACCAACTGGTCATGGATGAGTGCGACCGCCTGTTCTCCCACGAGTTTGATGAGGAAACCCGGACCATCCTCAACTACCTGCCCACACCGCGCCAGACTCTGGCTTTTTCCGCCACCATGCCTGCTGCGTGCAAAACAATGCTGGTCAGCATTGTGTACAAACCGGTTGAACTGAGCGTTGAAAAGCCCCCCGAGGAACGTCCTGCCATCCGTCAGGGTGTGCTGTTTTTGGAAGACGAGCAGAAAACCGCGTTTCTCAAAACCTTTTTTGGCCGCAGCCCCAAAACACGCAGCATTGTGTTTGTGCGCACCAAGGCCGAGGCGGACGTACTGGCCGCAACCCTTAAAAAAGCACGGCTGGCCGTAGCCCCCCTGCACGGCGATCTGACGCAGGACAAACGCACCAGCACAGTGGCCAGCTTTGGCTCTGGCCGCCTGTTCATTCTGGTGGCAACCGATGTGGCCGCCCGAGGGCTGGATATTGCCTCGGTCACGCAGGTGATCAACTACGATGTGCCTGAACAGCCCGAGACCTACCTGCACCGCATTGGCCGCACAGGCCGCGCGGGGCAGAAAGGCTCCGCGCTAACCCTGTGCTCGGGGGCGGAGCGCAAGAACCTGCGGCAGGTGGAGGTGGGCGCGCATGTCAAACTGCGTGTCCTCAGCCCCGAGCAGGCTCTTCCGCCTGTAATGCGCCCGCGCGCGGGCAAGGAGCGCACCAGAACCACCAGCGCATAACCCACCTGCCCCCCACGGGGCTCAAGGACCAAAACCCAACCCAACCCCAAACACCGGCAGGGAGGGGATTGCAGCCACGCCAAACCCGAACCATACTCGGGAGCATGTGGTGCAGTTTTTTCCTCCCTCACCCATCGTGCCGGACTTTTTGGGCAACACTCCGTTGCAACGCGCCGGGGCACCCATGAGCTGTGCCTCCAAACGCAAGCGGGGTGGCAAAAGCTCTTATCGCTTCCGCACCCTGTCTGAAGCCCTGCCGCCTCCCCCGCCCCCACTCCCCCACGCACCACCGCAAGACCCGCCACCAGACCTGACTCCGTGGGTGCAGGGGAACTGCGGCATAAAGGGGGTGCATCATTTTGAAAGCCACAGACCCGGCCCGCATGTTGCCATTACAGCCCTGATGCACGGCAACGAATATGCCGGAGCACAGGCCCTTGCCCATTTACTGGCCACGTCACCCAGCCCCACACAGGGGCGTCTGAGCCTGATTTTTCTCAATCTGGAAGCCTATGCGGCGTTTGACCCGCGCCGCCCCTCCCAGTTCCGTTATATTGAGGAGGACATGAACAGGCTGTGGATGCCCGAACTCATTCGCTCGGCACATTCATCGCTGGAAATGCGGCGGGTGCGCGAACTTTTACCCGTGATCGACACAGTGGATGTGCTGCTGGACCTGCACTCCATGACATGGCCGTCAGCCACCCTGCTCCTGACCAGCATGGCGGAGCGGAACCTGCGCATGGCCGACACGCTGGCCTCCGCACAGGCCACACCCCCACAGGTTGTGCTGGACCACGGCCACCCCACCGGACCAAGGCTGATTGATTACGAGAGATTCTCCACCCCCACAGGCACAGCCCGCGCCTGCCTGCTGGAAGCCGGGCAGCACTGGACCCGCAGTGCGGCCCGGCACAGCCTGAGCATGGCCAGCACTTTTATGGCCCAGCATGGCATGGCTCCGCACGGTATGGCCCTACCTTTACCCTGCACACCCCACCAACCCGGCGTAAATGCCGTGGTCACCGACTGCGTGGAGGCCCATACGGCGGGCTTTGCCTTCCTCCGCCCTTATGCGGGGGGGGATATTATTGAAACTGCGGGAACCCTGATTGCCGTTGATGGCATGGACGAAATCCGCACCCCGTACGACAACTGCATGCTGGTCATACCCAACCTGCGCCCCCGCCGTGGGCATACGGCGGTCCGGCTGGCGCGCATCCTTCAAACTCAGGCCTGAACCTTGCAGTTCAGGCCAAAGAGCTGCTCACATATCGTCCCTAAAGCCTAGGGACTGCCCTTCATGAGTGGCCATGCCGATCTTTTCGAGATGATGACGGCGGGCGTTATAGAACATGACCCACCCCTTGTCGGTCAGCACGGCGGCTGGTTTGTAAATGGCATCCCGGTCCCATTTAAAATAGCTCAATCGGCCAGGAGGGGCCAGAATTGGGTTGCTCGGCAACCTTTCCCACTGATCAATACCATTGCGGGATCTGGCTAAGCATATTGCCGCGTGATCAACATCCGCAAAGCCGACATAAAACATATAGTACCAGCCATTAAGGTAATGAACATCACATGCCGTTACCTTGGCCCGCTCCCATGAGTGGTTGGGGTCGGGTGTAAAAATGGGCGCAGGTAATTTCTGCCATGTTTTACCATCCGTACTTGTGGCCAGCCCGATCCCGTCGGGTTCATATTGCTCACCGGCAGAATAATAAAGGCGCAACTGCCCGGTCTGCTCGTCCACAATGACATCGGGACACATAACAGACGTTTTTTCCCACGCTTTCTCAGGCCAAAGTACTGGATCGGACTGGACTTTTGTCCATTGCAGGCCATCCGGGCTTGTGGCGTAGTAAATGGATGAATGCGTTTCGGTCTGACCAGTAAACCACATATGGTACAGATTATCGCGCCTGATAACCGTGCAGCGATTGATATTTGTGTAGTCTTTCTGCTCTGCGTCCGCAACAAGCACAAGCTGTGGGGGAGACCAGTGTTATGCCGTCATGGCTTTCGCTATACGCAATGCCGCGCTTGAGCCGCCACGAAAACCACATGCGGTAAACTGTGTTCTCCAGCATGACGCAGGGGTCAAAACATACGCCGTATTGACCTCCTAAAACTGGATTTCCTTTGTAAAACTGCCAGTTACCCTTTGTTTGCCCTTGTGAGCAGCCCTCCAGTGCAAGTAATGGCGCACCAGCTAGCGTGCAGAGTAATTTTCGCTTCGTAATCACAGAAGAGGCCCTTATCAGTCATGCTCTTATGGTCTGAGCGTTAGAAAGTCCCTTACCCGTCAAATTCTGAGAAACTTTAGGCTTCTACCTGAGGAGACCCGGTTGCCTGCCCCTCGGCCATGCGGGGGGGAGCGGGCAGGGCAAGGTAAGCCAGACGTTTGACCTCCCTCCGCCCCAATGCAACACTATCCAGAATAAGACCGCAGCCCATGGAAAAGACGGCCAGTATGACCATGCCCATGGCCAGAACAGCCGTGGGCAGGCGCTGCACCAGCCCCGTGCGGAAAAAGTCCAGCACAACAGGCAGGCCCAGACCAATACCACCAATCAGCACAATCAACCCGATGATGGTGAAGAACATCAAGGGCCGTTCCTGCTTAACCAGATTGATGATCATGCCGAGAATACGACAGCCATCACTATAGGTTTTGAGCTTGGAGGCAGAGCCCGGTGGCCGCTCCACATAGCGGGTGGGCCGCTCACCAATGGGCATGGCAAGCTCCAGCGCATGGACTGTAAATTCGGTTTCCGTCTCAAACCCCGAAGACAGGGCGGGAAAAGACTTTACAAACCTGCGGGAAAAAACCCGGTAGCCCGAGAGCATGTCGGACAACCTGCGCCCGAATACGCTCGTCACAAGCCCGGTTAAAACCTTGTTACCCAACACATGCCCCCGGCGGTAAGCATCCACGCGGTCTGTTATGCGTGCGCCATTCACCATGTCCAGCCCATTGGCATAAGCCATGTTGAGCATATCCGGCGCGGCAGCGGCCTCGTAGGTCGCATCTCCGTCCACCAGAATATAAAAATCTGCGTCGATATCGGAAAACATACGCCGGATAACGTAGCCCTTACCCTGAAGCGATTCAGAGCGAACAATGGCACCCGCTTCCCGCGCTACTTTTACCGTCTGGTCTGTGGAATTATTATCATAAACATAAATTGGTGCATTGGGCAGTACAGCGCGAAAACCATGGACAACCGAGGCAATAGTGACCTCTTCATTATAGCATGGAACTAGAACCACGACCTTAATGTCGGCTGAAAATGATTTGGAAACGTCCATAAAATTACTTACACTCGACTCTGACACTGGTTAAAAATACTACTCTGGACTTCAGGCCTCCCCCGTTATCCAAGGCTTAGAGATTGTATTTATTTCATTTTTTTCTATTGTATATGCTGTCCCGTAAAATTCATTTTTTGTGCTCCGTGTCAGCGTGTGCTGCAACATTATACCGCGAAGACACAAAAGACCGTGGCAATTTTTTATCCATTCACGGCTACACGCATTCATAGCTTCACGTGCCGACGTAAAAAGACGCAGGATCTTATAAGAACCTGCACCAGCCCCTCTCATACCCCTTTTTTGAAGCACAACACATCAGGATTGACCGGATTGTCGTTCATGATGAGCAGATTTACGCACCCGGCCTCGGCAAGGGCTCCATATCCGAACGATAGACACAGATTTTAGAGAGACTATTCCTTGTATCCATAATGTTTCTTTTCCCAATCCGGGTAATACGCATATAACTCCTGATTAAAATAAGAAATTTGTTCCGCAGAAAAAGACTCAAATTTTTCATAAATGTAAGCGTAAACATTGGGCCTTAGCTCATAACTATGCCCGACCCTTTTATAGCTTTTACCAACACCACGCGTATTCAGTATTTCATACGCAGGAACAGTAATGACACGTTGATAGACCGCAGGCAGGTCCGTCTGAACCGGACTAACAATCACCACGTATTTTGCATTCAACAATACTGGATTAAAATGATCCCGCAAATCCACGTGGGCAATGTTTTCTGTAACAAGGTGATAATTACTGATATTCTCGACCATGCTTGTATTCAAAACAAAGCCTGAGCTCAAAATAGCTATAGAACCATATGGTGCATAATCACGCTTCAGATCATCGACCAACTGTTGGTAAGTCTGGAAGTTATCAATATGGAGCGGCGGAAACTGCATGGGCAAAACAAGACGAAGCAGCGGAACATGATACGGGCGATCACAAAAAAGCGCTATAATGAGAGCTACAGGCATATAAACACACGAAATAGCCCGCAACACTCCCCCGCCCCGAACTCTATTGAAAATACAGAATGCTCCGTATGCCGCAATCATCATCATCCAAAATGAAAATGGAAGAATATGATGAATATCAGGAGATTGCGTTCTGAAGAACAAAACCATGGACAATATTAAATTGAAAAAACAAAATGATATATAGAGTTGAATTTTTTTATTTTTTTCCATTAACATAAAAATAATTCCAAAAATAAAAATGGGCAAAACATAATATCCAAACCCATTCAAAACTGAATCAATGGAATAATTTAGTGGCTTTTTATATGCCGTATAGGCAATGGAGTAATCTGTTTTCAAAATCTTCAGCAGCAGACCAAACTGGAAGACCAGAAGCATAACGACCGAGGACACCCCCGCGATACAGAAGTTTTTTACAGAATTAACAATTTTCCCGTAATTTCCGCGCATATTGAAATAGAAATAATTAAAAACCGGAAGAGAAATATAAAGTGTAACAATAGTATAGGCATACCAGCGCCTAAAAAGAAAAGCCATCCATAAGGAGACTCCCAAGAGAATTGCCTTTTTAATACATATATTTTTAGAATAATCGACTGATATAGCAAGAATAATTGCATATTCTATAAAAATAAGTCCTCCCACATCTGGAAAACCACGTAAAATTGTTCCCACAACGACCATGTTTGTCATTACAAGGAACAAAGGGAACAGAATATCTAAGAGTTTATGTGTTCCCATCACTTTTGAAAAAATGTATACAAACAAAGCTGAAAAAGGCACACAGTAAATTAATAATATCGTTTGTATATATATCTCTCTTTGATTTTTTATCAAATATATAAATATTGATGGGATAATTGCTGAAAAATAATTATAATCAGATTTCCATATTGAAGAAAATATTTTCCCAACCGCCTTGATTGGATGAGAATGATATAAATTATTTAAATGATTTGCTTCCGAAAAACCAGTCGCAAAATCCCAATAGTATATATTGCTTTCCATTGAGACATATATTGCCGATAGAGCAGATAAAAATAAAAATCCAAATAATATCGTCATATATGCTCTTAATTTGTTCGACATAAGATTGAAGCCCTACAAGTTTCCAACAATGATCTATTAGACAGAATGGGTTTATTTTAATTGACCAAAAAAATCTAATACTCTTTGCCCCCCACTCTCAGGTCATTCACATACTCAGCAAATACAGCCATTCTAGACGCGGGAGAAATCTCCCGCGTCCTTTTTACACTACAGATGTATACGTGAATTAATGCGCATAGATGGGGAAGCGCGCACAAAGAGCCTTTACGCGCTCATGCACTGCGTTTTCCACAACGGCATCGCCTTCCCCACCCGAGGCGGCAAGGGCTGTCAGCACTTCGTCAATCATTTCACCAACCTGACGGAACTCTTCCTCACGGAAACCGCGAGCCGTCGCCGCCGGGCTGCCCAGACGCACACCAGAGGTAATGGCGGGCTTTTCCGGGTCAAACGGAATGGCATTTTTGTTAGCGGTAATGCCTGCGCGTTCCAGCGCCTGCTCGGCAGCCTTACCGGTCACCTTTTTGGGCCGCAGGTCAACCAGCAGAAGGTGGGAATCCGTTCCCCCGGTCACAATATCAAACCCACGTTCGACCAGCACTTCGGCCAGAACGGCGGCATTCTTCTGCACTGCTTTCTGATATTCCTTGAACTCAGGAAGCAGGGCTTCGCCAAACGCCACGGCCTTGCCAGCGATCACATGCATAAGCGGGCCACCCTGCAGGCCAGGGAACACGGCAGAGTTAATCTTTTTGGCCAGAACTTCGCTGTTGGTCAGGATCAGGCCGCCACGCGGGCCACGCAGGGTTTTGTGCGTGGTGGAGGTCACAATATCCGCATATTCCAGCGGGTTGGGGTACAGACCAGCAGCAACCAGACCCGCAAAATGGGCCATATCCACCATCAGCAACGCGCCCACTTCGTCCGCAATACGGCGGAAACGGGCAAAGTCGATAATGCGGGGGTAAGCGGAACCACCAGCCACAATGATGGAAGGCTTGTGTTCGCGCGCAAGACTTTCCATCTGTTCGTAGTCCAGAATACCGTCCTGCTGGCGAACGCCATACTGCACGGCATTGAACCATTTGCCCGAATAGTTGGGAGCAGCGCCATGCGTCAGATGCCCACCAGCGGCAAGGCTCATGCCCAGAACCGTGTCACCCGGCTTGCCCATGGCCATGAACGCCGCCTGATTGGCGTTGGCGCCCGAATGGGGCTGCACATTGGCAAAACCCGCGCCAAACAGCGTTTTTGCACGTTCAATGGCCAAAGTTTCCACCTTGTCCACTTCCACGCAACCACCATAGTAGCGGCGGCCGGGATAACCTTCGGCATATTTGTTGGTCAGCACACTGCCCTGTGCCTGCAAAACGGCCTCGGAGGCCATGTTTTCGCTGGCGATCAGTTCAATGCCGTCCTGCTGGCGGGTCAGTTCTGCGGCAATGGCGGACGCAACGTCCGGATCCGTCTGGGTCAGCGGCGCATGAAAAAAACGGTCCAGATCCGTGTGGCTCATTCGGGTGTTCCCTCAAAATCAAACTGTCGTTTGGCAACATGCCTGCCGGACGGCAGATGGCGGTCAATCACTACGCTTTTAACATACCCCTTTCAGGGCATGCCCAAGGCCTGTTCCATAACAGACAAAAGCACTGGATGCTCTCTTACCCCGTTCCGCGCGCCCCTGACAGGAGAAAAAATGCAAAAAAAGCAGAACCCACCCACTCCAGCCCCCCGCCGGTGCAGGCACGGCCAGAGTTTGAATAACGCGTGACCTCTGGCGGTATTTAAACCCCACTCCACCGCCACGGTTGCACCCACGCCCAGATCGGAGCTGATCCTTGCCCGGCCGGGGTTGCATAACAGGAGCAGGAGCGCATACTCCCCCGGTTTTGTTCACCCCTGTTTGCTGCCATAGGCAACCGGGCCACCCGCCCGCCCCATGGCAGACACCGCGCAAGGAGATCCCGCCCATGATGGCTGGTCGTTTCCCTTTGACCCGCCCGCGCCGCAACCGGTTTGACGATGCGACACGCCGCCTGGTTGCCGAAAACTCACTGGGCATCAGCAACCTGATCTGGCCGATTTTTTTCATGGAAGGTACGGGTGTTACAACCGAGGTATCCTCCATGCCCGGCGCACACCGCGTAACACTTGACCGGCTTGCAAAGCATGTGGAACCTGCCGCAAAACTGGGTATTCCAGCCCTTGCCCTGTTCCCCATCACCCCGGCCGATGCGCGCGACGAAGTCGGGACCGAGGCACTCAACCCCGACAACCTGATGTGCCGTGCCGCCCGGTTGCTGAAAAAAGAATTCCCGGACATGGCCCTGATCGGGGACGTGGCACTCGACCCCTACACCAGCCACGGCCATGACGGCGTGATCGAGGATGGTTACGTGGTAAACGAGGCCTCGGTCCAGATTTTGTCCCAGCAGGCCGTTAATCAGGCTCGGGCAGGTGTGGATATTATTGCCCCATCGGACATGATGGACGGCCGCATCAGCACCATCCGGCAGGACCTTGATGCCAACGACCTGATCAATACCCGCATCATGTCCTACGCTGCCAAATATGCCTCCGCTTTTTACGGCCCGTTCCGTGATGCGCTGGGTTCTGGCGGTCTGCTGAAGGGGGACAAAAAAACCTACCAGATGGACCCCGCCAACAGCGACGAAGCCCTGCGCGAAGTGGAAATGGATATTGCCGAAGGGGCGGACATGGTCATGGTCAAGCCCGGCATGCCGTATCTGGATATTATCCGCCGCGTAAAAGACACCTTCAGCGTGCCGACTTTTGCGTATCAGGTCTCTGGAGAATATGCGATGCTCATGGCAGCCATCAACAATGGCTGGCTCGACCGCGACCGCGCCATCATGGAAAGCCTGATGGCCTTCCGCCGCGCTGGCGCCAATGGCGTACTCACGTATTTTGCCATTGAAGCCGCACAGCACATTCGGGAAAGGTCGGGCCTGTAACCACCAAGCCTGGCCCATGCCGGGCATAAGCGGGCCAGTTCTGCTGGCCCGCCATGCATCCTGGATTGCCGACCATGACACCACCACTGCGCAACCCGCAGTTTTTTTATACCACCACCGCCCAGCCATGCCCGTATCTGCCCGCGCGCATGGAACGCAAGATTCTGGCTGATCTGGCCGTCCCCGATGCGGATACCCTGCACAGCCGCCTGTCCGCCACAGGCTTCCGCCGCAGCCACACGCTGGCTTACGCACCATTGTGCGAAGGATGCTCGGCCTGCATTCCCATCCGTCTGCCAGTTGCGGATTTTACCCCCAACCGTACGCAAAAACGGGCATGGAACCGTAACACGGACCTGAGTGCGACCCTCCTGCCCCCAACCGCCACGGGTGAACAGTACGACCTGTTCCGCCAGTACCTGAATACCCGCCACGCAGACGGCGACATGGCAAATATGGGGCCACGCGACTACCGGATTATGGTGGAAGAAACCACGGTTGATACGCAGATCATAGAATTCCGCACACCGGACCAGAAGTTGATCGCCGTTAGCCTGACCGATACGCTCAATGATGGGCTCTCAGCCGTATACAGCTTTTACGATCCGCAACAGACCACCCGCTCACTGGGCGTTTATGTTGTGCTTTTTCTAATCCGCCAGACATTTCTGCTCGGTCGGCCCTATCTTTATCTGGGCTACTGGATTCCGGGCAGCCCCAAAATGGCCTATAAAAGCCGCTTCCGTCCTGCCGAAATCCTGCGCCATGATGCATGGCGGCCACTAGACCCGGATCAGCCAGTCGATACAAAGCGGCACGGACTATTCCCCGATGCCCCGTTGTTCTGACCTCTCCCCCACGGGGGCGGGCGTCTGCTAAGCATGGGCATAAAACCCGGCGGGTAGCAGTGCCCCGCACGCTCTCCGCAGCTTGGTAGTGCTGTAGTAGGGACCGCACCTTCCGTGCCCCATCTGGCTGCCATATAACGCGCGCCCCTGCGGCCAGAGTATGGCCCCCACCACTCAGCTTTTTTTGTTCGCCCATGTTGGCGCAAGCTTGCCTGCACCCGCACGTTTGCCCAGCCAGTCCTGCAAATCCGCCATACCGCGGCACCGCACGGCACCGGGCCAGACCAGCCCTTCGGACGCGGCAAACACCATGGCCTGACGCAGCTTTCCGCCATCGGCATATTTTTGCAACGCAACCCCAAGGCCACGCCCCATCACTGGGAGTTGGTCGAGCGGAAAGATCAGAAACCGGCGGTTATCGCCCAGAACCGCCACATGATCGCCCTGTGCGGGAATGCACAACTGCGCGGAATCATCCCCCTTGAGGTTGAGCACCTGCCGCCCCGACCGCTTTTCGGACACAAGGGCATCATCCTCCACCACCATGCCACGACCAGCGCTGGAAACAACAAGGCGTTTACCGCCCTCCTCCAACACAAAGACTGCGAGCAGTTCCTCGTCATTGGACAGATCAACCAGCAGGCGTACGGGCTGGCCATCACCACGCCCACGCGGCAGGTCCGCCCCCTTGACCGTAAAGGCCCGGCCATCGGTGGCAAAGAAGCACAGCCTGTCCGTGCTCTGGCAGGGAAGAGCCAGTTTGAGCCCATCGCCTTCCTTGAACTTCTGGGCCTCCAGATCAACATTGTGGCCCTTAATGGCCCGCACCCACCCTTTTTGGGAGAGGATCATGGTCAGCGGTTCGCGCTCCACTGTTTCCACAACCGAAATATCGACCGGCTTGGGAGCGGACAGAATGGTGCTGCGCCGTGGGCCAACACGGCCCTTGCCAAACACCTTGACCATTTTGTCGAGTTCCTGCCCGATCTGCTTCCAGCGCTGTTTTTCGTCCCCCAGTAAGGCAAGCAGATCGGCTTTTTCGGCCGAAAGAGCATCATGCTCCTTGCGGATTTCCATTTCCTCCAGGCGGCGCAGGCTGCGCAGGCGCATGTTCAGCACGGATTCGGCCTGCATGTCAGTCAGGCTGAACGTGGCCATAAGACTGGCCTTGGCGTCGTCCTCCTCACGGATAATGCGAATGACCTCATCAAGATTAAGGTAAACGATCAAAAAGCCTGCCAGAATTTCCAGCCGGCGTTCCACGGCGGCAAGGCGGTGGCGGCTGCGGCGCTCCAGTACCTCGTGCCTGTGGTCCAGCCATGCCTGCAACACCTGCTTAAGCCCCAGCACACCGGGCGAGCGGTCGGCTCCAAGCACGTTCATGTTCAGGGGGAAACGGCTTTCCAGCGGTGTGGCGCGGAACATTGTTTCCATCAGCACTTCGGGTTCGATCCCGCGTGTTTTGGGCTCCAGAATCAGGCGGATTTCGTCCGTGCTTTCATCGCGGATATCACCTAGCAGCGGGAGTTTTTTCTGCTCCAGCAGATCAGCCACCAGTTCGATCAGGCGGGATTTTTGCACCTGATACGGAATTTCCGACACCACAATATGCCATGTGCCAAACCGCCCCTGCTCCACGGCCCAGCGCGCACGCATGCGAAAACCGCCACGCCCGGTTTCATACGCCTGCAAAATGGCGGAGGCGTCCTCCACAATCAGCCCGCCGGTAGGGAAGTCCGGCCCTGGCATAAGGGCAAGCAGGTCCTGTGTTGTGGAAGCCGGACTGCGGGCCAGCAGGGCGGCGGCGGCACAGACCTCTGCCGCGTTATGGGGGGGAATACTGGTGGCCATACCCACGGCAATACCCGCAGCGCCATTGGCCAGCAGGTTGGGAAAAGCCGCTGGCAGCACAATGGGTTCCTGCTCCTCACCATCATAAGTGGGGCGGAAATCCACCGCGTCGCTCTCAATCCCGTCCAGCAGGGCCACGGCTACTTCGGTCAGGCGGGCTTCCGTGTACCGCATGGCGGCGGCGTTATCGCCATCAATCGAGCCAAAGTTGCCCTGCCCCTCCACCAGCGGGTAGCGGGCGGCAAAATCCTGCGCCAGACGCACAAGTGCCTCGTACACCGAGGCATCGCCATGGGGGTGGAACTTACCAATAACATCACCCACCACACGCGCGCATTTTTTAAACCCCGAGGCAGGGTCCAGCTTGAGCTGGTGCATGGCGTAAACCAGCCGCCTGTGTACGGGTTTGAGCCCATCGCGCACATCAGGCAGCGAGCGCGACATGATGGTGGACAAAGCATAGGCCAGATAACGCTCGCTTAGCGCATCTGCCAGTTTTGTCTCCTCAATATGGCCTTCAAATGTCTCGTTCATGCTCTGCCCCAGAAAAAACGGTGCGATGTGTTCCGGCCCAGACATACCGCCACAGGCCGAGTTGTGCCAGCCTTGGTGCGCAGTTCAGGGTGTGTTCGTGTCCGCTACCAGCTTTTCCACGCGTGCTACCAGCCTTTGCCGGGCAGCAGGCAGGGGCAGGTGCCGTTGGCCAAACGCATCACGCGCCAGAAAATGCCCACTCAGGCGCAGGCCATCCAGCCAGTCAGACCAACTGCTTGCCTGTGTGGGGTCATGCAAAAAAGCGGGTAACGGTAATAGCCGGTCCTTCCACGCCCCTGCCCCTTCCACGCTGACTGCGCGCCCGGTGCGGGGGGAGACATAGGCAAGGCCCTGCGTTTGCCCGGTCGCGGCGCAACGGCTCAGGTCCAGCCCAAAGCCCAGCACGTCCAGCAGGGCCAGTTCCCACTCAATATAATTGGGCAGGCCGGTCTGCTCCGCAACATCGGGGCTGTAGCCGATAAAGGAAAGAAGTTTGAGTGTGGCGCCAAAAAAAGCGGGGCATGGCTCACCCTCGGGCAAGGTTGCATCCGCCAGAACACAGACCGACTGCATCATGGCCAGTGCGAGCGGCATGCTCAGAATACGCGCGGCACACCCGTACAGCAGTTCGCCTGAGACCCGTGTGGGCGCCCCCTCCCCCCGCTGCATCAGCCGGGCCTTGACCACATTGCCCGGTTGCCACAGAGCGCGGCCAGCGCGGCTGGCACCCCCGTAAGCCAGTGCGCGCACCAGCCCGTCCGCCTCTGTCAGCATATGGACCCGAGCACTACTCTCGCCTTGTGGGGCCACAAAAACAACAAGGGCGGGAGCCTCCCTTTCCAGAGAAGTCCCGCCCTTGTTCAACATGCAAAAGACCCGGTCTTAGACGCCGGAGACCTTGGCCACTTCCGCGGCAAAGTCATCAACGGTCTTTTCAATGCCTTCACCCAGATGGAAGCGGTCAAAACCAGCCAGCTTGACGCCAGCTTTTTTAACAACGTCCTTCACGCGGGTTTCGCCATCGTGCACCCAGACCTGTTCCAGAAGAACAACTTCTTCGTAGAACTTGCGGATACGGCCTTCGACCATCTTTTCAATAATGGCTTCGGGCTTGCCGGATGCGCGGGACTGTTCGATCAGAACAGCGCGTTCACGCTCGACTTCTTCCTGGTTCAGGCTGCTCACATCCAGCGCGGACGGGCGGGTGGCGGCAACGTGCATGCCAACCTGACGACCAAGCTGTTCAATGGCTTCATCAGCCGTCGGGGCTTCAATAGCCGCCAGAACGCCAATTTTGCCCAGACCGGGGCGCAGCGCGCCATGCACGTAGGTTGCCACAACACCCGAAGACACGGTGAACACGCGAGCGCGGCGCAGGGTCATGTTTTCGCCAATGGTGGCGATCAGGTGGGTCAGTTCGTCTGCCACGGTGCGACCCGTGTCCAGCGTTGCGGCCTTAATGGCTTCCAGATCGTCACCAACCTTGAGTGCAACCTTGGCAACGGATTCCACAAAGTTCTGGAACGCTTCGTTACGGGCAACAAAGTCGGTTTCGGCATTCACTTCCACCATGGCGGCGGCTTTGTCGCCAGAAGCCACGGCAACCAGACCTTCTGCTGCCACGCGGCCAGATTTTTTGGCGGCGGCGGCAAGGCCCTTGGTGCGCAGCCAGTCAATGGCGGCTTCAATATCACCCTGCGCTTCGTTCAGCGCTTTTTTGCAATCCATCATGCCTGCGCCGGTCTTTTCGCGCAGTTCCTTGACCAATGCTGCGGTAATTTCCGCCATATTCCTACTCCTTAGAAAACCGCAACGCGCCCTTGGCAGGGCGCGCGGCAGAACATTCCGTTGCCTGCAAAAAACACAGGCATCTCATGCAAAAAAACAGCCCGGTCGAAACCGGGCTGTTTTTTAAAGGCTTTAGCCTGCTGCCGGAGCTTCTTCAGCCACCGGAGCTGCCACCGGGGCCGCTTCCAGAGCGGGTTCAACCGGCAGTTCTTCCTCTGCACCCACGTCATGGCCCGCAGCACCCAGCTCGGCGGAAATGCCATCGAGCACGGAAGCGGAGACGAGGTCGCAATACAGGCCAATGGCGCGAATGGCGTCATCGTTGCCGGGGACCGGGTAGGTCACGCCACGCGGGTCGGAGTTGCTGTCCAGAATGGCCACAACCGGGATACCCAGCTTGTTGGCTTCTTCAATTGCCAGCTTTTCCTTGTTCGTGTCGATCACGAACAGCACGTCGGGCAGACCACCCATTTCCTTGATACCACCAAGGGAGCGTTCAAGCTTGTCGCGCTGGCGGGTCAGTTCCAGCACTTCCTTCTTGGTCAGGCCGGAAGTTACGCCGTCGAGCGTTTCTTCAATCTGGCGCAGGCGCTTGATGGAACCCTGAATGGTCTTCCAGTTGGTGAGCATGCCGCCCAGCCAGCGATGGTTGACGTAATACTGACCGCAACGGCGGGCTGCTTCTGCAATCGGGTCCTGTGCGGCGCGCTTGGTGCCAACGAACAGAACGCGGCCACCACCGGCTACAACATCACGAATCGCCTTAAGGGCGCGGTCAAGCAGGCCAACGGTCTGCTGAAGGTCGATGATGTGAACCTGGTTACGCACGCCAAACAGGAACGGCGCCATGCGCGGGTTCCAACGACGGGTGTGGTGACCAAAGTGAACACCAGCTTCAAGCAGCTGGCGCAGTGTGAAATCGGGCATCGCCATGGGGCGTATTCCTACCTAACTGGTTAAACCTCCGCGAGACACCACCCAGCCATTTTGCTGGGCACCAGAGGTGTATGGCCCCGCGTGTGTTGTACCCCGGCCTACGCCGGGGCGGCTCTATATGGCGTTTTTTGGCCGAACGGGCAAGGCCAAAAAGTGTGTTCAGTCCTGCTTGAGCGGTTTGGCGTAGCGGTTGGGCACACCACTGCGGGCCAGCAGCTCGCGCAGGCTTTTAACCACGGGGAACACCTCTACGTTATGGTCCCCACCCAGTTCGCGCCATGCGTTCTGTTCCATTTCCACAATTTCGCGGTCTTCTTCAAAGATGCGATGCGTGAACAGGCCCAGCACTGGCCATGCAATATCCAGCAGAAAAGTCCATTTGGGCTTTTTAACCGACAACAGACCAAACGCCTGAGTAACCTGCTGGGTTTCCCCCAACGGCAGGTAGCATGCCCACAGGTCCATGATCAGGTCTCCGTCCTTATCGTGGATCTGGAGCGTCTGATACGGGTATGTGGTGCGGATGGACACGACTTCTTCCACCGGCTGTTCGCGGCCATCATCATGGTGCTTGCCAAAAATCAGGGCTTCGGCCAGCGGCTGGTTGCCGCCCTTGCGGGCAAAGCTGTAGCGCGCCTCCATAAAGTTTTCGCCCTTGTCCTGCCCCAAAAAGCGGGCGGTAATGGAGCCCATCTGGCGGCGATGCAGGAACTGGTGGTTCATGTCCATCAGGTTCTCGTGCATGAACGTGTAATGGCACTTCAGGCGCGGGCTGAACTGGCGGGTCTTGTATTCGGGGTTCCCCACCTGTGCAATATCGGGCACGGGCACCTTGTCGGCCAGATCGGGGTCGCCGGGGAATATGAAGATCAGCCCGCTTTTTTCGCGGCAGGGATAGGCCTTGACCGGGCGGCCAACGCCTTCCTTGTTCAGGTAGGGCACGGTCACGCACTTGCCCTGCTGGTCAAACGCCCAGCCGTGGTAGCAGCACTTTACGCAGCCCTTGTCGTCCACCACACCTTTGCTCAGCGGGACCTGACGATGGGCACAGCGGTCTTCCAGCGCATAGACCGGGCCATATTCGGGGCGGATCAGCGCAATGGGGTGGCCTGCAAAGCGCGCGGCAAAGGCCTTACCCTTCCGCACCTTGGCCGACCATGCCACAGGGTACCAGAAATTGGGATCAACATCGATCTGCCGTAGATCATAGCGGGGGGCATTACCCTGCTCCGCCGGTTGCTCCGTGGCTGTTGTTGCCTGTTGCATGGTGTCACCTCATCAGAATACCACAGGCCGGCTGTTCCGATGCATATCATTCCGGCCTGAAAAGGACGGGCGAACGATTGAGCATTCCGCCGGGTCTGCACAAGCCCTTATCGTCGCATGTCTGCCCTCCAGACGAAAAGGACATAAATCAAACCCGGCTTATACATTCTACCGCAGGCAGTGCTCCAGTTGCGTGCTCAGGGCATCATCCACCCGCAGGTCCTGCCCATCCAGCGCGCGCACCACCCGGAGCGAGAGGGAATTGACCAACCACATCCCCCCCGCACACCTTAGATCGGACGGGGTAAGCACTCCCTCGCGCACCAGATTCCGCTCCAGCAGAATCTGGCGGGCAATTCCCGCCAGCGCACCTTCGGCCACATAGGGCGTGACCAGCCCCGCTGGCGTTGCCACAAGCAGGTTGCTGATTGTGCTTTCCGCCACCCTTCCGTGCGTGTTGAGCAAAAGCGCATCCTGCGCACCCAGCCGTGCGGCCTCCTGCCGGGCCAGAATACCGGGCAGGTAGTTCAGGCTTTTAATATAAGACAGAGGCGATGCCTCATCCCGCCGGATCAGGCGGCTGGTAATGACCTGTATGGACGAGACGGAAAAAACACCCGGCACCGCCGTCAGCAGCACGGTCGGGTGTGCATGTTCGGGGGGGAGCAGCCCCCGCGGACCTTCCCCGCGCGCCACACTCAGCCGCAGCACGGCGTTATCCAACCCGCAGGCCTTCAGCAACATCGCAGCCGCAGCCTGTACCTCTTCAGCCGCAGGCACGGCCATGCCCAGAACATTCCCCCCTGCTGCCAGCCGCGCCATATGCAGGGGCAGATGCAAAACCCGCCCCCCTACAACACGCATGGTCTCGAACACACCATCGCCCAGCGTAAACCCTCTGTCGGCGGGGCTTATGCGGGCTTCGGCCTGCGTGCAAAGGCGGCCATTGAGCCAGACAAACATCATACTCCCTCCGCAAAGGCGGCAAAGGGTGCCAGTTTAAGCCGCATTTCCTCATATTCCTTTTGCGGGTCGGACAGCATGGTAATTCCTCCCCCCGTGCCCATGCGCAGTTGCCCCGCATGGGCCACAAAGCTGCGGATAATGACTGAACTGTCCATTCGTCCGTCCACACCAATACAGAAAAGCGTGCCACAATAGGCCCCCCGGGGGGTGGCTTCGAGTTCGTCAATAATTTCCATGGCCCTGTGTTTGGGCGCACCTGTTACAGAGCCGGGCGGCAGGGTGGCCGCCAGCAGGTCAAACACGTCGTGCTCCTGCCGCAGGTGCCCTCGCACTTCCGAGACAAGGTGATGCACATGCGCAAACCGTTCCACCGCCCATAATTCGGGCACACTCACACTGCCAATACGGGCCACGCGCCCGATATCGTTGCGCATCAGGTCTACTATCATCAGGTTTTCGGCGCGTTCCTTGTCATCACGCGCAAGATTTTGGGCCAGATGCTGGTCCTCGGCCTCTGTCTGCCCACGCGGGGCTGTGCCTTTTATGGGGCGGGTGGCAATGTGCCCGTTGCAATCGACCTGCAAAAAACGCTCTGGTGAGCAGGAAAGAATGGAAAACCCCTCCCCGCAGGACAAATAAGCCCCAAAGGGTGCTGGGGCAGCCCGCCGCAACCTGCGATACAGGCCGGGCGTACAAACGCTAGCGGGCAGGTCAGCCACATGCTGGCAGGTCATGTTGACCTGAAAAATATCCCCCTGCGCTATATAATTTTGCGCAGCACTCACAGCCTGACAATAAGCGGCCCGCATCTGGCTGGCCCGTAAAGGCAGGGGCTGCACGGGCGGGAGCGGCACGCCCTGTTCGGGCAGGGCGTGCCACCGGGCCTCGGCCCTGTCACAGGTTTGTGGGGCCAGCGCACCGCGTTCCAGACCGGTAAGGGCCGCACGCCGGGTTGTCCGGTCCCACACATAGGCATGATCATAAAAAGCGGCGGCAAACACAGGTTCGTCAGCACCTGTCTGGCGGGAGGGAATACCCTGCAACGCCATGCCAAACGTATAGCTGGCAAAACCTACCCAGCCCCCGCAAAACGGCAGATCACCCTCTGGGGCATCCCCTTGGTAATCCTGTTGAATTTTACGAAGACTATCCAGTATCTGCTCAGGCGCGCCAAAAGCCTGCGGCACGCCATCCAGCTCAACCCTGTTTGCAAAAACAAGCAGGGTATGCCGTGGGTTATGGCAGAATATCTGCCAACGGTTACGCCCATCGAGCGCACCACCACTATCGAGCAGAACGCACCATGGCGCGCTCCCCCACATAGCCAGAACCGTATCAGGCTCCCGCCATGGCAGTGCACGCACCCATGCCACGGGTCAGACCTGCTCCACGCGAGAGATACCCGCCAGTGTACGCAGCTTCTGCCCCAGTAGCGGAGTAACCTTGTAGCCCCCGCGCAGCCGGATTTCCACATCGCAGCTTTCGGCCACGCCGGGGAGCAATACAATACGGCCTGCACCACCTTTTTGTTCGCTCAACACGGTTTGCAGGGCTGGCAGGGCATCTTCCTTTTCCAGCCATATCCGCATTTCGCTCTGGCCCTGTGCGGCGGCCTGCTCCAACTCCACAATGTCGGACGCGGTAATGCGCATGGCCTCGCCCTCCAGCTTGAGTTCTGCCGTAACCAGCACGGCGCGCCCGGCCACCAGACTTTCCCGCACACGAGTCAGCACTTCGGAAAACACCGTGACCTCGCACCCACCTGTGGCATCGGACAGGCGCACCCAAGCCATTTTGTTGCCTGTTCGGGTCGGGCGCTCCTTACGGTCCACAACACACCCTGCAATTTTAACACGGCCCACCCCCGCTTCCGCCGCCGACAGCAGTTGGGAGGACTTGATAACCCCCAACCTGCGCAACACGGAGCCGTAGGAATCCAGCGGGTGAGCAGTCATATGGAAGCCAATAGCTTCTGCCTCCATCGCCAGTTTTTCAAACTCTGGCCAGTCCGGTCCCTCGGCCAGTCGCAAGGGTTCTTTCTCTCCCCCACCACCGAACAGGCCAATCTGCCCGGACGCAGCCTCCTGCGCCTGACTATGGGCACGGCGCAACAGTGCGTCGGCGGAATGGAAGACACGGGCGCGGTTTTTATCCAGACATTCAAATGCCCCGGCCTTGGCCAGATTTTCCATTTGCATGCGGTTGATGTGCTTGGGGTCTATGCGCGTTGCAAAATCGGCCAGATCGGCAAAGGGTTTATCCCCCCTTGTTGCGACCAGAACCTCCATGGCTCCAAAACCAACTTTTTTAACTGCCGCCAGTGCGTAGCGAATAGCGTATTCCCCATTCGGCAGAACTTCCACGGCAAAGTCGGCCTCCGATCGGTTGATGTCTGGCGGCAGCACGCTAATGCCCATGCGCTCGGCCTCCTGCCGCAGGGCTGCCAGCTTTTCCGTCCGCTCACGCGCAAGCGACATACACGCAGCAAGGAAAGCCACAGGATGGTTCGCCTTCATCCACGCGGTCTGGTAGGAGACCAGGGCGTAAGCTGCGGCGTGGGATTTGTTAAACCCGTAATCCGCAAACTTGGCCATGAGGTCGAACACCTCTACCGCCTTGTCGTGGTCAATGCCGCGACCGGTGGCCCCTTTTGTAAAAATCTCGCGCTGGTGGTCCATTTCCGAGCGGATTTTTTTACCCATGGCGCGGCGGAGCAGATCGGCCCCGCCAAGGCTGTAGCCCGCCATTTTCTGGGCAATCTGCATGACCTGTTCCTGATAGACCATAATGCCGTAGGTCTCTTCAAGAATTTCACGGATTTCCTCGTGCGGGGGTTCCCAGGCCTCCCCATGTTTCCGGCGGCAGTAATCGGGAATGTTGGCCATGGGGCCGGGGCGGTACAGGGCCACGGCGGCAATCAGGTCTTCCAGCCGGGTGGGGCGCATCTGTTTGAGCACGTCGCGCATGCCCGCGCCTTCAAACTGGAACACGCCTGCCGTATCCCCCCGGCTGAGCATGTCGTATGTCCGCGTATCGTTCAGGGGGATGGAGGCCAGATCCACCTCCTTGCCCATACGGTGGATAAAATCCACACCGCGTTTGAGAATAGTTAGTGTTGTCAGGCCCAGAAAGTCGAACTTGACCAGACCGGCCTGCTCAACAAACTTCATGTTATACTGGGTGACCAGCGTATCGCTCTTGGGGTCTCGGTACAGCGGCACCAGTTCCACCAGCGGACGGTCCCCGATCACAACACCTGCGGCATGGGTGCTGGCGTGGCGGAACAGGCCTTCCAACTGCTGGGCAATTTCGAGCAGTCTGCGCAAAGCCTCGTCGTTATCGCGCATTTCCTGCAATTTGGGCTCGCCCGCTATGGCCTCCTTGAGTGTAACGGGCTTTGCGGGGTTGTTGGGTATAAGCTCGGCCACACGGTTGACCATGCCGTAAGGCAGGCCCAGCACACGCCCTACGTCCCGCACGGCCGCGCGGGCCTGCAACTTACCAAAGGTAATAATCTGGGCTACGCGGTCAGCCCCGTATTCGCGCCGCACATAGGCAATAACCTCATCGCGCCGGTCCTGACAGAAGTCGATATCAAAGTCAGGCATGGACACACGTTCGGGGTTGAGGAACCGTTCGAACAGCAGGTTAAAGGGGATAGGATCAATATCCGTAATGGTGAGCGCCCATGCGGCCAGCGAGCCAGCGCCCGACCCACGCCCCGGCCCCACGGGAATGCCATGCGCCTTGGCCCACTGAATAAAGTCCGCCACGATCATAAAGTAGCCGGGGAACCCCATTTTGGAGATAATATCCAGCTCGAACGTCAACCGCTCGCGGTAGCGGGTCTGCAACGCCTCATCCAGCGTCATGGTGGCCATGCGGCGTTCCAGCCCTTCCCATGCCATGGCGCGCAGGGTCTGGTCCTCGGTCGCGCCCTCGCGCACCTTGGGGCACACGGGCAACAGAGGTTTGCGTGTTTCCACCTTTATGGCGCAGCGGCGGGCAATTTCGAGCGTGTTGTCACACGCATCGGGCAGGTCCGCGAACAGGGCGCGCATCATCTGCGGGGGCTTGAACCAGTGTTCAGGCGTTACGCGAAAGCGGTCTTTTTCCGCCATGGTGCGGCCTTGGGCAATACACACCAGCGCATCATGCGCCTCGTACATTTCGGGCTTGGGGAAAAAGCACTCATTGGTTGCCACAAGGGGTAGGCCAAACTGGCTGGCAAGGCCGATTACACCCGGCTCCACCGCTCTTTCAATCGCCAGATTATGGCGGTGCAGTTCCACAACCAGCCTGTCACCAAACGCTTCGTGCAATTGGCTCAGCCAACGTGTGGCCTCGTCCTTCTGCCCTTCGGCCAGCATCTGGAACAACGGGCCGCGTGTGCCGCCAGTCAGCAGCATCAGCCCTTCGGCGCGTTCGCACAAAACGTCCATCCCCACAAACGGGTCGGATGGGTCGGATGTTTTGAACCCTTCGGAGGAGAGAAACTGGAGGTTGGCCAGCCCCACTTCGTTTTGCGCCAGCAACACGACAGGCTCCGCCGGAGCACCCGGCTTGTCGTTACGGGCAGGCAGGCCGATCTGCCCACCAATAATGGGCTGAATGCCGCTTTTTGTGCAGTATTGCGAAAATTCCAGCGCCCCGAACAGATTGCCCGAATCGGCAATAGCCACGGCAGGCATACGCATTTCCTGCGCCAGAGAAGCAATTTCCGGCACCCGGATTGCACCCTGACTAAGCGAGTAAGCAGAGTGCACACGAAGATGGACAAAATCAGCGTAGGACATACGCCCCCTATAGCACAGGCCCGCCCCCCCTCCACCGGATTGTCAGCATTTTAATCCTGCCTGCACAGCCCCTATGGGCAGAGCCCTTCTCCGCATGACACTGCCATGGCTCCTTTGCCCGCACAGCCCAAAGCACAAGACAGCCAACCCCGGCTAGAACCCCACGCCAATCGGCACTAGACTATGGGTCTCTCCCCCTTTGGGGCGCTCCCCTTACGGGGGTTCATCTGCTTTTCAGGATTTTTTATGCGGATTATCAGATCCAGAACCGAACTGGCCACGCTGGTAGCCCAATGGCGCAACGCGGGCGAAACCATAGGGGCCGTGCCCACCATGGGTTCGCTCCATAACGGGCATCTGGCCCTTGTTAACGCATTGGATGGGCAGGCCACGCGCCGGATTGTGAGTATTTTTGTCAATCCGATCCAGTTCAACAACGCAACTGATTTTGAACTCTACCCACGCGGGCTGGAAGCGGATGCCGCCCTACTGGACGGCACCGGCAAGGTGGACGTGCTCTACGCCCCCGATGCAGCAGAGATGTACCCCCAAGGCTTTGCAACACGCATAATGGTGAGCGGGCTGGATGGCATGCTCTGCGGCGCGGACCGGCCCGGACATTTTGATGGCGTGGCCACCGTTGTGACCAAGCTGCTCCTCCAGACCGGGGCCGACATTGCCGCCTTTGGTGAAAAAGATTACCAGCAGCTCTGCCTGATCCGCCGCCTTGTGCAGGACCTTGACCTGCCTGTGCGTATTCAGCCCGTCCCCACGGTGCGGGAGGCCGACGGACTAGCCCTGTCCTCGCGCAATCGCAGGCTCACACCCCAACAACGCCAGCAGGCCCCTTATCTGCCAGCAGCCCTGAAGACCTGCATTGCAGATCTTCAGTCCGGCAAGCCAGTGAACACCTGCCTAAACACCTGCCACGAAAACCTGAAAAACCATGGTTTTAACGTGCATTATCTGGACCTGCGCACAGGTGATACATTGCTTGAAGCCACAAAGCCGGAACCCGGCACGCGCCTGTTTGTGGCCGCCAGTCTGGGCGACATCCGCCTGATAGACAACATGGCAGTTGCGTAAACATATTTGTACATAAGTCTTTTACACAATGGAGACCACAATGAGCATAACCCGCCTTGAGCCTGAAGAACGTCTGTGTGGCGCGGTCATTCACAACGGACTTGTTTATCTGGCAGGCCAGATTGCCGATGACGCCACACTGGATGCACAAGGGCAGATGGCTGATATTCTGCGCCAGGTTGATGCCATTCTGGCCAAAGCAGGCACAGATAAAAGCCGCCTGATTTCAGTTCAGATTTTTCTGGCTGACATGAACGATATGGCAGGCATGAACCGCGCATGGGACGCATGGCTGGACCAGAGCAACAAACCCGCCCGCGCAACAGTAGAAGCCCGACTTGCCGACCCGTCGTGGAAAGTGGAACTGACCGGCATAGCCGCCCAGCGCTGATACAACGGACGCACCCCAACCTGCGCCGCCCGTGCTGGCCATGCCACACGGGCGGCAGACAGACACACAAAAACAGGCGCAAAAACTTGCAGCCTGTTCATAAGGGCAGAACAATTTTTAGGGGGGGGAAAGTGTGGCTCCCGAAGTAGGACTCGAACCTACGACCCAGCGATTAACAGTCGCTTGCTCTACCAACTGAGCTATTCGGGAACAGTTATTTTTCAACCACTTGGCAGCATTTTGTGGCGCAATCTTTTGCAAGACGTGCCCCTCTGTGCTGCTGTGTGGGTGTATAACCACAACGCTTTGAGGGTGCAAGACCCTTTTTATATTACAAAATATTAATCATCGTTCCTGCCAAAATCGAACATGTCTCCTCCCCTGCCCCTCTGCATCACCACCCTGACGGGCAGAACCAAAAGAACGCCGCACGCGCCCTGTTCTTCCACACACAGGCAAATGTCTCACAGACATATAGCGCAACAGGACCGCCCCAAAAATTCAGAACACCACCGCCATACAAAGCCGGAATAACAAGCCACCTCCTCGCACATCCCCTGTGGCCGCAGCACCAATAGACGGTTTTTTTCATTTTCCGCCCCCTTAACCGGGACACCTCCTCCAACACGGTGTAAGAAAGGGGCATGAGCGCACCTGTATCTTCCCCCCTTTCGCGCCGCGCCCTGCTCTGGGGGGCCGGAGGTTGCGTTGCCGCGGGTGGCGTTGTGCTCCTGACACGCCAGCGGCACCCCCGCACACCCCGCAAACAGCCCGATGGTGTTTATCGCAAGCTCAAGATCGGCTGGCCGGAGGCCGCCATGTCCCCCGTGCTGGCTGCGGCTCTGGAGAAGAACTTTTTTGCCCAGTACAATCTGGATGTGGATCCCCTGCCCAACATCCATAACGGGCAGGAAGCCCTTGCAGCGCTGACGGAACAGAAAACCTCCTACGCTGTAGCTCCCGCACTGACGTGGCTCCAGCACCTGCATGCGGGCCTGCCCGCCCATCTGGTCATGGGGGTGCAGTCCGGTAGCCGCCGCCTGCTGGTGCGGCGCAGCAGCGGCATTACGCGGCTGGACCAGCTTATGGGCCGCAACGTGGCCGTGCCCGACCAGAATGCGGCGGACAAACTGTTCTTCTGTATTATGATGCGCCGTAAAGGCATGGATGCGCTGACCCACATTAACTGGGTCGATCTGCCCATCCAGCAGATAGAACAGGCTCTCCATGACCAGAAAATAGACGCCGTGGTCACGCATGATCCCGATGCGTGGAGCCTCCTCCAGAACCACCCTGACCTTGTATACGAACTGGTAGGCAGCGATACAGGGCATTACGCTGCCCGCACCAGCCTTATTCTGGGCGTTGCGGATACAGCGCAGGAAAAAGACCCAACGGCTGCCACCGCACTGGTGCTGGCCCTGCGTGATGCAGCACTTTGGGTCAATACCCACAGGGATGACGCCGCAACCCTGATAGCCGACAACGCCGCAGGCCTGCCTGCCACAAGTGCGCGCAACATGCTGCGTAACGAGCCGGTTATCCGCCCCCTTATGGGCCGTGGCCTGCGGGAGCAGATTGCGCAGTACTGCGATGAACTCCAACTTGTCGGCATGATGGCTGATGGCGAGGATTCCACAGCCCTCGCACGCAGCTATACGCTGAATGTGCTGCACGAATAATACCGCCATGCCCCTGCCGGTTAAACACCAGATTCAGCAGACCTTCCGCCTAACGCCGTAAAATATCTTTTGCAGCAAAGCCATGTTGCCTAATCCGGGGGACTAGCCGCGCCCCTGTTTGCGCGGCAGACGGACTTCGCTGGCCAGCACACCCAGAATAACCAGCGCCCCACCCACCAGTGCGCGCGCAGGCAGAACATCCCCCGCCAGACGGCCCACAAGCCCGGCCCACACCGGCTCGCCCGCGTAAATAAGCGTGGCCCGTGTGGGAGAAACCGTTTTCTGCGCCCAGTTCATGACCAGTTGAATAACGGCACTCATCGCCCCAAGGCCCAGACCGGGCACAACCCACCACCACGCAAAGGCAGGCACACGTTCACCCATCACAGGCATGGCCGCAAACGCCAGTAACCCGGCCACAAACAACTGCACAATCGCGACCCGAAAGCTGTTAATGGCGGGGGAGGCAAAGCGGCTGATCAGCACAACCTCCATGGCTATGGCTATGGCGCTGATCAGGGTCACGACCTCACCAAACTGGAGGTGCAGGTGCGCTATGGCCTGTGGGCCGGTCAGCAACACCAGACCAGAAAAAGCAAACAGCACCCCCAGCCAGACCATAAGGTGCGGTGGCCTGCGCAAAAAGAACCACTGCAAAAATGGCACAACAGGCACATACATGGCGGTAATAAAGGCGGACTGACTGCTGGAAATACTCCCCAGCCCCAAGGTTTGCAGCGCATAGCCGAAAAAGATGGCCACACCCACGCAGGCCCCCGCCCACACTTCCCGCATACTCAGATCCAGCAACAACCGACGGAACAGCAGCATGGAAAGCAGGGCCGCCGTGGTAAAACGCACCCCCACAAAAAACATGGCCCCCGTATAGCGCATGGCCGTATGCACGATCAGGAACGTAACGCCCCACAGAACGGTAATGCAGACCAGCGCCACTTCCTCGCGCGAGAAACTCCGGATTACTGCTCTCTCCCGCGCAGGCAGGGACTGGTCAGGCACGTTCAGGCACTCCTGCCCGGGCGATAAAAACAGCCCGGACCTGTTTTTATTTTAGACCGGCAACAAAGCGCGCCATACGCTGGCAGGCCTCGGCCAACACGTCGTCCGACGTCGCACAGGACAAGCGCAGATAGGGCGACTGCCCAAAGGCGCTGCCGGGCACCGTTGCTACATATTCCTCGTCAAGCAAAGCCGTTGCAAAATCATGGTCTGTCTCAAGCAACCGCCCGCCTGCCGTTGTGCGCCCAAGGCAGGCCGCAACACCGGGATAGGCATAAAAGGCCCCTTCGGGCATGGCGCAGGTCAGGCCCGGCACCGCACGCAGGGCCTGCACCACGTTGGTGCGGCGGCGGCTGTATGTGGCCACCATGGTCTGCACAAGGTCTGGCGGGCCATCCAGCGCGGCGGCGGCGGCGGCCTGCGCAATAGAGCACACCCCCGATGTCGCATTCCCCTGCACACCCCGCATGGCGGCGATCAGGTCGGCTGGTCCACCAGCAAAGCCCACACGCCACCCGGTCATGGCATAAGCCTTGGAGACACCATTGAGCGTAATGGTGCGGTCCTTAAGATCGGGGGCAATGGCGGCAATCGAGGCGGAATGTGTGCCATCAAACACAAGATGTTCGTAAATCTCGTCCGATAGAATCCACACATCGGGGTAATCACGCAGGACTTTGGCAATATCGGCCAGATCCTCCGCCGGGCAGATAGCCCCGGTCGGGTTGTTGGGGAAGTTCAGCACAACCCAGCGCGTGCGCGGCGTAAGAGCTTGGGCCAGCACATCCGCCCTGAGCCGAAAACCGTCTTCCTCCCTGCACGGCGCAAACACGGGTGTGCCCCCGAACATGCGCGCAATCAGCGGGTAACTGACCCAGTAGGGGGTCGGCACCACCACCTCGTCCCCTGCGTTCAGGGTTGCCATAAAGGCGTTGAAGATGACCTGCTTGCCCCCGTTGGAGACCATAATCTGCTCAGGCGTGTAATCCAGCCCGTTTTCCCGCGCAAACTTGCGGGCAATGGCGGCCTTGAGTGCAGGCGTGCCATCCACGGGTGGGTATTTGGTCTGCCCGGCCAGCGCGGCCTTATAGGCGGCCTCCACCACAGCGGGGGGCGTTGCAAAGTCCGGCTCCCCTAGAGCGAGGGAGATTACGGGCCTGCCCTCCGCCTTAAGGGCCCGGGCACGCCGGGCCATTTCTATTGTTGCGGGGGCGGGCAGACCGTTCAGGCGATGCGCAAAACTCCGGGCCATGGCTTATTGCAGGCCTTCACAGAATTTCTGGATACGGGTGCAGGCATCCCGCAGGCTCTGCGTATCGGTTGCGTAGGAAATACGCATGTAACCCGGATACATGAAGGCCGAACCATGGACGGCGGCAACGCCTTCCTCTTCCAGCAGTGCAGTTACAAAATCCTCATCCGTTTTAAGCAGTTTTCCACCCGGAGAGGTTTTTCCAAGGCATTTTTCAATGCAGGGGAACACATAGAACGCGCCTTGGGGCATGTCGCATTCCATGCCTTTGGCCTGATTGATCATGGCCACCACCATGTCCCGCCGCCCCTGATAGGTATCGACCATGGTCTGGATAAAGTCCTGCGGGCCGGTCAGGGCTTCCACCGCTGCGGCCTGTGCAATGGAGCAGGTGTTGGAGGTGGACTGCCCCTGCAACTTGTTCATGGCCTTTGTCAGTTCCACCGGAGCGCCGGAAAAACCAATGCGCCAGCCGGTCATGGCATAGGCCTTGGACACGCCGTTCATGGTCACGGTGCGGCTACGCAGGCGGGGTTCGACCTCCACAAATGTTGCGGGGCGGAAGCCATCGTACACCAGCTTGGCGTAAATATCGTCCGTAAAAATCCATACATGCGGGTGGCGCAGCAGCACATCGCACAGCGGGCGCAGGTCCTCGGCCGAGTAAGCGACCCCCGTAGGGTTGCAGGGCGAGTTGAGGAAAACCCATTTGGTGCGCGGTGTAATGGCGGCTTCCAGTTCGTCCGCCTGTAAGCGAAAACCGTTTTCGCGCTTGCAGGGAACAACCACGGGCACGCCTTCCGCCAGCGTGACAATATCGGGGTAGGACACCCAGCAAGGCGCAGGAATAATGGCCTCATCCCCCGGATTAAGGGTGGCCATCATGGCGTTGTAGATGATCTGCTTGCCACCGGTGGAAACAATCACTTCCTCCGGTGTGTAATCCAGCCCGCTATCCAGGCGGAAGCGTTCGGCCACGGCCTTGCGCAGTTCGGGCGTACCCGCCACATCCGTGTAGCGGGTCTGGCCCGCGGCAATAGCCTTTACGGCGGCCTGAGCAATGTTGTCGGGTGTGTTGAAATCCGGCTCACCCGCGGAAAGGCTGATAATATTCCGCCCCTCCGCCTTCAACGCCCGGGCGCGCGTTGAAATGACGATTGTCTGGCTAGGACTGATCCTGTTCAGGCGGTCAGCAACAAGGCTCATGGTTTTCTTACTTTCCGACACAATATTTTTTAAGACATCCTGCACCTGAGCGGGCAAAAAGCCCGACCTGCCGCGCGGATGTGCTGCTCCGGGGCGCACAGTAATCCTCTTCCGCTCAGGGCGGAACCGGAGATTCCACCTGCTCTATCTTTTTTGTTCTGCGCGGCTCCCTCCCCTGTCATGCAAAAACAGGGTCCACAGCTGGCGGGCCAAAGGCTGGCGCTAGGGCGCGCCACCACACGGCATAGCCGCAAACACGGCTTTGGCGCGCACCTGCGCCGCACTCAACCCGCTCTCCCGCATGGTGCGTACACTCAGTGCGCCATCACGCTTGGCCAGACGGCGGCCCGTGGCATCACACAGCAGCGGGTGGAACGCATAATGCGGCGCGGGCCAGCCCATAAGGGTCTGCAACAGCCGGTGCAGGCTGGTGGCCGGGCGCAAATCCTCCCCCCTTGTAACCAGCGTTACACCCTGCGTCGCATCATCACACGTTACGCACAGGTGGTAGGACGCGGGTACGTCGCGCCGGGCCAGAACCACATCTCCAAACAGTTCGGGCTGGCAGGTGCGCGGGCCATGGGCCAGATCGTGGTAGCTCAGTGGCCAGCCAGCGCCCCCTTCCACGCCAGCCCCCGCCGTGTTCGGGGCAGCCACCAGCGCGCGGGCCTGCTCCACAGCACGCGCCATGTGCAGGCGCAGCACATAAGGCTGGCCCGCCTGCATACGCGCCAAACGCTCGGGCGCTCCAATGTGGCGGCAGCGACCGGGGTACAGCACGCTTCCATCGGGGGCGGTATGGGGGGCGGAGAACATGGCCGCACTCTCCCGCGCAATATCCGAGCGGGTGCAAAAGCAGGGGTACAGCACGCCCATATGCTCCAGAGTATCCAGCACATTCCCATAAACCGCCATGCGCGCGGACTGGTGCAGAACAGGCCCGTCCGGCACCAGCCCCAGCCATGCCAGATCCTCCATAATGGCGGAGGCAAAAGCGGGCTTGCAGCGCTGGGGGTCTATATCCTCCATCCGCACAAGCCATTGCCCGTCTGGCTGCGCCAGCTCCCACCCGAACAGGGCAGACGCCACATGCCCCAGATGCAGCGCCCCCGTGGGGCTGGGTGCGAACCGGGTGACCCATTCTGTTTTACAATGTTCATAGTACTGTAATCGAATAGTCATAATGACCTTACCAAATGTCTAAGGCCGCCAAATATCCATGACTATTGCCCTGCATTTTCTTGCCACACCTTCTGACGTCTGCAATAGTCTTGGCGGTAATTATCTCGACGACGCACTTCTGCTGGCGGTCGGCTTGAGTTTTTTTGACCCCCTCGGAACTGTGTTCTCGTGCATATGGGGAGACACGTCTTGGCGGATGGCAGTACTCTAAACTACCCAGCCCTTGTTCTGAATGCAGACTTCCGACCACTTTCCTACTTCCCGCTATCCCTATGGGGGTGGCAGGACGCCATAAAAGCGGTGTGCCTCGACCGGGTTTCGGTCCTGAGCGAATATGACATGGAAGTCCACTCACCCAATCAGGCCTTCCGCCTACCCAGCGTGATTGCCCTCAAGGACTATGTGCCCGCAGCCCGCAAGCCGGCCTTTACGCGCTTTAATGTTTTTTTGCGCGACAACTTTTCCTGCCAGTATTGCGGGGAGCGCCACCCCACGCAGGAACTCACGTTTGACCACGTTATTCCCCGCTGCAAGGGCGGGCGCACAAGCTGGGAGAACGTGGTTACCGCCTGCGGCTGCTGCAACCTGCGCAAAGGACCGCACATGCCCCACCATATTGGCATGCTGCCCCGCCGCACCCCCGTGCGCCCCACATCGTGGGAGTTACAGGAAAACGGGCGGGCCTTCCCCCCCAACTACCTGCACAAAAGCTGGCGTGACTATTTATACTGGGATGCGGAACTGGAGGGCTGACCCCTCCTCTCCCCCTCCCCATTTACCGGGTGTAGGTGTAACCGTATTCATCCGCCTGTTTTTGCAGGTCCGGCGCGCCCTTAAGGTCAAGCGGCAGGGGTTTGGCCTTGGCCTCGCCCAGCACAAATCCGCCGTTGCTCATGCGCTGGCAGGTATTGGCCGCAAGCGGAAAACTCAAAAACATGGGACCAGCCATCTGCTTGTGCAGGCAGGTTATGTCCGTATCCAGCATGGGCACACGCCCGATCTCGGATGAACACCCAGCCAGCAGCAAGCCCCCCGCCACCATTACCCCCAGAGCAAATGTGTTTGTTTTCTGCGTCACGGACCAGCTTACCTTTGTTTTTGCCTGTACGAGCGGCCTTTTGCCACCGGTTGCTCCGGCGTAGCCCATGGTGCCATGCCCGGCCACCAACAACCAGAGAGCGCAGGTCACGCCCCCTTTCCGCTGGCTGCATGACACGCCACGGAGTTGTTCAGCTCACTTCGTAACCCGCGCCGCGAATGGCGTCGCGCAGGGAAGAAACACCAACACGCGCGGGGTCATACGTTACATTGACTTCGCCATTGGCCAGATTCACGTCCGTGCCATCCACGCCGTCAATTGCGGCCAGCGCACGTTTTACGGACGAAACACAACCGTCACATGTCATCCCTTCGACCATAAAGCTTGCTGTCGTCTGGCTCATTGCGTTTGCATCCTTTTTATCAAATTCCATACATGGCGCTTTTACACGGCCATTCTGCTTCTTCCATAACGCAACTCCACCGGGATGCGAAACAGAGATGTGCACCCCATACCTGCCCAAAAGCATGATATAAGGCCAATATGCCTCACTTTGTGCCCCCACAGCCTGCCACGGCACCCCAGCCCCCCCAGTGGCGGAACAGCTTTTTGCACCGGCTTATGCTGGCAACCCTGATCAGCCAGATGGAAAACCGCCTGCTGGCTGAAAGCAGCGCCACACGCACGCTGGAAGACTGGCTGCACGAGCACAAACTGCTGGATCAGCACCAAACCCTGCGCGCCGAGCGCGAGGCAGACGCACAGCGCCCCTGCCCCCCCGATCTGGCGGCAGCACTGGACATACCAGCCCACCACGGCACCAACGCCCTGCGCTACCGCAAAATTCGGCTTGTGGGGCACAACCACATTTATTCGGAAGCGGAAAACTGGTTTGTGCCACAACGCCTGACCAAAAATATGACGGACACGCTGGAGCAGACCGACACCCCTTTTGGCCGTGTTGTCTCCCCCCTGCGGTTCACCCGCCAACTCATCCGGCGTGAAACCCTGTGGTCCCCCCTGCCAGATTTATGGGAAACACAACCCCAGCCTCCAAACAGCAAAGAAGGGGCGGAGCCACTGGCCCTGCCCCTTCACCTGTTCCGGCACATAGCACTTTTGCGCACCCATACGGGCGCACCGTTCAGTCTGGTCGTGGAAACCTATACCCCACAGGCTTTTGCTTTTGGCCCGCCACCCCAGCCCTGAACACACCGGGCCGAGGCAGAACCAGCCGCCGGGCACACGACCCGGATGCAACTGATGCGGTTAAGAAGAGGTTTGGTTAAACCTCTTCCCCCATACGGGTCTTGTCCACAAAGGTTTCTGTCGCATCATCCAGCGCGCGGGTCTTACGTCCGCCCGGACCATGCACATACAGGTCGTTGCGGTCGATGTTGTCCACGGCATCGGGCTGCATGGGCATAAGGTAGCGTGCGGGGCGCTGGTGGTCGGCCAACTGCAGGTCGGGATTGAACACCGAGTTGAACTTCCACAGCATTTTTACAAAGTTGGTCTGGCCGTTCTTGAGCAGATTGACCGCAATCCCGGCTGTATCCTTGAGCGCCTGCCAGCCCATGTGCTTGGTGTTGAGCACCTGCTGGGTTTTGACCAGTTCCTCATAGAACTCGGGCAAAGGCAGCGTGGTGGGCAGCACGGCGTGCTGGATGTCAAACAGGCGATAGTCACGCGTGGTCAGGCGGCGCGCTTCCTTGTGCCAGATTTCCGTTCCCGGATAAGGGGTTGTGACGGAAATATTCACGATGTCAGGAATTTCCAGGCACCACTGCCGCACGGCCTCAAACCGCGCACGATCCCATGACGGATCGGCAATAATGTTAATGGCCACAATCAGCCCCAGCGAACGGGCGTATTCGAGTGCCTCGAAGTTCTTGTCGAGCGAGACGCGCTTGCGGAATTGCTTCAGCCCTTCCTCATCCACGGCTTCCATGCCGATGAAGATGTAGGAGAGACCGATCTCGCTCCAGACCTTGAACACTTCTTTGTTGCGCAGCAGCACGTCTGCGCGGGTTTCAAGGTAATATTCCTTTTTAATGCCACGCTTTTTAATTTCGTTGGCAATGGCCATGCCGTGTTCTTCATGCACAAAGGCCACGTCATCCACGATAAAGATACCGGGTTCCTTGATTTCCTCCAGCTCATCCGCAATCACCTGCGGGCTGGCTGTGCGGTAGGAACGGCCATAAAAGGTCCATGCCGAGCAGAATGTGCAGTCCCACGGGCAGCCACGGGCAAATTCGATGGAAGCGGCCGGGTCGAGCGTACCAATAAAGTACTTGTTGCGGTGGCGCAGCAGGTCACGCGCGGGGCGTACCTCGTCCAGCGATTTCACAAAAATGGGGGGCGGGCCTTCACCGTCCAGCGTGACTGTGCCCGGGACTTCCAGAATATCCTTGCCGTTCTGCACCGCATCCAACAGCAGGCCGACCGTGGCGTCGCCCTCGCCCTTGAGAATGCAGTTGACCGTCCCCTCGGAGAGTTCAAGCACGTCCTTGGCAATGAACGAGACGGAGTGACCGCCAATAAACTGGAACACCAGCGGAAAGCGGTAACGCGTTTCGCGGCACAGATCGAGGATTTCGGGCACATTGGCAAGGTAGCTGCCGGAATAGCACACCGCGTCGGGCTGGAATTCCTCAATCAGCTCCCAGTAATCTTCGTGCGTTTCGGCCTGAAGGTCGATAATCCGCACGTCGTGTCCGGCATTCCGCGCAGCACCCGCCACCAGTTCCATGCCCAACGGCTCAAGCCGTAGGAAAACCTTGGTGTACATCAGGGCGCTGGGATGAACCGCCAGAACTTTCATGACATTCCTTTCTGCCTACTGCGGGCCGGGAATGCGAACGGCATCCCACCTTGCCTCATAACGCTAGAGCATAAGAAATGGTTATATAAGGAATGCGTTAATATTGCCCTATCCTGCGGCCGGGTATCTCCCATGCACAAGACGTCTGGCTCGGCACTTAACCGCCATTGTAGCGCCCCCGACGTATGCACAAGGCACAACGCCGGGGTGTGACCTGACCGTATTAGGGCAGGATTTCCGTTTCAGCAAAGAAGAAGCGGATTTCGTTCGCTGCATTTTCCGCGCTGTCAGAACCATGCACGGAGTTTGCTTCAATGCTTTCAGCAAACTGGGCGCGGATGGTCTTGGGGTCGGCCTTCTTGGGGTCGGTCGCACCCATGACTTCGCGGTTCTTGGCAACAGCGTTTTCGCCTTCGAGCACCTGCACCACAACCGGGCCGGAGATCATGAAGGACACCAGATCGTTATAAAAAGGGCGTTCCTTGTGCACGGCGTAAAAAGCACCAGCCACAGCGTGGGACAGCTGCACGCGCTTTTGGGCAACAATGCTCAGGCCTGCATCTTCGAACACGGCGTTGATCTTGCCGGTCAGGTTACGACGGGTTGCATCCGGCTTGATAATGGAAAGAGTACGTTCTTTAGCCATAAGGCCCTCCTTGGGTATAAACGCAGATATCCGCCCTGATCTGGCGAACGTTCAGCGTTTCCATCTAGAGCATATCGGCGCTGGCTGGTAGGTACCACACAGAATGTAATCTATAATTCCAGAAGAAACGAGAGTTGCGTTGAGCCTGCTTGTCATCTCCAACCTTAGTCTGCGTATGGCTGGCCGCGTTCTGCTGGACCAGGCGAGCCTTTCCATAGACCCCGGTCGCAAGGTTGGGCTGGTCGGGCGCAATGGTGCTGGCAAGTCTACCCTGCTGGCCGCCATTGCGGGGGATATTGCCCCCGATGGGGGGGAAATCCGCCTATCCGCACGCGCGCGCATGGCCCGCGTCAAACAGGAGGCCCCAGCAGACGGCGCCAACCTGCTGGACACAGTTCTGGCGGGGGATACCGAACGCACGGCCCTGCTGGCCGAGGCCGAACAGGCCACGGACCCCATGCGCCTTGGCGAAATACACGAACGCCTGCGCGCCATAGGGGCCGACAGCGCCCCCGCCCGCGCCGGGGCCGTACTGGCCGGGCTTGGGTTTAGCGCGGAGGCGCAATTGCGCCCGGTGTCGGACTTTTCTGGCGGGTGGCGCATGCGCGTATCACTCGCCACCGCCCTGTTTTTGGAACCCGACCTGCTGCTGCTGGACGAACCAACCAACCACCTCGACCTTGAGGCCACGCTGTGGCTGGAGGACTGGCTCCGCCGATTCGCAGGGGCGGCCCTTATTGTCAGCCATGACCGTGGGCTGCTCGACTCCTGCGTGGACGCCATTGCCCACCTTGAGCGCGGCAAACTGAACCTGACCCCCGGTGGCTACGAAAACTTTGTACGAATCCGCACCGAGCAGGCGTTGCAGCAAAACCGGCAGGCAGAAAAAATTGCCGCGCGCCGCGCCCATATGCAGTCCTTTGTGGACCGTTTTCGCGCCAAGGCCACCAAAGCCAAACAAGCACAGGCCCGGCTGAAGGCACTGGAAAAACTGCCCGTAATCGACGCCGTGGTGGAAGATACGGCAGCCCATTTTGCCTTCCCCGAACCCGAACAGCTTCCCCCCCCCATTCTGAGCGTCAACCGCGCAAGCGTTGGGTATGACGGCACGCCGGTTCTGAGCAACCTCTCCTTCCGGCTGGATATGGAAAGCCGCATTGCCCTGCTGGGGGCCAACGGCAACGGCAAGTCTACCCTTGCCAAAATGATTGCGGGACGGCTTGGCGCGCTTGCTGGCGATGTGGAGCGCAACCCCCGGCTCAAGGTTGGGTACTTCGCCCAGCATCAGGCCGAGGAACTGCACCTTGACCAAACCCCGATCGACCACATGGCACGCGCTCTGCCCAAAGCGACCCCGCATGTGGTGCGCGCCCAGCTTGCGCGCTTCGGGCTGGATGTGGACCGGGCGGAAACCGCGGTCAAAGACCTGTCAGGGGGCGAAAAAGCCCGCCTGCTCCTTGCCCTTGCCACGCGTGACGCCCCCCAGTTGCTGATACTGGATGAACCCACCAACCACCTTGACCTTGATGCGCGTGATGCGCTGATCCGCGCTCTGGCGGATTTTGAAGGGGCAATCGTGCTGATCAGCCATGACCCGCATCTGGTGGAACTGGTGGCGGACAGGCTGTGGCTGGTGGCCGACGGTCATGTCACCCCGTTTGAAGGGGACATGAGCGAATACCGCACATGGCTGCTTGAACGCAGCCGCGCGAACAACCGCACAAAGCCCGACAGCGCAGGCCAAAACAGCCGCAAGGACGAACGGCGCGACCGGGCCGAAGCCCGCAAGGCGCTCGCCCCCTTACGCAAAATTGTGAAGGATGCGGAGGCCAAACTGGCCAAGCTGGCAACCGAGCGCGCAAAGCTTGAAGCCGCGCTGGCGGACCCAGCGTTGTACGCGGATGGCACGACAGCGGAAGTGACCCGCCTGAACACACGGCTGGCCGCCATTGCCAAGGAAGAAGCCGAAACGGAAGAACGCTGGCTGACCGCCGAGGCGGAAATGGAAGAGGCCGCAGCCACCGACCCGTAAGCACACACCCAGCACGATCAGCCGCGCCCTCTGGCCACGCTGGAGGGGACGCTGGGGGGCTGGGCTGGCCCTACGCCGTTATGGATGTTGTGGAGGTGTAATTGACGTCGTTCTCCTCAAGAACCTTGCGGAGAGATTTCAGGGATTCAACGTTCTGCTGGACGTTGATGGTCCCGTTTTTTTCTTCATAGTCCAGTAGCGAATCGATCATTGAATACATGTTGGATGAGCCACTCACGAGCTTTCCACCATTCACACCCTCAAATACAAACCCGTCCATCAGCGCCATTGTAACGCTCTGATGGAGCGAAATTTTGCCATCCGCAGTCAGTTCCCGCCTTGCGGATTCCATTTCCTGCGGGGTCATGTCGCTAAAGTTCAGGCCCAATGATTTTTTGTTCTGGCTCTGTTGTGCCGGGTTCGCTGTACTGTTCAGTATCTGGTAGGGACTGCTGACCTGCATCTTCACTCACCTTAATATTGAACCGTTTTTTGTAAGCGCATGTTCAATGGTTATGAAAAACAGGGACACAGGCCAAGAAAAAACTGCCCCCCCCTGCTTACGCAGCGCCACCTTCCATCTGCGCGGTTTTTCTGGCGTCCCGCTCCTCCACCCGCAGCGAGAGCAGGAAGAGCACCAGCCCCACGACCGAGAGCGCCATGCCAGCCCAGCCCGTGGCCTCCAGCCCAAAACCCACGGCCAGAACCAGCCCGCCCAGCCACGCCCCAATGGCGTTGGCAAGGTTGAAGGCGGCGTGGTTCATGGAGGCTGCAAGGGTTTGTGCATCTGCCGCCACATCCATCAGACGGACCTGCATGGCCGGGCCAATGGCAATGCCGCCACCAAGCATAAAAACAGCCAGCGCCGTCAGCCAGACCGAGTGCGCGACCAGCGCAAACAGCCCAAGGGCCGCCGCATTCCACAGAAAGGCAAAAATGGTCGCCCATTTCAGGTTTTTGTCCATCAGGTGGCCACCGGCCCACGCGCCCACGCACATGCCCACACCCCAGAGCGGCACATGGGTTACGTCCTGCAATGTCACGGAAAAGTAGGTGTACACGCAGAACATGCCACCACACCCGACCGCCACAGTACCCATGACGTACCAGACCTGCTTGCGCGAAAAAGCCCCCAGTTCGGACAGGGCCGAGCGCGCCCGGTTTGGCGGGTCATACGGCACCCATGCCAGCACCATAAGGCAGCACACCAGACCAATCAGACCAATAAACAGGTAGGACAGCCGCCAGCCAAAATAGGACCCGGCATAGGTTGCAAACGGCGCGCCCACCACGTTGGCAATGGTCAGGCCCGAAAAAACGCGCCCCACGGCCCGCCCCCGGTAACCACGCTCCACCAGCCCCGCCGCCACCAGTGCCGCAACCCCCATAAAGGAGCCATGCGGCAACCCGGTAATAAAGCGCGCCAGATCCAGCATGCCCAGCGTTGCGGCAAGGGTGCCCAGCGCGTTGGCCAGGGCAAACCACGCCATAAGCATGACCAGCAACTGCCTGCGCGACATCTGTGCCGCCATGACCGACACAACAGGAGCCCCCACCACAACGCCCAGAGCATAGGCGGAAATGGCTTCACCCGTGCGTGGAATGCTGGCGTGCATGCTATCCGCCATCTGGGGCAACAGCCCCATGGCCGCGAACTCTCCCGTGCCGATGGCAAAAGTCTCCACCGCCAGAGCGAGAATGGCCTTGGAGGCTGCTGCCAGTCCACCGTCGTTCCCGCCAGACATGTCTGTTCGTGCTCCTGCAACTGTCAAAGAATTTTCTTCTCACATCCGTGCGTGAATGGATAAGATTACACAAAAAAGTAATAAGTCTTGTGCTTACAGACTAACGAACGGACAGCCGTTACACAGCCTCTCCCGATCCTGAAAGAGTTTTCTTGCATGCCATCAGATAGCGGTTCCCCACCTCCACACGCGCCACGACTGGACTCCCCCGTTTTTGGCCCAGAACATATCGCCCGCATTCTGCGCCTGTGCGTGGGGGCTGTATGTACCGGCCTGCTCATCTGGCTTCTGGGCGATGTGCTTATGGTGGTCTTTGCCTCCGTGCTGTGCGCGGTGGTGCTGTATGGGCTGTCCAGTATCCTGCGCCGCCGCCTTGGCCTGTCGCACGCATGGGCGCTGTCCATTGTTGTGCTGGCCCTGCTCTGTAGCGCGGCCCTGCTGGTCTGGAACAGCGGCCCCTCCATTGTGAGCGAGGCAATCCGCCTGCAAGAAGCCCTGCGCCAGCAGGAAATGGCCCTGCGGGACACCCTGCAAGGCAGCCCCACCGGGCAGATGATCCTGAACTACCTGCCCGCCTCCCTTGGAGGGCACCATACCGGGGGGGATAGCGGGCTGGCCAACCTTGGTTCCCGCATTGCCGGGTCCATGACCGGCATTCTCGGCTCCGCTTTTGGCGCCATTGGCACGCTGGTGGTGGTGCTTATTGCAGGGCTGTACTTTGCCATGTCCCCCGCCACCTATGCCAACGGCCTGCTGCGGCTGGTGCCAGAGGAGCGCCGCCCGATCATTCGGCAGTTGCTGCTGCGCGCGGGGCAGACCCTGTGGGCGTGGGTTGCTGGCCAGTCTCTGGACATGCTGGTGGTGGGCACGCTCTCGGGTATCGGGCTGTGGTTTATTGGTGTGCCTTTAGCGCTCGCGCTGGGTGTGCTGGCGGGGATGTGTAATTTTATCCCCTATATTGGCGCCATTATGGGGGCCGTTCCCGCCCTGCTGCTTGCTCTCTCCCTTGGCACGCGAGAGACCATTATGGTGGCCGTACTGTACAGCGTGATCCAGTTTTTTGAGGGCAATGTGCTCGCCCCCGTTATCCAGCGCCATGCGGTGCAGATGCCGCCCGCCCTGACCGTGCTCTCCCAGACCCTGTTTGGGGCCATTCTGGGCTTCCCGGGGCTGATTTTTGCATCCCCCCTTACGGCGGTTTTGCTGGCAATACTCGATTCCCTCACAAAACCTCTAGCCGAAACAGACCGTATATGAAACATTTCCGCACTAACCCGTGACAAGAACATATATTTCTTGTAAGAATTCGGTAATCCGTTTGGGTAATTGGGGTCTGTCTATGCGTGTTCTTCTAATAGAAGATGATCAAACGGTCCGTAATTTTGTTGCCAAGGGCCTGTCCGAAGCTGGTCATCTGGTGGAACAGGCCGCAGATGGCAAACAGGGGCTTGCCCTTGCCTGCCAGGATAAGTTCGACGTTATCATTCTGGACCGCATGCTACCCGGCGGGGTGGAAGGGCTCCATATTCTGGAAACCCTGCGCCGCGAAGGGAACCTGACCCCCGTACTCCTGCTGTCCGCCTTAGCGGATGTGGACGAAAAGGTGGCCGGGCTTAAAGCAGGCGGGGATGACTACGTCAGCAAGCCCTTCTCCTTTTCCGAGCTTCAGGCCCGGCTGGAAGCCCTTGTGCGCCGCAACCGCAATGAGGCCCAGCCCCTGACCAAACTGACCGTCGGTGATCTGGAAATTGACCTGCTCTCCCGCTCGGTCCGCCGGGGTGGGCAGAAAATAGACCTCCAACCGCGCGAGTTCCGGCTGCTGGAATTTTTAATGCGCCATACCGGGCAGGTCGTCACCCGCACCATGCTGCTTGAAGGTGTGTGGGACTACCATTTTGACCCGCAGACCAATGTGATTGACGTCCATATTTCGCGCCTGAGACAGAAAATAGACAAGCCGTTTGAACACGCGCTGGTGCATACCGTCCGTAACGCCGGGTACATGCTACAGGAATGAACAAGGCCCAGCGCTTGGTGCAGACCAATTTCCGCAAGGTCCGCATACAATCGGTCAGCCTGCGTTTTGGCCTTGTTTACAGCGCTCTGTTCATCAGCTCCGCTGTCATGTTTTTATCGTTCGTATGGTGGGGCACAATTGGCCTGCTGGACCAGCGTGTCCGCCATTCCATAGCGCTTGATGCCCACGCCCTGCTCACGGAGTGGACGCGCGAGGGCATTCTGGGGCTGGAAAACCTGATCAGCAATCGTCTGGCGCAGGATATAGACGATAACGCCATTTACCTGCTGAGCGCACCAGACGGCAAACTGCTGGCGGGCAATCTGGCCCACTGGCCCGTACGGCTGGACCCGGCCCTAAGCTGGCAGACCCTGCCTGTACTGCGTGATGGGCAGCTCAACCTTGCTCAGGTCCGGATATGGACACTTCAGGGCGATTATCACCTGCTGATCGGGCGCGATATTAGCGAACGCACCCAGATCCAGCGGATGCTTACGGATGCCATGCTCTGGACGTGCCTTATGGTCGGGTTACTGGCCGTTGGCGGCGGCTGGATTGTGCGCACCCTGTTCCGGCGGATTATTCACTCCATCAACCGCACCACTCTGGCCATTACACAGGGCGATATGTCCCGCCGTATTCCCGTATCCGGCACGGGGGACGAACTGGATGATGTGGCCCTGACCATAAACCAGATGCTCGACCGCATTACCCGGCTGATGGACGGGGTCAAACAGGTCTCCAACTCCATTGCGCATGACCTGCGCACCCCCATTGCCCGCGCCCGCGCGGAGCTGGAAGACGCCTCCAGTTCCGCCACAAGCGAGCAGGCCCTGCGCGCCGCCATTGATCAGGCCGTGATCAATCTGGACAACGTGACCGGCATTTGCGAAGCCCTGCTGCGTATTGCCCAGATCGAGGCAGGCACCCGCCGTTCGGCTTTTGCCATATTTGATCTGGCCACCACCTTGCGCGACATAGCCGAACTGTATGAGGCCGTGGCCGATGACCACGACCTAAAATTACAGACAGACCTGCCCGCCCACCTGCCCTTCTGGGGGGATCAGGCCATGTTCCAGCAGGCTTTGGCCAATATTCTGGACAACGCCATTAAATTCTCCCCCCCGCACGGCTCCATCAGCCTGAGCGCGTGGATCCTTCCTTCCACGACCGCCCACGAGCGCGAACAGGCTGGCACCATTCGCATTACGGTCGTGGATTGCGGCATTGGCATGAACGAGGCAGACCTTGCCCGCGCGGCGGAACGTTTTTTTCGGGCCGAACGGGCACGCCATACCCCCGGCTCCGGCCTTGGGCTGGCCCTTGTGCAGGCCATTGTGGAACTGCATGGTGGCACGCTGCGCCTGTCGCACAACAATCCCGGTCTGGCCGTTACTATTGATGTGCCTGCAATACATGATTTCCATGACTAAAACTAAAATATACGTAATATTACAATGATGACCTAAATCTATTAACGTTAATAGATCGTTTTAGATGGATAGATTTGTTGAAATAACAGGCAATTGTGTTTCTTAGTGTTTGTATGAAGTTCCGCTTACCTCTTGTTCTGGCTCTTGCTCTGGTGTGCGTTGTCGCTGGCGGCTCCGTTACCCTTGCCAGTAACCAGCATCTGCCCACATCGCTGCCGTTTGGCTGGCATTTTTTTCCGTCGTCCAGATTATCCTCCCCGGTGGTTGTGACCTCCGACAGTCTCTCCTTCTGCCTTGAACTTGCCCATTTGGTAGATTCTTATTCAGCCACAAAACCTTCCGCCTCCGTTTCCAACCTGAAAACGGAAGGCATGACCCTTTGTGAAAACGGGCATGTCCGCCCCGGACTGGTGCGCTTGCGCCGCGCCTTACTGAATGCAAAAGGAGCACCATCGTGACTCTCCCCTCCATTTTTCGGCCCGTGGGTCTTCTTGCTCTGGCCTCGGGCGTGGCTGTTATGGCTTGCAACGCCCCGGCCTACGCCGAGGACAGCAGCACCGCGCCCTATACCCGGCTGGAAATCCACGCCACGGGCACAACGCAGGCAGCACCCGACAAGCTGAGTGCGCGCTTTAGGGCGGAAAGCCAGAACAAGAACGCAGCCTCCGCCCAAGGGGACGTCAATGCCGTGGTCAAAAAAGCCACGGATGAGGCCGCCAAAAATACCGATATCAAAGCCGCCGTCCTCCAGTATTCCGTGTACGAGACCCGGCCCGAAAAGGCCCGCCCATACTGGACCGCCAGCCAGACCCTGAGCTTTTCGGCCACAGACGGCAAAAGCCTGCTGCCACTGGCCGGGCAGTTGCAGGCTCAGGGCCTTATTCTGGAAGGGCTGGACTGGTCTCTCTCGGACGAAAAACGACAGAGCCTGTTTCTGGAAGCTGAAAAACAGGCCGTAACGGAACTGAAAAAGCAGGCCGATACACTCGCAGCCTCACTTGGCCTGCATGTGGCACGGTTTACGCAGATCAGCGTGTCTGATCAGGGCTACCCGCACCCTATGCCCATCATGCTCCGTGCCGCATCTGCTGGCATTGCAAACGATTCGGTTGGCTACAGCCCCTCCAGCACGGCAGAAAACCAGACCGTTCGTGCCGACCTGCGCGCAACCGTGCTGCTGGCCCCCTAAAATACCGCATGCTGGGGCAAAAAGCCCCACATGGCCCAAAGCCGGCCCATAACGCGGCAAAAACACCGCGCATGCTGGGCCAGACAGAACAAAAAACCGCCCGAAGGTTATCCCTCGGGCGGTTTTTTTGTAACCAATCCAAATAGGAATGGTGCTTAGCGGGGGGCCAGCACCATGATCATCTGGCGGTTTTCAAGGCGGGGCATCTGCTCCACCTTGGCCAGTTCATCAATTTCCATCCGAATCCGTTCCAGGACCTTGATCCCCAGTTCCTGATGCGCCATTTCGCGCCCGCGGAAACGCAGTGTGACCTTGACCTTATCCCCGTCGCCAATAAAGCTTTTTACAGAGCGCATTTTGACCTGATAGTCATTTTCGTCGATATTCGGACGAACCTTGACTTCCTTGATCTCAATAACTTTCTGCTTCTTTTTGGCTTCGTTGCGCTTTTTCTGCTGCTCGTACTTGAACTTGCCGTAGTCAAGAATCTTTACAACCGGCGGCTCAGCATTCGGGCTTATTTCCAGCAGGTCCAGCCCAACGCCATAGGCACGGGCCAGTGCATCACGCACGGACATAACGCCCGCCATTTCGCCTGTTTCATCAATCAGGCGAACCTGCGGCACACGAATTTCTTCATTCACACGCGGCCCTTCTTTGCTGGGCGCCGCGGGGTAAGGGGATCTGACTATGGTCGGCTCCTGTAATTCATTTCAAAAACAAACAGAGGCACCGTTATCCGGTGCATCCGCCTGCTGTTAGTATGTGCGCAATTCTCCGCTCTTTATCAAGCGGTCCATGCAATAAATCGGGGGCATTGCAGCATTGCCACAAAAACCCGGCCCGCTTCACGCCTTTTTGCGCAAATCGGGGGGAGTGGCCTCGTGGCTGAGCGTGGCAATAGCCTGATCAAGCGTGAGCACTTCCTGCGCCTGCGAGCCAAGGCGGCGCATGGCCACCGTACCTTCCTCCGCCTCGCGCCGACCAACGACCAGAATAACCGGCACACGCCCCACGCTGTGTTCGCGCACCTTGGCGTTGATCTTGTCATTCCGCACGTCGGCCTCTGCCACCAGACCGGCGTTGCGCAGCGCTGCGGCAACTTCCTGCGCGTAGGGGGCGGCATCACTGACAATGGAAGCCACAACAACCTGCACGGGGGCCAGCCACAGCGGGAAGCGCCCCGCGTGCTGCTCGATCAGAATACCAAGGAAGCGCTCGAACGAACCCAGAATGGCGCGGTGCAGCATAACGGGGCGGTGCTTGGCCGAGTCCTCGCCCACATAGCTGGCGTCCAGCCGTTCGGGCAGCACAAGGTCCACCTGCAAGGTGCCGCACTGCCAGTCCCGGCCAATGGCGTCACGCAGCACAAATTCAAGCTTGGGGCCGTAGAACGCACCCTCGCCCGGATTATACTCATATTCCACACCCGCCACTGTGCAGGCTTCCTTCAATGCGGCTTCGGCCTTGTCCCACACGGCTTCGCTACCTGCGCGCTGTTCGGGGCGGTCGGCAAACTTGACGCGCACATGCTCGAACCCGAGATCCTGATACACTTCATGCAACATCTGCACGAACTGCACGGTCTCGGCGGCAATCTGGTCTTCGGTGCAGAAGATATGCGCATCATCCTGCGTAAAGCCGCGCACGCGCATCAGCCCATGCAGCGCGCCCGAGGGTTCGTAGCGGTGGCATGCGCCAAATTCCGCCATACGCAGCGGCAGTTCGCGGTAAGAGCGCAGGCCGTGGCGGAAAATCTGCACATGGCATGGGCAGTTCATGGGCTTGAGGGCGAGGGTTTTGTCCTCATCCTCCACCGTGGCCACAAACATGTGGTGGCGGTATTTATCCCAGTGGCCAGAGGCTTCCCACAGACCACGGTCAACCAGTTGGGGGGTGCGGACTTCCTGATACCCGTGGCGGGTCTGCGCACGGCGCATATAGTCCTGCAACACGGAGTAAACGCGCCAGCCCTTGGCGTGCCAGAACACCTGCCCGACCGCCTCTTCCTGAAAATGGAACAGGCCCATTTCCCGCCCGATGCGGCGGTGGTCGCGCTTTTCGGCTTCCTCAAGCTGGAGCAGGTAGGCGTCCAGTTCCTTCTGGTCGCGCCATGCGGTGCCATACACGCGGGTCAGCATGGGGTTGCGGTGGTCGCCCCGCCAGTAAGCGCCTGCCACCTTCATGAGTTTGAAGGCAGTGCCCACATCCTTGGTGGTGCGCAGGTGCGGGCCACGGCACAGGTCCAGCCACTGGCCCTGACGGTAGATGGAAATATCTTCCGTTTCCGGCAGGTCACGGATCAGTTCGGCCTTGAACGATTCGCCACGTTCCTCAAAGAACGCAATCGCGGCTTCGCGCGGCCAGACTTCACGCTCGAACGGCTCTGCCCTTGCCACGATCTCCTTCATCTTGGCTTCGATCGCGGCAAAGTCTTCGGGGGTGAAAGGTTCGGGGCGGAAAAAGTCGTAATAGAACCCGTGTTCAATGGACGGGCCAATGGTAACCTGTGTGCCGGGGAAGAGTTCCTGCACGGCTTCGGCCAGCACATGGGCCGCATCGTGGCGGATAAGCTCCAGCGATTCCGGGTCTTTTTTGGTAATAAAGCGGATTTTGGCATCGGCCTTTATGGTCTGGCGGATGTCGCTCAACTGGCCGTCCACTTCCATGGCGAGTGCCGCCTTGGCCAGCCCCGCACCAATGGATTCCGCCACCGTAGTGCCCGTGACTGGCCCGTCAAAACTACGAACAGAACCGTCAGGCAGGGTGATAGCGGGCATGGGTGCAAGCTCCAGAAGAAAGGGGAGAATAAAAATAGAGGATGTTTAATGGCGCTACCAGAGCGCGGCTGCAACCCTCTGGACCGAAAGGAATGCAAGATCACGCGCCCACAGTACCTCCACCTGCCCCGGCGCATACCCCAATGGGGCGGTACGCGCAGGCGTACTCTCGCGCGAAAACAGGACAAGGCAGCGGCACCCGACCTCGGCCGCCAGATGCATGGGTCCGGTATCGTTCCCTACCGCACCCCATGCGCGCGCGGCCAGTCCGGCCAGTTCTGGCAGGCTGGTCTGGCCGGTCAGGTCGCGCACTTGTGGGCATAGCTGCATAATCTGTGCCGCCAAAGGCTGCTCCCCCGCACTGCCCACCACAACGGGCGTTATGCCACGCGCCACCAGTTCGCACGCAAGCTGACCATAATGCTCCGCGGGCCAGCGCTTGGCAGGGCGATGGGGGGCCGCGCCGGGTACAAGCAGGGCATAGGGCTGGGGCAGACGTGGCCCTGCATGCACCAGCCACGCAAGGTCCGACCGCTCCGCTGGGGCAATGCCCGCCATACGCAACTGATCACGCTGGCGGGGGCGCGTGTGCATGATGTTGCGCCACGGGTTGGCGTGGGGCAAAGCCGCCGCCGCCACATGCCCCGACCACACCGGCCTGCCCGCCAGCCAGAAATACCGCGCCGTGCGCCCCGATGTCTGCAAATCGTAAACGCGGTCATACCCGCGCAACTGCCGCCGCAGGGCATGCAGCCCGGCAAGGTCGGTCCAGCGGGGGCGGTGGTCCGCCTCCACATGGTCAAACCACGGAGCAAGGCGGGCCAGTTCCACAAAGGGGCGGGTTGTGAGCAGGGTTATGTCGGCATTGGGGTGCGCGCGCCTTATGGCCTCGAACGGGCCAAAACTTTGCACAAAATCGCCCAGTGCGCTCAGGCGGATAACCAGAATACGCGCCCGCTCTGCCCCTTGCCCCACGGTCATGGAGAATCGGGGTCTGCCGCCATAACGGCAAGGTCTTGCCGCGCCAGATCGGCCTCGTGGCTGTCTGGGGACAGATCAAGCACTTTCTGCCAGTCCTGCTGGGCACCGGCGGCATCGCCCTTGCGCTCACGGATAATACCGCGCTCAAGCAGGGCGGCGGCACTGTCTGGGGCGACCACCAGCGCGTGGGCAACATGCTGCAAGGCAAGGTCGAGCCGCCCCATTTTGCGCTCGGCCTCGGCCAGCAGAACGTAGGCTTCGGGCATGGCGTCGGGCTGGCGGGCGATCAGGGTGGTCAGTTCCTGCTCCGCCAGATCAGCCCTGTTCTGCGCCAGCACGCTGCGGGCACGGGCAACCTGCAAAGCCTGATCACCGGGTTGGGCCAGCAGGCCATAATCCGCGCTGGCCTGCGCCTTGACCGGCACCCCGGCGGAAAGCCACGCCTCGGCGGCTTCCTCCTCCATGGTTGCGCGCAGGGCGGGCGGGGGAATATCCCCTTTTGGCGCGTTCTGGGCCAGTTCATCCAATTCCCGCGCGGCGGCATCCTCATCCCCGGCTTCCAGCAGGGCCAGAGCGTGGCAGTGCCGGGCATCACGCCCGCCGCCATGGTGCTGCCAGTCCAGTGCGTAATCCCGCGCGCCGTAGGGGTCGTCACCTATCATGGCCATGCAGGTGGTTACGGACCAGACCTGTTTTTTACCCCCCAACGCCTGTTGCGTGCGGGCCTGCGCAACATCTTCGAGGGAAGATGCTCCCGCCAGAACAACAGCGCCAGCCAGCATGCAAGGCAAGGACCGACGCGCAGAGAAGACTGCTTTCATATACCATCCATAGCAAACTCTGGCCCATAGCGGTCAAGCGCGGACCCAGCGTGTTCAGAATATGGCACTTTTACCCCTGTGCATGATAATAGGAGCAACATGGCCAGTTTTTTAAGCTCTCCGGTTATTTTGCAAATCCTTCCCGCCCTGCAACAGGGCGGGGTGGAGCGGGGCACGCTGGAAATGGCGCAGGCCATTACCCAGGCGGGTGGCAAAGCACTTGTCGCCAGCAGCGGGGGGCGGCTTGAGCCCATGCTGCGGAGTCTGGGTGCAGAACATATTACCCTCCCCGAATGTGGCAGCCGCAATCCCGCACATGTGTTGCGTAATGCCCGCATGCTGGCCCGAATACTGGGTGAGCACAATGTTGCTCTGGTGCATGCCCGCTCCCGCATTCCCGCGTGGACGGCCAGAATGGCGTGCAGGCGCACCCGCACGGCGTTTGTAACCACATGGCATGGTGTGCATGCCAACACCGTGCCGGGCAAAAAACTCTACAACTCCGTTCTGGCCAGCGGGGACCGGGTTATTGCCATAAGCGCGCATATCGGGCGGATGCTCCACAAGGATTACAACGTCCCGCCCTCGCGCCTGCGGGTTATTCCGCGCGGGGCGGACATCGGGCAGTTCAGCCCCCATGCGGTCAGCGGGCAGCGCATGCACCAGCTTGCCGAACAATGGAACATTCCCGCAGGCTCGGCCATTATTCTCATGCCCGGCAGGCTGACGGCATGGAAGGGGCAGGCCCTTGTGTTGCAGGCACTCGCGCAACTGGAGGCAGGGCTACCCGACCAGCCCTGGCACTGCGTGTTCGCAGGCTCCGACAAGGCGGACGGGCGCTACGTGCGCGAACTGACCCAACTGGCCCACAGCCTTGGACTGGACGACAGAATCCGCTTTGCCGGACATTGTGACGACATGCCCGCCGCCATGGCGCTGGCTACCATGGTGCTTGTACCCTCCCTCCGCCCCGAACCATTTGGCCGGGTTGTGGTGGAGGCGCAGGCCATGTGCCGCCCGGTCATTGTCTCCCACCACGGTGCGGCGGTGGAGACTGTGGACAACGGCGTGACCGGCCTGTCCGTCCCCCCCAACAATGCGGCGGATCTGGCGGACGCCATGTTCGCAGTGCTCAGAGCCCCCGCCACAACACTGACCGACATGGGCGCAAACGCCCGGCAGGCCGTGCTGGCGCACTACACAACACAGGCCATGCAGCACGCAACACTGGGAGTGTATGACGAGGTTCTGGGCACGCAGATGGCCCCTACCTTCCTCCATGCCAAAAATGCGCCCGCCCCCTTTCAGGACCACGGCCTTGCGGGGTAAGACACACTCTTCCTTCCTCCACCCACAGGGCAGAGCATGAGTGCCGCATCCACCTCCACGCAGCCCCTTTTTGCCCAGACGCCACGCAGACTGGCCTTTATGGCCGCCCCTACGCACGAGGCACGGACGGAACTGGACCGGCTGGTCGCCCATTATGGCAACTGCCATCCGGGGGATGCGGAGATTATTGTCTGCCTTGGCGGGGATGGCTTTATGCTCGAAACCCTGCGCGTGGTGCTGGAAACCCAGCTAACCGCCCCCGTTTACGGCATGAACTGCGGCTCCGTTGGTTTTCTGATGAACCCGATGGACGAGGAAGACCTGCCCCACAGGCTGTTCCACGCACAGGCCGCCACCTTGCACCCACTCCGCATGACGGCCACCACGCGTGACAACGAAACGCACGAAGCCCTTGCCCTGAACGACGTGTACCTGTTCCGCCAGACCCGGCAGGCCGCCAAGCTCCGCATAGATGTGGACGGGCTTGTGCGCGTGCCCGAACTGATCTGCGATGGCGCGTTGCTGGCAACGCCTGCTGGCTCCACCGCCTACAACCTTTCGGCCCACGGGCCGATTGTGCCGCTCTCGGGCAATCTGCTGCCGCTTACGCCCATATGCGCCTTCCGCCCCCGCCGCTGGCGTGGCGCATTGCTGCCCTCTGCCGCCCATGTTGGCTTTACGGTCATGGAATCCGAAAAACGGCCTGTGGCCGCCGTAGCCGATTCGGTGGAAGTGCGTGACGTGATCTCCGTTCAGGTGCGCGAAGACCGTAACCTGACCGTAACCTTGCTGTTCGATCCGGGGCAGACACTCTCCGAACGGATTGCCGAAGAACAGTTTTCCGCATGACGGCGTGCCTTTTTGCCGCGCCTTGCCAGAATATCCCGTTTTATCCCTCCCACCTTCTGGGCTAGTCTGCACCGCAATGAAAAAAATGCTCTCCCTTTCGTGCCGCCTTTCCCTGCTCTGCGTAGCAGGACTGGTCGGAGCAGGCACAGCCCATGCCCAGATCACAACCAATGCGCAGGCACTTGACAGTCTGGCAGGTGCCCGGCCCGAGGCAGGTGCCACACAGGCGGGGCAGAGCGTAACGCAGCACATCCGCACACAGCGCCACGTAGCCCCACGCCCGGCACAGCGCCCTCAGGCGCAGACGACCACAACACCCAAAACAACCCAGCAGGCAGCCGCATCAGGCACGCCCGCCACACAGACCACACAGCCACCACAAGCGCCAGCCACCACCACAACCGTGGCCCAACCTGCTGCTCCTGCTCCTGCTCCTGCTCCTGCTCCTGCGGGTGGGGCCAATCAGGCACCGGGGCAAACGCCCGTTGCGGCACCGGTTCCGGTTCGCCCCCCTCCGGCCGCCACCATTCCCGATGCGCCCCCGGCAGTGCCGCAGCTTACGCCCCCGCCATCCGAGGTAGAGGTGCACCCCTTCCCCATTCCGCCGCAGCCCACGGTGCAGGTGCAGGCCAAGGGAACGCTCACCCCCATTCCCGGTGGCATACGCCTGACATTTGCCCCCGGATCAGCCGATCTGAACCCCGAGACCCATCAGGCCATTCTGGCATTTGGGCAGAACCTTGCTTACAAGCCGCATGTCCGCGCCCTAGTGAACGCCTATAGTTCGGGCACGGCAGACGACCCTTCGCTCCCGCGCCGCATGGCGTTGACCCGCGGCTTGGTCGCACGCAGCGTGCTGATGAACGGTGGTACGCCCTCCACCAGAATTTATGTGCGGGTTATTGGCCAGCCCAAAGATGCAAAGCCGGGTACGTCAGAAGATTATCTCGACATCTACCAGTCCGACGCGGAGCCATAAAAGGGGCTTTACCCTTCGGGCAGCACCGGCACCTACCGAGCAGGCAGCCTGCCACAAAGGCGGTCTTCTGGTTTTTGGAGGCATGGCAAAAAGCTGGCGGGTTACGCGCCTGCTTTTTGCTCCTCCATGCGTATGCGGGCCTGTGTGGCCAGTTGGTCCACCTGTTCGTTCTCCGGCACGCCAGAGTGGCCCTTAACCCAGTGCCATGAGACATCATGCGGTTTGGCTGCATCCAGCAACCGCCGCCACAGGTCCATATTGGCGACCGGGTCCCCTGCCGCGTTACGCCAGTTGCGGCGCACCCAGCCCGTATGCCAGCGCGTAATGCCATTACGCACATATTCGCTATCGGTGTGCAGATTGACCGTGCAGGGTTTTTTCAGCGCTTCCAGCGCCTCGGCAGCGGCAGTCAGTTCCATGCGGTTGTTGGTAGTCGCCAGCTCCCCGCCGGAAAGCTCACGCTCAACGCCCTTGCAACGCAGCAGCACGCCCCAGCCACCGGGGCCGGGGTTGGGCCTGCACCCGCCATCGGTCCAGATTTCAACCTGCATCCGGTTTTCGGGGCTGGGGGAAGAGTTGTCAGAGTCCATAACCACCCACACTTTGCGTTGCCAGATGGAACCGCAACCGTTTGAGGTAATCCAGCGGGTTTTTGGGGGTGACCAGCGCATCGGCCGGCGTGTTGATCCAGTCATATAACCGGGTCAGCAAAAAGCGCATGGCCGCCCCCTGCGCCAGAACGGGCATGGCGCGGCGCTCGGCGTCATCAAGCACACGCACCTCCTCATACCCCAGCAGCATCTGGCGGGCGAAGGTCACATTGAACGCACCATCGGGCTGGAAGCACCAGGCATTCAGGCAGATGGCCACATCAAAGGCCAGATAGTCCGTGCAGGCAAAATAAAAGTCGATCAGCCCCGAGACGGAATGATTGAGAAAAAACACGTTATCGGGGAACAGATCGGCATGGATCTGCCCACGCGGCAGGGTGGCATTACCACCTTGGCCCGGCCATGCGGGCACAATGCGGGCCAGAGCCTGCTCCAGTTCCGCCTGCAAACCCCGCTGGATTGTATCCGCCCCACCCGCGCAGCTTTGCAGCAGGGGGGCCCATGCATCCGGCCCCAGTGCATTGGGGCGCTCGGGCGCGTAGGAGCGGCCTGCGGCGTGCAGTTGGGCCAAGGCGCGGCCAAGCGGGCGGCAATGCTCGCCCCGCACGGTGCGCGGCCATACACCGGGCAAAAACGTGGTAATGGCCGCAGGACGACCGGCTAGGGTTTTAAGCGTGAGTCCCTGCCTGTCAGCCACGGGCTGCGGGCATGTTACGCCCTCACGCGCAAGGTGCTGCATCAGGCCCAAGAACCAGGGCAGTTCGCGCGCGTTCACCCGCTTTTCGTACAGAGTGAGAATAAAATCTCCCTCGGTTGTACGAAGCTGGAAGTTGGTGTTTTCAACCCCCTCGGCAATGCCACGGAACGCTACAAGGGACCCTATGGCAAAATCAGCCAGAAAATCCTGCAACGCCTCGTCGCTAACGTCCGTATAAACGGCCATGAACCACCTTTAGCCCAAAGGTGCGGGAAGACGGAACGTTACGTTTTCTTCCTTCACGATCCGCTCTTCAATGCACAGGGTGTAACGCTTGGCCATTTCGGCCACCATTTCCTGCACCAGTGCTTCTGGTGCGGAGGCACCTGCCGTAATGCCCAGCGTGTTCACACCATCCAGCACGGACCAGTCCAGCGCATCCAGGCGGGGCACCAGCAAAGCACGCGCAGCACCCGAACGCTCCGCCACTTCACGCAGCCGCTGGGAGTTGGAGGAGTTGGGCGAGCCAATAACAATCACCAGATCACACTCGGGAGCGATGGTCTTGACCGCTTCCTGCCGGTTAGTGGTGGCGTAGCAGATATCCTCGCGCTTTGGCCCTTCGATCAGGGGGAAGCGCTCGCGCAGGATGTCCACAATTTCCGCCGTATCATCGACCGAAAGGGTGGTCTGGGTAATAAACGCCAGCATGGACGGGTCGGCAGGCTGTACGCTGCGGGCTTCATCCGCGTCGTTAATCAGGGTTACAGCCCCTGCGGGGAGCTGGCCCATTGTGCCAACAACCTCGGGGTGACCGGCGTGGCCGATCATCAGGATGTGGCGGCTTTCCGGGCCACCTGCGGCATAATGGCGCTCGGCCTCGCGGTGGACCTTGGAGACCAGCGGGCAGGTTGCATCCAGATAAAGCAGGTTGCGGCGCTCGGCTTCGGCAGGCACGGTTTTGGGCACGCCATGAGCGGAAAAAACAACATGGCCATCTGCGGGAACTTCGTCCAGTTCCTCCACAAAGATGGCTCCCTGTGCTTCCAGTTCCTCTACAACGGTGCGGTTATGAACAATTTCGTGGCGGACATAAACCGGCGCGCCGTAACGGCGGATGGCTTCCTCCACCACGCGAATGGCGCGGTCCACCCCGGCACAAAAGCCACGAGGGCCAGCCAGAAGGACCTTGAGTGAGCGGCCATGCTGCGCATCCGTGTTCTGGGAGGTCGTAAGGGTGTCAGTTTGATCGGGCATGGTGTTCCCCAAAGTTGCAGCGGGCTGTATAGAAGAAAACTGGCTATGAAGAAGCATATTGAAAACAGGCTATGCCCGAAACCCGGTAAAGGCCGTGGCAGTTGTGGCCTACGCAAAGGACGCATGTGATGCAACCCGTTTTGCAGCATTCAAGACGTGAAACACACGCCCCAAAGAGCGTGGCGGGTTGGTGCGTCACCCGTTTTTGTTCCTCCACCCCCTATAATGCCGGATCACTCCATGCCTTATGATCTTACCCGCCTGCGCAGCCTGCTCCCCCGCGTAACCGCTTCTGGCGCACTGGCCGTGGGCCTGTTAACGGCTCTGACAGACTGCGGGGGCGGAGAAAGTGCCTCGATGGAGTTTGCGCCAGCCTGCCCTATTACGCATATTCCATCCGAAGCGGCGGATTATTACCTGTATAAGGGTAAAAGCACCGATTATCGTGATCTGGTGGCGCGGGCCAGCATTGTCAAGCTGGAGGGCGACTGCTTGGCCGGTGGCCCCAAGGACCTGAAAACCCGAGTCGTACTTCACATTACGGTAGAACGTGGCCCTGCCTCCACCACCGAGGCACTGAGCATGCCGTGGTTTATTGCCGTGCTGCATGGCGACCGGATTGTGAACAAACACATCTTCCGCCACACAATTACGTTCCCGGCCAATCTGGCAACGTTTGATACGACCACCAAGCTGATTACGATCGACCTGCCGATCCCTCCCCGCAATGTCGATTCCGACTACAGGTTTGAGGTGGGCTTCCAGCTCAGCCGGAGCCAGTTGGAATACAATCAGACACACCTTAAACGGGCGACCTATCAGGCTTACTAAGGCCCACGGGGCAGGCCCGGACCTGCCCCTTAACGCTCAATCAGCACTTTAAAGCCCTGCTCCGCGCGGCTTCCTCAGGTCGCGGGGGGTGCATCTGGTGGAAAGCGGGCCTCTTGTATGGCCGCGTTCTGCCGGTCGGTCAGAGCCTGCTCATCAAACCCTTCCACAATTTCGTGGAACAGTTCGCTCCAGTTCATTTTAACCTTGAGCCGCATGAAGACCGACCCAAGCCCAATGGCCGAGCGGTCCACCAGCACAAATTCGCGCGGCAGGCGCACACCACCTGTTTTTTGCAGCCCTTCATGCACGCGGCTCAGCACCTCACGCCCATGTTCGGGGTTGTTCTCGTCCTGAATATAGCGCTCGCGGTCATCCATGAGCGGTGCGTACAGCAGGCTGGCCCATTCATTAAGCACCCGCACCTTCTCGCGCGACAGGTCACGGAACCCCCATGCCTCGTACGCATGGGCGGCAAGGTCTTCGTCCTTGGTGCGCAAGGCGTTGTACAGGTCAATATTGCCCTTGATGAATGAGGGCCGAAAAATCCGAATCGCGCCAAAGTCCAGCAGGTTTAGCCCGCCATCTTCGCGCACGGTAAAGTTGCCCATATGCGGGTCGCCATGCACCACGCCATACTGGTAGAGCGGCACGTACCAGCCCCGGAACAGGGCGCGGGCGATTTTCTTTTTCTGCTCATCCGAAAGACCAGCCTTAATGGCGGCGTTCAGGTTCTGGCCCGCCACCCATTCCATGGTCAGCAGGCGGCGCGTGCTCAGCGCGTCCACCGGTAGCGGCACGGTCACGTCCGGGCAGGCGCGCAGAATGGCATGGTAGAGGCGCATATTGGCGGCCTCGCGCCGGTAATCCAGTTCCTCGCGCAGGCGTTCGGCCAGTTCCTCCACCACATCATCCTGACGGATGGCATTATCGAGCTTGTGGTAAACACCTATGGCCATGCGGAACTGCTTGAGGTCCGCCTCCACCGCCGTATTCATGTCCGGGTATTGCAGCTTGCAGGCAACCCGGCGACCATCGGCCAGAATGGCCTGATGCACCTGCCCAAGGCTTGCCGCAGCCGCGGCCTCCTTGCCAAAGGCGCGGAAGTTCTTCTCCCACCCGGCACCCAGTTCGGCCGTCATGCGGCGGCGTACAAAGTTCCAGCCCATGGGGGGCGCGTTGGACTGGAGTTGGGCCAGTTCCTCCGCATATTCCTCGGGCAGGGCACCCGGTATGGTGGCCAGCAGTTGGGCGGCCTTCATCAACGGGCCTTTTAGCCCGCCCAGCACGGATTTAAGGTCCTCCGCGTGGGTCACCCCACCCGAGCGCAGGCCCATTTTGTGCCCGGCCATGCGTGCGGCAATGCCCCCCACCGTGCCGGTGGTCTGCACCATGCGCCGCAGTTCGCCGAACATGCCGGAGTTATCAAGATCGCGCGCCATGCTCAGTCTTGCTCCAACTGGTCAATAAAGCCGGAAATCACATCCAGCCCCTTGCGCCAGAAACCCGGGTCCGAGGCATCCAGCCCGAAGGGGGCCAGCAGTTCCTTGTGGCGCAGTGTGCCACCCGCTTCCAGCATGCCGATATATTTATCCTGAAAGCCCGGAGCGCCTTCGCTGAACACCTTGTACAGCGCGTTCACCAGACAATCCCCAAACGCGTAGGCGTACACATAGAAGGGGGAATGGATGAAGTGCGGAATATAGGCCCAGAACACATCGTAATCAGAGGTAAAGTTAAAGGCCGGGCCAAGGCTCTCCGTCTGGACCGAACGCCAGATTTCTCCAATCCGTTCGGGCAGCAGTTCGCCTTTTTTGCGCTCGTCATGCACACGGGTTTCAAACTCGTAGAACGCAATCTGGCGCACCACGGTGTTGAGCATGTCCTCCACCTTGCCAGCCAGCAGCAGGCGGCGGCGGGTTGGGTCTTTTTCCCCGTCCAGCAGGGACTGGAAGGTCAGCATCTCCCCGAACACACTGGCGGTCTCGGCCAGCGTAAGCGGGGTATCCGACATCAGGTAACCCTGCCTGGCCGCCAGAACCTGATGCACACCATGCCCAAGCTCATGCGCCAACGTCATCACATCACGGATGCGGCCATGGTAGTTGAGCAGGATATACGGGTGGGCCGAAGGCACCGTGGGGTGGGCAAACGCACCGGGGGACTTACCGGGGGCGGGGGGCACATCAATCCACGGGTTGGTCAGAAAGGTGTTGATGACCTTGCCCATGCGCGGGTCAAACCCGTCATACGCCTTTTGCACAATGGTCTTGGCCTCGTCCCACGGAATCTGGCGGTCCTCGCAACCGGGCAGGGGCGCGTTGCGGTCCCAGTGCTCCAGCTTGTCCAGCCCCATCCATTTGGCCTTGAGGCTGTAATAGCGGTGGGACAGGCGGGGGTAGTCCGTGCGTACGGCAGAAACCAGCGCATCCACCACACCATCTTCCACCATATTGGACAGATTGCGCGAGGAGGTGGGGCGGGCAAAATGCCGCAACCCGTCGGATATGGATTTATCCTTGGCCAACGTGTTGGTAATGAGCGCGAACAGGCGGACATTGCCCTCAAACACAGCACCCACGGCCTTGCCCGCGCGCTCACGCACCGCACGGTCGGTATCGGACAGGCGGTTGAGCGCATCGCCTACCGGCATGGTCTGTCCATCGACCGTCACGCGCAGGGCGGCTATGGTCTCATCAAACAAACGGCACCAAGCCTGAGCACCCGTGACGGATTTTTCCAGCAGCACTTTTTCCACGTCATCACCAAGCTGGTGCGGGCGGTACATGCGCACGTCGCGCAGGTAAGGCTGCCAGCGGGCAAGAGCGGGATCTTCCATTTTGGTCTGTAGGTCGGCCTCGTCCAGCCGGTTCAACTCCAGCCCGAAGAACAGGAGGTCGGCGGAAATATCGGTCAGGCGCTCGTTAATGGACTGGCTGAAACGGCTGATGGACGCATCGGACGAATCCGCGGCAAACAGCAACGAGGCATATGAGCCCGCCCGGCCCAGTTTTTCCTCTATCTCTTCAAACTCGCTCATGGCCTGCGCCAGTTGCCCACCGCTCAGGCTGCTCAGGCGGCCTTGGTACAGTCTGGCAAAGCTTTTGGCCGCAGCAGCGGCAGCAGACAGATCGGCCTGTAGCGCTGGGTCATCCATGCCCGCGTACAGGGCCGACAGGTCCCAGCGTGGCAGGGTGGAAGCACCCTGATCGGAGGCAGAGGCAGGTCCGGCTTCCGCCGCCATGAGCGGAAGTGACAGCGAACGGGAAAAATGCGCGGTATGTTCCATGCCCCCACTCTACCGCGCAAATCCACCCGAGGCGAGAGCCCTTGCATGCAAAGACAAAGCACCAGAACACCAAAACGGGCGGGAGCCATAAGCCCCCGCCCGTTTTGCATACTCAGACCCGGTAAAGGCTGGCAGGCTCAGGCCGATTTGGCCTGCGCTGCCCCTTCCACACTAAAGCCAATGATCTTGGCGTAGTCCTTGGGCACAATCTGCCAGAACTGGGGCAGAACCTCGTCCCACTTGTGCAGCAGCATGGAGGCATAGGCCGACCCTGTTTCCTCCACATGGCGTTCCACCAGCGCACGCAGGCTTTCAGCCCACTTGGGGTCTGTTACACGCGACCACAGCAGGGCTTCGGGGTTGATGCGTTTGGTAAAGCCGCCCGTGCTGTCCAGCACAAAGGCCATACCGCCGGTAAAGCCCGCGCCAAAGTTGTCGCCCACTTCGCCCAGCACCACAACAGTGCCGCCGGTCATGTATTCGCAACAGTTGGAGCCGCACCCTTCGATAACCGCCGTGGCACCGGAGTTACGCACCGCAAAGCGCTCACCCGCCTGCCCTGCCGCGTACAGCTCACCCGCGGTCGCGCCATACAGCACCGTGTTACCAATAATGGCGTTCTGGTTGGACACCAGCGTGGAGGATGGAGAAGGACGGACCGTAATGGTCGCCCCCGACAGGCCCTTACCCACGTAGTCGTTGGCATCGCCCAGCACTTCCAGCTTGAGCCCCTGCACCGCAAACGCGCCAAGAGACTGACCAGCCGAACCACGCAGACGCACGGTCAAATGGCCCGGTGCCAGCGTTTTCATGCCGAACTGACGCACGATGAGCGAGGAAATGCGCGTGCCAATGGCGCGCTGGGTGTTCTGCACGTTGTAGTGCAGCTGCATTTTCTCACCATGGTCAAACAGCGGGCGGGCATCGTTGATCATCTGCGCGTCCAGCGAGTCTGGTACCTCGTTACGGCCCTCCAGTGTGCAGTAACGCGCAAACGGCCCCGGATCAGCCTGCGAAAGCAGGGAGTTCAGGTCCAGATCGTCCAGATAATCCGCCCCGCGCGAGACCTGACGCAGCAGGTCCGTGCGGCCAATAATCTCGTTAAGCGTGCGGAAGCCAAGGGAGGCCAGAATGTTGCGCACATCCTCCGCAATGAACGAGAACAGGTTGATCACCTTTTCTGGCGTGCCTTCAAACTTGGCGCGCATGGCCGGGTCCTGCGAGCACACGCCAACCGGGCAGGTGTTGGAGTGGCACTGGCGCACCATAATGCAGCCCATGGCCACAAGGCTGGCCGTGCCAATGCCAAATTCTTCCGCACCCAGCATGGCCGCGATCACCACATCCCGACCGGTTTTGATGCCACCATCAGCCCGCAGGCGCACGCGATGGCGCAGGCGGTTGAGCATGAGCACCTGATGCGTTTCCGCCAGCCCAAGCTCCCACGGCAGACCCGCGTATTTGATGGAGCTGACCGGGCTTGCCCCCGTGCCACCAGAATGGCCGGAAATAAGAATGGCGTCGGCCTTGGCCTTGGCCACACCCGCGGCAATGGTGCCAATACCAGAGCGTGCAACCAGTTTGACGGTCACGCTGGCATCGGGGTTGATCTGCTTGAGGTCGTAAATAAGCTGGGCCAGATCCTCGATGGAATAAATATCGTGGTGCGGAGGGGGCGAGATCAGCGTGACCCCCGGTGTGGCATGGCGCAGCTTGGCAATAAGCTCAGTCACCTTAAAGCCCGGCAACTGCCCGCCTTCACCCGGCTTGGCACCTTGGGCCACTTTAATTTCCAGCTCGCGGCAATCATTGAGGTACTGCGCGGTCACACCAAAACGGCCCGATGCCACCTGCTTGATAGCGGAGGACGCGTTATCCCCATTGGGGCGGGGTTTGGCGCGTGCGGGGTCTTCCCCCCCCTCACCGGAATCGGACTTGGCCCCAATCCGGTTCATGGCGATGGACAGAGTTTCATGCGCTTCGGGGCTGAGAGCACCGAGCGAGATAGCGGGGGAGATCAGGCGTTTACGCAACTGCGTAATGCTTTCCACCTCGTCCACCGGAATGGGCGTGCGCCCATCGCGGAAGTCGAGCAGGTCACGCAGGGCCACGGGCGGCTGGGCGCGCACGGCATCGGCATAACGCTGGTAGATGGTAAAGCTGTCTGTTGCCACAGCGGTCTGGAGCATATGGATCAGCCCGCCATCAAACGCGTGCTGCTCCCCGCTGCGGCGCAGCTTGTACAGCCCACCCACGGGCAGGGTCAGCGCGGAGGCCGAACCCCATGCCTGCTCGTGGAAGCTAAGCGCGTTGCGGGCAATACCGGACAGACCAATACCGGAAATGCGCGAGGGCATACCGGGGAAGAACTCCGCAGTCAGTGCGCGTGAGAGGCCCACGGCCTCAAAATTGCACCCGCCACGGTAGGACGCCACAATGGAAATACCCATTTTGGACATGATCTTGAGCAGACCCTTGTCCACCGCCTTGCGGTAGCGCTCCATGCATTCACGCAGGGTACGGCTGCCAAACAGACCACGGCGATGGCGGTCAGCAATGCTTTCCTGCGCCAGATACGGGTTGACCGTAGTAGCACCCACGCCAATGGTCACGGCAATGGCATGCACGTCCAGTGCCGTGGACGTCCGCACATTGAGCGATGTGAACGTACGCAGCGATGTGCGGACAAGATGGGTATGCACAGCCCCCGTGGCCAGAATCATGGGGATGGAGGCACGGTCGGGGGACTGGCCCTCATCGGTCAGGAACACATGGGTGCAGCCACCACGCACACTTTCCTCCGCCTCCCGGCGGATGCGGGCAATGGCCTCGCGCAGACCGGCCTCTCCATCACGCGCGGGGAAGGTGCAGTCGATCACGCTGGCGGACGCGCCACAGAAGCCACGCAGGGCCTCGTACTCGCCCGAGGTCAGGACCGGGCTGGGCAGTTGCAGCATGTCGCACTGCTCGGCCGACTGGTCCAGAATGTTGCCAAGGTTGCCAAGGCGTGTGGCAAGGCTCATCACACCCGCTTCACGCAGGCTGTCGATGGGCGGGTTGGTCACCTGGCTGAACATCTGGCGGAAGTAGTGCGACAGACCACGGTAACGGGGCGAAAGCACGGCCAGAGGCGTATCATCCCCCATGGAGCCAATGGCTTCGCTCGCGTCTTCCACCATGGGGTGGAGCAGGGTTTCCAGTTCTTCAAGCGTGGTGCCCACGGCCAGCTGGCGGCGGCGCAGTTCGTCCCCTTTGTAATAGACTGGCTCGGTCACTTCGGAGCGGACAAGGTGGCCGATCTTCTGGGTGCGTTTGATCCAGTCCGAAAAGTCCTGACGGGTGGACAGCACATCCAGCAGCGCACTGTTGCCGTACAGTTTGGCTTCGTCCAGATCCACACCAATCATCTCGCCCGGGCCAAGGCGCCCACGGCTGACAATGGCGTTTTCGGGCACGCGCACCATACCGGTCTCGGACCCGACGATCAGCAGGTCATCCGTGGTCACCGTATAACGCAGCGGGCGCAGGCCGGAACGGTCCAACCCGGCCACAACCCAGCGGCCATCGGTCGCACACAGGGCGGCGGGGCCGTCCCACGGTTCCATAACCGCGTTGCAGTAGGTGAACATATCGCGGTGTGCGGGCTTCATGGCCGCATTGCCACCTACGCTAGCCGGGATCATCAGCGCCTTGGCCGCAGGCGCGTCCCGCCCGGCAAAGGTCAGCAGTTCAAACACGTTGTCCAACGTTGCCGTATCCGACCCACCAGCCTGCACCAGCGGCTTGATGTCGGCCATCCACGGGTCAAGGTCGGGATGGGACAGGCGCGTTTCGTGGCTTTTCATCCAGTTGATGTTGCCCGAAATGGTGTTGATCTCACCATTATGGGCCAGACGACGGAACGGCTGTGCCAGCTTCCATGTGGGGAAGGTGTTGGTGGAATAACGCTGGTGGTAGATGGCAAACCGGCTGACAAACCGTTCGTCCAGCAGGTCGGGGTAGAACTCGGTCAGATGCTCGGCAAGGAACATGCCCTTATAGATAAGCGAGCGGCATGACAGCGAGCAGATATACAGATCCACCTGTGCTGCAATGGCGGCTTTTTCTATCCGGCGGCGAATAACGTACAGATCGCGCTCAAACGCTTCCTCCGTTTTGCCCGGCAGGTTGCGGATAAGAATCTGCTCGATTTCGGGGCGGGTTGCGTTGGCTTTTTCACCAATGCAGGAGGTGTCGATCGGCACCTGCCGCCAGCCGTAAATGCCGTAGCCAAAGGCCAGAATCTGGGTTTCGATAATCTGGCGGCACTGTTCCTGCGCCACAAAATCGGTCTTGGGCAGGAACACCTGCCCAACCGCAATGGGGCCATCGCTGGGCCGGTCGCCCGTGCTGGTAATGGCATCGGCAAAAAATTCCTGCGGAATTTCCACATGAATGCCCGCACCATCGCCCGTTTTGCCGTCAGCATCCACAGCGCCGCGATGCCAGATGGCTTTCAGGGCTGCAATACCGGCTTCCACCACCTCGCGGCGGCGCTTGCCGTCAAGGGCGGCCACAAGACCCACGCCGCAGGAATCGCGCTCGTCCGCCGGGTCATACAGCCCGTCGAGCGCCTGCACGTTGGCGTCCCACGCCTTGAGAAACTTTTCACCGCTTTCAGCGGAAACAGTGTGCGAAAACTGTTCCATATCCATTATCCCTGCTCCGCCGTACGAGCCATTGCATCGGCCTTGATCCACTCATGGATGCTCTGGGCGGCTTCCCGCCCGTCCTTGATCGCCCACACGACCAGACTGGCCCCACGCACAATATCCCCTGCTGCAAACACACCGGGCAGCGAGGTCATGAAGCTCTTCTGGTCCACCTTGAGCGTACCCCAGCGCGAGGCCGCCAGAGCGGGTTCATCCCACAACTGCGGCAGGGGTTCGGGGTCAAAGCCGAGGGCGGCAATCACCAGATCAGCATCGAGCGTAAAGGTGGAACCTTCCAGCGGTTCCACCGACTGACGGCCAGAAGCATCGGGCAGGCCCAGCTTCATGCGCGATGCCCGCACGCCCGTTACGTGTGTATCACCAAGGAACGCCTCGGGTGCGGCCAGCCATTCAAACTGCACACCTTCTTCTTCCGCGTTCTTTACCTCACGCGTGGAGCCGGGCATGTTGGCGCGGTCGCGGCGATAGAGGCAGCGCACGGACCTGGCACCCTGACGGATGGCAGTGCGCACGCAGTCCATGGCCGTATCACCACCACCCAGCACCACCACGTTTTTGCCTGCGGCATCCAGCGCCTGAGCCTCGTCTGGCAGCACGTCACCCAACGAGCGACGGTTGGAGGCGGTCAGGTAGTCCAGAGCTTTTTCAATCCCTGCAAGGCCCGCGCCGGGGCCACCAATTGCGCGTGACTTGTACACACCCGTTGCGATCAGCAACGCATTGTGCCGCCCGCGCAGTTCGGCAAAGGACAACTCACCCGCGCCCGAGCCAATACCCTGACCAAGGTGGAACACCACCCCACCTTCGGCCAGCAGTTCGTGCCTGCGGGCCACAATATGTTTTTCCAGCTTGAATCCGGGAATACCGTAAACCAGCAGTCCGCCCACGCGGTCATACCGATCATACACATGAACCTGATAACCCTGCGCGCGCAGCTGGTCGGCAGCCGCCAGCCCTGCGGGGCCAGCCCCGACAATGCCTATGGATTCCGTACGCTCGCGCAAGGGGGCCACGGGTTTGACCCAACCGTTCTCGAACGCTGTGTCCGTAATAAACCGCTCCACCGCGCCAATGGTCACGCTCTCGAACCCCGGCTCGATCACGCAGCTTCCTTCGCACAGGCGGTCCTGCGGGCAGATGCGGCCACAGATTTCGGGGAAGGTGTTGGTGGCGGAGGATACGCCATAGGCTTCCTCCAGCCGACCTTGCGCGGTCAGCATCAGCCAGTCGGGAATGTTGTTCCCCAGCGGGCAATGAACGGAACAGAACGGCACACCACACTGCGAGCAGCGGCTGGCCTGTTCGGTCGCCTGTTCTGGCTTAAAGTCCGTGTAAATTTCGTCAAAATCCGCCCGCCGATCGGCAGCCGTACGTTTTTCCGGCTGCTTTTGCGGAACGGAGACAAATTTCAGCATCTTGGTTGTCATACGCCATCCCCGGCTAACAAGGGCGCGGCAGACAGTCCTCGCCCCCCCTAAAATCAAGCAGGAGGGAAAGTGCCCTTTATCCTCGCGGATAAAAAGACAGCATTGCTTACCTATTTTAATTTTAGGCCCGGAATAGCCTCAAATGGCGCATTTTTTATAAAATAAAAGGTTCCATTCCGGACCTTTGTTACTTCAACCTACCGCTGTGGAACAAAAATGCCAGACCGGCCACCACCAGCCCTGTACCGCTCCAGATAAAACGGCACACAGGACTCCACACTACGCGGCACAAGACCCAGCACATCAAACCCCGATTCCGTAGGGGGCACCATATTATCGCGCGAGAGCATGAGCAACTGGTCCCGCGTGAGCATTTTGCCGGGCAGACGCTCCAGCACGGCCGCCTGCAACCGTGCCAGCGCCATGGGCACACGCACCACTGGCCTGTCCCGCTGCGTCTGGCGCAGAACAAAGGTGGCAATATCCTGCATGGTCATCACATCCGGCCCGCCAAGCTGCCATTCCCGACCAGAAATCTCAGGCGTGGTGGCAAGCTGCGCCACAACCTGCGCCACATCCCCCACACAAACAGGCTGCACACGGGTGGTGGCACCATAGACCGGCATAAACGGCAGGTACCGGGCCAGCATGCCAAACAGGTTGAAGAACTTGTCCTCCGGCCCAAAAATAACGGACGGACGCACAATGGAGGCATCGGGCCGGTACTGGCGGACCAGCGCCTCCCCCGCAGCCCGGCTGCGGCCATAGGCGGAAGGAGCCTCGGCCGAAGCCCCAAGGGCAGACACATGCACGTAGCGGGCAACCCCCGCCTCCGCCGCAAGGCGGGCCACGCGCCCCGCCCCATCCACATTGACCGCCTGCAAACTCTGCGCGGAGGAAGAGGACAGGACCGCGGCAAGGTTGATCACCACCTCAGCCCCACGCACCACGCAGGCGACTGTCTTGTCATCCAGCACGGAGGCGTAAAAAGGCGCAACCTGCCCCACACGCCCCATGGGCCGCAGCAGAGCCCCCAGATCCGGCCTTCGGCTGGCCACACGCACCGTGTACCCCGCCTGCGCCAGACACTGCACAACATACTGGCCAACAAAGCCATTCCCGCCCAGTACGGCCGCAGTCCTGTTCCCACTCATGCCCGCATCCCCTTAACTCTCTATCTCGTGTTCTACACGACAGGCGCACTGTGTTGCATTCGCTCCCAACAGGCCAGAGCGGACGCTGACACAAATTCGTCAAAAAAAATCATTTTGCCTGTTGACGCTCCCATGTGTGCAGGGTAAATGCCTCTTCACCAGCCCGGAACACTCCGGGTTGCCATTTGAGCCCAGATGGCGGAATTGGTAGACGCGCAGGTTTCAGGTACCTGTGACCGAAAGGTTGTGGAAGTTCGAGTCTTCTTCTGGGCACCAAATTCTCCCCCGGGAATTTGTAAAGTCAAGCAGCCCCCGCAAGGGGGCTTCTACTTTTCTGACCTCCTGCTTTTCTACCCCTCCCCTATAGTATTATATTAAAGACGTAGCCCCTGCGGTTTCTTACGCTGGCCATAACCATATGGCCCGCCTGCACCCGGCCCTGCCATGCGGCTGCATTAAAGCCTACCCTGCCAGCCCTGCACCCGCGGAGGCAAAATACAGGTTAACGGCACGGCACATGGCCCCCGCCACCATGGCTCTGTGCCCGGCCTGCCGCAATGCGGCCTCATCCAGCCGGTTGGACATGAACCCCATCTCCACCAGAACAGACGGAATTTGCGCGGATTTGAGCACCGCAAAAGCCGCATGGCGGTGCGGATGTGTTAAAAGCTGCACGCGGGACTGAAAAGCAGACACAACAGCCTGCGCCATGTGCGAAGACCCCTTGCGGGTTTCCTCCGTAACCAGACTGGCCAGAATACGCTGCACCTCGGGCGAGGCCCCATGCACCATGGGGCCGCCAAAGCGGTCGGCACTGTTTTCCGTGCGCGCCAGATCGGCCGTCTGGCTATCGGAGGCACCGTGGGCATGGGTGTACACACTCGCTCCGCGCACGCCCGCGTTGTGCAGCGCATCCGCATGCATGGAAATAAAGAGCGATGCCCCATGCTGCTGTGCCATATCCACCCGGCTATCAAGCGGAATAAAATGATCACTTGCACGCGTAAGCGCCACACGGTAGCGCCCCGTGGCCAGCAACTGGCGCGAGAGTTCCTGTGCCGCGGCCTCCGCCACGTGCTTTTCATAGGTACCAGAAAACCCGATGGCTCCGGGGTCCTTACCCCCATGCCCCGGGTCCAGCATGACCAGCGGTTTGGGCGGCGCGGCACGCCCGACCACGGCTGGCGCAGAGGGGGCCGCCGCGCGGGTGGTCCGCGCAGACGCAGGAGCCGCAACACCAGCCGCCACCACCCCACCGGCCATTGTGCTCAGGAAGGTTCTGCGCGGCACGGACAGACGTATTGAAGTGGGGAGCAGCAGGTGCGTATCCGACCAAACGTGGTCCGGCCTGTGCGGTGCCATTAAGCGCGCCTTCATCCTTGGGTTGTCTACGTGACACTGTGCCCGAAAAATGGCAAAAAAATAACCACCCATTTGCAGCCCAAAGCCTTTATTACGAATAGCTTGCAGTCTTGCGGTATTTGGGTCATGCTTAATGTGCATGGCATCTGGGCATTAGTGTACCTGCCGTGCACCCTGCTTGTTGCTTTCTGGGCGTTGTGTCTGCGCGGCATTATCCGCCACCACCTAGCGACCAGAAGCCGAGCAACGCGATGACTGAAGGATACACGACCATAGTTCGCCCCATTGCCCTGAGTATCTCGGCCAGACCACAGGCATCAGCATGCCTGCCGGGCACTGGCGCGCGGCTGTCAGCGGGCTTTGTCGGCACCTTCGGTTTTCCAGTTCACGCCTGTTTATACCCGCTGGAAGCGCCCCTGCTCCGTGCTGCGCCACGTTGGCAAAAGCACCGCTCAGGCTGGCCACCAGCGCACCGGAGTTTTTCTTTTTATGTCAAAGCGGATGCTGATCGACGCAACGCACGCAGAAGAAACGCGTGTTGTTGTGATGGACGGAAATAGACTTGAAGATTATGATGTTGAATCTGCTGCAAAAAAGCAGCTCAAAGGCAATATCTACCTCGCCCGCGTTATTCGCGTAGAGCCCAGCCTGCAGGCCGCCTTTGTTGAATATGGCGGCAACCGGCACGGCTTTCTCGCCTTTAGCGAAATTCACCCGGACTACTACCAGATCCCGGTTGCCGACCGCGAAAAGCTTCTGGCCCTTCAGGCCGAAGAAGAAACCCTGATGGACGACAGCGGTGCCGACTCCGATGAGGACGACACCACCGAACGTGACGGGGACACCGATGCGGACGACACCCGCAACGCGGCCGATAATGATAGCCGTGAAGATGGCGAAGAGCGGCAGGAAGCCCCCGAATACGTAAGCGGTGAAACCGATACGGGTGAGGAAGCGCTTATCCAGAAGCGTATTGCACGCTTCCTGCGCAACTACCGTATTCAGGAAGTCATCCGCCGCCGTCAGGTCCTGCTGGTGCAGGTGGTCAAGGAAGAGCGCGGCAACAAGGGTGCTGCACTCACCACCTACGTCTCGCTCGCTGGCCGTTACTGTGTGCTCATGCCCAACGCGCTGCGTGGGGGTGGGGTATCCCGCAAGATTACGTCCGTTGCCGACCGCCGCCGCCTGCGTGATATTGTGAGCAGCCTGAACCTGCCACGCGGCATGGCCATGATCGTGCGCACAGCCGGTGCCCAGCGCCCTGGCCCCGAAATTACGCGCGATTGCGAATACCTGCTCCATCTGTGGGACGACATTCGCGAGCATACGCTCCAGTCCATGGCCCCGGCCCTGATTTATGAGGAAGCCAGTCTGGTCAAACGCGCCATCCGCGATGTGTACACGCGCGATGTGAGCGAGATCGTGGTGGACGGCGAAAACGGGTGGAAAGCAGCGCGCGACTTCATGCGCATGCTCATGCCCCAGCACGCGGAAAAAGTGCGCCTGTGGAGCAAGGAGCACCAGCCGCTCTTTACCCACTACCATGTGGAAGGGCATCTGGACGCCATGTTCTCCCCCGTGGTGTCGCTGCGCTCGGGTGGGTATCTGGTCATCAACCAGACCGAAGCGCTGGTCGCCATTGACGTGAACTCCGGCAAGGCCACCAGCCAGCGTAATATTGAGGAAACCGCGTTCCGCACCAATCAGGAAGCCGCGGACGAAGTGGCCCGCCAGCTCCGCCTGCGCGATCTGGCCGGGTTGATTGTCATTGACTTTATTGACATGGAATCCCGCCGCCACAACGCCACCATTGAACGTCGCCTGAAAGACGCACTGCGCCACGACCGCGCCCGTATCCAGATCGGTTCCATCTCCCATTTCGGGCTGCTGGAAATGTCGCGTCAGCGGCTGCGCCCCTCTGTGGCGGAAGCTGCCTTTACCGTCTGCCCGCATTGCAACGGCACCGGCATGACCCGCAGCGTGGAAAGTTCCGCCCTGCATGTCCTGCGCTCTGTGGAAGAGGAAGGTGCACGCCGCCGCGCTGGCGCCATTACGGTGCATGTTGCGGCCGAAATTGCGTTCTACATCCTCAACAACAAGCGCGACTGGCTGGCCAATATTGAGCAGCGCCACCAGATGGAAGTGCTGTTCTCGCCCGACAACTCGCTCCCCGCGCCGGAAATCCGCATCGAAAAGCGTGCCCATGCCCGCCCGATGCCCGCTGCCCAGCAGCAGTTGCCGCCAGTTGAAAATGTGGATGTGGACGTGGAAACACCCGCACTCGCAGCCCCAGCACCGGCCTCCAACACCAGCGCACCCGCTGCCGCCCTGCCCGAAACGGCAGAAACAGCCGTGGGGGATGAGGAACCACGCCGCCGCCGCCGCCGCCGCCGCCGTGGAGGGAATGGCAATGGTAACGCCAATGCGCAGAACCAGAACGACACGGCGACCGACGCCAGCGCGGATGATGCGGACGAAACCGCAACCACCCGTACGAGCGAAGAGGAAGCCCCTTCCAGCCCCGCCACCCAGCAGGGTACGGATGGGCAGCACCTTGTGCCCGGTCGCCGCCGCACACGCCACTCGCGCGTGCAGCGTCAGGCTCCCGAATCGGCTCCTGAACAGCAGCGCGTGGCTATAGAAGAAGGCCCTGCCCCCCGTCCGCAGCGCGCGGTCTGGACCGGGCCGACCCCAGCCAACCCGTTTGGTGATGGGCCGGATATTTTTGAACTGCTGGAAAACAGCGCGCAGGCTACCAAGCCCGCCCCTGCTCCCGTAGCCAAGGAAGCCGGCCGCACGGATGTGGTTGCAGAGGCCACACCGGCTCCGCAGGCCAAAGCCGAGGTTGAGGAACAGGACGCGCCCAAAAAGCCCACCCGCCGCCGCGCAGCACGCAAACCTGCCGCTGCCAAGGTGGACAAAACCGCTGAGGAAGCAACGGAGGCTCCCGCCGCCAAGGCCGCCTCGGCAGCAGCCGAACCGGCTGAAGCTGCCGAGATCGCCGAGCCTGCGCCCAAAAAGCCTGCCCGCCGCCGCACAACACGCAAGGCCAGCACAGAGACCGCCCCTGCGACCGAGGCAGCAGCACCTACCACGGAAGACAAGGCCGAACCTCTGGTGCAGCCGATCGTGATTGAGGACAGCCCACCCGCTACCCGCCGCCGTACAGGGTGGTGGAAACGCTAAAACCCGCACCATATTCGGGGTGGGAGTTTTTTCTTCCACCCCGAATAAAGGCTGCCGGTTTTTCTTCCCGGCCACCTTGTGCTAGGAGAGCAGGCCGCATTTCAATGCCTTGCCTGCCGGAGTTTGCATGAACCAGCCCTTTCCAGACCCCCAGACCACCAACACGCTTGGTTCGGGCCATGATGGACAGATGGTTCTGGCCCTGCCCAAGGGTCGTATTCTCAAGGCCGTAACCCCCCTTATGGCGGGCACGGGCATGGCCCCTTCGGCCGACTGCCTTGGCGATAGCAGCCGCAAGCTGCGCTTTTCCACCGAAGACCCCGGTGTGGACATTGTACGTGTCCGCTCGTTTGACGTGGCGACCTTTGTGGCCGCTGGTGGTGCGCAGGTTGGCATTTGCGGCTCAGACGTGCTGATGGAATTTGACTACCCCGAAATTTATGCCCCCCTCGACCTTGGAATAGGCGCATGCCGCATTGCCGTGGCCCAGCCAGCTCACCTGCCGCATGACCCGCAGGAATGGGCGCGCTGGTCGGAAGTGCGGGTAGCAACCAAATACCCCGCCATTACCCGTCGCTTTTTTGCAGCACGCGGCATTAACGCCACCATTGTGCATTTGCATGGGGCTATGGAACTGGCCCCCATGCTTGGCCTGTCACGCCTGATTGTGGATCTGGTGGATACCGGCTCCACCCTGCGCGCCAACGGGTTGAAAGAGGTGGAGACCATAGCTCAGGTTTCCAGCCGTCTGATCATTAACCGCACGGCGCTCAAAACCCGTCCGGACCAGATTGACTGCATTCTCTCCCGCTTCCGCACTGCACTTGCGGAAAGCACGACCGCTGCAAAATAATGTGTAAGGCAGATCGGATTCCATGAAACGGCTTGATACGCGTGATGCTGGTTTTGAAGGTGCCTTTAGCGCCCTGCTGACCAACCGGGAAGAACAGGGGCAGGAAGTAACCACCCCTGTGGCCAATATTCTGGCCGCTGTGCGTAAAGAGGGCGATGCCGCCCTGTGCACCCTGACCGAACGCTTTGACCGCCTGCCCGTAACGCCGGAAAAGCTGGCCTTTACCGCGCAGGAAGTTGCCGACGCCAAGGCGCAGGTCAGCCCCGAACTGCTGGATGCGCTGGACGTAGCAGCCCGCAGGATTGAGAGCTTCCACCAAAAGCAGCTCCCATCGGACATGCGTTACACGGATGATGAGGGCATGACCCTTGGCATGCGCTGGATCCCGCTGGATGCTGCGGGCCTGTATGTGCCCGGTGGCAAGGCCGCCTATCCCTCCTCCGTGCTTATGAACGCCATTCCCGCCAAGGTTGCTGGCGTCAAACGGCTGGCCATGTGCGTGCCAACGCCTGATGGTGTGATCAACCCGCTGGTGCTGGCTGCCGCAGACCGCGCGGGTGTGACCGAAATCTACCGTGTGGGCGGCGCACAGGCCGTAGGCGCCATGGCCTATGGCACCCGGACCATCCGCCCCGTTGACCGCATTGTTGGCCCCGGCAACGCCTATGTGGCCGAAGCCAAGCGGCAGGTCTTTGGCCATGTGGGGATCGATAGCATTGCTGGCCCGTCCGATGTGGTGGTCATTGCCGATTCGGGGTCCGACCCGCGCGTGATCGCACTCGACCTGCTGGCTCAGGCCGAGCATGACGAACTTGCTCAGGCCACGCTGATCACCCCCGATGCAGCCTTTGCCGATAAGGTGATTGCCGCAGTAGAAGCCGAACTTAAAGTGCTCACCCGTACCGCCATTGCCAGCGCAAGCTGGGAGCGTAACGGTGCCGTGCTGATTGCGCGTGATCTGCTGGAAGCCGTGGAACTGGCCAACCGTCTGGCACCCGAACATCTGGAACTGATGGTGGACGACCCGGAGGCCCTTTTTGTGCATGTTCGGCACGCTGGAGCGGCCTTCCTTGGCCGTTTCTGCCCCGAAGCGGTGGGGGATTACGTGGGGGGGCCAAACCATGTTCTGCCCACGTCCCGCACCGCGCGCTTTGCCTCTGGCCTGTCGGTTTACGACTTTATGAAGCGCACCACATTCCTTTCCGGCGGGCCGGACGCCCTGCGCCGGATTGGCCCTTCCGCCGTGGCTTTGGCCCATGCCGAAGGGCTGCAAGCCCACGCCCTTAGCGTTTCTGCCCGGCTGGATGCTCTGGCAGAGCAAACACCTAATGCTTGACCGCCAAGCGCCCCTCAACCATACCTGCTGACCAAACTCCCGTCAGTTTTAACATACACGAAGGATGCAATGTCTAAAGAAGACATGATCGAATTTAGCGGCACAGTGACCGAACTGCTGCCAAATGCCATGTTCCGCGTAAAGCTGGACAACGAACACGTTATTCTCGCCCATACCAGTGGCAAGATGCGCAAGAACCGTATTCGCGTTCTGGCGGGTGACCGGGTGAATGTGGAAATGACCCCCTATGACCTGTCCAAGGGTCGTATCACCTTCCGCTTCAAGTAAGCATGACTTCCTCTAGCCAGACACAAGCGGGGCAGAATGTGGCCCCTCTTCTGGTTCTGGCGTCCGCCTCCCCCCGCCGTATTGCGCTTTTGGAACAGATCGGGCTTGTGCCCGACCGCGTTCTGCCCGCCAATATTGACGAAACACCCGCAAAAGGTGAGACGCCACGGGTCTATGCACAACGCATGGCGGCTGAAAAAGCCAGATGCGTTGCCGCCACACTGGGCGAACCGGCACTTGTGCTGGCGGCAGATACGGTTGTGGCTCTTGGCCGCCGTATTCTGCCCAAGGCGGAGGACCGGGAGAGTGCACGTTTCTGCCTTGAGCGCCTCTCTGGCAGGCGGCACACGGTGCTGACCTCTGTTGTGGTCACGCCTACCGCTAACTGGGAATCTGGGCGGCACGGCGCACGACTGGTGGAAACTGCGGTAACCTTCTCACGCCTGACCCCATACCAGATTGATGCCCTGCTCGATGCGGGGGACTGGTCCGGCAAGGCGGGCGGCTACGCGTTACAGGGCCATGCAGCGGGTTTTATCCGCGCACTCTCTGGCAGTGCATCTGCCGTTATTGGCCTGCCTTTGTTTGAGACCGCTCAGCTCCTGCGTGGTCAGCCCGGTGGCTGGCTAGCGTGAGCCTGTTCCTGCGCATTGCCACATTTCCGGGCGAAATGCGCATTGCCGTTACCAAAAACGACACCTTACTGGATTTTGCACTCTGGCGGCCCGCCGCCCCCGACATGGTGGGCAGTGTGTACCACGCCCGCATAGAGGCGCTGACACCGGGCATGGGTGGTGCCTTTGTGGCTCTTGGCGCTGGCCAGAGCGGGTTTTTACCCCTCCAGAACGGCGCGCCCACACTCAACGAGGGACAGGCCGTTACGGTGGAGGTCAGCCGCGCGGCACAGGGCGGCAAAGGCGTGCGCCTGCGCCTGATTGCCCCTGATGTGGCGAGTGAGCAGAAAGGCCTGATCACTCCCGGCCCGACCCCACTGGACCGGCTGGCGGCCTTGTGGCCCACAGCAACGCTGGTGACGGACAGCCCGGCCGCAGCAGCGCACATCCCCCCTCCCCTGCGCGCCCGACGCGAACAGGGCTTTACCCCCTACCCCGATTCCATTGCCGCCGCGTGCGATGCGCTGGAAGACCCCACGGTGCACCTGCCCGGTGGTATGGAAGCCACCATTACCCCCACCCCGGCCCTGATTGCGATTGATATGGATGCCCCGCCCGCGCAAACGGGCCGGGCCAAGCAGACCGCGCAATTTGCTGCCAACCGCGATGCCCTGCCCGCACTCATGCGCCAGATCCGGCTGCGCAACCTGTCTGGCGCAATTCTGATCGACCCGGCGGGCCTTGCCACCCGTAAACGACAGGCCCTGTTGGACCCGGTTAAAGACGCGCTCAGGCCAGACCCGCTCAACCCCCGCTGTTTGGGCGTTACGGCACTAGGGCTGATCGAAATTGTGCGTGCGCGTATTTACCCCTCCCTCCCCGAACTCCTGACCAGCCCACATGGCCGTGCCCTGCGGGCATTGCGGCGTATTCTGGCCAACGCCCCGCACACAACCCGGATATGCGGCGGAGCGGGCATTATACGCGCGCTGGAGCAGGACCCCGAGGCACTGGCCGATTGCGCCCGCCAGCTTGGCAGGCCGCTCAGCCTGCAAACGGACCACGCCTTGCCGGATTTTACATGGATGGCTCAGGATTCATGATGACTAAATCAGCCAAATGCCCGATCTGTGGGCAACCCGCCTCGCCAGATTACCGCTCCTTCTGCTCCCGCCGCTGCGCGGATGTGGACCTTGGCCGCTGGTTTGGTGGCAACTACCGTATTCCCGGCCAACCCGTCGCAGAAGGTGATGGCGAAAAAGCTGAAATAAATGATGAAACATGACTTGATCTCAACAGCTAGCTGAGATAAATCCTCTTTCACGCCGCAAGGCTTGCGGTGCCCAAGTAGCTCAGTTGGTAGAGCATGCGACTGAAAATCGCAGTGTCACTGGTTCGATCCCGGTCTTGGGCACCATTCATTTCCCCCTAAAATTTTAATGCTTCTGGTTGCTCCTCGCCCACTTGCATTTTATGGCTCCTGCTACACCTCTGGTGTTCCGGCCCATGCATGGCTGCATTCTTTTCACTGTTTTCCGCGTAGGCCAATGCTCAGCGTTCTGCTGCCGCTGCTTTGGCATATTGATTAACCGTGATGACCTTGGCCTACGGGGTATCCGTCATGCGGAGTTCAGGCACGCACACTCACCTTGATGGTCAGTAAAATGGCATGCAGCCACCAGTGCCCCGATAGAAAAATCCCCCCCTTCCTGCACGGCCTACCATAAAAACGACCCGGCACCGTCCGGTGGGGATGGACGCTGTGTTCTTGAGCACCATCGGGTAACAACGCCCCCCTCCCTACCGCGCGACCTTGCTGCCTAGGCAATGCCCACCGCACTGACCGCTGCCAAAATGGGAACGCGCATGGGTTATTTTGGCAGATATATCTGGCCAGATTCAGATAAAAATCAAAATATATTGTAAATAAAAACCAAACAAAAACCTAAATTTATAAATAACAAATAGTGTTAAGAAAATAATATCAAATAATACATTCGCGACAATTAGATTATTATTAATTAATTATTGTTAACATCCCCATCTGAATTTTGACCGTGCCCGCGCAGGAGAAAGCCGTATGATGGGAAAATCCTTGATAGTTTTCCAAAGAATAAAAACAAGCGGGCTCCGATTTTATCTTTTTGCAAGTTCATTATTCATCTCTACCCCTTCTTTCGCGTCTGGTAGCGCTACAAATTATACCGTGAATAGCGGGCAGACCTATTCGGTCACCAGTGCCCAAAATTTAAACCTGATCAACAATGGCAACCTGTCCGTTGCCACGTCTGGGACTGTTTCTGGGACAATCACCAACAACAGTCTTTTAAGTAACTCTGGAACGATCGGTGACTTAACAAATAATAGTCTCGCTTTTATTACAAGAGGAACAACAGGTAATATTGTCAACCTTAGAGCCCTTTTGGAAATTCGCTGTGATAGGTTTTCAAGAGGTTTTGCGCGTGATTCAAAGGCAGGATGTGGACGCCAGCACAACGAGGCCGCATGGCCGGAATTACACGTAAGACGAAACGCTATCCGTCTGATCTGACAGATGAGGAATGGGAGCGCATAGCGCCTCTGATGCCCCCTGCGAACCGGCGTGGTCGGAAACGGACAACCGATTTCCGTGAG
>NZ_WOTD01000010.1 GCF_011516885.1 Acetobacter lambici | reverse complement strand
GCTGTCCCGCACCGTGGCAGGGTCTACTTCGGACACAAGCGGACCCGAATTGCCAAGGCGGCGGCGGTCCTGCTCCAACTGCGTCTCCGCATTCTGCGCTAGCGCCGCTGTGCTGGAGAGTAGGGATAAAGCCAGAGATACAAAAACAGTTTTGGAAAATACTTTGTTTTTTTGTGCGCCACAGGGCGGTGTACTGTGCAGTGCCAGACAGGAGGTTGACATTGGGGCGTGTCCTATATGCGAATAATTATTAAAAACATTAATATGGGAATGGGGGATAAGTTAAATATGTTTTAATTGCAACCCTGAAATACAAAAAAGGGCAGGGATTTGGCATAATCCCTGCCCTTTACTTAATAAAGTCAGAAGAAATTACTTCTGGGGGTAGTTAAACGTAAATGTTTCGGTGAACGGTGCCCAAAAGCCCGGTGTGCCGGTTTCTTTGTCCGTGTGGTGCAGGAAGCCGTTGGTTTCGGGCGAGCTGTAGCGGAACACAACCGTATAGGTGCCGGGGCCGTCCATTTTTACATTGTTGGCGTAATGCGCACCATCTTTTGCAGTCATGGCGTGCAGAATGCCTTCATTTTTCCAGTTGGAGCCCTTTTTGGTCAGGGTGTAATCCACGCCAATGTAGGGAATCCACGCACCATCGGGAAAGCCCCAGGGGTTGTCAGCCGTCGCATGCACGTCGGTTTCAAGGTGAATGGTGTCTGCACCCATGGCCATGTCCTTGGTCATCGGGGCCATGTCCACGCCAATCAGGTAGTTGGCGGCAATTTCCATATCGTGGGCCTGTACGGGGCCGCCAACGGGGTATTCACGCGCCATGGCCGGAGCGGCATAGGCGGCGGAAAGGGCGGTCAGAACGGAAAAGACTTTGATACAACGCTTCATTTCAGGTCTCTACGATCAGATGTGCCTAGGGCACATGGTTGAAAAGGTGGGGATTTATGGTGAGGTGGAGGGGTGTGGGCGGGTGCGCACAAAGCGTTCTGTTACCAGCAGGCACACAAGGGTCAGGCCCCAGACTAAAATCTGAATACCTGTTGGCCTGTCGGTATAACCGGCAAGGGCTTTGGCCGTGCGGCCAGCAAGGCTACCATCGGGCAACAGCCAGGACGTATCCCAGATGTCGTAACCCAGTGCCGGAATCAGGTCATCCGATGCAAGCAGGGCCGCAGCCTGGGAGGCCATGCCTGCTGCGAGAATGGAGACAAGAATATTGGTGACGGCAAAAAGATGCCGCAGGGGAATAATAATGAGCCCGCGATACAGGGCGTAAGACAGAGCGGCACCACCCAGAACGCCCAGCAGACCACCGCTGAGCAGGGAGAACGCGCCAACATGGGCCGATACGGCAATACCGTACAGGAACAGCACAACCTCCATGCCCTCACGCAGCACGGCCACGGCCACCACGGTCGCCATGGCACCAAGGGAACGACTGCCAGAGGAGACCGCAGCCCCCATCTGCTTCATTTCCTGCGCGAGTTCACGCCCGTGCCGGGCCATCCAGATTACGTGCCACGCGAGCATGAGCACGGCTACGCACAAAATGGAGGCGGAAAAAATATCCTGCCCATTGCCAGAGAATGCGGTGGAGAGTGCTCCAGCAAAAGCCGCCGCAATGGCCGCCCCCGTTACACCCGCGGCAATGCCGCCAGCCACCCACCAGCCACGCCCGGCAATGCCCCGCGTTGCCGCAAGAACAATGCCAATAACCAGACCGGCTTCTATAACTTCACGAAAAACAATGATCAGACTGCCAAGCATGGTTTACGGCTTTGCTTCTGCGGTGACTGTTCCCTTGGCCTGATCGGGGTGATAGTCATCAAAAAAAGTATAGGTCCCGGGGTGCAGCGGGCCTGCATGCACACGAATTTTTGAGCCAGACACAATAATTTTTTCAAATTTCATGTCATAGCTTTCCAGTTCGTCGGTCGTGCTGTCCTGGTTTTCCAGTTCAATCATAAACCGTTCACCGGCAGGCACGCTCAGATGATCAGGTTCAAAATGATGATCTTTGAGTGTAAGGTGAAAAACGGTTTGCGCCTGAGCCTGTACGGGAGGAAAAAGACACATCCCGGTTAAAAGGGGGAGGGCTGCAAAAAGCCGTTTCATTCTCTGATTCTCCGCTTGTCTTGACTGTTTGGGTTAGTGAGAATCATTATTAAAGTCAATGTTTATACTGATCGGTGAATTGTAAACCCATGTCGAATCATCCTCTGGCTTTTATGCGTCTGCCCACGGACCTGCTTATGGCGCTCGATAGCCGGACGTTTCACTTCTGGTTCCAGCCGGTTCATTATTTGGTCAGAATGCTGCATATCCTGAGCATGTCTGGGTTTTTCGGGTTGGAAATGCTGTTCGCACTGGCCGTTGTCCAGCAGATGGAAAGGGACGCGCTGGTCCGGCTTTCGCGCTTTATGCTGCGTCCTTTGCATATTAGCTATGCCATAGCCATGATCACAGGATTTGCTTTGTTCTTTTACGACCCGGTGCATATTGGCGCGCGCGCCTACATTACTCCCAAGCTTCTGGCGCTGGTTTTGTCGGGTATTCTGGAGTGGTACGGGCATAAGGCGCTGTACTGGCCGATTATGAAGGGGCGGGATAATAAAGTTTCCTTGTGGTGCAAGGTCTTTTGTTTTTCCGCCTGCATGGTGTGGGTGGCGGTTATCGTGTTTTCGTGCCTGAATTCGGAAGGTGTGCCAAAAGTCTTTTTACGGCATTATTTTTAACAGATGATGTAAAAAAATATGGAGAACAGGCGCCCCCATTCTCCATATTTATAAATATTCAGGCAGTTATACGCAGGTGTTCATTATTCGGCGGCCACATAGACCTTGCCGCCCGCCTGCCGGAATTCCTCGTTCTTCTGCTCAATGCCCGCAAGGCGAATGGCGTCTTCCTTCAGGTCCTGACTGATCCGCATGGAGCAGAACTTGGGACCACACATGGAGCAGAAATGTGCTGTCTTGTGCGCATCACGCGGCATGGTCTCATCATGGTAAGCACAGGCCGTATCCGGGTCGAGCGAGAGGTTGAACTGGTCCTCCCAACGGAAGGAAAAGCGTGCGCGGCTTAGTGCGTCATCACGTAGTTTGGCCCCCGGATGGCCCTTGGCAAGGTCGGCTGCGTGGGCGGCAATACGGTAGGTGATCACCCCGGTTTTTACGTCGTTGCGGTCAGGCAGGCCCAGATGTTCCTTGGGGGTCACGTAGCAGAGCATGGACGTGCCAAACCAGCCGATCATGGCTGCACCAATGGCCGAGGTAATGTGGTCGTAGCCCGGTGCAATGTCGGTCGTTAATGGCCCAAGCGTGTAGAACGGGGCCTCGTCACATTCGCGCAGCTGCTTGTCCATGTTCTCCTTGATCTTGTGCATGGGCACATGGCCCGGCCCTTCGATCATGACCTGGCAGCCTTTGGCCCATGCAATCTTGGTGAGTTCGCCCAGTGTTTCCAGCTCCGCAAACTGTGCTGCGTCATTGGCGTCGGCTATGCTGCCCGGGCGCAGGCCATCCCCCAGCGAGAAGGACACATCATACGCACGCATGATGTCGCAGATGTCTTCAAAGTGTTCGTACAAAAAGCTCTCGCGGTGGCCGTTCAGGCACCAGCTTGCCATGATGGACCCACCACGGGAGACAATGCCAGTCACGCGGCTTGCGGTCAGGGGCACGTGTTGCAGGCGCACACCGGCATGGATGGTAAAGTAGTCCACGCCCTGCTCGGCCTGTTCGATCAGGGTGTCACGGAACACATCCCAGTTCAGTTTGCTGACATCCCCGCCCACTTTTTCCAGCGCCTGATACAGCGGCACCGTGCCAATGGGGGTGGGGGCGTTACGCAGGATCCAGTCGCGGATGTTGTGGATATTGCGGCCCGTGGACAGGTCCATGACCGTATCGGCACCCCAGCGGATGGACCAGACCAGTTTTTCCACTTCATCGGCGGCGGAGGATGTAATGGCCGAGTTGCCGATGTTGGCGTTCACCTTGACCAGAAAGTTGCGGCCAATCACGACCGGTTCCAGCTCGGGGTGGTTGATGTTGGCGGGAATAATGGCGCGCCCGCGGGCTATTTCCTCACGCACGAATTCGGGGGTCACAAATTCGGGCAGGGCGGCGTTAAAGGAGTTGCCGTCCTTCAACTGGGCTGCGGCTTCGTCCAGTGCCTTCTGGCGGCCCATGTTTTCGCGGTGGGCCACGTAGATCATTTCCTCGGTAATGATCCCGGCCTTGGCGAATTCATACTGCGTAACGGGTTTGCCTTCCACGCCCTTGAGCACCGTGTGCGGGGCCGGGCAGGGCTGGACCAGATAGCTGCCTTCCGCTCCGCCATTGTCTTCGGGGCGGATGGTGCGCGCGGTGGTGGGGGCAAGGCCACGCTTGGCCAGCCACGCGCTGCGCAGCTTGGGCAGGCCGGTGCGCACGTCAATGCTGGCGGTATGGTCCGTATAGGGGCCGGACGTGTCATACACCCGCAAAGGCGGTTCGTTGGCGGATGGGTCGAGTGCGATCTCGCGGAAAGGCACGCGAATGTCGGGGTGCCCGTCGGGGCTGGAATACACCTTGCGGGACCCGCGAATGGGCCCGGTGGTGACCTGCCCCGGAGCGGGGGCGGCCGTGTTGGCGGGCTTGGGGTTGCCGCCCTGCGTGGGCTGTGGGGTTGTGGTGGTGGCAGACATTGCAAAGTCTCCTCAGGCGCGAGGAGGACAGGCCCGTTAAATAAGGAGTGCTACCACTACTGGGCAACGCCACGCGCAAAACGGTCGAGGCGATTGTTCCTTAACAGGCACCAGTCCCTCCGCCGGTATGAGCCGGATCAGGTTCCCCGCCAGAACAGTATGTTGCTGGCGGCAGGGTCGCCACGGCGCTCTGCTGTGCGGCAGAGCAAAAAGTGGCCTCTCAGTTCCTTGGCCCGGAACCCCCCTTGGTTATGTGCAAGCAGATAGCCTGAGGTGTGCCTGTGTCAAGCGTTTACACCAATATGTGACCAAATGGCGGAAGAAACGGCAGACAGGGGGAGGTGGAGGGATGTGGATTCCGGCCAGTAAAGTGCGGTTCTGACCGTCCGTCTATGCGATGGCATGCAACATCCCACTTACTATACTAAAGAAAAATTCGTAAGATATGCAAGTTTTTTCGAGTATGTCATCATTGTGTCATGCAGACAGAAAGAAATAAAACGCTTGATGCGGTAAAAAATCTCGAAATATCTTCACGTGCTCATTACGTTTTGTGGATAGCGGCATTTGTGTCTGCCATATGCGGCGGTCTTTACGGATACGACACGGGAATTATTTCTGGCGCACTTCTCCTTATTACCAAGGACTTCCACTTAACCTCCGTGCAGGAAGAAATGGTAACTTCGGCCATTCTGGTCGGGGCGGTCATGGGGGCCATGGGTGTTTCATGGTTTTCCGAGCGGTACGGACGCAGGATCTCGGTCATGCTGGTCACGGCGGTGTTCGTGCTGGGGGCCATTGCCTGCTCCTACGCCTCCAGCGTGACCATGCTGGTGATCGACCGCGTGTTCCTTGGCTTTGCGGTGGGTGGGTCCACGCAGGTGGTGCCGACCTATATTTCCGAGTTGGCCCCCGCGGCCAAGCGCGGCAATCTGGTCACCCTGTTTAACGTGGCCATTGGCATTGGCATTTTCATGGCCAACCTTGTGGGCTTTACCATGCGCGATGCATGGGGCTGGCGGCCCATGGTGGCCATTGCCGCCATTCCCGCAGCCGTTGTGTTTGTGAGCATGTTCTTCCTGCCCAAAAGCCCCCGCTGGGTGGCTGAGAACGAGGGCATGGTCTCCGCTGTCAAACAGCTTGGCCGGGTGCGCACATCGCGCAAGGTCATCCAGCGTGAGATAACGGAAATCCGCAAGAACGTCATGGGCATGGATGAGGATGAGCGGGGCTGGAAGGGCCTTAAGCTCCCCTGGGTCCGTCCGGCGCTGGTGGCCGCACTGGGTATTGCGTTCTTTACGCAGGCCGGTGGGCTGGAGATGATGATCTACTATACCCCCACCTTCCTTTCGGATGCCGGGTTTAATAGCTCATCAGCTCTGCTGACCAGCCTTGGCGTAGCCATGGTCTACCTGATCATGACCCTGCTGGGCTGCCTGTTTGTGGACCGTATTGGCCGCCGCCGCCTTGTGCTGATCATGGGGCCGGGGTCCGTGCTCAGCCTGATCGGACTGGGTGTGATGTTTGCCCTCCACCCCGATAAGGGGAGTGTGGGGAGCTGGATGATCGTGGTGTTCCTGCTGTTGTTCATGGTGTTCAACTCGGGCGGGATTCAGGTTGTGGGCTGGCTGCTTGGGGCGGAACTGTTCCCCCTGCCCATGCGTGCGGTCGCCACCAGTCTGCATGCCGCTGTTCTGTGGGGGGCGGATTTGCTGGTTACGGCTACCGCACTCTCGCTGGTTCAGCTTGTCTCCCTTGGTGGCACCATGTGGATTTATGCCGGGGTTAATCTGGCATCGGTCATTTTTGTGTATTTCTGCGTGCCTGAGACCAGTGGTGCTACGCTGGAGGATATTGAAATGGCCCTGCGTGATGGCGAGTTCTCGCCCAAGGCTGAGAACAATTACGCCATTCCCCAGTATGAGGTGGAAGAGGACGATGACGCAACGCCAGCTCCCGCGCTGGCCAGCAGCCCGGCCTAAGACGTAAGGCTCTATTCCTCTGCCCGCGCGGCTACAGGTGCTTGCGCGGGCAGAGCAGGCAACAAAAAAGGCCGGTCCAGAATATGGACCGGCCTTTTTGCATAAAATGTTCTGGTTGGGGCGGGCTTACTGCGCGCGCGCCATAAACTGCTCCAGCCAGTGAATGGTGTAATCCCCGCTCTGAAAACCGGGGTCTTCCAGAATGGCGCGGTGGAGTGGAATAATGGTTTTAATCCCTTCCACCACAAATTCGTCCAGTGCGCGCTGCATGCGGGCAATGGCCTGCGCGCGCGTGGGGGCATGGACGATCAGCTTGGCGATCATGCTGTCGTAATAAGGGGGAACACGGTAGCCGGTGTAGAGCGCGCTATCCACCCGCACGCCCAGACCACCGGGGGGGTGGTACACGGCTACGGTGCCGGGGCAGGGGGCAAAGGTGGTTGGGTCTTCGGCGTTAATACGGCATTCAATGGCATGGCCGGAGAATGAGACGTCTTCCTGCGCGTACCCAAGTTTTTCGCCTGCTGCCAGACGGATCTGCTCGCGCACCAGATCCACGTCGCACACCATCTCGGTAATGGGGTGTTCGACCTGAAGGCGGGTGTTCATTTCGATAAAGCAGAACTGCCCGTCCTGGTACAGGAACTCCAGCGTGCCCGCGTTGCGGTAACCCATGCGCGCGAGCGCCTCGGTTGCCGTGCGGCCAATGCTGTCGCGCTGTTCGGCGGAAATGGCGGGGGAGCCTGCCTCTTCCAGCACCTTCTGGTGGCGGCGCTGGAGCGAGCAGTCACGTTCGCCAAAATGGACCACGTTGCCGTAGTTATCGCCCAGAATCTGGAGTTCGATATGGCGCGGGCGGTCCATGTATTTTTCCATGTACACCGCATCGTTGCCAAAGGCTGCGCGCGCTTCGGTGCGGGCCATGCTCCATGCATCGGACAGTTCGTCGGCCGAGTGGGCGACCTTCATGCCACGTCCACCACCACCGGCCGCTGCCTTGATCAGCACGGGGTAGCCAACGCGGTTGGCCACTTCGTGCGCTTCCTCAAGGTTGGCCAGTTCGCCGTCCGAGCCGGGCACCAGTGGCACGCCAAGGGCGAGCATGGTGGTCTTGGCTGTAATTTTGTCGCCCATCATGCGGATATGCTCCGCCGTGGGGCCAATAAAGACCAGACCGTGGGCTTCCACCGTTTCGGCAAAATCCGCGTTTTCGGACAGGAAGCCATAGCCGGGGTGAATGGCTTCCGCCCCGGTTATGGTTGCAGCAGACAGAATGGCCGCCACATTCAGGTACGAATCGCGCGAGGAGGCGGGGCCAATACACACCGCCTCGTCCGCCAGACGTACATGCATGGCATCGGCATCAGCGGTGGAATGGACCGCCACGGTTTTGATCCCGAGTTCCCGGCAGGCGCGCAGGATACGAAGGGCGATCTCGCCACGGTTGGCGATGAGGATTTTGGAGAACATTACTCGATAATGGCAAGTGGCTGGCCAAATTCGACCGGGTCGCCCGAGGCTACCAGAATGGCCTTGAGCGTGCCGCCCTTGGGCGCCTTGATCTGGTTGAAGGTCTTCATCGCTTCAATCAGCATCAGGATCTGCCCTGCGGTCACGATCTGCCCTTCGCTCGCAAATGGAGGGGAGGACGGGTCGGGCGTCAGGTAAGCCACGCCAACCATGGGGCTGGGGACCGCACCCGGATGGCGGGACAGGTCAACCGGGGCGGCACTTTCCACCACGGCGGGGGCTGCGGCCACGGGGGCTACAGGAGCGACCGGTGCGGGGGCTGCGGCCTGCACGGTGGCAGGGGCACGGGCCACGCGAATGCGGCGGTCTTTTTCAGACACCTCAATTTCGGTCAGTCCGGTTTCAGTCAGAATTTCGGCCAGAGCCCGAATGGCATCCGCGTCCACGAGCAGTCCGCTCATTGGTCATCCTCATCCAGAATAAGATCAGTCATTGCCTGCAAGGCCAGAGAATACCCGCCAACGCCCAGCCCGCAGATAACGCCGGTAGCGGCGCGCGAAACGTAGGAGTGGTGGCGGAATGGCTCGCGGCGGTGAATGTTGGAGATATGGACCTCAATTACCGGCAGGTCCGTAGCCAGTAGTGCATCCAGCAGAGCGATGGAGGTATGGGTATAGCCTGCGGGATTGATAATAATGCCTTTGGCCCGTTTGCGGCACTCCTGCACCCAGGAGATCAGCTCGCCTTCAATATTGGTCTGGCGGAAGTCTATTGCCAGTCCAAGCTTTTCGGCGGTCTGTAGGCACAGCTGTTCCACGTCGTCCAGCGTTGCCCGCCCGTATACTTCGGGCTGGCGCTGGCCAAGCATGTTCAGGTTGGGGCCGTTCAGGACAGCAATGAGAGGTCTTTCCATGACAGACGGGGCCGTAGCACGATGCGCCCGCGTATCCAAGAGAAAGCGGCACGAAAAGTGGGGCCATGCCCCCCGATCGCGCTTTTTGCCTTATGCAGGGCCTGCGCGGAGCGTCATATTTTTGCCACGTGGGCGGGCGATACGGGGCTTGCTGCCCCTGTTGCACGCCGAAAAAGGTTGCCTTGGGGTAGCTAAAGCGACCATTAAGGAACGGTCTATCACGGAAATGGAGTTAACAGGCGGATGTCAGCCCTGCGCCGGGCACTTCTTGGAAGTGTGTTTGTCACAACCTCTCTGTTCGCGCTCCCGGTGGCCCATGCGGCTGCGGCGGATGCGTCGGGTGGCACTGCATGGACCGAATCCGTGCAAAAAGCCCTCGCCGCGCGTGACGCGCAGGATGTGGCCGATGCTGGCTCTGTTTCCGGTCGTGAGGTCTCCCAAAAAGGGATGGCAAGCTGGTATGGCGCACGCCAGCACCTGCGGCGCACATCCTCCGGCGCACGGTTTGACAAGAACCGCCTGACGGCCGCTCACCCCACGGCCCCCCTTGGCAGCAAGCTGCTCGTAACATCGGAAGAAACCGGCCGTTCTGTTGTGGTCACGGTTAATGACCGTGGACCATACAGCCGTGGGCGGATTATTGATCTGTCGCAGGCAGCCGCCGCCCAGATTGGCATGCTGCATGCAGGCGTTGCCCACGTAAGCGTACAGGCCGCAACGCCAGAGGAAGTGGCTGCCGCCCCCGAAGTGGGCACAGCCCCCGGCCTGACCGCGCCACCCAAGCAGCCATCAGGCAAGCGTGGCCGCCCGCTGCACCTCCAGCGCAAGCGCTTCGGCCACCCCTAACGCCACAAGTCTATTAAGGAATGGTACGGAGCTTACAGGTCCGTACCGGGTGCCTGTGGGCAGTCCGTTGGTGTGGCGGGTTTGCTGGCCAGCATGGAATCGGTCTCGGGTGGGTGAATAAGCCCCAGCGCATAGCCTTCCATCTGGGCGTTGAGTTCCGCCCCCATCAGCACCACCCATGCGGTCACAAAAAACCACATCATGATCGCAATAAACGCGCCCAGTGGTCCGTAGGTCGCATTGTAGCTGGCCAGATGCGCCACGTAGTACGAAAACCCGAGGGATGCCATAATCCACGTAATGGTGGAGGTCAGGGCGCCGGGCAGCACCCAGCGCCACTGCGTATGCCGCTTGCGGTCCGGCCCAAAGCGGTACAGGGCCGACAGGGCCAGTGTTTCAAAAGTAAACATGACCACAGGCCCACTCCATCGCGCCATGAACTCAATGGAGCCGGGGGGAGTGGGAATATGCAAAATGGCGGGCAGCGTTAAAAACAGCGGCATGGCCACCAGCAGCGCCAGCGTAAGCACCGCGCCAAGAATGCCAGACAGGGTCATGGCGAAGGCGGTGGCCTGAAACACCAGAAAATTCCGGTTCTCCCGCGTGTTGTAGGCAATATTCAGGGCCGACAGGATGGACCGTGTGGCAGCAGAGGCTGACCAGAGTGCGACCGTGAGCGAGATGATCAGGTTCATGGTCAGGGATGAAGGGGGTTCGGCCACCAGTGTCTGCACCCGGTCATAGAGCAGGTTGAACGCGCTGGGGGGGAGCAGGTTACGCAGGATATCCATCTGCGGGGCCACGGTCTGCACGTCAAACGCCAGACCGTAAATGGAGATCATGGCGCTAATGGCAGGGAACAGCGAGAGGGTGGTATAGAACGCGCACCCCGCTGCCACCAGCGTTGTGGGGCCGAACACAAGGTTTTTGAATGTGTTGGACACAATGGTCCGCCAGTCCTTGCGGCTCATGGCCCATGGGCTTGCAAAGCGCAGCTTGGCGGTCTGCACGGGTGCTGGATGCCCGGAATGGTGGGTGAGCGGAGAACGGTCCGACTGCCAGAGAGCCTGCATGAATTCAGAAAAATCCTTGATCTGTGGTCTGGCCCGATTTGCGGCATCGGACGCTCCACGTGCGCGCCATGGTCGGCCTGTGGGGCCGGGTGGAGTCTGGTAGGGTCTACTTCACAATGGGGCGCACAAAGACTTTGCGTGAAAAAGCAGGGGTAAAGCGTGAAGCAACCGTAATATTTTCAAGTCTTATCGGGGGTTGGGGGCACGTGCCAAGTTTTTTTGTTTTATATGGATTTTTTACTTGCGCTTGTGTCGGTTTGGTCGCATATCCACGCCCCTACGCAGCAACGCACGTGCCACTGGCCCTCTGAGGTTACGCAACGACGTCAAGCGTTCTGGCCAATCGGGACTCCTTTGTGGGTCTGCCTTTCGCTGGTCCGTTAGACCGTTTCGCAACGTCCTTCTCCGCTGTACAGGCGGGGGAGCCTGAACTTGGGGGAGTGGGGATATGAATCCCAAAATCACCCGTTTTCTTGCCGAGCAAAAGCCGGCAACGCCCTGCCTTGTCGTTGATGTCGATCAGGTGGAAGCCCGTTACCGCGCACTGGGCAAAGCCCTGCCGCTCGCGCGCATTTACTATGCCGTCAAGGCCAACCCGGCCATGCCCATCCTGACCCGTCTGGTCGGGCTTGGCTCCTGCTTTGACGCGGCATCGTGGGAGGAGGTCTCCCTCTGCCTGGAGGCAGGGGCCGACCCCGAAGCCATTTCCTTTGGCAACACGGTCAAAAAAGTGTCTGCCATTCAGGCCGCCTACAAGGCTGGCGTGCGCATGTTCGTGTTCGACTGCCGCGAGGAGCTGGAAAAAATTGCCCAGCACGCGCCGGGCAGCCGTGTGTATTGCCGCCTGCTGGTGGATAATTACGATGCGGAATGGCCGCTCTCACGCAAGTTTGGCACCACGGTCGAATCCGCGCGTGACCTTATGCTGGAGGCCCGTGCTCTGGGGCTGGACCCGTATGGTCTGTCCTTCCACGTTGGCAGCCAGCAGCTCTCGGCCGAGGCGTACGAAGCCGCCATTGCCCGCGTAGCCAGCCTGTTTACGGACCTGAGCGATGCCGGGCTGGACCTGCGCATGATCAATCTGGGCGGGGGCTTCCCCATCCGCTACCGCGAGGATGTGCCCGAGATCGACCATTTTGCAGGGGCCATCTGCCGCGCCATGACCGAGCATTTTGGCAATGCGTTGCCGGAAATGCTGGTTGAGCCGGGCCGCTTTATTGTGGGCGAGGCAGGCGTTGTGCATACCGAGGTGGTGCTGGTCAGCGCTCGCGGTCGGCAGGACGGGCCGCGCTGGGTTTATCTGGACATCGGGCGCTTTGGCGGTCTGGCGGAAACGGAGGGCGAATCCATTCGCTATGCCATCCGTACCGCGCGTGATGGGTCCCCCACGGGGCCGGTCGCACTGGCTGGCCCGACCTGTGATGGTGCGGATATTCTGTACGAAAAAACCCACTACGATCTGCCGCTCGACCTGTGCTCGGGCGAACTGGTCGATCTGCTGGGCACGGGGGCTTATGTCTCCACCTACTGCTCGACCCGCTTTAACGGCTTTGCGCCGCTGAGCGAGCACTACATCTGACCTGACTCCGCCGTGGGGTGTGTTCCACTCCACGGCTTGGTTTGCGAACGGTTTACCCCCCATCCACCGGCCTGTTCTGGCCCCCGTGGATGGGGGTTTTTTGTTTTCCGCTCTCCCCTTGCCATAAAGGCAGCCCTGTATTGTGCGTGCAGCCCTTTGCAGTTCGGCCGATGCGCTTAACAATCGCTCCAGACACAGGCTCCACGATCCGGGGCTTGGGTAAAGGGAGTTATCATGACACGAATGGGTATGCTGCTGGGTACGGTTCTGGTGGCAACGGCTGCTGCAACACCTTTGTATGCACAGCAGGCACCAACGGGTGCCGCCACGTCCAACACGGTTGCGCAGTCCGCGGCCACGCAGGATTTCAGCCGTCTTTCCGATGATGGCAGCATGGCGTTCGAATATCTGTCCCTCGCACGCAACGCTATTTTTGATGGTGATCTGGCCGGGGCCAAGGCGCTGATCGCCAATGCCCAGCAGGCACTGGCTACGGCCCGCTCGGACAACACCGCCTTCCAGAAGGCCGCCGCCGAACTGATGCCGAGCAAAACCGGCCAGTCCCGCCCCCGCCCCAATGCGCCCACAACGCAGCAGGTGGCATGGCTGCCGATTGATGGCGAACTGGTGCTGAACGCCAATGCTGAGGAAACACCGGAAAAAACCGCTGTTGTGGCGGCTGCCAACCGGCACCTCAAATCCGGCAATCCCGCCCGTGCGGCTGAAGTGCTGCGCGTGACCAGCGTGGATGCGGACTATGTTATTGCCGCCGTGCCGCTGGATCAGGTTGCGCAGGACGTAAACCGTGCCGCCAAGCTGATTGGCAAAGACCCCTACAAGGCCAGCGAAGCCCTACGTGATGCGCAGGAAGCCGTGCGTTATGCCTCGGTCGATATTCAGGCCGTGTCCAATGCAGCGGCAACAAACGCCAAGGCGGCTTCCGCCCCGGCAGCGGCTGCCCCCGCAGCGGCTCCGGCCAAATAAGCCGACAGGCTGGCCCGGCATATCTGCCGGGTTGGGCTACAAAAAAGGGGCGGTGGCCATATGTGGCCCCGCCCCTTTTTTGTGGTGTGCGCTGTTATTCCGCCGCCGCCCGTAGCCCGGCCCCTGCGGCAAGGGGGCAGAGTGGGAGCGTGCCCGCAACAAACGCGCCCAGCAGTTCAAGGTCGGGTTGCCATGGCAGACCGTTGGAGGCGGCGTCTATGGCGGCTGCGCCAAAAATAAGGGCAGGTGTGGCCAAAGGCAGGGTCAGCAAAGGCAGCAGTACTCCGCCCCGCCGTGCCCCCAGTACAATGGAGGCCCCCATCCCCCCGATAAGGGAGAGCACGACCGACCCCAAAAACAGCCCCCCCAGCAGCACGGGCAATGCGGAGGAGGGCAGGCCCAGCATAACGGCCAGCGGCACGGCGGCCAGCAGGAGCGGCACACCTGTTGTGAGCCAGTGAGCGGTTATTTTGGCCAGCGCCACCAGTGCAGGCGGCAGACCAAGCAGAAGGAGCTGGTCGAGCGAGCCATCCTCCAGCTCCGCGCCAAACAGCCGGTCCAGTGGCAAAAGGGCGGCCAGCAGGGCGCAAACCCAGATAATGCCCGGCGCCATGTGGCGCAAAAGCTCGGGCGAGGGACCAAGGGCAAGCGGGAATAGCGTTGCGGTCACTACAAAAAACAGCACGGCACCCAGCGTATCCGCTCCGTGGCGCAGGGCCAGCCGCAGGTCGCGCATGACAATGCCCCAGAACAGCCGGTTCATGCGTAGTCTCCCTCAAACGCGCCAAAGGGCCGTGGGTCGGTGGCTCCGGGCAGGTCCAGCGCACAGGTGTTGTCCAGCGGCAGGGGCACATGGGTTGTGGCGATCAGGATGCCGCCGCGCGCCCGGTGGGCCGCCATGGCGTGGCCCAGCAGGGTTATGGCCGCCGAATCCAGCCCCAGACTCGGCTCGTCCAGCAGCCAGAGCGGGGCTTCCGCCAGCAGCACGCGGGCAAGGGCTGTGCGCCGCTTTTGCCCAGCGGACAGCAGGCGCGCGGGCAGGTTGGCAAGGGGGAGCAGGTCCATGGCCTCCAGTGCGTCGGCCATGCGTGCGCCGGGGCGGGTGAACAGGTGCAGGTTTTCGGCCACACTCAGGCCGGGTTTAAGCGCATCTTGGTGGCCGATATAGGCCACGCGCTCCGCATGGGCGGCGGGGTCCTCAAAAATTGATTGCCCATTCCATGTCAGTTGCCCCGAATCCGGTTTGCGCAACCCGGCCAGCACACGCAGCAGGGTGGATTTGCCTGCCCCATTGGGGCCGGTCAGCAACATGGCATCACCCGCGTGCAGGTGCAGGCTTACGCCGTCAAGCACCAGACGGTCCCCGCGAAAAACGCACAGGTTGTCCGCCATCAGTGCTGCATTGGTGGGCGCGGGCGTGCCGGAGGGGGCTTTGGCACGGGGGTCAGACTGGCTCACGGAGATGGGACTTCTCCTTTTTGTTACCGTAATCACACAAAAAGCGGGATTGCTCGCGCGGTCGTGGTCACTCCCCCGCTTGTGCCTTTTATCCGTGCCGGTATGTTCTAGCCCCAACGGGATATCAAGCCGGTTGTCCGAAGAGCGGACACGCACGCAGCGCCGTGCGGAACAATACGGAACACAACGGTGTCCTGAACGCATCACCAGCCATCGGCTGTGATCGGGGAGAAAGCGACGATGAAATCGGTTGGCCACGACTCACTCAAAACAGGCCGCACCCTTGAGGTTGACGGCAAGACCTACCACTATTTTTCCATTCCCGAAGCGGCAAAAACCATTGGCGACGTAAGCCGCCTGCCGGTTTCGCTCAAGGTTCTGCTGGAGAACATTCTTCGGTTTGAAGATGCGCGCTCCTACAGCGTGGAAGACGCCAAGTCCATTGCTGGCTGGCTGCCCAAAGGCTGCAGCAGCAAGGAAGTGCCCTTCAAGCCTTCACGTATTCTCATGCAGGATTTCACGGGTGTTCCCGGGGTGGTCGACCTTGCCGCCATGCGCGACGGCATTGTCAACCTCAAGGGCGACCCGCAGAAGGTCAACCCGCTGGTGCCGGTCAACCTTGTGATCGACCACTCCGTGATGGTGGACTTTGCCGGGACGGACGAAGCCCTGCAGGAAAACATTACCCTCGAATTCGAACGTAATGCGGAACGCTATGCCTTCCTGCGCTGGGGTCAGGAAGCATTCGAGAACTTCTCCGTGGTGCCGCCTGATACGGGTATCTGCCATCAGGTGAACCTTGAATACATCGCGCAGGTGGCATGGACCGCCAACGTGGGTGGCAAGGACTATGTGTACCCCGATTCGCTGTACGGCACGGACAGCCACACGACCATGATCAACGGTCTGGGCGTTCTGGGCTGGGGTGTTGGCGGGATCGAAGCCGAAGCCGCCATGCTTGGCCAGCCCATTGCCATGCTCATCCCCGACGTGATCGGCTTCAAGCTGATCGGCAAGCTGCCAGAAGGGGCCACGGCCACCGATCTGGTGCTGACCGTAACGCAGATGCTCCGCAAGAAGGGCGTTGTTGGCAAGTTTGTGGAATTCTTTGGCCCAGCCCTTGACCACCTGCCCGTTGCCGACCGCGCCACCATTGCCAACATGGCTCCGGAATATGGTGCAACCTGCGGCTTCTTCCCCGTGGATGAGCTGACGCTGGACTTCCTGCGCCAGACCGGCCGCGACGAACACCGCATTAAGCTGGTTAAGGAATACCTGGTCGCACAGGATATGTTCCGCACCGCAAAAACGCCCGAACCCGTGTTTACGGACGTGCTGGAGCTGGACCTGAGCACGGTTGTGCCCTCCCTTGCTGGCCCCAAGCGCCCGCAGGACCGCGTGGAACTCAAGAACGCCACCACCGCGTTTGAAAAAGAACTGACCTCCTCGCTGGGTGTTCCCGCAGCCGAAGCCAATAAAAAGGTTCCGGTCGCTGGCACCAATTACGAGCTGGGCAGTGGCGATGTGGTGATTGCGGCCATTACGTCGTGCACCAACACCTCCAACCCGGCGGTGCTGATTGCTGCTGGTCTGGTGGCCCGCAAGGCGCGCGCTCTGGGCCTGACCCCCAAGCCTTGGGTCAAGACCTCGCTCGCACCCGGCTCGCTGGTTGTGACCGACTACCTCAACCGTTCCAAACTGACCGAAGACCTGGACGCCATGGGCTTCAACACGGTTGGTTACGGCTGCACCACCTGCATTGGTAACTCCGGCCCGCTGCCCGGCAACATTGTGGACGCGATTGAAAACAACAACCTGGTTGCTGTTTCCGTCCTGTCTGGCAACCGTAACTTTGAGGGTCGTATTTCCCCCAACGTGCGCGCCAACTACCTTGCCAGCCCGCCGCTGGTGGTTGCTTACTCCCTGCTGGGCACCATGCGCGAGGACATCACGACCGCGCAGCTTGGTACCTCCAAGGATGGCAAGCCGGTGTACCTGAAGGACATCTGGCCTTCCAACAAGGAAATTGCCGACCTGATCGCCTCTTCCATCACGCGTGAAGAGTTTATCAAGCGCTATGCCAACGTCGGCAAAGGCACCAAGGAATGGCAGGGCCTCAAGGTTGCGACCGGGTCCGAAACCTACAAGTGGGACCCCAAGTCCACCTACGTGCAGGACCCGCCGTACTTCAAGAACATGGCGGTCGAACCTACGGCTCCGGGCAATATTTCCGGTGCGCGTATTCTGGCCCTGCTGGGTGACAACATCACCACCGACCATATCTCCCCCGCTGGCTCCATTAAAAAGGACAGCCCCGCTGGCCGCTACCTGATGGAACACGGCGTGGAAGCCAAGGACTTCAACTCCTACGGCTCACGGCGTGGGAATGACCGGGTCATGGTCCGTGGCACGTTCGCCAACATCCGCATCAAGAACGAAATGGTGCCGGGGACCGAGGGTGGCTATTCCAAGCATTACCCCGATGGCAAGGAAGGCGCGATCTATGACGTGGCCATGGAATACAAGGAAGCGGGCGTGCCGCTGGTTGTATTCGGTGGCAAGGAATACGGCATGGGCTCCTCGCGCGACTGGGCTGCCAAAGGCACCCTGCTGCTGGGTGTTAAGGCCGTGATCGCGGAAAGCTTTGAACGTATCCACCGTTCCAACCTTGTGGGCATGGGCGTTCTGCCGCTGCTGTTCAAGGAAGGCACAACCCGTCAGACCCTTGGTCTGAAGGGGGATGAAGTGATCAGCATTTCCGGAATTGACAAACTCACGCCCCGTATGGACGTGATTATGACAATTACAAGAAATGACGGTTCCAAGCAGGAAGTACCGCTGCTTTGCCGGGTCGATACTCTGGACGAGGTAGAGTATTACAGGCATGGTGGCATCCTTCAGTACGTCTTGCGAGGGATGACGAAAGCTGCCTGAGAACCCATCCGTTCAAGGTGAACGTCTTATTGCCGACCCGGTGCAAACCGGGTCGGCTTTTTCTATGAATGACCCTGTAGTTCTGAGTGCGGAACAGTTGCACAAGGACTTTGGTGAAGGGGAGATCCTGTGTGGCGTGTCCATGCAGGTCCGCAAGGGGGAGCTGGTGTCTATCATCGGTCCTTCTGGTTGCGGTAAATCCACCTTCCTGCGGTGTCTCAATTTTCTGGAAATACCCGACCGTGGCACGGTAACGGCCATGGGGGTGACCATTGAACGCAATGGTGGCCCGTGGCGCAAAGCGGAGGAGCATCTGGCCCACCGGTTGCGTACGCATGTGGGCATGGTGTTCCAGAGTTTTAATCTGTTCCCGCACCTGAGCGTGCTGGATAACGTGATGCTGGCCCCCCGCGTGGTCAAAGGCGGCAATGCCGAAGCCGACCGGGAAGAGGCCATGGCCCTTTTGGAAAAAGTGGGTCTGGCCAAGGTGGCGCAGCGTTACCCGGTCTCGCTTTCTGGCGGTCAGCAGCAGCGTGCGGCCATTGCCCGCGCGCTGGCCATGCGCCCCGAGATTATGCTGTACGATGAGCCCACTTCTGCCCTGGACCCCATTGTGGCCGAGGAAGTGCTTAACGTCATGCGCACGCTTGATGATGAGGGCATGACCCAGATTATTGTCACCCACGACATGCGCTTTGCCGAGGTCGCATCCGACACGGTGGTGTACATGGATGGTGGCCATGTGATCGAGGCCGGTCCGCCAGAAATCCTGTGCGTGAACCCCGCCCACGAACAGACACGCCGTTTTATGAGGACAGTCCTGTGATGAACACCGCACAGCCCCGCCCTCGCCGCCTGTTGGGTGCTTTGTTTGGCCTGCTGGGTGCCCTGCTGGTACTTGGCGCCCCCGGTGCGGCCTCCACCGCCCACGCGCAGAGCAAGCCCTTCCACTGGGCGGCAGATTCCTCGGCCGATGTGCCCTACACGTTCCATGACCTCAAAGACCAGAACAAGCTGACGGGCTTTGAATATGACCTGATGCAAGAACTCAGCCGCCACATGGGCGCGCCGCTGGACTTCATCAACAACGACTGGGACGGGCTTATTCCCGGCCTGCAACGTGGCCTGTACGACATGGTCATCTGCGGGATCGAGATGACCGATGAACATGCTGAAGGCATTGACTTCAGCATACCTTATTACGTGACCTCCGAACGGCTGGTGGTGCGCCGCAAGGGCAAGCAGCTGACCACCATGGCAGATCTGGAAGGCCACACGGTCGGCACGATCAAGGATACGCAGGCCGAGCGTATGCTGACCAACAACACCAAGATCTCCCTACGCACCTATGATGAAGAAACAGATGCGTTCATGGATCTGGTGAATGGTCGCACCGATGCCATTCTGATCGACGGCCCCATTGCCAAATATTACGGCGATACAAACCCCGCCCTGCATATTGTGGGCGAACCCATTGGCCGCGTGCAGTACGGCATTGCCTTTGCCAAGGGCCAGAACGCGGAACTGCGCGAGCGGGTGAACGCAGCCCTTGTGTCCATGCAGCAGGACGGCAGCCTGCACCACATTCTGGTGCGCTGGGACCTGTGGACGCCAGAAATGGCGCAGCTGACCAACGACCACACCCAGCCCAACGTCACCCCGGCAGCGTGGAACAACTACGTGGCCGAGTTGCAGGGCAAGGGCGGTTTTCGCGTCAAGCTTGAACGCTATGCTGGCTTTGTGCCGCAACTGGTCCGTGCAGCAGGGCTTACGCTGCTGGTTTCGCTGTGCGCCATGGTTGTGGCGGTGGGGCTTGGGCTTGGGCTGGCGCTGCTGCGCCTGTATGGCCCCCGCCCGCTGGCATGGCTGGCCGGGATTTATGTGGAACTGGTCCGGGGCACGCCACTGCTTATTCAGGTGCTGTTCATTTTTTACGGCCTGCCCGAATTTGGCATCAGCATGTCTCCCTTTGTGGCCGGTGTTGTCAGCCTTGGTATGAACTATGCCGCCTATGAGGCCGAAAACTACCGAGCGGGCCTGCAATCGGTCGCCCATGGGCAGATGGAAGCGGCCCTTGCCCTGAACATGACCCACGCTCAGGCGTTGCGCTACGTGCTGGTGCCGCAGGCGTTCAGGCTGGTTATGCCGGTCATGACCAACGACTTTATCTCGTTGCTCAAGGACTCCTCTCTGGTCAGCGTGATCACCCTGACCGAACTTACGCAGACCTATATCCGCCTGTCTTCGGCCTATTTTGACTATTTTGGCACGGGGCTGATGGTGGGTGCGGCGTACCTGCTGCTGGGTCTGCCTTTTGTGCGGCTGGCGCGGCTGGCGGAAAAACGCCTTGCCATGCCCCATACCCGCCGCCGGTAAGGCTGTAACCTCGCGGCCATGTCTATAGCTTTAATGCGCTATAGGCATGGCCGGTTCTTGTTCTGTCTATGTTGTATCCAACCTAACCTTGCTGCAATAGGGAAGGTGGCAAGCTCGTAGCCTGACACAGCATGCTGGAGACAGGGCGGGATGGTTGGAGCCCATTTTTTCGGCACACTCTGAACTGTCTCTCCTGTTGTTGTTGGCAGCACTGGAGAGGGCTAGCCGCCTACACAGGAAACGGTGCCGAACTCCATGGATCTTCTTTCCGCACTGCACAGCTTTGTGCGTGTTGCCGCTACAGGCTCATTCTCCGCCGTCTCGCGCGAGACGGGGGTGAGCCAGCCAACAATCTCCCGTCATATTGCTTTGCTGGAGGCGCATTACGGCACAACGCTGTTTGCGCGCACCACACGCAGCCTGACCATGACCGAGGATGGCCGCAGCCTGCTCCCCCACGCCTATGAGGTGCTGGAAATACTGGAGACGGCGGAAACCGTTCTGGGCCGCAGGCGGGCTTCGGTCTCCGGTCTTGTCCGGCTGGGTGTGACCACGGCCTTTGGCCTGTGCCTGACCCGCAGGATGGGCGAACTGCTCGACCGCCACCCCGACCTGTCGGTGGAGGTGGTCATGCGCGACTCCTTTGGAGATCTGGTGGAAGAGGGGCTGGATCTGGCCGTGCGTGTGGGCGAAATTGCCGAGGGCACGCTGATCGCGCGCAAGCTTGGGCTGGTGCACAAATGGCTGGTGGCCTCCCCCGCCTGCCTGCAACGCCATAGCACCCCCGAACACCCCCGCGCGCTGACCGAATACCCCGGAGTTGTGTACAATTACGGCTCCAGCCGTCTGGACTGGAACTTTGAGCGCGATGGGGAAGAGAGCGTGATTGCGCCTTCCGCCGTGTTCCGCGCCAATAGCAGCGAAGCCGTTATGTACGCAGTGGAAGCAGGCATTGGCGTGGGTTTGCTCCCGGCTTTTCAGGTGCGCGATGCCGTGGCCAGTGGCCGCCTGATCCGCCTGTTTGCGGACTGGGCCATACCCGGCCTGCCTTTTTACGCCGTGCATACCGGCCCGCGGACCCTGCCGCTGCGCACACGCACGGTCATGGACTTTCTGGTCGAGGTATCGGCCGATCTGCTGCGTGATGGCGGGGCTTTGTCCCCCGTTCTGTAAGGGTCACTTTTACGCAGTGTGCTCAACACAAAAAAAGCCGGGTCCTGTGCCCGGCTTTTTTGCGTGCGGTGTATGCCTTGCCAGCCCCGGAGGGCAGGGGCCGCCCTGACTGCCTTAACCGTGAAAAGCCGGGTCCATGGAGGCTTCGGACGGGGTAGAGTTTGGGGTCAGCTTGCTGTCAAATCCGTTCTGGAGTGTGGGCACCCAGCCACGCAGCCAGCTATTGGTGCGCTGCACAAAATCCGTAACAGCCCCCGAATCGGCCATGCCCGCGCGGGACCAGTTTTCCGGCTCGCCCGGTACCCTACGCGCACCGGCTTCTGCCGGGCTGAGCAGCGTATGTACGCTCATAAAGTCCACCCCTGCGCCAGATTTGCTTTTTTCCACCAGATTCCAGCCAGCATCGACCAGAATGGGGGGGAGGTCAAAGCCCATCATGGTCAGGCGCTGCACGGCGGGGGGGATGTACATCTGGTCACTCAGGAGCACCTGTAGCGCCTCGTTGGAGGTCAGGAACAGGTTGTTCACCACCCGTATGGGGGTGGTCATCCAGCATTCGTTGCGGCTGCCATCCTGCGGGGCGGCCTCGTTCATGAAGTTGAAGCTGCTGTGGCATTCATCCTGAATCATGTGCACGGCTGCCACCGGCAGGGACTGGGTGGTGGCCTGCGCAATAATCAGCCCGGTTACAATCCCCTGTGCGGAGCGGACGTACAGGGCTGTCAGCACCTCGCCGTGGGCCACGTCGTCCTGAAAGTTCACAACCGGGTGCCATTTGCCTGCGGGCAGGTGTAACTGCCGCCCCGCAAAGGCCACCGAGCCCTCAAACTGCGCATCCATGGGCGGGATGGAGACCGTGCGCTGGTCCTCATCGGGGTGGAGGGCATCACTCGCTTCGGTGCCGCCCATGGCGGAGGGCAGCATATGGCGGACCTTGCTGCTGAGCGCGCCGTAACCCGGCAGGGTTTTGCTCAGCCATGGGGCCGGGAACACGATAGATAATGTGCCGCATACGCCTGCGGTTATCAGTGCGGTGCGCCAGAGCGGGGCACGGTGCCACAGGCGGGTAAAAGCGGTCATACGGTAACCTTGGTTGTGGGTGCGGCGGGCAGGGGCGCGTCTGGTTGGGTCAGGGGGTCAGGCGGGCATGGAGCCCGTCATCACGGTTGTCGGCCACCTTGGCCACCACGGTGCCATCGTCCTCCTTGACCAGCCGGACCATGCTGGCCCCCTGCTGGCGGGCAACAATAAGGGATTCGCTGATCATATCCTCAATCGAGCGGACCAGATCCCGCGCGGAGGCGGCATCGCCCATACGGCTCTGGCGGCGCATGACATCCAGCAGCAGGGATGCATCAATCCCGCTGGTTTCCACCTTCAGGCCGTAGCCTTCGATCATGGCTTCAATTTCCAGCGCGCCCACGCGGGCAATATCCAGCCCACGCAGGGCACGGAAGACAAAAATACGGTCCAGCCGGTTGAGCACTTCTGGCGCAAAGCCAGCCTGACGCAGTGCCTCGACCGATTCGGCACGCATGCGGTCGGGGTCGTCATGCAGGCGGTCGGCAATTTCGGTCAGGGCATCGGTGGCAATGTTGGAGGTCAGCACAAAAATGGCCCGGACGGTGGAAATCTGCTGCCCGGTCGAGGCTTCGGTAATATGCCCGTCGTTCCATGCGGTCAGGAATTTTTTGAACACATCGGGGTGGGCTTTTTCAATTTCGTCGAGCAGCACCACGGCGTCGGGCTTTTCCTTCAGCCCGCCGGTCAGCTTGCCGTAAGTGTCCGAGCCGACATAGCCTTTGGGCGAGCCAAAAAGCTGGGTGGCGGCGTGGGGGCTGCTCATCTGCGTCATGTCAAAATGCAGCAGGGGGCGTTCAAGCTGGCGGGCCATCTGCTTGGCAAGGTAGGTTTTGCCCGTGCCCGGAGGGCCTGCGAGCAAAAAGATGCCAACCGGCTTGCCACGGATCTGCAGGGCAAGGCGGCGGCGGAGCTGGACGGCAATATCCTCGCACACCTGATCCTGCCCGATCACGCGCGCGCGCAGGTTTGCGGCCAGTTCCTCGGCATCGATTGTGGTTTCGCGCTGTTCGCGCGCAAGCATTTCTTCCAGTTCGGCGCGATTGGTCAGTCTGGCAAGAACGTCCATGATGAACCCCCGTCGGCGTAGTAGCCCTTTGCGGGCCAGATGTTCGGCCCGAGTTTCAAACAGCAGTCCCGCAACACTCAGCATAAGGCCGGTTGCAGCCAGAACAGGCCATGCGGATGCACACCATTGCAGCACATGGGCCGCGGAATGCAGGGAAAGATGCAGGCTGAGCACGATCTGGATGCTGGCAAGCACCAGAAAGACCACCATCATCAGTGGCATCAGCCGGTTGAGTGTAGGGAGCAGGCCCTTCATTGCGCGATCACCGTAAGTGCCAGGGTGTCCCCCTGTTTATAAAGAACGGGCAGGGCCTGTGGGCCAAAAACGGTTATGGCCCCGCTGCCAACGCCCGTCGGGCCGGGTGGGGCCGAGGGGATGATATCCACATTTCCGCTCATGCTAATGGGCAGGATAACCGTTGTGGGTTTGGGTGTAAGCCCCACAGTCTGCTGCCATGGACCGCAGACAAGGGTGATCATGCCGCCAGCCCCTGTTGCGTCATAGACCGGCATGGCCACCAGCCGCACGTCCCTGCGTTTGACCGCGGCCAGAATATCCGCCCGCTGCTGGGCGGAAAAGCTGGAGCCCGCCAGAGCCTGCTCCGCATTTTGCGGGGCGATCACATTGAGCGGCAGGCCTATACGCTGGGACTCGTCCCCCCCGGCAGACTCGGCGGCAATGGTCGGGTTGGACTGGGTTTTGCTCCCGCCATAAAAGTGCAGGCCAGCGCCCGCCATAAGCACGCATGCCGCCATGCCAATAAGGCCAAGGCGCATATTGGGGGATTTTTCGGCCGCCTGGGGCTGAGGCTGCCATGCCGGATCTGGCTTGTTCTGCATGATAACGGTCAGCCTCCTTGCCTGCGTAGTGAAGCGTTGCAGATATGTCGCAGCCAAAGCAATAAAAGCATGTCTATGGGTTGGCGCAATGCGCAAAACTAGTCCAGCGGTAATTTATTTTTTATGGTCAGCCGTGCGCAAACAGGGCGTGGGTGGTTTCTGCCCTTGCAGTCTACGCCTGAGTGCACTAGATAAGCCATCATCCTTCTCAATTTGAATGACGTTTCGGGGGGTGGCCTTAGAAGGGCCGCCTTTTTTGCTTTGGACAATGATCTTTCTGCCCATTCTGGCCTTGAGGGCCGCCTTGTTGCACTGATTGCTCCTGCCGTAGAGGAAATGGGGTATGAAATTGTGCGTGTGGCGGTGCTTGGGCGTGAGCGGCCCACGGTGCAGATCATGGCTGACCGGGCGGACGGAATGTTGATCAATGTTGAGGATTGTGAGCGAATCAGCCACGCCGTTGGCGCTGTGCTGGACGTGGAAGACCCCATTCCGGGGGCATGGACGCTGGAAGTGTCCTCCGCTGGAATCGACCGTCCGCTCACACGTGCCAAGGACTGGACCCGTTTTGCGGGGCATCAGGCCAAGGCGGAAGTTCTGGTCCCCATTGAAGGGCGGCGTCGTTTTGCCGGTGTTTCTCTGGGGTCCGATGGAACAGTGGCCCGTATGCGCCTGGATGACGGTACCGAGGTGGTTCTGCCACTGGCCGAAATCCGCAAGGCGCGACTGGTGCTGACCGATGCGCTGATTGAAGACAGCGCCCGTATGGTACAGCCTGCATCGGATGCAGGTGTGGAGCAGGATGGCAAAAAAGAGCCCCCTGCTTCCAAGGTGCATTGATAAAGCTGCCTGTTTTGGAGAGCTGAGAGCATGGATACCTCCGTTTCCCGTCCTGAACTGCTGCTGGTGGCAGACGCTGTTTCGCGCGAAAAGGGCATTGATCGTGAAGAGGTTCTGGAGGCCATGGAGCAGGCCATCCAGAAAGCTGGCCGCGCCAAATACGGGCACGAAAAGGACATTCGCGCCACAATCGACCGCCGTTCGGGCGAGGTACGCCTCTCCCGCTGGACGGAAGTTGTGGACGTGGTGGAAAATGAAGATGCGCAGATCGCGCTCTCCATCGCCCGCAAGTTCCGCCCCGAAATTCAGGCTGGCGAATATCTGATCGACCCGCTGCCCCCGATCGACTTCGGGCGTATTGCGGCCCAGACCGCCAAGCAGGTTATTGTGCAGCGTGTGCGTGAATATGAACGTAAACGCCAGTATAACGAATTCAAGGACCGCGTAGGCGAGATCGTGAACGGCACCGTCAAGCGGACCGAATACGGCAACCTGCTGGTCGAGATCGGTTCCGCCGAGGCGCTGCTGCGCCGCGATGAACTGATCCCGCGTGAGACATTCCGGAACTCCGACCGCGTGCGCGCCTACATCTATGATGTGCGTGACGAACCGCGCGGCCCGCAGATTTTCCTCTCCCGCACGCATCCGGCCTTTCTGGCCAAGCTGTTCGCGCAGGAAGTGCCCGAAATCTACGACGGAATTATCGAAATCAAGGCTGTTGCCCGTGACCCCGGGTCCCGCGCTAAAATGGCCGTGATCTCGCGCGATGCCTCCATTGACCCCGTCGGGGCCTGCGTTGGTATGCGCGGCTCCCGCGTGCAGGCCGTTGTGGCCGAATTGCAGGGCGAAAAAATCGACATCATTCCCTGGAGCCCGCAGGCCGCCACCTTTGTGGTGAACGCGCTGGCCCCTGCTGAAGTCAGCAAGGTGGTGATGGACGAGGAAGCCGGGCGCGTTGAAGTTGTTGTGCCTGACGACCAGCTCTCCCTCGCCATTGGTCGGCGTGGGCAAAACGTGCGTCTGGCCAGCCAGCTGACACGCTGGGACATTGATATTCTGACCGAAGCGGAAGAATCAGAACGCCGTCAGGAAGAATTCCGTCGTCGCAGCGGCCAGTTCGTTGAAGCACTGGACGTGGATGATGTGATTGCAGGCCTGTTGGTGACCGAAGGCTACCATAGCATCGAGGAACTGGCATTTGCCGACCCCGATGAACTGGTGGGCATCGAAGGGTTTGACGACTCGGTCGTGCAGGAACTGGTACAGCGTGCCGAAGGCCACCTTGTCCGGCAGGAAGAAAAGCTGGATGAGCGCCGCCAGGAGCTTGGTGTTACCGACGATATTGCAAATATGGGTGTGTTCACCAACCAGATGCTTGTGACACTGGGTGAAAAGGGTGTAAAAACTCTGGACGACCTCGGTGATCTGGCCGGCGATGAGCTGGTCGAAATTCTGGGGGCGGATGCCATAGAAGAAGACGCAGCCAATGAGATTATCATGGCAGCGCGTGCGCACTGGTTTGAGGATGAAGCGGGTGCAACTCCTTCAGCCGAGCCAGAAGGCGGGGCAGGCGTCTGAGGCCTTGATACAGGGTGGGTGGTGATTTCTTGCCAGCAGCAGAAGAGAAGGGCAGCCTCCGCAGGTGCGCAGTCACGCGGGAGGAAGGCATTCCGGCTCAGATGGTGCGGTTTGTTATCTCACCCTCATCCATAGTCGTCCCTGATCTGGACGCGCGTCTGCCGGGACGGGGAATATGGTTGAGTGCCCGCCGGGATGTGATAGAACAGGCCTGCAAACGCGGCGTGTTCGCACGCTCTGCGCGGATGCAGGTCAAGGTGCCGGAAGATCTTCTCTCTCAGGTGGAAGTAGGTCTGCACCGGCGGATGATAGAAGTGGTTGGGCTGGCACGACGCGCCGGTCAGGCCATTAGTGGCTTCGTTAAGGTGCGCGAATGGGTTATGCAGCGTCGTGCTGCTGTTATCGTTCACGCATCGGACGGAAGCAGGGAAGAACTGGACCGCCTGATATCGGGTGGTCGGGATATTCCTGTCGTTGATGCGTTGTCGTCCGAGGAACTGGCTAAGGTTTTTGGGCGTGAACGTGTTGTGAATGTGGCGCTGGCGGCCGGCGGGCTGGCTACGCGTCTTTGTTGTGAAAACAGACGTTTTGCGGGGGTGGCCGTTGGCGATCCCCGGGTCTGCCGGACCTTTCCGGCGGATGGGTGTGAACAGGCGGGTCAATGAGCGAAGGCAAGGATCAGGATCAGGGTAAGGGGCGTTTGTCCCTTCGGCCGGCAGGGCGTCCGGAGGTCGGACGGACGGTTGATGCCGGGTCCGTGCGGCAAAGTTTCAGTCATGGCCGTTCAAAGGTCGTGCAGGTGGAAGTGCGTAAAAAACGTGGTCCTTCCCCGGCTGGCGCTGGTGGGCGCTCCGGTGGTTCCCGCGCAGGCGGCGGCCGTACCCTGACCGCAGCCGAACTGGCAATGCGCCAGCGCGTGCTTCAGGAACAGAAAAAAGAGGCAGAAGACGCCGAACGGCGTGATGCCGAACGGCGCGAAGCCGAGAAGATTCGTATTCTTTCCGCCGCTGAGGAAGCGCGCCGGAAGGAAGAAGAGGACAAGCGTCTGGCTGAAGAGCGCGAGGCCGAAGAGGCCGCCGCGACCGATGCCGACCGCAAGGCCCGTATTGATTCGATCAAACCGATCGAGGTCAAGGCGCCTGTTGTGTCCGCCGTGCCGATCCCCGGTGAAGTCACGCTCGCTCCCCCCGCTGGCCGTCTGCGCCCGCTGGCCGAGCGTGCGATCATGCCTGCCAAGCCGCTCAAGCCTGCGGCACCTGCGCGCACTCCTGCTGCGGCTCCCGCAGCGGAAAAGGACGCCAGTGCAGCCCAGACCCTGCGTCTGCGCAGTGGCCGTGGCACCGAAGGTGAGGAAGAGCAGCGCCGTGGCCCAGCCCGTAACAAGGCCGTGCCGCCACGCAAGAACAACAGTGGCCGTAAGGGGGACACCGGTGGTGGCCGCCGTGCAGGCCGGATTGACGTGCAGGCCGCGATTGAAGGGGATGACGACAAAACCCGTTCGCTCGCTTCCGTACGCCGCCAGCGTGAACGTGAGCGCCGTCAGGCCGAACTGGAACGCCTGCGATCCGATCAGGTCAAGGTTGTGCGTGACGTTATTCTGCCCGAAACAATTACGGTGCAGGAACTGGCCAACCGTATGGCGGCCCGTCAGGGTGAGGTGATCAAGGCGCTCATGAAAATGGGCGTTATGGCAACCGTAACCCAGAGCATTGATGCCGATACGGCGGAACTGGTGGTGGAAGAATTCGGCCACCGCGTACGCCGCGTGTCCGAAGCGGATGTGGAACTGGGTATTGAAGGCGTGGAAGACGCGACCGACGATATGCAGCCCCGTCCGCCCGTGGTTACGATCATGGGGCATGTCGATCACGGCAAGACCTCCCTGCTGGACGCACTGCGCACCACGGACGTGGCAGCGGGTGAAGCCGGTGGCATTACCCAGCACATCGGGGCTTATCAGGTCACACTGGAATCCGGTGCGAAGATCACCTTCTTGGATACACCCGGACATGAGGCCTTTACGGCCATGCGTGCCCGTGGCGCGTCCATTACGGATGTGGTCGTACTGGTGGTGGCAGCTGATGACGGCGTGATGCCGCAGACGATCGAGGCCATCAAGCACGCCAAGGCGGCCAATGTGCCCATGATCATTGCCATCAACAAGATGGACAAGCCGGGTGCCAAGCCCGAGCGCGTGCGGCAGGATCTGCTGCAGCACGAGATTGTGGTCGAATCCATGGGTGGTGACGTGATGGACATTGAAGTGTCCGCACGCCAGCGCACCGGGCTGGACAAGCTGGAAGAAGGTATTCTGCTTCAGGCGGAAATTCTGGAACTTCAGGCTAACCCGGAACGCGCAGCCGAAGGTGCGGTTATTGAAAGCCGTCTGGACCGTGGTCGCGGTTCGGTTGCTTCCGTGCTGGTGCAGAAAGGTACGCTCCGCAAGGGTGACATTGTGGTCGCCGGTGCTGAGTGGGGCCGTGTGCGCGCTCTGGTTGATGATCGTGGTCGTCAGGTAGACGTTGCTGGTCCGTCCATGCCGGTGGAAATTCTGGGTCTGTCCGGGGTTCCCGCTGCTGGCGCACCGTTTGTGGTCGTGGAAAACGAAAACCGTGCCCGCGAAATTTCCGAGTTCCGTCAGCGCAAGCTGAAGGAACATCAGGTTGCCGGGCAGGTTGCCGCCCGTGGCACGCTTGATCAGATGCTGGCCCGTATTCAGGCCGGTGTGCAAAAGGAAGTGTCTGTCCTTATCAAGGCGGACGTGCAGGGCTCGGCCGAAGCACTCCAGACCACAGTGCTCAAGCTGGCTAACGAAGAAGTGGGCGTACGCGTCCTGAATGCCTCGGTCGGTCAGATCACGGAAAGTGATGTGCAGCTTGCCAAGGCGTCGGATGCGGTCATTATCGCCTTTAACGTGCGTGCAACCTCTCAGGCGCGGCTTCTGGCCCAGCGTGAAGGGGTGGACATCCACTACTACTCCATCATCTATCAGGTGGCGGACGACGTGGAGCTGCTCGTACGTGGCAAGATGGCACCCAAGCATCGCGAAAAGTTCCTTGGCTACGCCGAAATCCGCAAGGTTTTCGAAATCAGCAAGGTTGGCAAGGTGGCCGGTTGCTTTGTAACCGACGGTGTTGTCAAACGTGGCTGTGGCGTGCGTCTGCTGCGTGATGGCGTGGTGATCCATGAAGGTGATCTGAGCCAGCTCAAGCGCTTCAAGGACGACCAGAAGGAAGTGACCAAAGGTTACGAATGTGGTCTTTCCTTTGCAGGCTACAACGATCTGCGCGAAGGCGATGTGGTGGAATGCTTTGAAAGCGAGTTAATTCCAGCATGAGTCGTCGCCAAGGATCAGGCAGTAAAACAGGGGGACCGGCGGACTACATCGCCGGTCTTTCCTCATCTGGCCCATCGCAGCGGCAGTTGCGGGTAGGGGAAGAAGTGCGGCGCGTTCTGGCGGAACTGTTCGCCCGCACCACATTCCGTGACCCGGATCTGTCCGATGTTGCCATTACAGTGACCGAAGTACGACTTGCGCCTGACTTCAAGCATGCCACTGTGTTTGTTACCCGGCTGGGGCGGAGCGATGTGGCAGCACTTCTGCCCGGTCTCAAGCGGGTTGCCCCGTGGCTGCGCACACAGCTTGCCCACAAGCTGACCGTCCGCACGGTGCCCGAGCTGCACTTCCAGCCCGATACAGCACTGGATACGGCCATGCATGTGGATTCGCTGCTCCGTCTGCCCGAAGTCCAGCGTGACCTTGGCAGCGCGGATAAGAACCAGCCGGACGAAGACTGAGTTCATCTGCAAATGCAGGCTTAAAAGCCGTTTTTTGAAGAACCTGTTGGGGGGCACCCTGACAGGTTTTTTTTGGCTCTTCCGGCCTACCCGCCAGTCTGCCCTTTTTCCTGCTGCACAATGGGGCGGATGGCAAAATTGCTCTGGATCCGCACAACGCCGGGCAGGCGGGACAATTCCTCCTTATGGATGCGTTCGTAATCCTGCATGTCGCGCGCTTCTACCCGGAGCAGATAGTCGGCATCTCCCGTCATCAGGTAACATTCCTTTACGTCCGGGCATTCGCGGATGCGGCTTTCAAACCGGCGCAGGCATTCCTCGGTCTGGCGTTCCAGTGTGATCTGCACAATAACCGTGGCCACGGGGGGCGCGTTGCGGCGGGCGATAATGGCCTGATACCCGCGTATAACTCCCTCTTTTTCCAGCATTTTAACGCGGCGTAGGCAGGCTGAGGGCGAAAGTCCTATACGCTCGGCCAACTCGGCGTTGCTCAGGCGGCCATCATGGCGCAGGTGGCGGAGTATGGCCTCATTAATGCGGTCTGGCATAATCTGTCTTTTGTGGCCTTTTGGCGCAATATTGTGCAAAAATAAAAAGAAAACGCCCAGATCATGCACCATAATGGCAGGATATGCCATAAAGAGTGCGGTAAAATTCTGATACCGTAACAGAACGGATATTTGTCGTGACCCATGCACCCACCCCCGTTCATGCTGGCTGGCCCGCACAACGCGCTGGAGCGGTCCTGAGCGTTAATCTGGACGCGGTGGCCCATAATTACAGGCAGGTCGTGGCCCGCGCGCCCAATGCGGTGTGCGCGGCTGTGGTCAAGGCCGATGCCTATGGGCTGGGGGCCGCACAGGTGGCGCCAGTTCTGGCTGCTGCCGGGGCTACGCAGTTTTTTGTTGCTCATGTGGACGAGGGGCTGGCCCTGCGCCCGCATGTGGGTGCGCAGGCGGGCATTACCGTATTGCACGGCCCCCGGCCCGATGCGGTGGAAGCCTGTCTGGCGCACAATCTGCGCCCGGTGCTGAACAGTCTGGAACAGATTGGCTGGGTCCGTGCCGTGGCACGCGCGCAGCAGCGGCGTATTGGCGTTGTGCTGCAACTGGATACGGGCATGTCCCGCTTTGGCCTGTCCACGCAGGATGTGGCCCAGATTGCCGCAAACCCCGACCTGCTGGATGGGCTGGATGTACAACTGGTCATGAGCCATCTGGCCTGCGCGGATGAGCGGGCAAACCCTGCCAATGCCGAGCAGGCTGCCCGGCTGGTGGCGTATGCGGCCCAGCTACCCGTATCTGCCCCCCTTAGCCTTGCGGCTTCCTCGGGTGTATTCTTGGGGCCGGATTACCATTTTGGCCTCGTCCGCCCCGGTGCGGCACTGTATGGCGTGGCTCCTCACCCGGACGAACCCAACCCCCTGCGTCCGGTTGTGGGGCTTAAGGCCCATGTGTTGCAGACCCGCACACTCAGCAAGGGCGACCGCGTGGGTTACGGGCTGACATGGCAGGCCGAGGGGCCATGCCGCGTGGCTACCATTGCCGTGGGCTATGCGGATGGTTTTGTGCGCGCCCGCGCCAATGGTCTTGTGTGGTTTGGCGGGCTGCCCCTGCCCATACTGGGCCGCATTTCCATGGATTCCATGACCGTGGATATTTCCGCCATTCCGCAAGGCCAGCTTGAGGCTGACGGCATGGTGGACCTTCTGAACGACACATACGGCGTGGACGATGTGGCCCGCGCCGAAGGTACGATCGGCTACGAAGTCCTGACATCGCTCGGGCATCGCTATCATCGCAATTATACGCGCACTGCCTGAGGGCAGAACAGCAGGGAAAGAGTAGGATCATGAAGGTTCTTGTTCTGGGCAGTGGTGTTGTGGGTGTAACAACCGCCTGGTATCTGGCGCAGGCGGGGCATGAGGTCACGGTCGTGGACCGTCAGCCCGGTGCCGGGCTGGAGACCAGCTTTGCCAATGCGGGGCAGGTGTCCCCCGGTTATTCCTCCCCCTGGGCCGGGCCGGGTATTCCGCTCAAGGCGGTCAAATGGCTGTTCATGAAGTACAGCCCCTTTGTGTTCTGGCCCATGCCCGACCCGCATTTGTGGAAGTGGCTGGTGCAGATGCTGGAAAACTGCAACACCCCGGCCTATGACCGCAATAAGGGCCGCATGGTCCGGCTGGCCGAATACAGCCGCGACGTCATGTGCGACCTGCGCCGTGAAACCGGCATTGAATATGACGACCGGCAGCAGGGCACCTTGCAGGTGTTCCGCACCCAAAAGCAGATGGACGGCGTGGCGCAGGATATTGCCGTGCTCAAGCAGTACAACGTGCCGTACGAGGAACTGAACACCGCGCAGTGCGTGCAGGCCGAACCGGGGCTGGCCCCTTCGGCAGACAAACTCGTAGGCGGTCTGCGCCTGCCGGGGGACGAGACGGGGGATGCCTTCAAGTTCTCCCAGCGTCTGGCGGATATGGCCGCGGCTGCGGGCGTGACCTTTTTGTACAGCACCGATATCCGCAAGATCCGGAGCGAAAGCGGGCGTGTTAGCGGGGTGGAAACATCTCGTGGGGTGCTTACGGCCGACAGCTACGTGCTGGCACTGGGCAGTTTTTCCCCAGCCCTTGTGCGGCCTCTGGGGCTGGACCTGCCGATTTACCCGGTCAAGGGGTACTCCCTTACGGCGGATATTACCGATGCCGCCCGTGCCCCGGTTTCCACCATTATGGACGAGACCTTTAAAATCGGCATTACCCGGTTGGGTGACCGGGTGCGTGTGGGCGGTACGGCGGAACTGGCGGGCTTTAGCACCCGCCTGCGCGCCCCCCGCCGGGCAACGCTGGAACATTCGGTTACCGACCTGTTCCCCAACTGCTGCAACGTGCCCGCCGCCCAGTTCTGGACCGGCCTGCGTCCCATGACCCCCGACGGCACGCCCATTATCGGTCGCACCGGGCTGGACAACCTGTACACCAATACGGGGCATGGCACGCTGGGCTGGACCATGGCCTGTGGGTCGGCCCGTGTGCTGGCGGATATTATGTCCAACCGTAAGCCCGACATTGCCTATGAGGACCTGAACCTCTTCCGCTACCGGCCCTAAGAGTAGTCTCCCCCGCACAGAGCGGGGGGCTTGCTGGGCGGTCTGTTGTGTGGGCCGTGCCCCCTTTACGCCGCGCAAGGTGTTGGGGGCGGGGTGTTCAGGGTTGCGTGGGCAGTGCCAGCAGCGCCCTTGCCGCGCCGTAAATATGGTAAAGCGAGCTTGCAGGCATGTGGTCCACCGCCACGGTACCGTCTGCGTCCATGCGGTCGATCCAGCCGCCATGCAGATGTGCTGGCGCAAAGGTAGCCAAAAAAGTCCGGCTCAGGGTGTGCAGTAGCCCGGCCTCCGCCATTGCTGCCGTTGTCGCTGCGTGGTTTGTGCCCTCTGTCTGCCTGCTTGCCAGCAGGCGCAGCAGTTCGGTCTGGGGCCATATGCGGGTGCTGGTGTGGGTGAGCGTGCCATCATCCATTATGCCGTCGCGCACAAGCTGGTGGGTTACACCATACTGCCTGCCGGACTGGAACAGGTGCCCGGCAACATTGCGCAGGCGTGTGGTCTGCGCATCCGTGGGGTGGAGGCGGGCATAGGTGCCCAGCAGCCATGACCACTCGAACAGGTGGCCCGGTTCCACCGGGTTTTGGCCATAGGCCTTGCACGGCGTCCAGTCGGGGCCAAAAAACTCCAGCAGCAGGCCTGAATGTGGGCTGATAAAGTGGTCGAGGGCCAGTGCGACCAGTGGTCGTGCCCGGTCCAGATAGAACTGATCCGCTGTGACCTCAAAAAGAGCCAGATACGCCTCCAGCAGGTGCATGTGCGGGTTCTGGCGGCGTGTGGCGTCTGGGGCTGGCACGGCATCGGCAAAACCGCCATGGGGGGCGTGAAAAATGCGCTCCACGTCCTCCACGGTTTTTTGCGCGACGGTTAGCAGTGCCCGGTCACCGCTCAGGCGGTAGGCCCATGCGTGGGCGAACAGGATAAAGGCGTGGGCATACAGGTCGCGCACGGTGCTGGAGGGGCGGCCATCCGGCCCCAGTGCGAAGACCCAGCCCGGTTGCCCATCCGCCTGCCAGTAGCGCGCCTGCACTTCCGCCAGTGTGCGCAGGGCGTTGTCTGCTGCGTTAAAAACACCATCCAGTCTGGCCTGGCAGAAGGTGGCAATCTGGCGGGCCTGCACCATAAGGCGCAGGTGGGGCACGGGCAGGGGGGTGGCGTCAAATGTCAGCCGCTCATGGTACAGGTGGCGGGCGGGGTTGTAGCCAGTGCCGCTCCACAAGGGGAGTGCGTGCCCCACCAGCCATGTGCGCCATGGGTGGCGGGCGGGTTGTGCCGGGGCGTCAGGCATTGGAGGAGGTGGCGTGGGGTGTGTTCATTTTTCGTACCAGATTGCTGGTTGAGCAACCTTCCACCAGCGAGACCAGTTCCACCCGGCCTCCGGCGGCCTTGACCACATCCGCCCCGACCACGGTGTCCTCCGTATAGTCCGCCCCCTTGACCAGCACATCGGGCTTGAGTGCGGTAATCAGCTCCAGCGGTGTGTCCTGATCAAAAATAACCACCATGTCCACATCGCGCAGGGCGCGGATGACGGTGGCGCGGGCCATTTCGTCCTGCACGGGTCGGGTCGGGCCTTTTAGCCTGCGGACGGAGGCGTCGCTGTTAATGGCTACAACCAGCTTGTCCCCCTTTTGCGCCGCCGCGTGCAGGAGGGAGACATGCCCCGGATGCAGCAGGTCAAAACAACCATTGGTGAACACAACACTGGCCCCATGCTGGTGCCACCGGCGCATGACCGCGATAGCCTGCGGCCATGTGGCGATAAGGCCCGTATCGAGGTTGTCCTCCTTGAGCTCCTCGCCCAGTTCGGCCCGGGTTACAGCTGCCGTGCCCAGCTTGCTTACGGCAATGGAGGCCGCGACCGTGGCAATAACAATGGCCGTATCCAGATCCTGCCCGGCGGAGAGCACACTGCCAATGGTGGCGACCACCGCATCCCCCGCGCCAGAGACATCATAAACCTCGGACTTGCGCGCGACCTGATGGCGGATATGCCCGTTGCGCTGCCACAGGGTCATGCCCTCCTCGGAGCGGGTGATCAGCACATCCCCCCCGAACTGTTCGGAGGCTACGCGCGCGGCCTGTTCCACCTCCTCGTTCGTGTGCAGGGGCAGGCCCGTGGCAACCGCCATTTCCGCCCGGTTGGGGGTAATCAGGCTGGCCCCGCGATAGGCGGCAAAGGTCTTGCGCTTGGGGTCCACGATAACGGGAATGTTGCTGGCCCGTGCATGCCCGATAACGGCCTGCAACACCGGGTCGGACAGAACACCCTTGGCGTAATCCGAGCAGATCAGCACATCCGCGTTGCTAAGGGCGGCAATGCCCTGCGCGATCAGGCTGCTCTGGGTGGTGGGGGAGAAGTCGATAAGGGTTTCATCGTCAATCCGCACGATCTGCTGGTGCCCGCTGACCACCCGCATTTTGGAAATGGTGGCCCATCCGGGCTCCGTTACCAGCCCGTCCACGTTAATGTTGGGCCATGTGCTCAGGGCGTGGCGCAGGGTTTGGGCGTTCTCATCGTCCCCCACAACGCCAATCAGGCTGACCGTGCAGCCCAGTGCCGCTGCGTTGACCGCCACATTGGCCGCCCCACCGGGGACCGCGCTCTGGCGCGCCTTGCGCAGGACGGGCACAGGGGCCTCGGGCGAGATACGCTCCACTGTTCCAAAAACGTACTGGTCCAGCAGCAGGTCTCCAATAACGACCAGACGCCCGAATTCAAAATTTTCAATCATGGAGGATCATGCTCGCTGGGGCGGATAAAAGCCCGCAGGGGGGCCGGGTTGGTGGGGTGGTCATGGTGTGTGGCCCGGTTGGGCGCGCAGGAGGTGACGCACATAATCCGCGACCCCATGTGCCACATCCGCGTACCCTACATTGCAGCCTGTTCCGCGCAGGGCGCGCATGTCCGCCTGTGTAAAACACTGGTACCGGCCACGCAGTTTGTCGGGGAAGGGTGTGTATTCCAGCACGCCTGTGCGCACCATTGCCGCCAGATCAAGCGGGGGCTGGTTGCGGTGGGCGCGCACGGTGTTGACCACGGCGGCTGCAACATCATTAAACGGCTGCGCCCGGCCCGTGCCCAGATTGAACACCCCGCTCTGTCCGGGGTTGTCAAAGAACCAGAGCTTGGTGGCCACCAGATCATTGACGGCAATAAAGTCACGCATCTGCTCGCCCGGCTGGCACGCACCATATTGCCCAAACAGGCGAACGCAGCCATCGGCCATGAACTGGTTGAAGTTGTGGAACGCCACGGACGCCATGCCGCCTTTATGCTGCTCGCGCGGTCCATACACATTAAAGTAGCGAAAACCCGCAACCTGCGTTCCAAGGCCCGGCAGGGCGCGCCGGACGATCTGGTCAAACAGCAGCTTGGAATAGCCGTAAACATTCAGCGGTTTTTCGTGGGCAGGGTCTTCGGTAAAGCTGGTGGACGCGCCATAGGTGGCGGCACTGGAGGCATAAAGCAGGCGTGTGCCCGTGCGCTGGCAGTAGGTCAGCAGTTTTTTGCTGGGTTCGTAATTGCTGGCCATCATGTAGCGGCCATCATGCTCGGTGGTGGCCGAACACGCCCCTTCATGAAAAATGGTGTCTATTGGCCCGTAATGCCCGTCAAGCAGGGCGTCATAGAACACGTCCTTGTCCACGTAGTCACAGATCGCAAGGTCACTCAGATTAAGCGCCTTGTCGCCATTGGTCAGGTTGTCCACGGCAATAATGTTGCTCAACCCACGCTGGTTGAGCGCATGGATGATGTTGCTGCCAATAAACCCGGCGCCACCGGTTACAATCAGACGTTTGGCCATGGTCAGCACGGCACCGGACTAAAAAATGGAAGGACTGTTACGGTCATAGGCGCCAACTCTGTGTTCTGTGTCTATGCACGATGGTTCAAAAAAGCGGACACTCCCATGGGGACCCCAGCCAGAACCAATACTAATTGCACAGGCAGGAACAGGCAAATACAACTCCAACGCCCATTACTGGTTCGTAACGTGGGAACAGTTAATGTGGCCGCGTGCTCTGGATTAAGGCGGAGCGGACCGGTATGGACAGTCCATTGGAGGGCGCTTTGCCCTACCGGCATATGCCCGCCACCTGCCAGACCGGGCTGGGTGAGGGCAGTGCGGGGGGCCTCAAAGCGTAAGAGTGTTTAACGTGGGGGAATTTGAGTGCGGTATCTGGTAACCGGGGGTGCGGGTTTTGTGGGCAGCCACGTTGTGCTGGCGTTGCTGGACGCGGGGCATGAGGTGGCTGTGCTGGACAATTTCAGCACCGGGCACAGGGGTGCGGTGCCCGCCGGGGTTGCGATCCATGATGTGGACCTGATGGATTATCAGGCCACGGTGGATGTTGTGGCCGCACAACCGTGGGATGGTGTTCTGCACTTTGCGGCCCTCTCGCTGGTTGGGGCGAGCATGGCGGACCCTTTTCATTACCTGCGCCAGAATTACCTGACCGGGATCAACCTTGTGCAGGCCTGTGCGCTGCACGGCGTTAAAAAACTGGTTTTTTCCTCCACGGCGGCCCTGTTTGGTGGCCCCGAACGGGCCGACCCCATTGCCGAGACCGCTCTGGTCCAGCCCGGCTCCCCCTATGGGGAGAGCAAGTTCATGATCGAGCGCGTGCTGCACTGGGCCGATAGCTTATACGGGCTGCGCAGTGCCTGCCTGCGTTACTTCAACGCCGCAGGGGCGGACCCGCTTGGCCGCGCGGGGGAGGACCACGGCCCCGAAACACACCTTATCCCGCTGACCATTGATGCCGCTCTGGGCCGCAGACCCGCACTCAAACTGTTTGGCACGGATTACCCAACGCGCGATGGGTCCTGCATCCGCGATTATATTCATGTCACGGACCTTGCGGATGCGCATATCCGGGCTTTGGACCAGATTGCCACGCGCAGCGTTGTGTACAATCTGGGGAATGGCCACGGCTATTCCAATCTGGAGGTTATCCGCAGTGTTGCGCGTGTGAGCGGGCTACAGGTGCCGTGGGAGCCAGCCGCGCGCAGGCTGGGTGACCCCGCAGTGCTGGTAGCCGATTCCACCACACTGCGCAGGGAAACCGGCTGGCAGCCCAGACTGGGGGAGTTGGACCAGATTGTGGAAACCGCCTTCCGGTGGCGTGAGAAAAATCCGCGCGGATACGGCAGCAACTAACGTGTGGGGCGAAGGGCGTGCGCGGCCGCGTGTGCCGCCGCCCCTGTTTGGGGGGCTTAGTCGCTGCCAAACAGGTCGCGGGTGAACACGCGGTCTTTTACATCGGCCAGTTCCGGGTGGTGGCGGTTGCTGACAATAACGGAGGAAACAGCCTTGAACTCCTCCAGATTGCGCAGCACGCGCGAGCCAAAAAACTGGTCGTCCTTCATGGCGGGTTCGTAGACAACAATCTCGATCCCCTTGGCCTTGAGCCGCTTCATGATGCCCTGAATGGAGCTTTGCCGGAAGTTATCGGACGCCGTTTTCATGGCCAGCCGGTAAATGCCGACCACTTTGGGCTGCATGGCCAGAATCTGGTCGGCCAGAAAATCCTTGCGCGTGCGGTTGGCGTCCACAATGGCGCGGATCAGGTTCTGGGGCACCTGCATGTAGTTGGCCAGCAGTTGCTTTGTGTCCTTGGGCAGGCAGTAGCCGCCGTAGCCAAAGGAGGGGTTGTTGTAATGCTGGCCTATGCGCGGGTCCAGGCACACGCCCTCAATAATCTGGCGCGTGTCCAGACCACGGGCGAGTGAATAGCTGTCCAGTTCGTTAAAAAACGCCACGCGCATGGCAAGGTAGGTGTTGGCGAACAGCTTGATGGCCTCTGCCTCCGTGGCCTCGGTAAACAGCAGGGGCACGTCCTTTTTGATCGCACCTTCCACCATAAGGGCCGCAAAGCGTTCCGCCCGCGCGCTGCGTTCGCCCACAATAATGCGCGATGGGTGCAGGTTGTCGTACAGTGCGCGTCCCTCGCGCAAAAATTCGGGGGAGAAGATAACCTGATCGGTGTTCAGCTCCACACGGACCTGGTCCACAAATCCAACCGGAATGGTGGATTTGATCACAATTGTGGCCTCGGGGTTAAGCGCGCTTACGCTGGCGATCACATCCGTTACGGAGGATGTGTCAAAGTAGTTTTCCTGCGCGTCATAATTGGTGGGGGTAGCAATTATGACAAAGCTGGCGTTACGGCTGGCCGCGGCAAGGTCGGTCGTGGCGGTCAGGCTGAGTGGCCTGTTGCGCAGGTAGTCCTCGATCTCGGTATCAATAATCGGGGCTTCGCGGTTGTTCACCTTGTCCACCCGGCCTGCATCCACATCAACGGCCATAACGTCATGGTGCTGGGCCAGCAGAATAGCGTTGGACAGGCCAACATACCCCAGACCGACAACTGCAATTTTCATGGTGGCATCTCCCCAGACCCTGTGCGATCGGGGCGTATTGTCCCGGTGCGCCAAGGGGGTGCAATACATGAGCGGAAAAAATCCGTCACGCTGTTTTGCTGCTGGTACGCGCAGGTGGCAGGGGCCGTGGGCGGGGTTGCGCGGATGAGTGCGACCTGCTCATCCGCCCCAACTGGCCTAGCGGGCCTGCGCGCGCTGGCCGAGTGCTGCGGGGCGGGGCGGAATGGTGGTTTTTTTGGGCAGAACCAGATATTCCTCGGCGTACTTGCCGAGTTTGATATTACGCATATGCGCCTTGAGGGCCAGCAGGGTCTCAAAAGAATGGGGGTGGTAGTCCGATATTGTGGCTTCCCGCCCGACTACCAGCGTGGAATCCGCAAAGGCGATCAGCAGGCAGTGCTGGGTGTTTTCCAAATAAAGGCGGTCTTCCCCGCGGGCAAAATACCCGCTCAGATGTTCGCGGGTTTTGGAAAACAGATAATAGGCCGGTTTGTAAAAGGTTCTGCCGCCTTTTTCCTCCGCCGTCATGATCAAAAACGAGTGGCTCTGCGCGGGTGGGGGAATAAGCACATGGCTGGTGGCAAGGCCACGCAAAATATATTCCAGCCGGGACACTAGAATATCCAGAAGTTCATAAAAAAAACGAAGAATATTATATTGGTATGTCATGAATGAATCATATTCGGGGCTGGAATGATCAGGTGGTCTTTATAGGCGCATTACCGGGCTGGACGCACTGTGTTGTTTTGCATGGTGGTGTCAATTTTTTACAATCAACTCCCGCAAGGGTCGTGCTGTGCATGTGTGTGGGGCGCTCAGGGCTGGCATGTTGTATGCACTGTGGCCCGTTATGTAGCCCTTGAGGCACATATAAAAACGTGAATATTTTCTGAAATTCGGCAGATTCCGTGTGGTGTGCCCTTGTCCCGGTCTGGCGGGGGCAGCGGCATGGCCCCTATACTCAGGGGTGGATCGGGTGTGGCGCGGCACCTGGGCGGATCAAAAAAATACGCCTGCTGTGGCAGTGGGCCTGTTGTGAACAGATGAGGAATGCAAGGCTTATGGCATTGAGGCGCTTTTTTGCACATGGCAAGACAAAAACCAGCCAGCCCGCGCGGGGCCGTAAATCCGGACGGGCTTTTGTGTCCTTGCTCATGCTCTGTAGCGCACTGGGCGGCATGCAGGTGGGGGGCGCACAGGCTGCGACAACCTCATCCTCCGTGGTGGCGCGTCCAGCGCCCAGCTCCTTCCGCCCCGACCAGACGGACAGGGCCTTTCTGGCCGATCTGGAGCACCGGACCTTCCAGTGGTTCTGGGAGTCGGCAGACCCCGCAACCGGGCTGGTGCCCGACCGCTACCCGTCTGACCAGACCCAGTCCAGCGTTGCCTCCATTGGGTTTGCGCTGACCGCATATGGTATTGGCGCGGACCGTGGTTACATCAACCGCCAGCAGGCCGTGGACCGGACCCTGACAACCCTGCGCTACCTGTGGAAGCTCCCCCAGAACGACACGCCAGACAAGGCGTCGGGTTTTCATGGCTTTTTCTACCACTTTCTGCGGCGTGATAACGGGTTGCGCCTTGGTGCGGATATTGAACTGTCCAGCATAGACACGGCCCTGCTCATGCAGGGTGTGCTGTTTACAGGCAGTTACTACACGCATGATTCCGCCTCCGAGGCCGAAATACGCGACCTTGCCGCCAAGCTGTTCAACCGCGTGGACTGGCGCTGGATGCTCCGCCCCGATAACCGGCTGAGCATGGGCTGGTCGCCCGAACATGGCTTTTTACCCAATTACTGGGAAGGGTATAACGAGGGGATGATGCTGTATGTGATGGGGCTTGGCTCCACCACCCATCCGCTGGACCCCACCTCATGGCAGGCATGGATTTCCACCAACAAAAACCGTTGGGGTGAATCCTATGGCCAGACCTTCCTCAACTTTGCCCCTCTGTTTGGCCACCAGTACACCCATGCGTGGATCGACTTCAGGGGCATTAAGGACGACTGGAGCCGCTCGGCAGGCATCGACTATTTTGAGAACAGCCGCCGTGCCGTGTACGCCCAGCAGGGCTATGCCACACAGAACCCCGGCAAGTGGCAGGATTACGGGCCAAATGTCTGGGGTCTGACCGCAAGCGATGGCCCGGCCGAGACCACAAAGGTGGAAAACGGGCAGTCGCGCAAGTTCATGGCCTATACCGCGCGTGGCGTGGGGCGTGATTACACGCTGGATGATGGCACACTGGCCCCAACGGCGGCTGGTGGGTCCGTGGCGTTTGCGCCAGAACTGGCCATTCCCGCCCTGCGCACCATGAAAGACAAATACGGTGACCGCATTTACGGCACCTATGGCTTTGTGGATGCGTTCAACCCCAGTTACCACGACGGCAAACAGGCCTACTGGGCGGATGATACCTATATTGGCATTGATCAGGGGCCGATCCTGCTCATGGTCGAAAACTGGCGGGATGGCATGGTGTGGAACACCATGAAGGATAACCCCATTATCTGCCGTGGCCTGCTGCGCGCGGGCTTTAGGGGCGGATGGCTCAGCACTCGCCATACCATTGTGGATCATGATGACGCGGTGCGGCTCAAACAGCAGCAGACGCAGCAGCAGCAGACCCACGCGGGGTAAAATACCGGATTTTATGGGTCTGTGTGCCTCAAACGGGTGCCCGGTTACGCGGGCACCCGTTTTTTTGTTTTAACCCTGATAGGAGGCAATCTCGATCAGGTTTTCATCCGGGTCGTGGCAGTAGACCGAGGTAATGGGGCCAATGGCGCCAAGGCGGGCCACGGGGCCGTCCACAATGGTAATGCCGCAGCCCTTAAGGTGTTCCACCACGTCCTCGCTGGTAATGGCGGTAATAAAGCACAGGTCGTTGCCGCCGGGCAGGGCATGGGTGGCTGTGTCCCAGCCTGCGGCGTCGTACGGGCGGAGGTTGAGCTTCTGCCCGCCAAAGCGCAGGGCCGTACGGTTGTTACGCCCGTATTCTTCCCGCTCCATGCCAAGCACGCGCTGGTACCACGAGGCGGAAATTTCAACATCCCGCACGGTCAGGACAACATGGTCCAGACGATCGACTGTAAAGCGCATGAAAACCACACAGCTCCTCTTCTGTCCGCCCCGCCACGGTGTGGCGGCGGGGCAGCCCCGGTGGGGGGTTACAGCTCAGCGTAGAAGTCGTTGCCCTTATCATCAATAACAATAAAGGCGGGGAAGTCCTCAACCTCGATCTTCCACACCGCTTCCATGCCCAGTTCGGGGTATTCGAGCACCTCCACCTTGCGGATGCAGTCCTTGGCCAGCCGGGCGGCGGGGCCACCGACGGAGCCAAGGTAAAAGCCGCCGTATTGCTGGCATGCGTCCCGCACGGCCTTGGAGCGGTTGCCCTTGGCCAGCATGACAAAGGAGCCGCCATTGGCCTGCAACTCGGCCACGTACGAATCCATACGCCCCGCCGTGGTGGGGCCAAAGGAGCCGGTGGGCATGCCCGCGGGCGTTTTGGCAGGGCCAGCGTAGTAGACGGGGTGGTCCTTGAGGTACTGGGGCAGGCCCTCCCCGCGCTGGAGCCGCTCGCGGAACTTGGCGTGGGCAATATCACGCGCAACCACCACCGTGCCGGTCAGGGCAAGGCGGGTCTTGACCGGGTATTGCGAGAGGGTCTTGCGGATTTCGTCCATCGGGCGGTTCAGGTCAATGCGGACCGCCTCGCCTTCCAGATGTTCGTCCGTGGTTTCGGGCAGGAAGCGGGCGGGGTCGTGCTCAAGCTGTTCCAAAAAGAACCCTTCGGCCGTAACCCGCGCCTTGATCTGGCGGTCAGCCGAGCAGGAGACGCCAATCCCCACGGGGAGCGATGCCCCATGCCGGGGCAGGCGCACCACGCGCACGTCATGGCAGAAGTATTTGCCGCCAAACTGCGCGCCAATGCCCAGCTTGCGGGTGAGTTCGAGCACCTTCTGCTCCATCTCCAGATCACGGAAGGCATGGCCCGTCATGTCGCCCTTGGTGGGCAGGGCATCGTACCAGTGGGTGGAGGCGAGCTTGACGGTTTTAAGCGTCTGCTCGGCGGACATGCCGCCAATCACAATGGCAAGGTGGTAGGGCGGGCAGGCGGAGGTGCCAAGTGTGCGCACCTTTGTGTCCAGCCAGTCCAGCAACTGCTGCTCCGAGCCAAGGAGAGCGCGGGTTTCCTGAAACAGAAATGTCTTGTTGGCCGAGCCGCCGCCCTTGGCCACAAACATCAGGTCCATCTGCTCGTCATGCACACCGGCGGGGCTGGCAAAAATATCGCACTGCACGGGCAGGTTGGTGCCGGTGTTCTTTTCCTCGAACATGCTCAGCGGGGCCATTTGCGAATAGCGCAGGCTGGTGCGGGTGTAGGTCTCGTACACACCTTTGGAAAAAGCGATTTCCTCGTTGCCTTCCACCCATACGCGCTGGCCTTTTTTGCCAAACACAATGGCGGTCCCGGTATCCTGGCACATGGGCAGAATGCCGCCTGCGGCAATGCAGGCGTTCTTGAGCAGGTCGAGGGCCACAAAGCGGTCATTGTCCGAGGCTTCGGGGTCCTTGAGGATATTGGCCAGTTTTTGCAGGTGTGTGGGGCGCAGGAAGTGGGCCACCTCGTGGAAGGCGCGGGCCGTCAGTTCCGTCAGCGCTTCGGGGGTTACGTGCAAAACGGTTTTGCCACCGCAATGCGATGTGCTGACACCACCGGCAATATCGATCTTGCGGTACTGGGTTGTGTCCTCCCCCAAAGGGAACAGGGGGGAGTAGGCGAATTCTGGCAGTGGGGGGCGGGGGGGCTGGCTGGTCATGGTCGTGTCTCTTACTCTCTCCGTCGGCCTGAACCCCCGCGCACCGGGGGTCAGGCTGGTGATGGTCCTTTGCGGCGGAAGGCGTCAAGGCTGACCACCTGGGAGGAGGAGTCGCCCTGTGCTTCCGCATCGTCCCCGGCATCGGCCGGAGTGTGGTCCGTGGGTGCGTTTTCCTCATCCTCCTCCGGCTCAAAGTGCAGGTTGAAGTGGATGGAGGGGTCCGCGAACCCGGTAATGGCCCGAACGGGAATAACCAGAATGGAGCCAACACCCCCAAAGGACAGACCGACGGACACAATCCCGGCATCGCGGTCCACGTTCAGGTCCCAGAACTGGTGTTGGAGCACAATGGTCATCTCGTGCGGGTACTGGGCACGGAGCCGGTCAGGAATTTGCACGCCAGACAGGTCCGTGCGGAAAGTCAGATAGAAATGGTGCTCGCCTGCAAGCCCTTCGCGGCTCACATGTTCGAGTGCTTTGAACATGACGTCCCTGTAAGCCTCTTCCAGCCACTGGTCGTAGGGCAGCAGGCTGGTGGGGGGGAATGCGTCATTTCCCGTGGTGTCGTCGTGGTCATCAGCCATGCTTGGTCTCCTTGCTTCAGCCGGGGGTGGTGCGGCTGGCCATGCTTATCACTCTAGCGTCAGCCATGCGCGAAAGGTTCGGCCAGTGCAAGCGCCAAGGCCTGCCTGCGGCCATGCCGCAGGGCATGGGGTGGGCTCAACCCCACGGCAGACGCACCCCCAGCGGCACTGGTGGTGGAGCATAATTATAAAGGGGAATGGTATGAAGTGGGAGGGCTTCTGTTGCCCGGTGCCCTCCCGAACCGCGCTTATCGCTTATGCAGCGACAGCGAGCACCTCAGTGTTATCATTGGCACTTGTAAAAATAGCCCGATATCGGTGGTACAATGCCGGGCAAAAAAGATGTCTTTACTGCGCGTGTCGAGCCTATTTCGTCCCCATCTGTCCGGGTCTTGCGATCCGGATGTATGGTGGAGACGCCGGGTACCGCCCCCGGGTCCACTACGTCTATGCCACATCCCGTTTATTGCCATAGCCGCAAGAAATCTTCCGGCACCCCACACATAGGGGGGCTGTGGGTGGATTGCAAGAGTGCTGTGCTCCCCCGCGTGCGGGTGGGGCCGGTGGGGTGGGGCGCCTGAGTAATTGTGCTTTGGGCGGCACCTGCCCTCTTTCATCCAACCTGTATTGCCTGCTACAACCCGCGTGCGTAAGTGCGGCGGCAACCACTTGCGCTGTCTGTTTTTTCTAGCATGGTGGAGATCCTGCGCATGTCACTGACCCCAGAGCAACGTGCCGAAATTGCGGCCCACGGGCAGGAAACATTCTCCACCCGCCGCCCCACCGTGGCAGCCCTTGAGGCCATGCTCTACGACCCGCAGGAAGTGCTCGACCACGGGTTTGTGCGCGTGATCGACTATATGGGGGATGACGCCGCCATTGTGCAGGCGGCCCGTGTGTCCTACGGGCGGGGCACACGCAAGGTGTCGGAAGATGCCGGGCTGATCCGCTACCTCATGCGGCACCGCCATTCCTCCCCGTTTGAAATGTGTGAGATCAAATTCCACGTCAAACTGCCCATTTTTGTGGCACGGCAGTGGATTCGCCACCGTATGGCGAGCGTGAACGAGTATTCGGCCCGCTACTCCATTCTGGATAGCGAGTTCTACCTGCCCGACCCCGCCCACATGGCCGCCCAGAGCGAGGTCAACCGTCAGGGCCGGGGTGCCATCCTCGCGCCACAGGCGGCCGCCGAGGTGCTGGACATCCTGCGTGATGACGCCATGCGCACCTACCGCGATTACGAACGCATGCTGGACGCGGAAAATGGCTACGGCCTTGCGCGTGAACTCGGGCGCATCAACCTGACGCTGAACACCTACACACAGTGGTACTGGAAGATCGACCTGCATAACCTCATGCACTTCCTTGCCCTGCGCATAGACCCCCACGCACAGTACGAAATTCGTGTGTATGCCGAAGCCATGCTGAAAATCCTGCATGCGTGGCTACCGGTTACGGCGGCGGCGTTTGAGGAATATCGCCGGGGCGCGGTCACATTCTCCGCCTCCATGATGGCGGTTGTGCGCCGCATGCTGGCGGGTGAGGTGGTGGAACAGGCCGGGTCTGGCCTGAGCCGCCGCGAGTGGGATGAAATGATGGCGATCCTGAAGGCCCCCGCAGCCTGAGCGGGCGAGCCGTCCTGCATTGTTGGAGCGCCGTGGGGCCAGTCCCTCCGGCGCTCATTTTTTATCAAGATATTTGCATTAAATCTGCCCGGACTTGACGCCTTTCATATCAGGCGGGGGCGTGGGCGGGCCATAACACCTCAAGGTCTCGGGCACGGAAGTGCGCTCTGACCACCCGCCGTTATGTGATGCCCGGATCAACACCCGCAATGGTACCATGACTGCGCATATTCTGGGGAATAGAGGATTGTCCATGTCTTGCCTGAACCGGCATTTTGCCCGCACTGCCCGCCTTGTTCTGTCCGCTCTTGTTCTGGGGGCAGGGGTCTGGGGGGCTGCTGGCCTGCCTGCGTGGGCCGACACGGCGCGCGACCAGCAGACCAGAGCCTGCAAGGGCGATGCCCTGCGCCTGTGCGCGCTCGCCATCCCCAATGAAAAGAAAATCGCGGCCTGCATGGCGCGTAAAAAAGACAAGCTCAGCCCGGCCTGTAGTGTGTACTTCAAGGACACACCTACTCCGGCGGGCACAACCAAAGCCACCAAGCAGACCCGCACAGCCAAACACTAAAGCCCGCGGCGGGCATGGCGCCATGCAGGGGCATAACCCCCGCGTTACGGTTGCAGGCGACCGCCACGGGCGGTGCGGCACGCAGGCCCGGAGTAGGTAGGGCCTGACACTGGTCGGGACCATCCGGTGCCCCGGCTAAGCGGGCTGGTGGCCCCCCGCCCGGGGCGGGTCCGTTTTTATGTTGAGTGCTGCATGGCCCGCACGGCGGTGGCTACGGTATGGGCAATGGCGCGCCATGCCTTGCCGCCCTCGCTGTGTGGTGCGCCAATCACCAGCGGTACGCCGCTGTCCCCGCTGGAGCGGATATCGGCCAGCAGCGGCACTTCCCCAAGGAAGGGCACACCCATGGCCTCGGCCTCGCGCCGGGCGCCACCATGGCCGAACAGTTCCGTGTTGTGCCCACAATTGGGGCAGCAGAAGTAGGACATATTTTCCACCAGCCCCAGCACCGGCACATGCACTTTTTCAAACATGGTAACACCCCGGCGGGCGTCGATCAGGGCAATGTCCTGCGGGGTGGACACAATAACAGCCCCGCTGAGCGGCACTTTCTGGGTAAGCGAGAGGTGGGCATCCCCCGTGCCCGGCGGCAGGTCCACGATCATCACGTCCAGATCGCCCCAGTCCACATCGGTCAGTAACTGGTTGATTGCCCCCATAACCATGGGGCCACGCCAGATCATGGCGGCTTTTTCGTCCACCAGCATACCAAGGGACACGACGCGAATACCCCATGCCTGCATGGGTTGCAGGCGGCCTTCCACCACTTCGGGCTTGCCGGAGGTGCCCAGCATGCGGTGCAGGGATGGGCCGTGAATATCGGCATCAAGCAGGCCGGTCTTCAGCCCTTCCATGCCCAGACCCACGGCAAGGTTGACCGCTGTGGTAGACTTGCCCACCCCGCCTTTGCCCGAGGCCACAGCAATAATGGTTTTAACGCCGGGTAGCACGGGGGCATCGGGTGCTGCGGGCGCGCCACCAAGGGGGCGGTGCCCCCCAGCAGCGGAGGGGGCCTTGCCCCGGCTGGCCCCAGTGCTCTGGGCCGCAGCGTTGGGGGGGCTTGCTGCCTGCTCACCTGCCTGCCGTGGGGGGTGTGCTGGAGCGCTCGGCCCCGGCGCACCTGCCGGGCGGTGCGCGGTCAGGATAATGGTGGCGCTGGTGATGTTGGGCAGTGTCTGCAACTTTTTGGCGGCTTCATCACACAGGGCGGACAGGGCGGGGGCCTGCTCACGTGGGACGGTCAGGGTCAGGGTCAGGCGGCCGCCATCGTCCACCGTGCAGCTTTCCAGCCGTCCGGCGCTGGCAAGGGAAAGCCCGCTCTGTGGCGTTCTGACGGTATTGAGCAGGTCCATCAGTGTGTCAGAAGAAAAAGGGGCATTCTGCGCCAAGGGTTTTGTCCTGTTCCTGTGGGGGGTTACCATGCTGCGCGGGGAACAGCAGCGGATATGGGCGCGCCGTTGGGGCGGCTATGGGTTATAACGCCTTTTTTCTGGCACATACAGGGTGGTATGGGTAGAGGAACGGGCACGGAATAACAGGCGGGCGAGGCAGGGTAGTGCCGAAAGGGTAAGATGCAGGCACACACGGACGCACATACGGACGCACATACGGACAAGGCAGGCAGCACACGGGACGCATCACGCAGCGTACCACAGCCTGCCACAGACGCGCAGGCAGCCGTGGCAGGTGGAGCCACGCCCGCCACCTCACCGGGTACGCCCGCTCCCACGCGCAGCCGCCGTGACCACAGGATTGACGCCCTGCGGGGCGCGGCCCTGCTGATGATGTTCATCGACCACATCCCCCAGAACCTGCTCAACCGCTTTACCATGCGCAATGTGGGCTTTGCCGACGCGGCGGAGGTGTTTGTGCTGCTGGCGGGCTATGCCTCGTGGCTGGCCTATGGGCGGGGTTTTACCAAATACGGTGTGCTGCCTACCCTGCAACGCCTGTTCAAGCGCTGTGTGCAACTCTACATCGGGCAGACCATCATGGTCATGGCCTATGTGTTTACTGTGCGCGGCTGGCGGCACTTTACCCCGGTTTCGGTCGATTATCTGGAGCCCGAACTGGCCCATGGTCTGGGCTGGATCTGGCGGGTGATGATGTTTGATGCGTTGCCATCCAACCTCAACATCATGCCGCTTTACCTTGTGCTGCTGACCGGCTTCCCCATTTTTTACCTGCTTATGCGTGTCCATCGCTCACTGGCGTTGTTGCTGTCGGGGGCGTTGTGGATGCTGGTGAACATGGACCCGGAGCTGAACTTTCCCAACTGGCTGGACCCCGATGGCTGGTACTTCAACCCGCTGGCATGGCAGTTCCTGTTTGCCCTCGGGCTGACCGCCTCCGCCCAGACACAGCAGCGCGGGCGGGACTTCAAGCGTGTGCCAGCCCTGGCGGCGCTGTGCTGGGTGTATCTGCTGTTCTCGGCCATTCAGGCGTTCCCCTGGGCGTTGTGGGGCCTGCCCGACCTGCGCCCGTTTGGCAACACGCTGGCTCCGGCCAAAAGCTGGCTCTCGCCTTTGCGGCTGTTTGACGTGATGGCCATTTTCTACCTCGTCCAGTCCTCCGAGCCCGCGCGCCGCTGGGCGGCCGAATCGTGGGTGGGGCAGGAGCTGGCCCGTGTTGGTCGCAATTCGCTGGAAGTGTTTGTGGTTGGCACCATACTGGACCTTTACGCACGCCTGATCTTCAGCACCTTTGGCGAAGGCTGGGTTTTGCAGATTGCGGTCAATGTTGTGGGGCTGGCCATTCTGATCGGCCTTGCCTCATGGCTGGACCGGCGGCGCGCCCGCGCCCGTGCGGCCAAACCGGCGGCCCCACCCCCTGTGGCGGTGGCCTCCAGCCCGACAGGGGGGTAGGGGGTGCTTGCCGTTTTGGCACGCCATGAATAACCTTACCCTCCAGTGTTTGAGAATTGTCCTGTCCCGGCAGAAAGTTGTGTTGTCCATGCGTGTGTCCGTCCGTCTGTTCTGCTCTGTTTCCCTCTCCTCCGTGCTGGTGGCGGGGCTTGGCGTTTTGACCCCGCTGCATGCGGCGGATGCGCCAGCCCCCGCACCGGTCCCAGCGGTGGTGGCGGCAGGGGGGCGTGCGCCGGACAGCTTTGCCGACCTTGCGGCCCGCCTGCTGCCTGCGGTGGTGAACGTGTCCACCACCCAGACCGTGCGTGAGGCGGACGCCGAGGATGATGACGAGGACGACCAGCTCCCCCAGATGCCCAACTTCCCGCAGGGGTCTCCGTTCGAGAAGTTTTTTCATGATTTCATGAACCGCCAGACAGACCCCAACGCTCCGCCCCGGCGCATGCAGGCCCTTGGCTCGGGCTTTATTATCGACCCCACGGGTTACATCGTGACCAACAACCACGTTATCCGCAAAGCCGACCGCATAACCGTGACCTTGCAGGACAACACGGTGCTCAGTGCCCATGCCGTAGGGCATGATGACCGCACGGATCTGGCGTTGCTGAAGGTGGATAGCAAAAAACCACTCCCCTTTGTCAGCTTTGGCGATAGCGAACACCGCCGGGTGGGGGATTGGGTTCTGGCCATTGGCAACCCGTTTGGCCTGTCCGGCACGGTCACGGCGGGCATTATTTCCTCCCGCGGGCGCAATATTGACCAAGGCCCGTATGATGATTTTATCCAGACCGATGCCCCCATCAACAAAGGCAATTCCGGTGGCCCGCTGTTTGATATGGATGGCAATGTTATTGGCGTGAACACCGCCATTTACTCCCCCTCCGGCGGGTCGGTGGGGATCGGCTTTTCCATTCCCTCCAACGAGGCGCGCGGCGTTGTGGAGCAGTTACGCAAAACGGGCAAGGTCTCGCGCGGGTGGCTGGGTGTGCGTATCCAGAACGTAACGCAGGACATAGCCGACGGGCTGGGCCTGTCCTCCCCCAGCGGTGCGCTGGTGGCCGGGGTGGAAAAAGGCGGCCCCGCCGACAAGGCCGGGCTTAAAACGGGCGATGTGATCCAGAGCCTGAACGGCCAGCCGATCGAGGGCAAGGCCCTGCCGCGCCTGTCCGCCCAACTGCCCGTTGGCACACAGGCCAAGCTGGGCCTGTGGCGGCATGGCAAGGTTATGGACGTGCCCGTGACCATTGGCGCCTTGCCCGAAACCCCGGAGGAAGCACCAGCCAAGGCTGCCCCCGCGCCCAAATCTTCCGCCTCCGTCAGTTTTGCCGATTTTGGCTTTACCGTTGGCCCGCTGGATGGCGCGGGGCGGCAGAAATACAACCTGCCCACAAGCCTGAAGGGGGTTCTGGTCACCAGTGTTAAATCCGACGGCACGGCGGCGGACCGGGGGCTGAAGGAAGGGGATGTGATAACCGAGGTGCAACAGGCCGAGGTTGGCACGCCAGCAGCGCTCAAACAGCGGATCGAGGCCGCGCGTAAAGCCAAAAAACGCTCGGTCCTGCTTTTGGTGCATGACGCGGATGGCCTGCGCTGGATTCCCTTCCCCCTGAGCGCGGAGGACGCACCCTGATTGCACTCCTAACGGGCAAACGCACGCCCGTGCTGGACATAAGCCGGTATTGCCCGTGGCTTGCACGGTGGCTGAGCAACGCCACCGTCTGCCAGACCGTACGCCTGCTCAGTGCTGTGGGGGTTGCGGGGTTTGTGGCGTGGCTGACCAACCTGCAAGAACCGGGCTGGGCGCTTATTACGTCGGTTATTGTCACCCAGAACAGTATTACAGACACAATCTCCAAAGGGCGCGACCAGCTGGTGGGCACGCTCATTGGGGCTACGGCCAGTATTGCGCCCATTACGCTGCTCATGTTCCTGCATTGGCCGTTATGGATGGCGTTTACCATTGCGTTTGTGCCACTGGCCATTCTGGTGTCCTGGAAGCCCGAGGCCCGCATGGGCGTGGTCACGCTTATGGTGGCTATTCTCTTTCCATCCGATAACGACCCCTATTTGCGCCCGATTGAGCGTGTTCTGGCTATTCTGATCGGGGTTGGCTCTGGCACACTGGTGACATACGTGGTCCTGCACGAGCAGGCCCGGCGGGACGCCTTCCGCAACGCAGCCCTTACGGTGCGCCAGATTGTGGCCATGCTGCAAAAAGCCCGCACCGGGCATGTGGAATGGTCGGTCATTCAGGACATGAATGACGAATGCGCGGCCTCCTTGCGCAAGGTGCAGGCCGCGTTGGAGGAAGCCCGGCGCGAACACTGGCGCCCGCTGGATGAGCGCGACCCCATGTTGGCCCGCCTGCCGCCGGGTATTCGGCAATTGCAGATGGATGCGTTGGTGGTGGCGCGCGCCATGCTGGTGCTGCCCCAGAGAGCTACGGCGGAGGAGCTGGAACGTGCGGCCAGTGTGCGCGCGGGCATGCTGCGTGGCTTCCAGTGGATTATCCAGCGGTGCGAGAGCGAGGCCGTGGCCCGCTCGGGGGATGAATACCGCATTGCGGCAGAGGTGATGGCCGCTTTGCCAACGGAAAATGAAACGGCAGACCCGATCATACGTTTTGTGGTGGGTATTCTGCTTACGGACCTGCGCCAGCTTATCCAGCTTCTGGGTGAGGATGACAGGGACCGTGCGGCCCCATAACTACCAAAGTGGCGGCCAGCCTGTGCGCGCCACCGTGGCGTAGTCCACGGTCCCACCCGCAGCCGCCACCCTGACAAGCAAAGGGGTGAACAGCATGACGGCGCAGCATAATCAGGTTGTCCGGGTCCACCATACCGGTGGGCCGGATGTTCTTTTGCCCGAGTTCGTATCCGTCCCGCTCCCGCACAGGGGCGAGGTGCTGGTGCGGCAGGAGGCGATCGGCGTCAATTTTATCGACACGTATTTTCGCAGTGGGCTGTACAAGTTCCCCCATCTGCCCGCCATCCCCGGCATGGAGGGTGCAGGGGTGGTGGAGGCTGTGGGGGCCGATGTTGTGGACCTGAGCGTTGGCGCGCGCGTGGCCTATGCCGGTGTGCTGGGGGGGTATGCCCAGCACAGGCTGGTCCCTGCCGAGCGGCTGGTGGTTCTGCCAGAGGGGGTTTCCACCGAGGTTGCGGCCTCGGTCATGCTACGTGGCCTGACCGCGCATATGCTGCTGTGGCAGGTCCATAAGGTGCGGCGGGGGGAGAGTATTCTGGTCTATGCCCCTGCGGGTGGGGTGGGGCAGTTGCTGTGCCAGTGGGGCAGCTACCTTGGCGCGCGGGTTATTGGCGTGACCTCATCGGAGCATAAGGCCGATATTGCGCGGGCGTGCGGTGCGGCGGATGTGCTGGTGGGCACAAACAACCTGCCCGAGCGTGTGCGCGCACTGACCAACGGCGCCATGGTGCCCGTTGTGTACGACAGCATAGGCCGCGCGACGTTTGAGACCAGCCTGTACTGCCTAGCCCCACGCGGGCTTATGGTCAGCTATGGCAATGCCTCCGGCCCGGTTACGGGGGTGGATGTGGGCGTGCTGGCCGCCAGAGGCAGCCTGTACCTGACCCGGCCCACGCTTTCGAGCTACATAGGCACCCGCCCGGCACTGGAGGCCGCGGCGCAGGAACTGTTTGCCATGTTGGAGCAGGGCGCGCTGCGCCCCACCATAGGCCAGCGTTTTGCACTGGCCGAAGCCCAGAAGGCGCACGAGGCGCTGGAGGCGGGCGCGACCACGGGCAGTACCATTTTGCTACCATAAGTATTTTGCGCGGCAGGCATGAGGCAGCGCGGTGGTTATGCTTGCCAGATGGCATGACGCGGCGCGCCATATACGCTACAAAGGCAGGGAGACGCCCGACCCGTGTTGGGTGGAACCCCATATTGAGGATGCTCAAGACATGGCAAAATGCCCCAAATCCCCCTGTGCACGCGGTATTCTGGCTCTGGGCCTGATTGCAGCGGTTGTCTATTTCATTCGTAAAAAGAAGTGCTGTGGCTGATCGCGCGTCGGGTCCGTTCCTGAACGCCCGACACACGGCAAAAACCCGTCTGGTCCGCCAGACGGGTTTTTTTTATCTGCGCACCAGTTCGTGCCGCGGGGGTGAACATGCAACGCAACGCTTTGGCTTGTGTTATGGTGTAGGCGTTGTATCACTGCCGGTAACACATCTGGCCTGGCGCAGTCCGCCTCAGGCTTCTGACGGAAAGGATTGAGAGTGTTGCATCCTCTTGTTTCCCGCTTTTCCTCCAAGGCTGCGGCATCTGTTGCAGTCTGTGCGCTCGGGTTTGCGGGTCTGGCCACACTGGTCCTGCCAACGGCTGCACACGCGCAGGCTTCTGTTCTGCTCAAAAGCCAGCAGGCAACTGCCGTGGTGGAAAGTGTTGACCGCGAAGCGCGCGAACTGCTGCTGCGTGAAGGCAATGGCCACCTGCTGACCATTGAATACGGGGCCGCCGTAAAGGACGTGCCGCACCTGCATGAAGGTGACGAACTGAAAATCCAGTTCGTGGAAACGCTGGGCGCGCTGCTTGCCCCTCCGGGTAGCCCGCTGCCCGAATCCACGCTGACCACAGCCCGTGGCTTTGTGCATGGCCACCCGCGCGGCATTATTGCAGCCTTTAACCGCGAGCGCGCTCTGGTCAAAACTATTGACCTGCCCTCGAGCACCATTTCCTTCACCACGGAGGGGGATGATTCCCTGCACGTTGCAGTCCTGCGGACCAAGGCCATGCAGGACTTCCTCAAAACCCTCAAAATTGGCGATGTGGTGGATATTACCCGTGCTGAATCCATTACCTACATCGTAACCAACAAGACTGTGCCCCAGCCGACCCCCGCAACACCCCAGCTTGCCGCTCCGGCAGGGGATGTTGTGGCGCCGTCCGCACAGTAACACCCCGTTCGGGTGTGCCACGTTTCCCGCGCCGGGTGTATGATACCCGGCGCGGGGTGCAAGGTTCGGGTAATAGCCCCCAGCGGCAGCCTGCACATAATCTGCCCCTACCTATTCCTCAAAACTTATAATACTGCGCGGGATGATCCTGAAATGTCAGGGTTGGCTATGCCCGAATGCGGCAGGTGGCTCCACGTGGTCAAACCTGAGCGCGTGTGCAGTCTGTAGTGAAGATTTTTGCTGTATGGTCCATCAGTTTTCACACGACCTGTTCTGGGCGGGGTGTGTTATTCTGCTGCGTATGATGATGAAAAATCAATTTAGAATAACAATTTTTTCAAAATTATAAGATCTAGTTCCGGCTGCTTTATTCAGCCATGACGGCGGAATGGGAATGGGAATGGGAATGGGATTGGATATTGGAATACCCCCTGTTTATCACAGGAGGTATTCAGAAAAATCAGTGTTGTTTTACACGAATGTTTCGCCAACCATCTCTTCGCTTTTTTTCCAAAGTGCCTTTGCGTGTGCGGGGTTAACGGCATAGGCCCGCACACCGCCATCGTTCAGTTCGCCCGGTGTTGCGTCGGGCACCACGGGTGCTACGTGGCAGTCTTCGCAGTAATGGCCGCCCACCGCATCGGCCGGAGCCACAACGCCCGCCCAGATTGATGTTGCCGCCCCTTGCGGAATTGTCTTGAATACAAAAGGAGGTTTTCCTGCCTCGGCGGCCTGCGCGTTAACCTGCTTGACCATGGCCTCCAGCGCGCCATCGGGCAGGTGGCGGGTGAGTTCGGTCATGATCCCGCCGGGGTGGATGGCCGTTGCCCGCACACCCCGTGCCTTGTGCCGTGCGTCAAACGCCACCGCGAACAGAATGTTGGCGGTTTTGGAGCGCCCATAGGCCACCCATGGGTCATAGGGTGTGTGTTCAAAATTGGGGTCGCTCAGGTCCACATCTGCAAAGCGGTGCCCGGCGGAGGACACATTGACCACGCGCGCACCGGCATGTAGCAGCCCGGCAATGCGGTTGATCAGCACAAAATGCCCAAGGTGGTTGGTGCCAAACTGGGTTTCAAACCCATCTTTTGTGTGCCCCATGGGGGTGGCCATAACCCCGGCATTGGCAATAATCAGGTCAAACGGGCTGGCCTGTGTGTTCAGGTGGTCGGCGGCGGCGCGTACACTGCTCAGGTCCGCCAGATCGAGGGCAAGTAGTTCAAACGTGCCCCCACCGTTTTGTGCGGCCGCGCGGACCTGTGCGGTGGCGCGCTCGGCCTTGGCAATGTTACGGGCAGTACCCACCACGGTCGCGCCGTGGGCAGCCAGTGCGCGGGCTGTTTCCACCCCCAGCCCTGCGGATACGCCGGTTACAAGAACGCGCTTGCCGGTAAGGGATACGCCAGACAGAACATCCTCCGTGGTGGATGTTGCGCCAAACTGTTGTGTTGGTGTGAGTGCCATGACTGGTCTCCGGCATTATAAGAAGCGCCGTTCCTTGCGGAAGGGGCGCTTGGGGAGTTATGTGGAAGCATGCTCCGCTTAAATATATACGGAGCATTCCTCCGTTTAACAAGAGGAGAAAAAGTGGAAGAGGGTCACACACGCCGCCGCAAGCCACGCAGCGATGGGCAAAAAAACCGCCAACACCTGCTGCAAACAGCCAAAGCTGCCTTTGGAGCGGGGGAGATAGACATCCCGCTGGACGAGATCGCACGGCGGGCCGGTGTGGGCATTGGCACGTTGTACCGGCACTTTTCCAACCGCGATGCGCTGATCGAGGCCGTTTATCGTGATGAACTGGACAAGCTTGCGCGGGCCGCGACCGATCTGGCCCGCACATGCCCCCCCGTGGAAGCGCTGCGGGCATGGATGAAGCTGTTTGTGGATTACATTGCCACCAAACAGGTGATCGTGCCCGCGCTGAACAGCCTGATCGGTGGTACGGGCGCGCTATATGCGGATTCGCGCACGGTGCTCAAATCCGCCATCGACCAGCTTGTTGCGCGCGCTGTGCAAAATGGTGAGATCAAGCCCGATATTGAACCGCAGGACCTGTTATGCGCCCTTGCTGGCGTTTCCACTTACGCAACGGGTCCGGGGTGGGAGAGTGGTGCCAAACGACTTGTGGATATTCTGATCGCAGGCTCCCGCCCGGCGGAGTAAGGGCTGTGGCCTGTCCGGATCGGGTGGGCGCACACCCCATAAAAAACCCCGCAAGGCGGTGTGCCCGGCGGGGTTTTGTGTGCCTGTAGCCCTTTGCGCAGGAATTAGCGCGGGGTGCGGCGGGTTAATTGGCTGACGTCACGTACCGCGCCACGGGCGGCACTGGTGGTCAGGGCCGCATAGGCTTTGAGCGCGTTGGAGACCACACGTTCACGCTTGGGCTGCCACGCCAGATCGCCCAGATCGTCCATGCGGGCGCGGCGCTCGGAGAGCACGCTGTCCGCCACAGCCACGGACAGGCGGCGGTTGGGAATGTCGATCTCGATCGTATCGCCTTCCTCCACCAGCCCGATCACCCCACCTTCGCCCGCTTCGGGGGAGATGTGACCGATGGACAGGCCCGAGCTCCCGCCGGAAAAACGGCCATCGGTAATGAGCGCGCATTTTTCGGCCAGCCCCTTGGATTTAAGGTAGCTGGTGGGGTACAGCATTTCCTGCATGCCGGGGCCCCCCTTGGGGCCTTCGTAGCGGATCAGCACCACATCGCCTGCGTTGATTCTGTTGCCCAGAATGGCGCTGACCGCATCATCCTGACTTTCAAAAATCCGCGCGGGACCGGAGAATGTTTCCAGCCCCTTGGCAACACCCGCGGTTTTAACAATCGCGCCGTCTTCGGCCAGATTGCCGTAGAGCACACACAGCCCGCCATCCTGATTATAGGCATGCGCACCATCACGGATGGCACCATCCGTCTGGTCCGTATCCAGCGCCTTGTACGTGCTGGACTGCGAGAACGCGACCGTGGTGCGGACACCCCCCGGTGCTGCGCTAAAAAATTCCCGCGCGGGCGTATTGGATTCGGCTCCGGGGGCGCGGATGTCCCATTTTTCCAGAGCTTCGGACAGGTTGGCGGCGTGGACCATGTTGACGTCGCGGTGCAGCAGGCCCAGCCGGTCCAGTTCGCCCATAATGGCGGGAATACCGCCCGCGCGGTGCACGTCTTCCATATGCACATCCGCGCGGGAGGGGGAGACCTTGCACAGGTGCGGCACCTTGCGGGAGAGGCGGTCAATATCCTGCATGGTAAAGGGCACTTCGCCCTCGTGGGCTGCGGCCAGCAGGTGCAGCACCGTGTTGGTGGAGCCACCCATGGCAATATCGACCGACATGGCGTTCTCAAACGCGGCCATGGTGGCAATGCTGCGGGGCAGCACGGAGGTATCGTCCCCCTCGTAGTAGCGGCGGGCAAGGTCCACAATGCGGTGGCCTGCCTCCACAAACAGGTTGCGGCGGGCGGCGTGGGTGGCCACAAGGCTGCCATTGCCGGGCAGGGACAGGCCCAGTGCCTCGGTCAGGCAGTTCATGGAATTGGCGGTGAACATGCCAGAGCAGGAGCCGCAGGTGGGGCAGGCGGAGCGCTCGATGGCAAGGGAGTCGGCCTCGCTCACACCCGGGCTTGCGGCTGCGACCATGGAGGTCACAAGGTCTGCGCGCTGTTCAATATCATTGAGCGTAACGCGCCCGGCTTCCATGGGGCCACCGGAGACAAAAATAACCGGAATGTTCAGCCGCATGGAGGCCATGAGCATGCCCGGCGTAATTTTGTCGCAGTTGCTGATGCACACAATGGCGTCCGCGCAGTGGGCGTTGACCATGTATTCCACCGCATCGGCAATCAGCTCGCGCGAGGGCAGGCTGTACAGCATGCCGCCATGGCCCATGGCAATGCCGTCATCCACCGCAATGGTGTTGAACTCCCGCCCGATGCCACCGGCTTCGGCAATGGCCTCGCACACAAGCTGGCCCATGTCCTTGAGGTGCACATGGCCGGGCACGAACTGGGTAAAGGAGTTGGCGACGGCAATAATGGGCTTGCCAAAGTCGGAGTCTTTTACACCGGTTGCGCGCCACAGGCTGCGGGCACCCGCCATATTGCGCCCGTGGGTGGTGGTGCGTGATCGGTAGCCGGCCATTATGGGGTCTCTTCTGCTGTTGTGCTGGGTAAGGCAGCGGGTCGTGGGGTATGCGCGGTGGGGTCCACCGGCATGGGCTGGGGCACATTACGCCACATTGTGCTGGCTGTCAGGGCTGGATTATGCAGAAATGGATTGGCAGATTCCCGGTTGCCGGGGGATGACAATGCGAGGTGTTGATCCGTTCTTTGCCAATGTCCCTGATAACACTACAGTTTTGTGACAAAACTCTGTTTAATGGGACTTTCATGGGGTCTCCGTGTTGCAGGAGAGGACGGCGTTCAGTATTTCTCGCCCCATCCGGCTGATAGTTCGGAACGGAGAGCAGATGGAAATTCCCGCACGGCAGTCCCTGCCCGCGATGAAACAAGCCCCTTCCCATCAGGGAGGGCAAAAGGGCGACCCCGCCTTCAGGCTTCTGGTTACGGCAACAGGTGTTGGCGTGCTGGTTGTTCTGGGTGCCATCATTGCCGTTATGGTGACAGGTGGCTGGAAGGCGTTTGCAACCTTTGGCCCGGGCTTTCTGGTTTCCGCAGTATGGAACCCGGTCACGCAACATTTTGGGGCGGCAGCTCCAGTCTTTGGCACCGTTATCAGCAGTGCGCTCGCCCTGCTTGTGGCCGTGCCGCTGGCTTTTGGCACCGCGTTCTGGCTGACCGCGCTGGCACCACCCGCGGCTGCCTCGGTCATTGGCATGGCGGTGCAACTGCTGGCTGCCGTGCCGTCCATTATTTTTGGCATGTGGGGCTTTTTTGTGGTGGTGCCGGTGGTGGCGCATTATGTGCAGCCCGCCGCCCGCCAGATTTTTGGCCATGTGCCGGTCCTGTCCGCCCTTGTGGCGGGGGCGCCCTTTGGCACGGGGCTGTTTACGGCCGCCCTTATTCTGGCGGTCATGATCACCCCCTCCATTACCGCCGTCATGCGCGATGTGTTCCTGTCCATGCCCGCTGTGCTGCGTGAGAGCGGGTACGGGCTTGGCGCCACCCGGTGGGAGGTCATGCGCTATGTGGTGCTGCCGTGGTCCCGCCAGGGGGTTGTGGGCGGCATTGTGCTGGGCATGGGCCGCGCCATGGGCGAGACCATGGCCGTGACCTTTGTGATCGGGGATAGCAACCATATTGGCTGGTCCCTGTTTGCTCCGGCCAACACCATTGCCTCGTTGATCGCCCTTGAATTCCCCGAAAGCCCGGCAGGGAGCCTCAAGCTGGCATCCCTTATGGCTCTGGGCGCCATTCTTATGGCCATCTCCTTTGTAACACTCTGGTTCTCCCGCTGGCTGCTGGCCCGTGGCGAACAGGCAGCAGGACGTTGAGGATGAAGGCGAACAATACCCTCATGCGGGCGGATCGCTCCGCCTCGCTGCTGTGGCGGCGCCATATGTGCGACAAGCTTGCCACGGCCATGAGCTGGCTTGGCATGCTTATTGTGGTGTTCATGCTCGGCTCCATCCTGTGGACCCTGTTCAAAAACGGTCTGGCGGGCATGAGCGTGCATCTGTTCACCATGTCCATGGCAGCACCTGGGCAGCCCGGCGGGCTGGCCAACGCCATTATGGGCAGTATTATCCAGACCGGCCTTGCTATTCTGATTGGTGCGCCCGCCGGGCTGATGACCGGCATCTATCTGGCGGAATACGGCACAACCAGCCGCATGGCGCGCATTGTGCGCTTTGTGTCGGACATGCTGCTTTCCGCCCCGTCCATCCTGATCGGCCTGTTCATTTACATGATGCTGGTTGTGCCGTTCGGGCACTTCTCCGGTCTTTCGGGCGCTGTGGCGCTGGCTATTCTGGCCATGCCCATTGTGGTCCGCACGACCGAGGACATGCTGCGCCTTGTCCCCGTTGCCATGCGTGAGGCAGGCATTGCGCTGGGTGCGCCCAAATGGCGGGTGATCCTGTTTATTTGTGTGCGGGCCGTGCGTGCGGGGATCATGACTGGTGTGCTGCTGGCCATTGCCCGCGTTGCGGGTGAGACAGCCCCCCTTCTGTTTACCTCGCTGGGCAATTCCGAATGGTCGCTCGACCTCGGGCGCCCCATGGCCAGCCTGCCCGTGGCGATCTACCAGTACGCAGGTTCGGCCTATCAGGACTGGATGCAGCAGGCATGGACCGGCGCGCTGCTGGTTACACTGGGTGTGCTTATTATTAATATTGTAGTGCGGGTCGGAACCCGCGGAGGACGGTCATGAGCGTAGAGGTTCCCGTTAAAGCGACAGGCATGACCCAACCGTTGGACAGCACCGCCGCCAGCAAGGACACCCCCCACCCCGTGGCCATGCAGGTCAAGGGTCTGAACTTCTATTACGGCACGTCCCACGCCCTGCATGACATCTCGCTCGACTTCCCCGAGCGGAGTGTTACGGGCATGATCGGGCCTTCTGGCTGTGGCAAATCCACCCTGCTGCGTGTGCTCAACCGGATGTACGACCTGTACCCCGGCCAGCGCGCCACGGGCGAAGTGATTTTTGACAAGCAGAACATCCTGAATTCCGGGGTGGACCTGAACGTCCTGCGGTCGCGCATTGGCATGGTGTTCCAAAAGCCAACACCATTCCCCATGTCCATCTACGACAACATCGCCTTCGGCATCCGCCTGCACGAGCGCGTTTCCCGCTCCGAAATGGACGGACGGGTGGAGGACGCCCTGCGCCGCGTGGCTCTGTGGCCGGAAGTGCAGGACCGCCTGAGCGCTTCGGCCACCGCCCTGTCGGGTGGGCAGCAGCAGCGCCTGTGCATTGCCCGCACCATTGCCGTGCGCCCTGAAGTGATTTTGCTCGATGAGCCAACAAGTGCGCTCGACCCGGTCTCCACCGCCCGGATCGAGGAGCTGCTGGACGAGCTTAAAACCGAGTTCACCATTGCCATTGTGACGCACAACATGCAGCAGGCTGCCCGTTGCGCGGATCAGGTGGCGTTTTTCTATATGGGCCGCCTGATCGAAGTGGACAGCACCGCCCGTATGTTCACCACCCCGCGTGAACAGCAGACGCAGGACTACATCACAGGCCGCTTTGGCTAAAGGCCATTAGGGTAAGGCACGGAGGAAAGCGTTATGGGCAACGAACCCGCACATACCATTACCCGCTACGATCAGGAGCTTGATCGGCTGCGTGGCATTGTGGCGCGCATGGGTGGTCTGGTGGAGCGGCAGACCGCTCAGGCCATCGCCGCTGTGGTGAACCAGAATGAAGAAGCCGCTCTGGAACCCCCCGAGCTGGACCCCGAAGTAGACGCGCTCGAACGCGAAGCCGAAATGCTGGCCATCCGCATTCTGGCGCTGCGCGCCCCCATGGCGGTGGATCTGCGCGTTATTGTGGCCGTGCTCAAAATGAGCGGCGATCTTGAGCGGATCGGGGATTACGCATCCTCCATCGCGCGCAGGGCTGCCAAGGTGGAGGTTCTGGATGGAGCCATCTCCTTTAGCGCGCTGCGGGCCATGGCCCGTCTGGTGCAGGAAAACCTGCACATGGCCGTGGAATCCATGGTCGAGAACGACGCTGAACGCGCGCAGGAAGTCTGGAAAGCCGATACGGCGGTGGACGAACTGTACACCACCATGTTCCGCGAACTGGTGACCTACATGATGGAAGACCCCCGCAAGATCGCGCCGTGCATCCACCTGCTGTTCGTGGCCAAAAACCTTGAGCGGATCGGGGACCACGCCACCAACATTGCCGAACGTGTGTACTACGCGGTCACGGGTGAAATGCTGCCATCCGTGCGTCCGCGCGGGGGGGCTGCGCGTACCAATATCGAACAGCCGGAATAAATCTGGCTGAACACTCTTTCGGCCGTCATACGGTCGATCAGGGTATGCGGGCATTCTGGCTTTAAACAGCCGGGGTGCCCGTTTTTTGTTGGGCTATTGGCTTGCCGGGTTTTAGCCGTGTGGGGTGTTCAGGCCCGCATCAAAAAACGTGTGGTGCAGGCCTTCGGCCAGCCCTATGGGCTGCACAGCCAGTATGGCCCGCATGGGGGCGATATCAAAATCCTTGTTTTCCAGCAGGCGGCGGATTTCGTCCGGGGTTACGCGGGGCAGGCCGGGCACAGGGGCGGCCATGCGGGCAAGCCTCATAAGCAGGCCCACGGGCAGGCTTATGGTCGGGCGTGGCGCAAGCCCTGCCGCCTCTGCAACCATGGCGGCAAACTGGCGGTAGGGTAGGGCATCCGCCCCGGCAATAACCATGCTGTGCGGTCCATCCCACGCCCGGTTCAGGGCGGCCACAAGGCAGGCCGTTACGTCCCCCTGCCATATGGGCTGCACCAGTGCGCGTCCCCCGCCGGGTAGGGGCGTAAAGGGCAGGTGGCGTAGCACGGCGGCCAGCCGTTGCACGGTGTTCTCGCCCTGTGCGCCGTAAATCATGGTGGGGTGCAAAATTACGCCCGAGCGGCCAGAGGCCAGAAAAGCCTGTTCGCCCAAAAGTACGCCATTGCCGTGGTCATCTGGACAGCGGGTAAACTTGCGCGTGCTGCCAAGGCACACCAGCCGGGCCGTGGCGGGGGCGGTGGCCAAAAGCGCGGGTATGTGGCGGGCATGGGCTGTGCAGACAATGCGTGTTGCATCGGCCAGTGCGGCGCGCAGCGGGCCTGTTGGCCCCTCCAGATTGGCAACACGTAGGTTAGGCAGGTTTTTGGCACGGGCGGGGTTGCGCACAATGGGCACAACTGGTGTGCCCCGCAGGGCCAGTGCCCGGCACATGGCCTGCCCCGACCGGCCAGATGCCCCCAGAACATGCACGGGGTCTGTGTGGGGCTGTGTTCTGCGCATGCCGTGTCTCTGTGGGGTGGTCGGGGTTTAGTGCGTCTGAACCGTCAGCCCGATTTTTTGTGCCTGTTCGGGCATGGAGGCAAGGCTACCCAGAGATGCAACCACAAGCATGAGCGGCATGGGCTGTTCGGGCTTTATGCCAATGCTCAGGGTCTGCTTGCCCGGATTGGCCAGCCAGTGGAAGAAGCTGGCAAAAGCGGGGTTCTGTGCCGTGGCGGACTGGGCCTGCACATAGGCCAGAAAACCCTGTGGTGGCAGGCCGCGGGCGGTGGCGATTGCGCCCAGTGCTCTGGGCACCAGCCCGTGGTCAATATAGTCAAACGCCATGGATATGACCTGAAGGTCGGCGTTGCTGTCGACCAGCATGGAGGCGGAGGTCGCCTGCCCAAGCTCGCCATGCATATGCAGCCGCCCCATGTTGGCGGAGTCGATGCTAAAGGTTTCCACGTGCAGCGCGCCGGTTTTGGGGGTGTAGGTGTCGTTCAGCACCACATTGCCCACAAACCGGTCATACCCGAGCGAGGGCATCCAGCCCATGTTGGGCACGGTGGGCCACAGTTCCAGCCCCTGTATGCTGGAGACTTCCTGCTCCGTGGCCTCGGTATGGGTGGCGTGGGAGAGCACGCGTTTTGCCCGCATGAGCGGGGCGGTGCCGTCCATGCTCAACTGGTCAATGGTTATGTCGCGCGTGCTGGGGTGGGCGGTGTAGGGCGCGCCGGTGGTCAGGGTTTTGTACAGGTCGGCCAGCGCCACGCCGTCTACTACAATGGAGTCGGCCCTAACATGGCGGGGGGGAGCCACATCGGTGGAAAGCTGCACGTTACGGGCCTGCAGGTGCGATGTTTCGTTCGCGCCAAAATCGTCCATGCTCGCGGTGTCGGCTGAGATGTCGGATTGCAGGGCGCTGACAAACCCGTGCAGGCCGGTTGCCTGCGCGTGGCCAATGCTCAGGGTCTGCACGCCGGGGGCGGTGGGGTCCTCTGCCTTGGTGGGCAGGGCCAGATCGTCCATTTCCATTGTTTTCAGGTGCAGGCTGCCAGCGGGGTCGGCCAGCTGGAAATTGCGGAAGCTCAGGTGGTGAATGCGGGTGACCTCGGAATCCTGTGTGTCGGGCTTGGTCAGCTCGGCCTCATCGGCGGTCATGGTTTCTGACCCCTGCCGGAACACAAGGCCGCTAAAGCGCACACTGCGGCCCAGAAGGCCCGGTTTTGCGCGCGTATAGGTGAAGGAGACATCCGGCCCAAGCGCCTGCTTGAACCGCTCGATCCCTTTATCAACCATGACATGTTCTGCATGGTGGGCGCCAAACCATGCGATCCCGCCAAGAATGGCAATGCCAGAGACCGTGACAAGAACGTTCTTCTTCACCCGTTGGAAATCCTGCTGTTTTCACCACAGTCTTTAGCTTTAGTGCATGCGGGGGAGGCGGGCAAGCGGCGGAACGGTAACATGTTACCTAGAGAAAACTGCCTGAAAATACGGTCATTAACTGCAATACCTCTTGACGACTTGTGCGCCACCCATCATAAGGCGCCATCAATACGTAACTGTTCTCATATGGAATCAGTGTCATGAAGACCACCCTCTCGCTGAAGCCCGCGGAGGTGACGAAGAACTGGATCCTGATCGATGCCGAAGGTCTCGCTCTGGGTCGTCTCGCCGTCATCATCGCCACGCGCCTGCGCGGCAAGCACAAGCCTCAGTTCACCCCGCATGTCGATTGCGGCGACCATGTTGTTGTCATCAACGCCGAAAAAGTGGCGCTGACCGGCAACAAGGCGGACCAGAAGCTCTTTCATTACCACACCGGCTATGCTGGCGGTATCAAGACCCGTACGGTCACGCAGCGCCTGACAGGCAAGCACCCCGGCCATCTGGTCGAAAAAGCCGTTGAACGCATGATCACGCGTGGTCCACTCCAGCGCGACCAGATGCGTAACCTGCATGTGTATGCTGGCGCTGAACACCCCCACGGTGGTCAGACCCCCCAGGTGCTTGACGTTGCGGGCATGAACCGCAAGAACGTCGTTAACGTTCAGAAGGGCTGAGACAATGTCTGAAACTCAGGAACGCACCGGCACGCTGGCCGATCTGAAGACCGTTGCTCCGGTTCTGGCCGATTCTGCGCCGGTTTACGAAGCCAAGCGTGACGCACAGGGCCGCTCCTATGCCACAGGCCGCCGTAAGGATGCCGTGGCCCGCGTATGGATCAAGCCGGGTAAAGGTGAAGTCACCGTTAACGGCCGTCCGGTTGTTCAGTATTTCGCACGCCCCGTGCTGCGCATGCTGCTCACCCAGCCCTTCCTTGTATCCGATCGTTACAACCAGTTTGACGTGGTCTGCACCGTAACCGGTGGTGGTCTGTCTGGTCAGGCTGGTGCGGTTCGTCACGGTATCAGCCGTGCGCTGACCCACTACGAACCCGAACTGCGCAGCATCCTCAAGGCTGCTGGCTTCCTGACCCGCGATTCGCGTCAGGTTGAACGTAAAAAGTACGGTCGCGCCAAAGCCCGTCGTTCCTTCCAGTTCAGCAAGCGCTGATCTGGTTCGAACTTCGGTTTTTCGTTCGGCAGACGGGCGGGGGGACTTTGGTCCTCCCGCCCGTTTTGCGTTTGGGGCCGGGTAACGGGTCGCCAGCTACGGTGCCGGGGGGCGTGGCCATGCCGGAAGGGGCGTAACCCTTTTGGGGCGGTGTTATTGCCAACTCGGCACCCGTGTGGCTGGCACGCTCATGCCGCTCATGCCGCTCATGCCGCTCATGCCGCTCATGCCGCTCATGCGGGTAAAGTAGGTGCAGTAGTATGTTCCCGGTTGGAGTCCCCTGCACCATAGGCATCCGGTTGCGGGGGCTGGCCGTGGCTAGCGCATACCCGGCCGATGTGGGTGGGCCGGGTGCGCGCCTTGCTGGGTGTGTGGCCCTTGGGGGGCTCAGGCCTCTTCCAAATCAGGGGGCCAGAAAGGTGCGTACGTCACGCGCAAGGGCTGCGCGGCTGTCCGGGCGGGTGTAGAGCATGTGCCCACCGGGGTACACATGCAGCCCGATGCGCCCGCGCCCTACAGGAATATGCTCCGCCACCCAGCGGGAGGAGGCATACGGGCACACAAGGTCATACGCCCCGTTGGCAATGAACACTCGCAAGGTGGGGTTCAGGGCCAGTAGGCGGCGCAGGGTGGGAATGGGGCGCACGATGGGGGCGTTTGTATCGCGGTAGTCCCATGCCTGACTAATGGCGTAGTTGAGCAGGTTGTAGCTCAGGTCTGTCTGGTAGCGCAGTTCGGTTGCGGCGTAATGCTCAAACGCGCTGCCATAGGCGTGGCCAAACCCGTCCAGCGTGGGTTCGGGGCTTTCGGCGTTGTCCACGCCTTCGGGGAAGGGGTCGGCAATGGACAGGGTGGCATCATATAGCGAATACAGGCGGCCATCACGGCTGCGGATGTCATGCGCCTCTGGCCGGGGCATGCCGCGCTGTTTGGCAATAATGTCCTGCTCAATGCCGGTGTGGTTGGCCACGGCCTCGTAAAAATCATCCGCCGCATCCCCCGTGGGGGGCGTGCCCGCCAGTGTGCTCAGGTACGGCCCCACGGCGTACTGGTACGCCTTGTCCAGATGCTGGGTCAGGTTCTCGGGGGTCAGCTTGTGCTGGAGGGCCAGATTGGCGGCCTCGAGCGAGGGCAGCACAAAGGCTTCGGCCAGAATGTCATTTTCCGTATCCAGCAGGGTCATGTCCAGTGCTGGGGAGACCATGACAATGCCGTTGAGCAGAATATTCTGGTCCTCGGCCAGTGCGTTGGCCACTTCTATGGCGCGCAGGCCACCATAGCTTTCCCCCGCAAGGTAGCGTGGGGAGGTCAGGCGTTTGTTGGTGTTGGCCCAGAGCTGAATGGCCTTGGCAAAGGTTTTGGCGTCCTGGCGCACACCATAGAACTGTTTGTCCGCCTGTTTGGGATCGGTCGGAACCGACCAGCCCGTGCCCGGTGCGTCCAGAAAAACCAGATCAGCCGCCGCCAGCCAGCTTTCGGGGTTGGGTTTTATCTGGGCATTGGCCCCATCGGCCGGGTTGCCGGTGGGAAAATCAAGCATGACCGGGCCAGCCGCCCCAAGGTGCAGGTAGGCGGTGCCCGCACCCGGTCCGCCATTAAAAAAATACACAACCGGCCTGTGTGCGGGGTCCGCGCCATCCCGCGTGTAGGCGGTGTAGAACATGCGCGCCGTGGGCTTGCCCGCATCATCACGCAGGGTCAGCGTGCCTGCGGTTGCGGTGTAGGTCATTTTTTGCCCACCAAACGTGCCGTTATGGTGGGTTATGGAGTCCTTGGGCAGCATGGCGGCGGCATCGTGGAACGTATCGGCCCCTTCGGGGGGCTGGGCTGGCTGGCCTGCCTCGGCCTTGGTGGGGGCAGGGGGTGTGGCCGCTAGTGCGGTGGTGGACAGGCACAGGGCAAGGCAGAAGGGCAGGGCGGACCACAGGCCAGCGCGGGTGGGGGTACGGTGGTACGGTGCTGGGCGTGTGATCAAGGTCTGTCTTCCTTTGCCGCATTTGTGCGGGAGCCATGCTGCTTGTGCAAACGTGTTCCTGCAAGGGTGGGGTGGACTATTTTTTGCCCTAATCCCATGTCTTACACATAACCGATGTTCGCGCTTTTATGGTGTGGAACACAGGAAAGGAATATTTATGCTCTCTATTCGGAAAATTGCGCTTCTGGGCCTGCCCCTGGTCGCCTTTGCTGGCACGGCCTCTGTTGCGCATGCCGATCCGTGCCTGTCCCTGAGCGGCTGCCTCCAGCAGGGTGCGGAAAGCCAGGTGGATTCCGCCAAGGACTCCGTCAAGAACGCGGGTAGCCAGTTTACGTCTGGTGTGCGCGATCAGGCCAAGCAGCGCTGGAACAGTGCAACCGAAGCCGAGCGCGAAAAGCTGCTGGCCAAGGGTGGCGCGCTGACCAGCTCAGGTGCCAACGCTACGGAAAAACTGAACAACGCGGAAAAAACCGTAAAGGACCGCTGGAACAACGCCAGCACGGCCGAACGGCAGAAAATTCTGGCCCAGCGTGACAAGCTGACGGGTGCAGCCACGGCAGCCACAGCCGCTGGCGGCGTAAGCAGCGCGGAACAGAATGTGAAGGACCGTTGGAACAACGCCTCCCAGAGCACCAAAGATGCGTGGAAAAGCAAAAAAGACCGCCTGAAGTCGGACGTGAATAACGCAACGACCCTGCCGTCCATTCCCTCCCTGTAAGGTTGGGTATGGCTGCGGGCTTACGGCCCGACAGGCACAAAAAAAGGCTGCTCCCATAATCGGGGGCAGCCTTTTTTGTTGGTCCCCACTCCCAAAAGTGGGGGCCGCATCAGTTACTTGCGCTTGCGCGAAGATGGGCCGGACTTACCTGCCGGGGGGCCTTTGCGGTCAAAGTTCGCGCGGCCTTTGGGCGGACCACGGCGTTCGCCAAAGGGGGGGCGGCCACCACCACCCGCACCGGGCGGGCCTTTGCGGGGAGCGGCTGCGGGTTCCACGGTCATTTCGTCCGCATCGGCGGCGGCAGCACAGGCGGCAAAGCGTTCGGCCTTGTCGGGTGCGATTTCCACCAGCGTGTGGTCGTTTACAATGCGGATTGCGCCAATATCCTGCTTTTTAATGCCGCCCAGACGGCACAGCACGGGCACCAGCCATTTGGGGTCTGCCCGGTCTGCCCGACCAACGGACAGGCGGAACCAGCTACCGTTCATGTCCGGTGCGCGTTCACGCGGCTCACGCGGGGGGGCGTTTTCGTCCCGTGGGCCACGGGTGCGGGTGGCATCGGGTGTGATCACGCGCAGGTGGGCTGGTTCGGGCAGGCTTTTGCGCCACATGCCCACAAGGGCGGTGGCAAGCTGCTCGGGGGTATGTTCGGCCACAAGGCGTGCGGTCAGGGCCTTGATGTTCTCGTTCTCTGAAGGCGGGAGCGAGAGGAAGTGCGCGCCCAGCAGGCGTTCTGCATCGGCTTCGGCAATAGCCTGCGGGCTGGGAGCGCCGCCCCATTCCGCTGTGACCTTGGCGGCCTGCAACAGGCGTTCGGCCAGACGGCGGCGTGCGGGCGGAACCAGCAGCACACAGGTACCCTTTTTGCCAGCGCGGCCTGTACGGCCAGAGCGGTGCAGCAGGGTTGCGGGGTTGGATGGCAGGCTGGCGTGGATGACCAGCCCGAGGTCTGGAATATCAATCCCACGCGCGGCCACGTCGGTTGCCACGCAAACGCGGGCCTGCCCGTGGCGCAGGCTCTCAATGGCGCGGGTACGTTCGTTCTGGCCCAGATCGCCCGAAATGGCGACGGAGGAAAAACCACGCTCGGTCAGAATGCTCTGGAGCTGACGCACAGCCTCACGCGTGTGGCAGAACACAATGGCGGAGGGGGATTCGATCAGACGCAGCACGTTAACCACGGCGCGGGCCATATCGCCCTGATCGACCAGCACGCCACGGTAGGTAATGTCGGCATGTGGGGTGTTGGTGCCTACCGTGTCCACGCGCAGGGCGTCGTGCTGGTAGCGCTTGGCAAGGCCTGCAATTTCACGCGCGATGGTGGCGGAAAACAGCAGGGTGCGGCGGTCCTGGGGGGTGGCGTCCAGCAGGGTTTCCAGCTCGTCACGGAAGCCGAGGTCGAGCATTTCGTCCGCTTCGTCCAGCACGGCGGCCTTGAGCTGAGAAAGATCAAGGTTGCCGCGCTTGAGGTGGTCGCACAGGCGGCCGGGGGTGCCGACAACAATGTGGCAGCCATTGGACAGGTTGCGTGCTTCCGTGCGGGGTTCCATGCCACCAACGCAGGAGACAATGCGTGCGCCGGTCTTGGCGTACAGCCATTCCAGTTCGCTGCGGACCTGCAGGGCCAGTTCACGCGTGGGGGCAATAACCAGCGCCAGCGGCGCACCGGCAGGCCCGCAGCGGTCTGCGTCGTTCAGGAGTGTGTCGGCCAGAGACAGGCCAAAGGCTACCGTCTTGCCCGAGCCCGTGCGGGCGGAAACAAGCAGGTCGCGGCCTTTTGCGTCATCGGCCAGAATGGCGGCTTGGACGGAAGTAGGGGCTTCAAACCCGCGCGCGGCCAGAGCCTGAGCGAGCGGGGCGGGAGCATTTTGGAAAGGCATATAAATGAGGTCCAGACAAAACAGGCATGAAAGAGGGGAATAAAGCGTCCTGTCCGGAAAGACCTCTCTCTTGTGCCGGAGCTGTATGCTGCTGACCCGCAGCACCCCGACAACGTGTAAAAGACATCCTTACTGGAAGGGTAGGTAACGGAAATCCATAAAGACTTCGCTCAGGCTGGTGTCTGGTGCGCCACCGTTGCCATCCCACGCATGAATGCGCGAATAGGCAAGCTGCACGCCAGCTTCCACCGTACCATAACGGCCTTTAAGGAAACGATACCACGCTCCGACTGTGGCTTCCATAACACTATGGATGTTACTGCCAGCGGCACAATTACTACTCAGCTCGGTATAGCATCCCGTGTTGTTGTAAGCGGGGTTGCCATAACCATAGGCATTGCCACCTTCCGAGAAGTAGCTGCGACCGGCCTGTTGGTAGCCAAAATAGCCATACACGTCAATGAGCGGGTTGGGGTGGGCGATAATTCCCGCCGTACCCTGCATGGAAAATAGCGGTGATGGCGCGCCGTTGGACTTGAGTGTGGCGTCTGGCAGCAGCACCGACCCGTAGCGGCCAATGCCGTAGCCCGCCAGCCCTGCAATGCGGACTTCCACCTTGTGCGGAATGACCGGCAGGATCATCGAGCCGCCACCCCCGCCACCCACGGCGGTGTGGTTTTTGCCCCCCCCAAGGGTGGACACGCGGTCATGCGGGAAGTGGAGAATCCCCTCCACTTCGTAATGGCCCCAGTGCGGGTCCCATGCGATTTTGCCAATCACATCAGGTGCGATTTCGTTGGGGAACAGGGCGTTGTTGGTCAGGCCCGTGCCATCGGACCCCACGGTGACTGTCTGCCCGGTGGGCAGGACGACCTGTCCGTCGGAGGAACCGGCAGCAAAGTTGTTCAGGTTGTACAGCGTGGCCGAGTTCTCAATCGACAGGCCGGTCCACAGGCGGTGGCTGAGGAAGTCCTTAACAAAGCGGAACTGCAACTGCCGCGACCATGTCTGCCCTGCCAGCATGGAGGATTCAATGGTTTCGGGCAGGCTTTCCTGTCGGGGGATAATGCCTACGCGACCGGGGGTGAGCATGCTCCACGCCTGCCCGGCAAGGAAGTGGAGGTTCTCCTTGCTGTTGTCATACGCAAGGTAGGCCTGGCGCATGCGAAAGGCGTAGCTGTTGCTCTCATACGCATCGGTCGTGGCGGCCCCTGCGCCAAAATCCATTTCGAACACGCCCGAAATGGTGGAGTATTTATCAATATTCCCGCGCGCCATGAGCGAGAGGCGGCTGTAACGCGCACTGCCTTCAAAATTGTCGGTATGGTAGCGCGGTTCGTTCTTGAACGGCGTGTCCTGCCAGAAGTTGAAGGTGCCGCTGGCGGTGTGGCGGTTGCTCTCCACGGCCGAGGCGTCAATGAACCCACCAAGGATCAGGGTGACGGGGCCAAGGTGGAACACGCCATGGTCACCCAGCGCACCGGCGGCCTGCGCACCCGCTGATTCGCGCGAGTGGGGGCCAACGCCGTTTTCCGCCACGCGGGAGATCACGTCTTCCGCGCGGTGGCCTACCACGGATTCCACGGTCGGGCTGTCCTCAGCACCACCAAATACGGGCTGGGCGTCCGGGCCACCGGCACGGAAGTGCCCGTTGCCGCCAAGGTGGTGGGTTGCGCTTGCAGCGCTCTCCTCGTCCCGGTCGGCGGAGTTTACGGCAATGCCGGCCTCATGGTCAGCGGCATCCAGACTGGCGACCTGATGGGCCGCAAGGCCGTGGTGAGCGGCCGAAGGGCCCGCATGGGCCAGTGTGCGGTGGGCCGCAATCTGCTTTTGCACGCTTACAAGGGCTTTTTGCAGCGCGCGCTGCTCGGACTGAATGCGAGAAATCTGCTGTTCCAGCGCATCGAGCGATGCCTCGTCCCCTGCGGCCATGGCTGGTGTGGCAAGGCACAGCAGCGGGCCGGAGGCCAGCATTGTGCCCATACACAGGCTGGCTTTCATGCAGTGCGCCCAAGAGGCGTGCAGGGACTTAAAGATGCGCATGCTCTCTTCATTTTCTGGCAAGTGTTGCGTTGGAACCTGTCCTGATCAGAACCATTTTAGCCCCCCTTTAGTAAAGGGAGACGTGCTTAAAAAATAATTTCAGAACAAACGCGCTTGCCGTTAAAGAAGGCGCAATAGAGTTTGAAAAAAACAGAGCATTGGGGAAAAGGAAGTCTTTTATGGCCAGAATGATCCACAGCATGCTGCGTGTGCTGGATGAACGGAAATCCGTCGCTTTTTATGGCGCAACACTGGGTTTGGCCCCAGTTGGCCGCTTTGAGTTTGATAGTTTTACACTGGTCTATCTGGCCAATGACGAGCAGAGTTTTGAGCTGGAACTGACCATCAACCACGGTCGCACGGACCCCTATGCATTGGGTGACGGATACGGGCATCTGGCAGTTTCGGTGGCCGATGTGGTGGCCGAGCATGCCCGCATGCAGGCTGATGGGCACCCGGTCACGCAGGTTAAAACCATGCAGCATGAGGGCACGGTGGTGGGGCAGTTCTTCTTCCTGACCGACCCGGATGGATACAAGATCGAGGTGCTCCAGCGCGGTGCTCCGGGCCGCTTTGTCTAACACGCAGGCAGAGCACACAGGCCGGGACACGGGCACCCCCGCCATGCTATGCCTGTCAGGGCCAACAGGGCGCTCACCCGTGCGGGTGGGGCATGGCATCTAGGTCTGAATTGGCATATAAGGCGCGCAATGCTGACCTCTTTTTACAAAATGCACGGTCTGGGGAATGACTTTGTCATCCTCGACGCGCGGATAGGCGCGCTGCCCCTGACCCCCGACCGCATTGCGGCCCTCGCGCACCGCCGCCGGGGCATTGGGTGTGACCAGCTTGTCACCCTGCACCCCCCCGTTGCACCGGGGGCGGATGTGTTCGTGCGGTTTTTTAACCCCGATGGGTCAGAGGCCGGGGCCTGCGGCAATGCCTCGCGCTGCGTGGCCGACCTTGTGTGGCGGCAGACAGGTAACGCCACACCCGTGCTGCAAACCAGTGCGGGCGTGCTGCCCACCCGGCGCGAGCCAGACGGGCAGGTTACGGTGGATATGGGTGCCCCACGCATCCATTGGCAGGAAGTGCCACTGGCTGCGGCGGTGGATACCCTGCACCTGCCCTTGCCGGGCGACCCGGCGGCGGCCTCCATGGGTAACCCGCACGCCACGTTCTTTGTGCCCGATTTTGCTATGCTGGCGCAGGGTGCGGCACTGGAGCATAACCCCATTTTTCCCGATCGGGCCAATATCGGCTTTGCCCGCATGGACAGCCCCGAGCGCATGCGCCTGAAGGTGCATGAACGTGGTGCGGGTGTGACCGAGGCCTGTGGCTCGGGTGCCTGTGCCGCCGTGGTCAACGCCGTGCGGCGGGGGCTGGCTGCGCGCACCTGCACGGTGGAACTGGATGGCGGCACTTTGCGCATTACATGGTCGGAGCAGACCAACCATGTGCTCATGACCGGCCCTGCCACCACGGCTTTTGAAGGGACGGTCGATCTGGCCGCCTACCCGCAATGACCACCCGGCCTGAAATCCTGACCTTTGGCTGCCGCCTGAACACGTGGGAGAGCGAGGTCATGCGCGACCACGCGCAGGGGCTGGGTAACGTGATTATCGTCAACACCTGCGCGGTCACGGGCGAGGCAGAGCGGCAGGCAAGGCAGGCCATCCGCCGTGCCCACCGCGAAAACCCCGATGCCCGCATTGTGGTGACCGGCTGCGCCGCCCAGATCCACCCCGAAAACTGGTCCGCCCTGCCCGGCGTGACCCGCGTTCTGGGGAATGAGGAAAAACTGAAGGCCGAAAGCTGGTCCCCCGCAGCACTGGCCGAACCCGTAGCCGTGTCCGACATTATGGCGGCAAGGGAAACAGCGGCCCATCTGGTCACCGAGTTTGCAGGCCGCACCCGTGCGTTTGTGCAGGTGCAGCAGGGGTGCGACCACCGCTGCACGTTCTGCATCATTCCCTTCGGGCGTGGGCCTTCACGCTCCGTGCCGGTGGGGGCGGTGGTGGAGCAGGTGCGCGCACTGGTGCAGTCCGGCTACCGCGAGGTGGTGCTGACGGGCGTGGACATGACCTCCTGGGGGGCAGACCTGCCGGGCAAGCCGGTGCTGGGGCAGTTGTGCCGCCGCGTGCTGCGGCTGGTGCCCGAGCTGGAGCGGCTGCGCCTGTCCTCGGTCGATCCGGTGGAAATAGATGAGGACATCTGGCAACTGCTGGAGGCGGAGCCCCGGTTCATGCCGTACCTGCACCTTTCGTTGCAGGCAGGTTCGGACCTTATTCTCAAGCGCATGAAGCGCCGCCATCTTGTGCAGGACGCAGCCCATGTTGTGGCCCGCGCCAGAAGCCTGCGGCCCGATATTGGCATAGGTGCGGACCTGATTGCAGGCTTCCCCACCGAGGATGACACCCTGTTCGAGCAGACGCGCGCCTTTGTGGCGGACATGGCGCTGCCTTACCTGCATGTTTTCCCCTACAGCGAGCGTGAGGGCACGCCAGCAGCCCGTATGCGTGCGGTGCCCGTGCCCCAGCGCAAGGCCCGTGCGGCCAGCCTGCGTGCGGTGGGGGCCGCATCTGCGGCGCGTTACTACGCAAGCCTGCTGGGCCAGCCCCAGCGCGTGCTGATGGAAACCCCCACAACAGGACATAGCGAGCAGTTTGCACCAGTCCGCCTGACCGGGGCGGATGCCTCGGTGGGGGATATCCTCTCCCTTCTGCCTGTGGCGGTGGAAGAGGGCGGACTGGTGGCGGAAAGGATCTAGAATGGCGCTTGGTTTTTTCTCCCGTCTCAAGGAGGGGCTGTCCCGCTCCACCCAAAAGCTGGGTGGCGGGCTTACGGGTATTTTTACCCGCCGCAAACTTGATGACGAAGCGCTGGAGGAGCTGGAGGACCTGCTGATTACCGCAGACCTTGGCCCCGGCGTTGCGCAGAAGGTGATCGAGTCCTTCCGCACCTCCCGCTTTGGCACCGAGGTCACGGATGAGGAAATCCGGCTTGCACTCGCGCAGGAAATTGCCAGTATTCTCGAACCCGTAGCCATACCGTTTACCCCGGACCCCGCCCACAAACCGCATGTTGTGCTGGTTGTGGGGGTCAATGGCGTGGGCAAGACCACGACCATTGGCAAAATGGCGCGCTTTTTTTCCGACCGTGGCAGCAAGGTCATGATGGTGGCGGGCGATACGTTCCGCGCCGCCGCCGTGGAGCAGCTCCAGATCTGGGGCGAGCGCACGGGCTGCCCGGTTATTGCAGGCCCACAGGGGGCGGATGCGGCAGGGCTTGCGTACGAGGCCCTCAAGCGTGGCAAGGCCGAGGGAGCGGACCTTCTGTTCGTGGATACGGCGGGGCGGCTGCACAATAAATCGGCCCTGATGGAAGAGCTGGCAAAAATTATTCGCGTCATGCGCAAGTTTGACGAGAGTGCCCCCCATTCGGTCCTGCTGGTGCTGGATGCGACCACGGGGCAGAATGCGGTGGAGCAGGTGCGCGTTTTTCGCGAACTTGTGAACGTGAGCGGGCTGGTGGTGACCAAACTGGACGGCTCGGCCCGTGGCGGTATTGTTGTGGCGCTGGCTGATGGATTTGGCCTGCCCGTTCATGCCGTGGGAGTGGGCGAACAGGTAGAGGATCTGCGGCCTTTTTCCGCTATGGACTATGCGCGTGGGCTGGTTGGTCTGCCCGGAACAGAGTGATTGGCGGGGTGGCGCAAATGCCGCGGACCAATATTTTGGACCACAAGCCTGCTAAGGTTTCTTGACAGGATATGGTAGCCCCGTTAGCAAGCGCCTGCACCCCCATGGGAGGTGCGAGGTATGCGTGAGGAAAAAAACGATTCCTTTAACGCCAGATTGAAGTCGGCAGAGCGCCGTTACGGTCTGGTCAAGGAGGAAAAACCACCCGTTGATGCAAATGAGGAGGCCGACAGGTCACTCGCAGCATTGGCGTTCAGAGCCGGGACAGAAATGATCGCGGGGCTGGTTGTGGGGGTTGCCATAGGGTGGGAGCTGGATCACTGGCTCCATACACGGGCGTTGTTCCTTGTCATCTTCGCGCTTTTGGGTGGTAGCGCCGGAATGCTGAATGTTTGGCGTCTGGTCAGGACGATGGACGTAAAGTAAGAAGCTGAAGCCCGAAGGTCGATTCGGGGCAAGGTCTAGGAGAGCGGTTGTGGCGGGCGGTTCCAGCATTAACGTACTTGAACAGTTTGAGCTCCACCCCGTTCTTGGCGGGCTGGGCGAGGCCCTGCGCTTCAGCCAGTCTCCGCTGTACATGATCGCGGCAGTCTGCCTTGTTCTTGCGTTCCTGTATTTTGGCATGCGCCCCGCAGCGGTGGTGCCCGGTCGCCTGCAGGCCGCGGCAGAAGTCTGCTACGAATTCATTCATAACATGGCTGTGGATACAATCGGGCCGGAGGGTACAGCCTTCTTCCCGTTCGTGTTCACCCTGTTCTTCTTCATTCTGGCGGGGAACTACATCGGGCTTCTGCCGTTCTCCTTCACCTTCACCAGCCACATTGCCGTTACGTTCGCCATGGCGTTCATGGTGTTCCTGCTGACTGTTGTTGTTTCGCTCAAGGTGCAGGGTCTGCGGTTTTTCGCACACTTCATGCCGGACGGCGCCAGCCCCTTTCTGGCCCCCCTGCTGATCCCGATCGAGATTCTCTCGTTCCTCTCCCGCCCCGTGAGCCTGTCCATCCGACTGTTCGCCAACATGGTGGCCGGACACGTCATGTTCGATATTTTCGCAAGCTTTGTTGTCATGCTCGCCAGTTTTGGCGTAGTGGGTGACGTGTTTGCGATCGGGCCGATCGCCATTAACGTGGCGCTTATGGCTCTTGAGTTGCTTGTTGGGGTATTGCAGGCCTATGTGTTTGCCATTCTGACGTGCATCTACCTGCGGGAGGCCGTGGCTCACTGAGCTGCTTTGCCCGTTTAGTTTGAAACTGTCTTGAAACAAGGAAGTGACTGATATGGACATCGCTGCAGCCCGGGAAATCGGTGCAGGTATCGCCGTTATCGCCCTCGCCGGCGTTGGTATCGGCCTCGGCAACATCTTCTCCACGCTGGTCAGCAGCATTGCCCGTAACCCGGCGGCTCGCCCGCACGTGTTCGGTCTGGGCATGCTCGGCTTCGCACTGACAGAAGCTATCGCCCTGTTCGCGCTGCTGATCGCATTCCTGATCCTCTTCGTCTGAGATCGGGAAAACAAGAGGAGACATTCCTGTGGGTGTGATTACGAAGACAGTTCGTGCCGGACTGCTTGCAACGGTTTGCGGCGTTTCTTTGCTGGCCGTTTCGGCACCTGGTGCATACGCCACGGGAATGCCTCAGCTTGACTTTGCCAACCCACTTGTGACCGGTCAGGTCATGTGGGGGGCAATTATTTTCTTCGTCTTCTATCTTGTTCTCAGCAAGGCCATGCTGCCGGGTGTTGCCCGCGTTCTGCATGACCGTAGCCAGCGTATTACAGGTGACCTTGAGGTCGCCCGGTCCGCTAAACAGGATGCTGACAAAGCCGTAGCCGAACTCCAGCAGGCCCGCAAAGATGCCATGGCAGAAGCCCAGGCGCATCTTCAGAAGGTTCTGGACGAGGAACACCGTACGGCCGACCAGCAGATGCAGGAAATCAACGCACGTCTGGCTTCCGAAATTGCGGATGCCGAAAAGAACGTTGCGGCAGAAAAAGCGCGGGCCTTGAGCGCGCTTAAAGAAATTGCGGCCGATACCACTCAGGCGCTGGTTCAGCGGCTGACCGGTGTTGTGCCAGACGCCCAGCTTGTTGCCCGGAATGTTGAAAGCGCGTCAGCGCATCGCAGCATCATCTGATCCGTTCTCAGGGGAATTTTGGTCATGACTGACATTTTTCATGTAGCGGGTTTCTGGGTCGCTGTATCGTTTGTTCTGTTCTTTGTGCTGGCCGGTAAAAAGCTGTGGACGCCAATTGCGGCCATTCTGGATAGCCGTGCCAACCTGATCCGTGAGGAACTGGACGAAGCAGCCCGCCTGCGCCGCGAAGCTGAGCAGATGCTCGAAGACGCAACGCGTGAGCGTGAACAGGCTCTGGCGGAAGCCAAGTCCCTTATCGAGCAGTCCCGCATCAAAGCGGACGAAATGGCCAAACAGGCCCGTGCTGAAGCCGAAGCCGCCGTGCGCCGCCATGAACAGATGGCCCGTGACCGGATTGCAGCGGTTGAACGCGCCGCGGTCAAGGAAGTGCGTCAGCTTGCCATTGATGTGGCAATTAACGCAGCCCACAGCATTATCCCGCAGACCATTGATGAGCAAAAAGCCTCCGCACTGGTCGATCAGGCTCTGGCTGACCTGCCTGCTGCGTTCTCCCGTCAGGCAGCCTAGGCTCATCTCCCTTCAGGGTTCATATGTATGACACAAACGGTGCAAACCTCTGTGTCGCAGGTAAACGATGTTCAGCCCGAGCTGAGCATCGTTATTGCTGTTCTGGACGAGCAGGATAACCTACCGCAGGTGTGCCGCGAACTGGCGGAAGCCTGCCAGAGCCTTCCTCCATCGGAAGTGGTGTTTGTTAACGATGGGAGCCGGGACAACACGGTAGCCGTGCTGCGCCAGCTCCGGCATGACTGCCTGCCCAACCTGCGCATTCTCTCGCACGATCATCGCTGCGGTAAGTCCGCGGGCCTGCGCACGGGCATTACGGCAGCCAAAGGCCAGTGGATTGCCACGATTGATGGCGATGGGCAGGACGACCCGCGTGAACTGGTCGCACTCCTGGCGCTGGCACAGGCGGCCAAGGGCACCGCCCCTCTGGTGGTGGGTGTGCGCGCCAAGCGTAAAGATGGCTGGTCGCGCCGCTTTGCCACGCGCTTTGCCAATGGTCTGCGGCAGAAGCTGCTACAGGACCACTGCCCGGATACGGGAGCCCCGATCAAAATTTTTCGGCGTGAGGATTTTTTGCGCCTGCCCCAGTTTGAAGGGCTGCATCGGTTCCTGCCTGCTTTTTTTGCGTCCTATGGCGTGCCGCTGGTGTGCCACCCTGTCTCGCACAGGCCAAGGCTGCATGGGCAGTCCAAATACACCAATTTTAACCGGGCCGTGGTCGGGGTCCGGGACCTGCTGGGCGTCATGTGGCTGCGTAACCGCACGCGGCTGCCCAAAACGGTTGATGAATGCTAAGGCCCGCACGCAGCGCTCATTCCCTGCCTTGGCGTGTGTTGCTGCTGATCGGTCTGGCGGCTTTTGTGCTGTTTCTGCCCGGCCGCATGACAACTCCCCCGTTTGACCGGGATGAACCACGTTACATGGAAGCATCGGCCCAGATGCTGGAGACGCACAACTACATAGATGTGCGCTTTCAGGACAAGCCGCGCTACCTTCAGCCCGCCGGTATTTACTGGCTAGAATCCATGGCAGTTAAGGCCGTGGGCATGGAGTATGCCCGCACGGTGTGGCCGTACCGTATTCCTTCCCTGCTGGCCATGACCGGAGCGGTGGTGCTGACCGCCATAATGGGGGCCAGCCTGTTTGGGGCCATGGCCGGGGTCGGGGCTGCGGTCCTGCTGATGGCCTCTGTGCTGGTGGCGGCGGAAAGCCGTATGGGCACGATTGATTCGTGCCTGTTGCTCAGTGTGCTGGTGGCCCAGTACGCGCTGGTGCGGGCACTGGCAGACAGGGAGGCAGCACGCGCCACACCTGCGGGCACGGCGCTGCTGTTCTGGGGCGCTGTGGGCTGCGGGCTTATGCTCAAAGGCCCGGTTGTGCTTATTCCCTCCCTTGCAACGCCGCTGGCCATGGGCTGGGTGGAGCGTAATCTGGACCTGTGGCGCAGGCTGCGCCCGGTATGGGGCTGGCTTGTGGCTGCTGCTGTGGTGCTGCCGTGGTGCGTGGCCATTGGGGTGGTCAGCCATGGCGAGTTCTTCCGGCGCGCGGTGGGGGGGAACTTTCTGGGCAAGGTGGCTTCCGGGCAGGAGGCGCACGGCCTGCCGCCGGGCTACCACCTGCTTGTGTTCCTGATCGCATTCTGGCCCGGCTCCTACTTTGCCGCCAGTGTGCTGCCGCAGGCATGGCGGGAGCGGCGCACTCTGCCGGTGCGTTACCTGCTGTGCTGGATTGTGCCGCACTGGGTGGTGTTTGAAAGCATAGCAACCAAGCTGCCCCATTACGTGCTGCCCACATACCCCGCCATTGCCATACTGAGTGCGGGCCTGCTGGCGCAAAGTGGTATGGTGTGGCGGAACGGCCCGCAGACCCGCTGGGGCCGCCTGCTGCTTGGGGCCTATGCCGTTTTGTGGGGTTTTGCCGGCTGTGCACTGGCCGCAGCGGGGCCACTTTTATTGTGGACGCTGGAGCGCCAGTTCAGTGTTCCCGCCCTTGTGCTGGCGGGTGGCGTTCTGCCTCTGGTTGGGCTGGCGGTGTGGCAGATCTGGCGGGCAGAGCTATGTTATGCAGCACTGAGCAGCTGTGTTGCAGCGGCCTTGTTATATGTGGGGCTGTTTACGGTTGTGGTGCCGCAGTTGCGCAGCATCTGGCTGGCACCCCGTCTGGTGGCGCTGGTGCAGGCGCATAAACCCTGCGCGCAGACACAGGTTTATTCCGTTTCCTTTACCGAGCCCAGTCTGGTGTTCCTGATCGGGGGCAAGGTGGTGCTGGGGAGCCCCGCACAGGCCGCACAGGCTATGCGCGACCACCCGGCCTGCACCGCAGCCCTTGTGGATGTGCGTGAGCGCAAGGCGTTTATGGAGGCACTGGGGGCGGAAGCACCAAAGGCGTTCAGCCGTGGCACGGTTGCAGGGTTGAACTATTCCAACGGCCACGCCATGGCGATCAGCCTTTACACGCTGGACACTCCAGCGGTGGATAAAACACCACACTAAATCTCGCCATCGGGGCGGTGGGGGCGGGCAAAGGTGGAGGGTTCGAAAAACTCTCTGGTTTTGGGCCTCTCTGTGTGATTCCATCACTCCTATATTGATTGGGGTATGGAAGATGAAGCAGCCTGGTTTTTTTGATGTTGAAGAGCGTCTTGCTCGGCTGAGCGGGCTTGGCGATCAGCTGGAGGCCTTTTCCCGGACTGTGGATTTTGAGGTGTTCCGCCCTGATCTGGAACTGGCTCTGGCCTATTCAGACGGAAGTAAAGGCGGACGTCCGCCGTTTGATCCGGTGCTGATGTTCAAAATTCTGGTCATCCAGACGTTGAACAATTTGTCTGATGAACGGACAGAGTATCTGATCAACGACCGCCTGTCGTTCATGCGCTTTCTGGGATTGGGGCTGTCGGACCGCGTGCCGGATGCCAAAACGGTCTGGCTGTTTCGTGAGCGTTTGATGCAGGCGGGTGCCATTGAAAGGCTGTTTGACCGATTTGACGCGACCCTGCGGAACGCCGGTTATCTCCCGATGTCCGGCCAGATCCTGGATGCAACACTGGTGGCTGCTCCA
>NZ_WOTD01000009.1 GCF_011516885.1 Acetobacter lambici | reverse complement strand
GATACTGCGCGCGGGTGATTTCAGTCCAGGCCATCTTGATCTCATCAGGTTATCGCAAACCCATGAATCATAATCCACTGAAATCACTCAACTCATTTTCGGTCAGACACTTATATTAACCCACCCATACTAATACCAGAAGAGAAAAAGCAAAAAAAACAGCCAACTCATCAAAAAAACTGGTTAGCCACCCCTAATTTACACCGGGTTTCTTACTCTTGGTAAATCTTTAGAGAACTATCGCTCCTGTTCCACACATAACCAAATACTTTGGCGTTTGACCTTCCCTGTTTTTATTTACCACGCTTTCGAGCGTGGATTTTACGTGCCGCAATAGGTATAGGGTACGACCTCGTCGGGTTGAGGGGGTGTTGCGTAGTCTTCCATATCTGGCTGTTCCACATAGGGGGTTGCCAGCACACGCAGCATTTCCTCGAACAGCGCGTAATCCTGCCGTTTTATGGCGGCCTGAATCATGGCCTCCACTTTATGGTTGCGCGGAATGTAACATGGGTTGACCTGCTGCATGGCGTGGGCGCGGGCCACATGGTCCGCCCCCCCCTGCTGCACCACACGCGCGCGCCACTGGGCCAGCCACGGGCCAAAACTGGCAGGCAGACCCGTGGGGGGCACATCCCCCCGCACTACCCCGGCGTGGCTGAGGGCACGGAAGGTGTTGGTCATGTCCAGCTTTTCCGCCTCCATCTGGTCCAGCAGGGATTTGAACAGGGCTTCGTCCGCATCATCCTCGCCCACCAGCCCCAGCTTGGCCCGCATGCCTGCAAAATAGGTCGTGTGGAAATGGGGATGAAACTCCGCCAGCACCTGCTGGGCTATGGCAATGGCCTGATCGTCCTCCTCCGCCAGCAGGGGCAGCAGGGCCTCGGCAAGGCGGGTCAGGTTCCACAGCGCTATGGTGGGCTGGTTGGTGTAGGCATAGCGGCCGCGCTTATCAATAAAGCTGAACACGGTGGCGGGGTTGTATGTGTCCATAAAGGCGCAGGGACCATAATCTATGGTCTCACCCGATATGGCCATGTTGTCGGTGTTCATCACGCCATGAATAAAGCCAACCAGCATCCACCGGGCTACAAGTGCCGCCTGCGCCGCAACAACACCCTGCAGGAGCGCAACATAAGGCTGCTCCGCCACAGCCGCCTGCGGGTAAAGCCGGGCAATGGCAAAATCGGCCAGAGCGCGCAACGCCGCCTCATCCTGCCCTGCGGCAAAAAACTGGAACGTGCCAACCCGGATATGGCTGCGCGCCACACGCGCCACAATAGCGCCGGGCAACGGTGTTTCACGGTAAACGCGCTCGCCCGTTTCCACCGCCGCCAGAGCGCGGGTGGTGGCTATGCCAAGGGCTGCCATGCTCTCGCTCAGCAGATATTCGCGCAGGACGGGGCCAAGGGCTGCCCGTCCATCTCCACTGCGTGAATACGGGGTGGGGCCGGAGCCTTTGAGCTGGATTTCATGCACCTGACCGTGCTGGTCGGTCACATCGCCCAAAAGCAGGGCGCGGCCATCACCCAGTTGGGGAGAAAAATGGCCAAACTGGTGCCCCGCATACACCGTGGCCAGCGGGTCCATGCCCTGTGGCACCTGATTGCCCGCCAGCATGGCCAGCCCCTGTGGCCCTGCCAGCCAGCCCACATCCAGCCCCAGTTCAGCAGCGAGCGGTCTGTTCAGCGCAATCAGCCGGGGCGTGGCAACCGGAGTGGGCTGCGTACGGGCATAAAAACGGGGAGGCAGCGTTGCATAACCCTGCCGGATGGAGGAATGGGGCATTGTTGCGCCTCCTAGCAAAAAAAGCTCTGGCCTTGCACGGCGCGGACGTTAAGCCCTGCCTCAGCCGCACAACACACAGGAACGAACCACATACGCACACGTTCGCACCTGTCTGGCACAGACACGGCGAACATGATAGGAAAGAGCCCAACCGGGCCACCGGCAGGCTGCGTTCTGACGCGCCTGAAACAACAGAACAAACCGTATATCGGAGCAACCAGGCCCCTGGTCCCCATACCAGCGCCGCGGAAGACGCGAGAACACCATGACCACCGTAGCTGACAGCATTGCCTTCAAGATCACTCGCAAAACGGATGGCACCCCCGCCGCCGAGCGCGAAAGCCTGATCGCCAACCCCGGTTTTGGCCGCGCTTTTACCGATCATATGGCTGTTGTCACCTACACGGAAGGCAGGGGCTGGCACTCGGCCGAAATTCTGCCCCGCCAGCCGCTCATGCTCGACCCCGCTGCCTCCGTTCTGCACTATGCGCAGGAAATTTTTGAGGGCATGAAGGCCTACCGCGCCCCCAATGGCAGCGTGCAGCTCTTCCGCCCCGAAGCCAATGCCCGCCGGTTCCAAAAATCGGCCGAGCGCATGGCCATGGCCGAACTCCCCGAAGACCTGTTCCTTGAGGCCGTAACCCAACTGGTCAAAATCGACCGTGACTGGGTACCCGCCCCCGAGGTTGGCACGCTCTACATCCGCCCGTTCATGATCGCGACGGAAGCAGCCCTTGGGGTCAAGCCCGCATCCGAGTTCAAGTTCATTGTCATTGCCTGTGCGGCGGGGGAATATTTCTCCAAGGATGCAGGCCCCGTTTCCGTGTGGGTGGAAACCGACACCGTACGTGCCTCCCGCGGGGGCACGGGCACAGCCAAGTGTGGTGGCAACTACGCCGCCAGCCTGACCGCACAGATGGAAGGCAAGCACCACGGCTGCCAGCAGGTATTGTTCCTTGATGCGGAAGAACGCCGCTGGCTGGAAGAAATGGGCGGCATGAACGTGATGATGGTGTTTGAAGATGGCACCCTGCTGACCCCCCCACTGGCAGGCGGGACCATTCTGCACGGCATTACGCGTGATAGCCTGCTGACACTGGCGCGTGATGCGGGGCTAACCGTCAAGGAAGAACGCTACGCGCTCGACCAGCTTTTTGCCGATGCCAAGTCGGGCAGGCTGCGCGAGGTATTTGCCTGCGGCACGGCGGCTGTTGTGTCCCCCATTGGTGCGTTCAAAAGCAAGACGGACACCTGCACAATCAACAACAACAAGGTGGGCGAAGTCACCGCAAAGCTGCGCCAGAACCTGTGCGACATTCAGTTCGGCCGCGCACCCGACCCGCACAACTGGATCAGCACCGTAGCGTAAGGCCGCAGCCTTAATCCACTTGGCACACACCCCGGCTCACCGCCGGGGTGTTTTTGTGTAAAGCCCCCGGCAGACATGCTGGACAGACCGCCCCAAGCGGCATATCCCAAAGCCATGCCTGCTTTTTTGTTCGCCCTCCCTCGCACACGGTTCCCCCAGCCATGACAGACACACCGCATCTGGTTCTTGTGGATGGCAGCGGCTTTATTTTCCGCGCTTTTCATGCTCTCCCCCCCATGACCAGCCCCGAGGGGGTGCCGGTCAATGCGGTTTATGGCTTTACCAACATGCTGGCCCGCCTGCTGCGCGACCATGTAGGCACCCATCTGGCCGTACTGTTCGATGCCAGCCGCCAGACCTTCCGCTCCGAGATTTACCCCCAGTACAAAGCTCACCGCCCCGAACCACCCGAGGACCTGCGCCCGCAGTTCAGCCTGATCCGTGACGCCACGCAGGCTTTTAACGTCCCGGGGATAGAACTGCCGGGCTGGGAGGCGGACGACCTGATTGCCTCCTACGCGGTGGCCGTGCGCAAAATGGGCGGGACCTGCACAATCATCTCCTCCGACAAGGATCTGATGCAGCTTGTGGGGCAAGGCGTGTGCATGCTCGACCCCATCAAACAGACCCCCATTGGCCCGGCGGAGGTGGAAACCAAGTTTGGTGTGCCGCCAGAAAAAGTGGTGGACGTGCAGGCCCTTATGGGCGACCCGACCGATAACGTACCCGGCGTGCCCGGCATTGGCCCCAAAACAGCCTCTGTCCTGATTAACGAATTCGGCACGCTGGAAAACGTGCTGGCCAGCGCCCCGGATATGAAAAAATCCAAAAAGCGGGACATGCTGATCGAGCATGCTCAGGCGGCCCGCCTCTCTCTCCAGTTGGTCACGCTGGCAACCGACGTGCCCCTGCCCGTGCCCGTGGCAGAACTGGTCACGCGTGAACCGGACAAGCTGGCACTGGCCGACTGGCTGGACAGCATGGGGTTCCGCTCCGTCATGTCGCGCATGGGCATGGGCAGTGCGGCTGGTGCCCAACTCCACCGCGCGGCCCGCGCCTCCGCCCATGCCAGTTCCGCCGGACAAACCGGAACCAGCGCCAAAAGCGGGGCGGACGAGCAAAACACCTCCACCTTATCCGATGCAGCCCCCCCCACCGGCCCCGCCAACCTGCTGAGCGCACCTTATGCGGAGTACGAGACCGTACGCACCGCCGAAGCCCTGCAAAAATGGGTCAGCACCGCGCAGGAAGCCGGTGTGTGTGCGGTGGATACGGAAACCGACGGGCTGGACCCGCTATCGGCCAATATGCTGGGCTTCTCGCTCGCCACAGCACCGGGCAAGGCCTGCTATGTGCCCCTACGGCACGAGGGCACGCTGGAAGCCCCGACGGGTGAGCAGCTAACCCCCACACAGGCACTGGACCTGCTGCGCCCGCTACTGGCCGACCCCAGTGTGCTCAAGGTCTTCCAGAACGCCAAGTTCGACCTGCTCGTACTCGACCACGCAGGCATTGACCACGCCACCATTACCCCGGTGGATGATACAATGCTGATCTCCTACAGCCAGTCCGCCGGGTTGCATGGGCAGGGCATGGACGAACTGTCCGCCCTGCACCTCAACCACACGCCCATACCGTACGACGCCATGACCGGCACGGGCCGCAACCGCATACCCTTTGCACAGGTGCCGGTGGACAAAGCCACCACCTACGCCGCCGAGGATGCGGACGTAACCCTGCGCCTGTGGCACGTCTTGCGGCCCACCTTGCGCACCAACAACGCGCTGGCCCTGTATGAGCAGGTGGAACGCCCGCTGGTGCAGGTGCTGGCCACCATGGAAAAATGCGGCATTGCGGTGGACCGTGCGGAACTGGCCCGCCTTTCCGCCGATTTTGAAAGCCGCATGAAAAGCATGGAACAGGGAATTTACGCCGCTGCGGGCCGGGAGTTCAACATTGCCTCCCCCCGCCAGCTAGGCGAAATCCTGTTTGATGAGATGGGGCTAAAAGGCGGAAAACGTGGCAAGGCCGGTGCGTGGAGCACGGATTCCTCCGTGTTGCAGGACCTTGCCGACCAAGGGCACGACCTGCCGGTGCGCGTGCTGGAATGGCGGCAGCTTGCCAAGCTCAAATCCACCTACACGGATGCCCTGCTCAAGCTGACCAGTAAGGAAAGCCGCGTCCATACATCGTTCCAGATGGCCATTACCACAACAGGCCGTCTGTCCTCCTCCGACCCGAATTTGCAGAACATTCCTGTCCGCACGGAGGAAGGTACGCGCATCCGTCAGGCCTTTGTGGCCCCTGCCGGGCGCAAGCTGATCTCGGCCGACTACTCCCAGATCGAACTGCGGCTGCTGGCCGATGTGGCCAACATTCCCACCCTGCGTGAAGCCTTTGAACTGGGTCAGGACATTCACGCCCGCACAGCCTCCGAGGTCTTCAACATCCCGCTCGAAGGCATGGACGCCCTGACCCGCCGCCGCGCCAAAGCCATTAACTTTGGCATTATTTACGGTATTTCCGCTTTTGGTCTGGGCAAGCAGCTTGGCATTCCCGCGGGGGAGGCAAAAAGCTACATAGATGCCTATTTTGCCCGCTACCCCGGCATTCGGGACTATATGGAGCAGATCAAGGCCGAAGCCCGCGCCAACGGGTATGTCATGACCGCCTTTGGCAGGCGCTGCTATGTGCCCGGAATTCACGAAAAAAGCGCTGTCCGCCGCCAGTATGCAGAGCGGCAGGCCATTAACGCCCCCCTACAGGGCGGGGCTGCAGACATTATCAAACGCGCCATGGTGCGCCTGCCCACAGCACTGGAACAGGCTGGGCTGAATAGTGCGCGCATGCTGCTACAGGTCCATGACGAACTGTTATTCGAGGTGGACGACGCACAGGCACAGGCCGTAGCGGAAAAAGCCAGAACCATTATGGAAGCAGCGGCACAGCTCAGCGTGCCACTGGTGGTAGAAACAGGCATTGCCCAGAACTGGGCGGAGGCACATTAATCCATGACACCAGCAGGAAAACGCGTTGCCCTGATCAGTGTGGGCATTCTGGCTCTTGCCGGGGCTGGCGGCTTTTTGGCCACCAGTCTTGCACTCAAACACAGCATTACCCTCAACTCCTACGGCAACCCGGTAGGGGGCTCCTTCCGCCTGATGGACGCCACAACCGGCACCATGACGGACAAGAGCTTTGCTGGCCGGTGGATGCTGGTGCTGTTTGGCGCCACCCATTGCGGGCAGGATGCCTGCGCCCCCGCCCTGCGCGCCATGTCTGCTGCCATGGACGAGGTTGATCCGGGCAAGCGCAAGATGGTCATTATTTTTGTAAGCCTTGACCCCGACCGTGATGACGCCGAGCGCCTGCGCCAGTATGGCGAGACCATAAGCCCCCGCGTGGTGGCAGGTACCGCCGCCCCCTTTGCGCTGGCCGACCTTGCCAAGGAATACCACGCACCAATTGAAAAAGTGAGCGACCCGGAATGGGAGTACGCCATGCGCATGTCCCCGCAGTTTGTAGTCATGGACCCGCAGACCCGCTACCGTGGCACGATTGATGCACAGGCCGACCAGTCCGCCATGGTAGCCAGCCTGCGCCAGATCATGGCAACAGACAAACCCGTGCCCTGAGCACACCCCCCAACCACCCGTTCTGTGTTCCTGCAGGTCTTTACGTGCCCCCATGCCGATGTCTCCCTCATCCGTAAGTGCCTCGGCGCGCTTTTATGCCTCCCTGTTGGTAACAGGGGGCGTTTTTGTCGTGCTGGACGCGGGTTCTTTTGTGCTGCGCCACACCTTGCCCGATGGCGTGCGCCGCAGGCGGGTGGCCCGGCGCTGGCTGTGCACCATGGCGCGGGTGGCCGTGCGTTACCTGCACGCAGCCGGTATTCTGGACTGTGACATGGCGGAACTGGGGGCCATTGCCCAGCGCCGGGACCTTGTGCTGGTTGCCAACCATCCCTCCCGGCTGGACTGCCTTATTCTGGCATCCGCTCTGCCGCATATGGTGTGCGTGACCAAAGCCTCCATATGGGAGCGCGGGGTGCTGGGCAGCACATTACGCACCGCAGGCTACGTGCGGCACGATACATTGCTCAAAATTATTGGCCCGGCCTCGCAGGCCTTGGGCGAGGACTGCCAACTCCTGCTGTTCCCCGAAGGAACGCGTTCGCGCGCGGGAGCGGAACCGGGGCCAATACAGCCCGGCTTTGCCGCCATAGCCCAGCGGACACGCGCAGATGTGCAGGTTGTTCTGATAGAAACGCCGTCGCCCTACCTGTCGCAGGGGTGGTCGTTTTTAAAGCGTCCGCCGCTGCCCATGCGCTACCGCATCAAGCTGGGGCCGGACTTTTCCGCCCCCAAACGGGACGAGGCCAGCGGGCGGGCCCTGATTGACGCAGTGGAAGACTGCTTTAAAAAATCCTCCCTGTTTGGCAGGGAGGATCTTGAACACTCTTAGTAAATTTCGGGAACAATCATGTTCTGTGGTGTAGGCAGGCGTTCGTAATCAGGGTGATACGCACGCGGAGGCAGTTCAACCTCCGGGTGAGAAACAGACTGATAGGGCACCTGCGCCAGAAGATGGTTGATGCAGTTCAGGCGCGCGCGCTTTTTGTCCACGGCCTGCACAACCCACCACGGAACTTCGGGAATGCTGGAGCGCTCCAGCATGGTTTCCTTGGCTTTGGTGTAGAGTTCCCAGCGACGGCGGCTCTCAAGGTCCATCGGGCTGAGTTTCCACTGCTTCAGCGGGTCTTCAATCCGGGCACGGAAGCGGGCTTCCTGCTCATCATCCGTGATGGAAAACCAGTATTTTACAACCTGAATACCACTGCGCACCAACATGCGTTCGAACTCTGGCACGGAACGGAAGAACTCTTCGTATTCTTCATCCGTGCAGAACCCCATAACGCGTTCCACACCGGCACGGTTGTACCAGCTCCGGTCAAACAGAACGATCTCGCCAGCAGCGGGGAGTTGGGCCACGTAACGCTGGAAGTACCACTGTGTTTTTTCACGGTCCGTGGGAGCGGGCAGTGCGGCCACGCGGCAGATACGCGGGTTAAGCCGCTGGGTAATACGCTTGATCGCGCCGCCCTTGCCTGCTGCGTCTCGTCCTTCAAACAGCACCACCAGACGGTGGCCCGTATCCTTTACCCAATCCTGCAAACGCACCAGTTCGCCCTGCAGGCGCACCAGTTCGCTAAAATAGGTATGGCGAAAGCTGCGGTCAGACGGAGAGGTCTCGCCCCCCAGTCCCTCTTCCTGCAATTCGAGTTCGATCTCTTCATCCAGATCGTCAATGATCTCCTGCCGCATACGTTCGCGTTCACGCTCGGCGGCAGAAAGGCTGTTCACATTGGCATCAGACATGATCTTGCCTTCGCAGTTTGGAAGAAACATCGTCTGGCGTGGCAGAGCGCCACGCCAGACCGGAGGTTTTTAGAAAATGTGGCGGAACACCACATACAGCACGCCACTGATCAGCATGGCGGCAGGCAGGGTGGTAATCCATGCCATGCCCATGGCGCGCAGTGTGCCCCATTGCAGGCCACCGCCACCGGCAGCCATGGTGCCGGCAACACCGCTGGAGAGGATGTGTGTAGTGGAAACCGGCAGGCCATAGCCTTCGGCCAGACCAATGGTGCCCATGGCAACAAACTCGGCGGAAGCACCCTGAGCATAGGTCAGGTGGCTTTTGCCGATTTTTTCGCCCACGGTTACAACAATGCGCTTCCAGCCGACCATGGTGCCAAGGCCCAGAGCAAGTGCCACGGCAATTTTAACCCAGACGGGAATAAAGCGGGTGCCTGCGTTAAGCTGCTTCATGAACTTGGCCAGTTCACCATCTTCTTCAACAGTAAAGGACGTTGCCTTACCCATGTTGTGAATGGCTTCGGCTACCAGATACATGTCGGTACGCACGTTAGGCACGGATGCCGCCGGAATTTCGTGCAAGGAGTGATACCCGCTTACGGCCTGCGCAATGTCAGCCGAAAGAACAGACAGGGCGGCATACACTTCGGGGCGGGCAACGGACTTGACGCGCAGGGCATCAGTCACCTGTGCGCGGGCTTCTTCAGCCGTGGGCTGCTTGAGCATGGGCTGGGCATGCACGTCAAACACATGGGATGCCTGCTGTGCGGTTTCCACAAAGCCGGGCATCATGCTGTCTGGCATGGCGCGGTTCAGGGCGTAAGCGGTGGGGGCTGCGCCAATCAGGATCAGCATGATCAGGCCCATGCCCTTCTGCCCGTCATTGCTGCCGTGGAAGAAGGAAACACCCGTGCAGGTGCCAATCAACAGGCCACGGATCCACATCGGGGGCGGGGCGTCGCCTTCTGGCGCACGGTAAAGAGCGGCATTGCGCACCACAACGCGCAGCACCATGAACAGGCCAGCAGCAAGGATAAAGCCACACAGGGGGCTGAACAGCAGGGCGGAGAACACCTTTTTAACCTGCATCCAGTCCACGCCATACAGCGCGCTACCCGAGGGGGACATAAGCTGGTTTGCAAGGCCCACACCCAAAATGGAGCCAACCAGTGCGTGTGACGAACTGTTGGGAATACCAAGTGCCCATGTTGCCAGGTTCCACACAATGGCGGACAGCAGCAGGGCAAAGATCATGGCATGGCCAGCGCCACTGCCGACCTGTAGAATAAGCTCAACCGGCAGCAGCGTAACAACACTGTACGCCACAGCGCCGGAGGAGGTCAGAACCCCAAGCAGGTTCCACATACCCGACCAGACCACCGCAACCAGTGGCGGCAGGCTGTTGGTGTAAATAACGGTTGCGACCGCATTGGCCGTATCGTGAAAGCCGTTCACGAATTCAAAGCCCAGAGCAATAAGCAACGCCAGAGCCAGCAGGGCGAAGGCCCCGGTCGCTATGCCACTGGTACCAACCGCGTGCAGGTCAGCCAGCACGCTGTAACCAACAAACGCCAGAGCTGCTGCAATCACTCCCAAAAAGAACATGCGGAAAGCCTGATGCTCCCCCTTACGCATATTCGGACGTCCTCCAACCGGAGAACTCAGCATTGTATCTGACATAAAAGCACCCTGCGCAGAAAAAGATGGGCGCAAGATAAAACTCTTTTTACTCAGGTTGCGTTAAGAAATTGTGAAAGAAAAATCCCTTTTACATCAAGTATATAATGCGTTCCGCGTTAGTATTGATTCACTCTTGAAACAAGATCAGCGTTCGTTCTGCGCAATCCACTTGGTCTCCTGCGGGGGGTGCCACCGCGCCAGCCCGTCAAGCAGGTCCTCGGGCGTTTTGCCAACCTGTAAAATGGCCCTGTGCGCGGGCTTGAGGAAACCCTCCTCCACCACATGATCCAAAAACGTGCCCAGAGAGCTGTAAAAGCCGTTCACATTCAGCACACCGCAGGGTTTGGCGTGGTTGCCAAGCTGGGTCCATGTCCAGACTTCAAACAGTTCCTCCAGTGTGCCAATGCCACCGGGCAGGGCGATAAACGCGTCGGACAGGTCCGCCATAAGAGCCTTACGCTCGTGCATGGAGCCCACAACCCGCAAATCCTCCAGCCCGTTATGGGCCACTTCGCGCTCCACCAGTGCCTGGGGAATAACACCCGTTACCTGCCCCCCACCTGCCAGCACGGCATTGGCCACCGCCCCCATAAGCCCGACCGACGCACCGCCATAAACCAGCCCTATGCCACGCTGCGCCATGAGCAGGCCAAGCTGCTCCGCCGCATGCAGGTAGGCAGACCCACGCCCGGCACTTGAACCACAAAAAACACAGATCCGTCGCACGACTATTCATCCTCCCAGCAAGTCTTTGGTGTTGCGCCCCCGCCCACGCGGCCTGCGCACAACGCCGCCCGATACCCCACACTCAGGGTGCGAACACACAACAGTGTTGTTTTTTTCATGCCCCAAGTAAGGGGACAACCCTTTCCAAACTGCAACAAGTGGGAGTAGCCTACCCCCCTCTCCAACAAAGAGGCTTGATATAACACAATAACTTTTCGCCAACGCCCTTTGCGGACGCCAAAACAAGAACAATAAAAACAGAAAGATAACCAGCGTGCTTCCCTCTACAGCTCCCCTTTCCAGCTCACATCAGCGGTTCCTGTATCTTCAGGTTCTGGTGGCCGTGGCGGCAGGTATTCTTGTCGGCGCACTGTTCCCGTCCGTTGCAACACTGCTCAAACCGTTGGGCGACGGGTTTGTCAAACTGATTAAAATGGTGATCGCGCCAGTTATTTTTCTGACCGTCAGCACCGGCATTGCAGGCATGGCGGACCTTAAGCAGACGGGGCGTGTGGCGGGTAAGGCCATGCTGTATTTTTTATGCTTTTCCACACTGGCGCTGGCTGTGGGCATGGTGGTGGCCAATATCGTGCGCCCCGGTGCGGGCATGCATATCCGCCCGCAAAGTCTGGACAACTCCGCGGTGGAACAGTTTGTTCAGGCTGCCCATGGGCATTCCTTTACCGATTTTTTACTTCAGATCATTCCCTCCACCACAGCGGGGGCTTTTACCTCGGGTGAGATTTTGCAGGTGCTACTGGTGGCCATTCTGTTTGGCATCAGCATGGCGCAGATGGGTCAGGCGGGAGAGAGCGTGCTCAACCTGTTCCGCAGCCTGACGGAAATGGTGTTTGGCGTGGTCCGGCTGGTTATGTATCTGGCCCCTATTGGCGCGTTTGGCGCCATGGCGTTTACCGTGGGCAAGTTCGGCCTTGGCTCCATTGTGCATCTGCTTGGGCTGGTGCTGACCTTTTACTTTACCGCGGGCGTATTTGTGCTGGTTATTCTGGGGGTTGTGGCCCGTCTGGCGGGGTTCAGCATCCTGCGGCTGCTGATGTTCCTTAAGGAGGAACTGCTGATCGTGCTGGGTACCAGCTCGTCCGAATCAGCCCTGCCCGGCCTTATCAGCAAGCTGGAACAGGCCGGGTGCAAGCCGGGCATTGTGGGGCTGGTTGTACCAATGGGGTATTCCTTCAACCTTGATGGCACCAATATTTACATGACCCTTGCCGCCCTGTTTATTGCACAGGCAACGGACGTGCATCTGGGCTTTGGCGAGCAATTGGCCCTGCTCCTTGTGGCCATGGTCAGTTCCAAGGGGGCCGCGGGCGTTACGGGGGCGGGCTTTATTACACTGGCCGCCACCCTGTCCGTTGTGCCGAGCGTGCCCGTTGGTGGCATGGCGCTCATACTAGGTATTGACCGTTTTATGTCCGAATGCCGCTCGCTCACCAACCTTGTGGGCAATGCCGTGGCAACCATTGTGGTAGCCCGGTGGGAAAACGCGCTGGATACAGAGCAACTCCACAAAACCCTGCATGCCCCCAAAGGCAACGCCCCCACCACCTGACCCTGCACCCCCTGAGCGGGGGAACAGGTTAATCCGGGCCTAGTTCGGGGTTTCGGTTTTTTCCGTACTGGCTTTGTGGTGTGCGTGCTTGCCATGCTTATGCTTGCCGGTCTGCTCGGCATGCTGGCCGCTGGCGGACTGCTGGGTGCTCTCGGCCGAATTGGCGGGCCGGTCATTGGGCGGAGGCTGGGTACCGGGCTGTTCCGCCTCTGTGCGCGGGTTGTTCCACAGCTTCTGGGATGGCTCCACCCGCTTACCGTTTTCATCCAACGCAGCGGGAGGGGTCTGGCCAACCTGTGCGGCTGCGGACCCGGCTGTGGGGGCGGTTGGGGGCGTGCTGCTGTCCTGCGCAAAAGCGGGTGTTGCCAGCAATGTGGCACCAAGCAGAAGGGTGTAAAATCTGGCTGTCATGGTCGACCTCTCTTGTATTGTTGTCGCCTCCTTACAAAACGAGAGAGTTTTCCACGGGTTCCCTTATTTTATTGGGCCAGTTCGCAGCGGCGGGCTGGTCAGCCTGGCTCCCCCGCGCACAGGCGGGCAGCAAGCTGGTTATGCCGCCCCACCAGACCATGCAGGTCCAGGCGAGAAAAATATCCGTCCTGCACAAGCACATTCCCGTTTGCCATGCTCATGGAAACCTGCGTGGGTGAGCAGAACACAAGGGCGGCCACCGGGTCGGTCTGGGCACCCGCATGGGCCAGACCGCGCACATCAAACGCCACAATATCGGCTGCCATGCCTACGGCAATCTGGCCGATATCATCACGCCCCAGAACGGCGGCCCCCCCGCGCGTGGCAAGGGCCAGTGCGTCACGCGCGCTCATCATGCCCGGTGTTTGCGGGCCTTCTGGCAGCAGGCGGGAGAGCAGCATGGCCTGCCGGGTTTCTCCCAGCAGGCTGGCCCCATCATTGGAGGCGGACCCATCCACCCCCAACCCCACGCGCACTCCGGCGGCCTGCATCTGCCGCACCGGGGCTATACCCGATGCCAGCCGCATGTTGGAGCATGGGCAGTGGGCGACCCCGGTGTGTGTGCGGCCAAAGCGGGCCATGCCATCGGCGTCCAGTTTAACGCAGTGGGCATGCCACACATCTGCCCCGACCCAGCCCAGAGCCTCGGCATATTCTGCCGGGGTCTGGCCAAACCGTTCGCGGCTGTAGCTGACATCATGATCATTTTCGGCCAGATGTGTGTGCAGCATGGTGCCTGTGGCGCGCGCCAGCTCCGCCATGTCGCGCATGAGTTCACGGCTGACCGAAAAAGGCGAGCAGGGCGCACCCGCAACCCGCAGCATGGCAAGGGGGGCTGGGTCATGGTACGTCTCGATCAGGCGTTGGGTATCTTTTAAAATATCGGCTTCGCGCTCCACCAGCGCATCAGGGGGCAGGCCCCCTTTGCTCTCACCCACACTCATGGCCCCACGGCAGGCATGGAAGCGCATGCCCATGGCAAAGGCCGCCTCGATCTGGTCGTCCAGCCTGCATCCGTTGGGAAAAATATAAAGGTGGTCACTTGTTGTGGTGCAGCCAGAAAGCAGCAGTTCGGCCATGGCCGTGCGGGTGGAAACCTGCACCATCTCGGGCGTAAGACCTGCCCATATGGGGTAAAGCGTTTTAAGCCAGCCGAACAACGAGGCATCCTGCGCCTGCGGAATAACCCGTGTGAGGGACTGGTACATGTGGTGGTGGGTATTGACCATGCCCGGCAGCACCACATGGCCGCGCAGGTCTATAACATGCTCGGCACTGGGTGGGGGTTCATGCCCTCCCCCACCCAGTGCCACAATCTGCCGCCCTTCGACCAGAACCCACCCGTTTTCCAGTTCGGTGCGTGCATCATCCATACACACCAGTCTGGTTATGTTCGTGAGCAAAGTGCGGCGAGACATGCAAACTCCTGTCGCACCCGGCAAAACCGGGTGCGCTGGTTAACTGATCAGAAGGACGTGGAGACGGAACCTACCATGGTAAAGCGTGGTTCCACCATGAACGAGTTGCCGTAGCCTGTGCCTGCGCCATTACTGCCGCTCCATACCGAATGCGAGTTTCTATCACTCCCAGTATATACGGCCCCCATGGCACCAGTACGGACAATGGACCCTGTCAGGTTGGTAAAGTTCAGCTTGAACGTAGGCGATTTAAGAAAGCCGAATGGTTTGAAATGATACCCAAGCGAAAGCGTGTTGGTAACATACCCCGGAATACGCTGGTCATCGGCGATACTGACGGACTGCGGACCTGTGTAATGCACAGCACCGTTAGCAAAAAACCCTTTATAGGTATAGGTCAGACCAAAGTTAGCCATAACACGTGGCGCCATGATCGCCTGCGTGCCTTTGGAATGGATCATCGTGCTATTGTCGGGGTCCCATACATTGCTATCCTGCGTGGCATGCAAATACTCGACCGATGCATAGGGGCTGAAGCCATGGTAGGATGTGCCTGCAATCATGAAGTCAAACCCACGCATGGTCTGGCTACCAATAGACATGGGGCTAAAGCTGTTCATGCCCATATACTGGTCAACAATGCGGTTTTTCACATTGTAGTTGAACAGAGACATGTCAATCATGACGTATTTGTTGTGGAAGCGGTAGCCTAGCTCTTCCTTAACAGAATACTGGTTTTTCAGCATGGGCTTACTTGTGTACATCCACCCCATATCCGTAGCACTTGGCTGGCGGTAATCCCCTTCCGCGTTCACGTAAATCTGGTTGTTCTCGTTAATCTGGTAGCTGATGGACAACTGGGGCAGCGGCTCGGTCGTGTTATTGCGCTTACTATTGCTCGCACCCGGAAGCATATTTTTGCTGTCACCACTCCAGCTCTTGTTCCATGCGTTGGACATAACAAACTTGAACCCTGCGTTAATCAGCAGGCGGTCGTTCAGGTAACGCGACTGGTTTTGGATGAACAGGGAGTGCAGTTCATAGCCTGCGGTTTGCCCAAATACAGGACCATTAATGGTATTCCCCGACGCCGTGGGCCCAGAAGCCGCCCCACTCGCTGTAACGGTCGCCGTGGGGTAGGACTGAATGGTCTGGTTATTTTCGTACCAGTAGCCAAAGCTCAGGTGGTTATGGCGGTCAATATCATACCCCAGCTTGGCAACAGCACCGACCTGCCGGGCTTCGTTTTCCAAGAAGTAGCTGGTGAGGTTCGTGCCTGCAGCAACATTGGTACCAGTGCTGTTGTATACATATGAGTTAGTACCATCAGCCTGCCCACCGGGGGAAGCATCCCAACCCTGCCCGAAGCTGAAGTAGGGCTGGATGTCGAATGTCAGCTTTTTAGGCAGCACAATATGCACAGGAGCCGTCAGAAAAATCTGGTTCCAGTGGTCATTGTTGTTGCGCCAGTAGTTGACGTTTTTCGAATCGGCGGAGCGGCCGTAACCTTCGCCCGTGTGCTTGTATTTATAAAACTGATCCGCAGTCGGGTAGTTGTCGATCACGAAGTCTTCGGAGTTCCAGGACAGGAACAGGTGGGCGTTGGACCCATTTTCCCAATCCTTACGCACGCCAAAGTCAATGTGTTTGCGCTGGTTGGAACCAGCACCCATCCAGCTCCGGTCATGCGTATTGGAGAAGGAGAAATAGCCTTTGACCCCGGTCTTGCCGATCTCGCCCGATTCCAGACGAATGAACTCGCGCGAGAGGTTGTTGGTGCCATAGGAAAAATCGACCATACCGCCCATTTTGTCGGACGGCATATGGGTGCGCGAGTTCATGACCCCGCCTGCAGCGGACATAACCGGCAGGTCACGTGCAGCACTGCCGGGGGTTACGCTGACTTCGTCCAGATTTTCCGAATCAATATCTTCGGTCATGTATTTGGCAGCGGCTGCGGGGGCACCGTCCACCATAAGCGCCATATCAAGGTCCGTCAGCCCACGGGACTGAATGGAACCACCCTGCATACCCGATGCATCGGGGGTCATCACGTTCATGCTGGGCAGGTTCTTGACCAGATCCAGCGGCGTGGAGGTGGGGCTGCGCATGTTAATGTAGGCTTTGGTCACGGTCTGCACCGCGTGGGGGGCCACTTCCTGGCGCATCATGCCGCCACCGCCCGAACGGGCCGTGCGGTTGGATGCAACCGAAATTTCTTCCGCACCAGAAGCCTGAACCGAGGTGTTAGCAGGCTTGGCATGCGTGTGCGCGGCGGATGCTTTGGCCGAGCTATGCCCTGCCTTGCCAACAACTGGTGCTTTCGGGTCGGTCGTGGCGGCAGATGCCTGCCCCACTCCCTGAACACTGGCGCAAAAACCGGCAACACCGGCCAAACAGGTCAAGGTCGCAAGGCGCTGCCGATACGTCAGGGGCGAACCGACGGAACGACGCATGGGAAAAAATCGGGAAGGCATGGCGTAGTCTCCCAAAAGCAGAAGCTGGAGCAGGGGTGAAAGCGGCGGGTGCAGGCATTATTGCGGTGAGTTACCCCTTTGAGTGTGCCTAAGCGGGGGTGCGTTCCGAACTCTGCCCATAAACGATACGATTCCGATATATAATTGTGAGTTCCCTTTCTCACAAAATAAAAAAAAGCACTTTCTCATTGCTTTTTTCAGCACGGGGGCTGCGCTCAATTTTGCAACGCGAAATTGCCTTTTTTGCTTTTGGGAGAACGGACCAAACCCGTCTATGATTGACAGACCATCGCAGCCACTTCTGGCTCCCCCCGATCAGGCTTTTGCGCACCAAGGACGAAAAAAATCACCCCGACCCCGCCCTCCCCTAAAGGCCTGCCAGAGGCCACCAGAGCGGACTCCCGTCCGGTCAACCGGTGTGACCACCTTGGCGCACACCCGTTTTCGGACACGCAGGACGGTCTTTTTCGCGCATATCTGTCCGATGCCTACGCCGCCACCTGCAAACAGGTCGCCCAGTGGATGCACGAGGCAGGCATGACCACCCGCACGGATGGCGCAGGCAACCTGATCGGCCGGTACGAGGGACAAACGCCCGGCGCACCGGCACTCCTTATTGGCTCGCATCTGGATACCGTGCGTAACGCGGGTCGGTATGACGGCACATTGGGAGTTATGCTGGGCATAGAGGTGGTGGCCCATTTTGCCGCCCATGGCGAACGCCTGCCCTTTGCTATTGAGGTCATCGGTTTTGGGGATGAGGAAGGCTCGCGCTTTCCTGCCTCCATGCTGACCTCCCGCGCGGTGGCTGGCACGCTCGACGCACTGCCCCTTGATGCGGTGGACGCCAATGGTGCGACCTTGCATGAGGTGCTGCACAAGAACGGACTGGACCCCACACGCTATTTGGAAGCCGCCTACAGGCCCGAACAGGTTGTGGCCTATATGGAAGCCCACATAGAGCAAGGCCCCGTGCTGGAGGCCGCCAACCTGAGCGTTGGCGTGGTCAGCGCCATTGCCGCACAATACCGCTTTAAGGTGAGCATACAGGGGGTGGCGGGCCACGCAGGCACCATGCCCATGTCCCTGCGCAAGGATGCGCTGGCAGCGGCGGCAGAGGCTATGGTCGCCATCGAACGCATTGGTGCCGCCGGCCCCACGGACCTGGTGGCGACGGTTGGCCAGTTGCATGTAGGGCCGGGGGCCAGCAATGTTGTGCCCGGCCAGACCACCTTTAGTCTGGACATCCGCGCAGGCACGGAACTGGTGCGTGATCAGGCTGCCGCCGAAATTTGCGAGACCTTGCAAACCATTGCGGACAAACGCGGCGTGGGCCTGAGTATTGAACTCCAGAACGACCTGCCCGCCACCCCCTGCAACCCGGACCTGACCACGCAACTGGCCGCATCCGTAACCCACATGACCGGGCAGGCAGCACGCAAACTGGTCAGTGGCGCCGGCCATGACGCCATGGTCATGGCAGCGCTAACGCCGGTGTGCATGCTGTTCCTGCGCTGCCATCAGGGGATCAGCCACAACCCGGCAGAAGCCGTGCGGCATGATGACGTGCACACCGCCCTGCTGGTCATGCTTGATTTTATACGCACATTTGCCACGACCACGGCACACAAACCAACGGAGTTTTCTGCATGAGTTCCACTTTTTTCCGGCAGATTGACCCGCCCCAGCGGATGTTGATGGGCCCCGGCCCCATTAACGCGCACCCCCGTGTGCTGCGTGCCATGTCCGCCGACATGCTGGGCCAGTTCGACCCGGAAATGACAGAGTACATGAACGAAACCATGGCTCTGTACCGTCAGATTTTCATGACGCAGAACCAGTGGACCTTTCTGGTGGACGGCACGGCTCGCGCGGGTATTGAAGCAGCTCTGGTCTCCCTTGTGGAACCGGGCGATAAAATCCTGCTTGTGCGTGCGGGGCGTTTTGGCCTGCTGCTGTCCGAAATAGCGGAGCGCATTGGCGCACAGATTTGCGCGCTCGACCTGCCATGGGGCGAAGTGGCCACACTGGAGCAGATAGAAGACGCGCTTAAAACCCACAAACCCAAAGTGTTCGCCTGTATTCATGGTGACACCTCCACCACCATGGCCCAGCCGCTGGAAGGCGTGGGCGCACTTTGCCGCAAATATGGTGCGCTGTCCTATACAGATGTTACGGCAACGCTGGGTGGCATGGCCATCAACACAGATGGCTGGGGGATTGATGTGGTCTCCGGCGGATTGCAAAAATGCATGGGCGGGCCACCGGGATCTGCCCCCATTACCGTGTCCGACCGGGCAGCGGAACATATTATGGCCCGCCGCCACGTGGAGGCCGGAATCCGGGCCGAAGGGGCAACCAACGGCAACCGGGCGCGCATTTTGTCCAACTACTTCGATCTGGCCATGGTCATGGACTACTGGTCGGAAAAACGCCTCAACCACCATACAGAGGCCACAACCATGCTCTACGGTGCGCGCGAGGCAGCACGCATTGTGCTGGAGGAAGGGCTGGAAGCCCGTTTTGCCCGCCACGCGCAGGCCAGCGCCTGCCTGATTGCCGGGCTACGCGCCATGAACCTGCGCATTTTTGGCGATGACACACACCGCATGACCAACGTAACCGGCGTGTGGATTCCCGATGGTGTGGACGGCGAGGCCATACGCACCCGCATGCGTGATGATTTTGGCATAGAAATCGGCACCGCCTTCGGCCCGCTGGCCGGGCGCATCTGGCGCATTGGCACCATGGGGTACAACGCCGTCAAACATAAGGTTCTGCTGACCCTTGGCGCGCTGGAAGCCTGCCTTGCGGCACAGGGCCACCCCCTGCCCCGTGGCGCCGCCGTGGATGCCGCACTGGCGGAATGGCCATAACCCGTAGTCCACTGACAAAAGGACCGCACGCGCATGAAACTGGATGACGCCCGGACCATTCAGGCACTCACACACTGCTCGGACCAGTACGAACACGCACTGGCCGAGAACGATGTAACCGCACTGGACGTCCTGTTCTGGCAAGGGCCGCAGACCGTGCGCTACGGGGTGGGAGAAAACCTTTATGGCGCGGCCGAAATTGCCGCATTCCGCCGTAACCGCACGGGCGGTTCACCCCCACGCACCATGCTGCGCCGCACCATAACCCCCATTGGCACAGATGCGGGGGTTGTCAGTCTGGAGTTCCGCCGCATCGGCTCCACCCGCACGGGTCGGCAGATGCAAACATGGATCAACACCCCCAATGGCTGGAAAATTCTGGCGGCCCATGTGTCCATCATGGCCGAACAGCCAGAAACCGAACGGCCCACACTGTAAGGAACGGAGCATGCCATGACCACGCCTCCCTTCTCTGATGAGGTTCTTGTTGCCGCCCGCGCGCAGGCCATGGAGCTTGACCTCCCCCAGGCCTGCGTTGCCGGTGTTATTTCCAACACACACGTATTGCAAAACTATGCTGCCCTTGTAATGGATTTTGCACTCCCTGACACATGCGAACCAGCGGGGGATTACACGCCATGACCCGCTTTGCAAGTGCGCTGGGCATTGCGCAGGATATCCGTAGTGGCAAACGCAGTGCCGCCTCCATTATGCAGGCCGTGCTGAGCACCATAAACCAGCATGATGCCGCCATTCACAGCGTGACCCACCTGTTTGCGCAGCAGGCCATGGAACAGGCTCGCGCGGTGGATGCCAGACTGGCCCGCAAGGAAGCCCTGCCCCCGCTGGCGGGTGTGCCTTTTGGGGTCAAGGACCTGTTTGACATTCAGGGCCACGTAACCACCGCAGGGTCCATTGTGCTGCGCAATACGCCTCCCGCGGCACAGGATGCCGCCATTGTGGCCCGCCTGCGCACCGCCGGGGCCATTCCGGTGGCAACGCTGAACATGGACGAATTTGCCTACGGTTTTGCAACAGATAATGCCCATTACGGCATTACCCGCAACCCGCATGACACAAGCCGTATGGCCGGTGGGTCCTCCGGTGGGTCGGCGGCGGCTGTTGCCGCGGGTTTTCTGCCGCTCACGCTGGGGACAGATACAAACGGTTCCATCCGTGTGCCGGCATCGCTTTGCGGGGTATGGGGGCTAAAACCCACCATGGGCCGTCTGCCGCGTGAGGGCGCATACCCTTTTTCCGCCAGTCTGGATGTTGTGGGGCATTTTGCTGGCACACTGGATGACCTTATGGCCGCCTTCTACATTATGGCGGACAGCCCGGCCGAACCCGAACCCCAGAACCTGCGCGCGGCATGCCTTGGCGGCTGGTTTGCCCAAAATCTGAGCCCCGCCCTTGCCGCTGCCATAGGCCGGGTCTGCCAGCACCTTGGTCTTTCGGGCACGATAGAACTGCCACAAACACCAACGGCGCGGGCAGCCTCGTTCCTGATAACGGCGGCGGAGGGTGGCACGCTCCACCTGCCCCGCCTGCGCGCGGCAGCCGAGGAATACGACCCTGCAACCCGTGACCGGCTATTAGCGGGCGCCATGCTGCCCGCCAGCACCTATGTGCAGGCCCAGCGTTTCCGCCGCTGGTTCCGCCAGCAGGTGCATGCCATATTTGAACAGGTGGATGTGCTGATCGCCCCCGCCGTTATGTGCGAAGCCCCCCGGCTGGATGACCCGACCGTTATAGTGGATGGCAAACCCGCCTCCGCCCGCGCCAATCTGGGCCTGTACACCCAGCCGATCAGCCTGCCGGGTCTGCCTGTGCTCTGCCTACCACTCGACAACACCGGCACCCTGCCACTGGGCCTGCAACTGATTGCAGCACCCGGGCGGGAGGCTGCACTGTTCAGCCTTGCCCGCAAGCTTGAACAGGCAGGTCTTGCCGGTCGCTGCCCGCTGAACGCACAACAGGCGGCCTGATAAAAAACCATGTGCCGGGCAGGTATTTTGCCCGGCACATGCCCAGACCCCGCAGGGCCAAGTGTGCTGGCATTGGCTTTATTGCTGCATTATTTGTGGGGTTTAATCAGGCTTTACCGACAACCAGTCCACCCAACATATCCCTCAGCAGGCGTTACGCGCGCCAAGGAATACATCAGGCACTGGCACCAAGGCTGGGGGTAGCAAAACCCTGCTCCTGCTGCGCGGGGTGGAGCAGTTTTTCCACCACCTCGGCCGCCACCAGTGCGGCTATGATCTCTGGCCGTTTATCACGCACGCCCCGATCGCCTATGGGGCAAACCAAAGCGGCCAGTTGTTCTGACAGAACCCCTATTTCCAACAAAGACTTTTCAAACCGCAAACGTTTTGTGCGTGAGCCTATAAGCCCCACATAGGCCAGACCGGGATGCTGGAGTGCGGCCTCCACAATAAGCGCATCAAGCGTGTGCGATGGGGTCAGCACCAGCACACCAGCGCCCGGCGGGGCTGTTGCCAGCACATCCTCCCACGCGGAGGTCACGCAGGCTTCCACCCCATCTGGCACATTACCAAATTCATGCGCGCGCGGGTCCACCCAGACCAGCCGCAACGGCAGGGGGGCCAGTGCATAGGCCAGCGCCCGCCCCACATGCCCCGCCCCGAACAGGAACAGGCTTGGGCGCTCGGCGGCCTGCTGTGCAAGCTGCTGCTCAAGCTGGGCACATAAGGGGGGGGTCAGCACCTCCAGCCGCACGGCCACACGGCCACCGCAGCACTGGCTTACGTTTGTGCCCCCCAGCACAATCTGTTGCTCGCGCAGGGCCTCGCCCGAGTGGAGCATGGCGCGGGCATGCTGCTCACATGCCAGTTCCAGAGCGCCACCGCCAACCGTGCCCGCAACAACAGTGTGCCCTACCAGCATAAAAGCCCCTTCCTCACGCGGGGTGGAACCACGGGTTAGCGTTACGCGTGCCACCACAAGGGGCTGGGGGGCCTGCCGCCACTGGCGAAGCAGAATGTTAGGTGTGTACCTGCGCATGACCTACTCCACCTTTTGAGCGCAGGCGCTCGGCCACGCGCAAAATCTGTTCGGGCGTTGCCGGAGCGTTCAGCCCCGGGTAGGTACGGTAATCATCCACGCTGGCCAGCGCATCGGAAATAGCGTGCAATACGGCCAGACCATGCACAAAGGGGGGCTCACCCACCGCCTTGGAGCGGAAGATGGTCTCCTCCCTGTTGGGCAGGTTTTCCATGAGTTTGACATTAAAAATGCGCGGCCGGTCGGAGCAGGCGGGAATTTTGTAGGTGCTGGGCGCATGGGTGCGCAAACGGCCCGATGGATCCCAGAACAGTTCCTCCATGGTCAGCCAGCCCGCACCCTGCACAAACCCGCCCTCTATCTGCCCAATATCAATATCGGGGTTAAGGGAGAGCCCGGCATCGTGCAGAATATCCACCCGCTCCATGCGGTTTTCACCCGTCAGCAGGTCCACCACAACCTCCGCACAGGCAGCACCATAGGCAAAGTAATAAAATGGCCGACCACGCCCGGTCGCAGCATCCCACGAGATTTTGGGTGTTTTGTAAAACCCTGTGGAGGACAGGGAGATACGCGCCATATAGGCCGCATTGACCAGCGTTGCAAAAGGCACCAGCGTGTCCCCCACACCAACGCCCTCGGCTGTAAACCGCACCTGTTCGGGCAGCACCTGCCATTTGGTCGCGGCAAAGGTGATCAACCGGTCCTTGATGGTACGCACCGCAGCCAGCACGGCCATGCCGTTCAGGTCCGCACCGCTGGAGGCCGCCGTGGCAGACGTGTTGGGGACTTTGCCTGTGGTCGTGGCGGTAATACGCACCCGATCCTGCGGCAACCCGAATTCGCGCATGGCAATCTGCACCATTTTGGTGTGCAGGCCCTGCCCCATTTCCGTGCCGCCGTGGTTCACCTGCACCGAGCCATCAGTGTACACATGCACCAACGCTCCGGCCTGATTGAAATGCGTGGCCGTAAAGGAAATACCGAACTTGACCGGGGTTAACGCAATACCGCGCCGCATGTGCGGGCTTGTCTTGTTAAATTCCCTGATCTGTGCGCGGCGTTTTCTGTAATCACACTCCTGCGCCAGTTGGGTCATGACCTCCCCGGCAATGGAATCCTCCACAGTCATATGGTACGGGGTTATGTTGCGCTCGGTGATGCCATACACATTGCGCAGGCGCACATCCAGCGGGTCCAGCCCGGTGACAAAGGCAATTTCATCCATCACCCGTTCGGCTGCGGCTGCCCCCTGCGGGCCGCCAAACCCACGGAACGCGGTGTTGGACTGCGTGTTGGTGCGCAGCGGCATGGAACGCAGGCGCACATCGGGGTAGTAATAGGCGTTATCGGCATGGAACAGGGCGCGGTCAGTGACCGGGCCGGACAGGTCCGCTGACCAGCCACACCGCGCGGCCAGCTCCATATCCACCCCCAGAACATGGCCCTGCTCGTCAAAACCCACGTCATAATCAATTACAAAATCATGGCGCTTGCCGGTGATCATCATGTCGTCATCACGGTCAAGGCGGAGCTTGGCGGGGCGACCTGTGCGGGCGGCGGCAAGGGCTGCAAGGCAGGCCACAATGTTGGCCTGAGTTTCCTTCCCGCCAAAACCACCGCCCATGCGCCGCACTTCCACGGTCACAAGGTTGTTGGGGCAGCCCAGCACATGGGCCACCATATGCTGGGTTTCGGTCGGGTGCTGGGTGGAGGAACAGACGCGCATCTCCCCGTCCTCGCCCGGCCATGCAAGGGCGGCTTGCCCTTCCAGATAAAAATGCTCCTGCCCGCCAATGGCAAGCTGGCCCGCAAGCCTGCGGGGGGCGCTGGCCAGCGCCTGCACGGCGTTACCGCGTGTCATTTCCAGCGAGCGACAAACCAGAGCACTGCCCTGCGCACGGGCCTGCTCTATGTTCAGGACCGCTGGCAGGTCCGCATATTCCACCTTTGCCAGAACGGCTGCATGGCGGGCGGCGTGGCGGGTCTGGGCCACCACGGCAAACAGGGGCTGGCCGCAAAAAAACACATGGTCTTCGGCCAGCAGGGGTTCATCCCCCGCACCCACGGAGCTGATCTGGTTATGATGTGCAATGTCATGCGCCGTAAGCACACACACAACGCCGGGGTAAGCCTGAACAGCCCCCAGATCCATACTGAGAATGCGGGCATGGGCACGGCTGCTCAGGCCAAGGGCCACATGCACGGCATTGGGGGGGAGTGGCACGTCATCCACGTACCGGGCCTCGCCCGCTACGTGCAGATGGGCACTTTCATGCCGCAAGGAGGAGGACGCCCCCCCCGCCACAAGTGTGGGGCCATGTGGGGGCACGGCACCCGGCTGGGCTTGGGCTTGGGCTTGGGCTTGGGCTTGGGCTTGGGCTTGGGCTTGTTGTGCTACCGTTTTTTGTGGGTCAACCATGCGCCACCTCCTGCCAGTTCTCTAATGTTTGGGAGTTGGACGGGTTGCCTGTGGCCCCAGTATCAAACAGACGGGCCAGCAGGTTGGCAGCTACCGTTGCGCGGTACCATGCACTGGCGCGCATATCCGACAGAGGCGTAAAATCCTCCTTTATGGCGGCTTGAGCCGCAAGCAGTGTGGCCTGTGTACGTGCTTGCCCCACCAGTGCGGCCTCCGCCTTTTTGGCGCGGCACGGTATGCCCGCCATGCCGCCATAAGCCAGACGGGCCTGCTCTATGGTGCCATCCTCGGCCAGAAGCAGCACAAACGCCCCCAGCACGGCGGAAATATCCTGATCAAAGCGTTTGGAAACCTTATACACCCCGCACACACTGCCCTGAGCCAGAGGGGGAATAAGCACGCCTTCTATGAACTCCCCTGGGCGGATGTCCTGCTTGCCATATTCCAGAAAAAACGCTTCCAGCGGTACAACCCGGTGCTCTGGCCCGCAGCGCAGGTGCAACTGGGCACCTGCTGCCATAAAAATGGGCGGACCATCACCAATGGGCGAGGCATTGCCAATATTGCCGCAGACCGTTGCCGCGTTACGCACCTGTGTAGAGCCAATGCGCCGCAACGTATCCGCAGCAGCGGGCAGATGGGCGACCAGATGCGGCATGGCCTCGGTGTAGGTTACACCAGCGCCGATCCACAATGCGCCATCGGGGCGGGTATGGACCTTATGCAGATCCTGTGCCGTGCGCACGGCAATAATGTGGGGGAGTTGGCGCAACCTTTTGGTAACCCACAGCCCCACATCCGTACCACCCGCCACCAGAACAGCCGCCGGGTCCTGCGCGTAAGCGCTGGCCAGCGCGTCCACACTGGCGGGGAGCGTTACGCGCCCTTCGGGGCTGCGCAGTTCCACCGTTTTGCCGTCTTGCAGGCCACGCAGGCGCGCGGTCAGTTCTGGCGTACGCGCGCTTATGGGTTCGCCATGTTCGGCACAGTAGGCTGCGGCTTTTTTCATGGCACGCACAATGGGGGCATAGCCCGTGCAACGGCACAGGTTGCCTGCCAGTGCCTCGTTTATAATGCGTTCGCCATCCAGTGTGCCTTCAAGCTCCGCCAGATCCGCCCGCGTGGACAGCGCCACCATGGACATGACAAAACCGGGCGTGCAGAAACCGCATTGCGAACCATGTTCGTCCACCATGGCCTGCTGCACCGGGTGCAACTGACCATCGGCCCCGCGCACGTCCTCCACGGTTAAAAGCTGCGCGCCATCAAGCATCCATACCATGTGGATGCAGGCATTGACCGCGCGCCACACCAGAGCCCCCTGCTCCAGCCGCCCGACCAGCACGGTGCAGGCTCCGCAATCGCCCTCGTTACAGCCTTCCTTGGTGCCTGCGCGGTTTTGCTGGTCACGCAGCCAGTCCAGCAGGGTCATCTCTGGTGGCAAATTGGACAGGGTGTGGAGTGTATCCCCCACATAAAAGCTGATGTGCTGGCGCATTGTGCCCTCCCGTCTTATGTTTTTATGCGTATCAGGCACGATGTTTGCAAAATACTGCTGGTCAGTCGGTTTGGACATGGCCGATCTGGCCACTGGTGGCCTGTGGTTTGTCCTGCGTGCCAACCACGTTCCAGACCGGGGTTTCCAGTATGACCGCATCCTGCTCCACGGTCTGTTCCGTGGAGCACAGATTGCCAAAGTTGAACACCAGATGCAGCACAATGGCCGACAATGCGCCCAGCGTAATGCCACTGCCAAAAATAACCTGCATCCATGCGGGAAAGTGATCGGCAATATGCGGCTGGGCGGTAGCCAGCATGCTCAGCCCGATGCTGGTGCCCACAATAACCGTGTTGTTCAGATTATCAAAATCCACTTTGACAAGGGTCTGAATCCCCACCACGGCCACGGCGGCAAACATGGCCAGCGCGGCACCACCCAGCACCGGCAAAGGCACACTGGCAATAATGGCGGCAAGCTTGGGCAGGCAGCCAAGCCCCATCATAATAAACGCCGCCGCCACCACAACCCAGCGGCTGGTCACACGCGTAAGCCGGACAAGACCCACGTTCTCGGCAATGCAGGTGTAGGGGAAGGAGTTGAGCACCCCGCCAATAATGGTTGCCAGACCATCCGCGCGGATGGCCCGCGTAATATCAGCCGAGGTAATATCCTTTTTAACAATGGAGCCTGTGGCAAACACGTCACCCGTGGTTTCCAGCATGGTAATGATCATGACCACCAGCATGGACAACACAGGCACCACATGGAAGGTGGGCATACCAAAGTAAAAAGGCTGCGCAACCGTAACCCACGGGGCGGAAAGCACACCGCTAAAGCTGGCATCCCCCAAAAACCACGCGGTCAGCGTGCCAACCACCAGCCCGAACAGCACGGCAATACTGGCCACAAACCCCTTGAACATACGCTGGATGAACAGGATGGACACCAGCGTGCCCAGCCCATACGCCACGTTGCGCATGTTCACCGGGTTCTGCATAACCCCCGTGCCCTGCCCGTTAACAATATCGTTCGCAGCAACCGGCAACAGGGCCAGCCCGATAACCAGAATGACCGAGCCCGTAACAACGGGAGGGAAGAACTTGACCAGCCTGCCAAACCACGGAGCGGCCAGAAAGGTAAAAATCCCCCCCGCAATGACCGCGCCAAAAATCTGGGGCAGCCCCTGCACGCCCCCGCCAGCGGCCACGCCAATGGCAATCATGGGGGTTACGGCCACAAAGGTGACCCCCTGCAACAGCGGCAGCTTGACCCCGATGTAACGCCCAAGCCCCGCGGACTGGATGAAGGAGGCAATGCCGCAGGTAAACAGGTCAGCCTCGATCAGATGTTCAAGGGCTGCGCGGGGCAGGCCCATGGCACCTGCCAGCAGAACAGGCACAATAACGGCGGCTGCATAGAATGTGAGCACATGTTGCAGCCCATAGAACCCGAGCTTCCATGCCGGGAGCATCTGGTCCACGGGGTGAACGGCCTGTGGTGTTTTGCTGGCTGGTTGCATGGTTCAACTCCCCCTGTAGGTCGAGTACGCGTATGGGGCGACCAGCAGGGGCACATGCGCGTGCCCGCTGCCGCCAAGACCAAAACAGATTGGCACAATATTCAAAAAAGGTGGCTCGGCCAGCGGTGTACCCTGCTGGCGGAAATACGCGGCCACCTCAAACTCAAGGCAGTATGCGCCTGCTTCCAGCTCCAGCGCCTTCAGCTCCGGGCAGCGGCCATCCGCATCGGTCTGCCCCTCGAACAGAACGCCCGCAGCCCCACTCAGGCGCAACGCCACCCCCACCGCCGGACGACCGGAAACCGTGTTGAGAACGTGGGTTGAAAGAGAGCTCATGCCACCACCTTATCGTGCAGACGTAATGCGGCTATTGCGTCAATCTGGTGCAGGGCCTCGGCCAGTTCGGCCTCGGGCGTGCTGGCAAGCCGCCGCTCCATTGCCTGAGCAATAACCTGTTTGGCATGCCCGCCCACCTTGCGCACGCAAATAACAAACGGCATGCCGAATTTTTGCGTGTACGCATCATTCAGTGCGCGAAAATGCGTGTATTCCTCAGGCGTTAACCGGTCCAGACCCGCCCCGCCCTGCTCCTGTGCGGAGGCTTTGGTCAATCCCGGGTCCACCCCAAGGCGGTGCCCCAGTTCGGGGTGGGCGCGCACAAGGGCATACTGCTCGGCCTGCTGAGCACCACGCATAGCGGCGGAAAAAGCCCCGCACATGCCGCCAAGATCGGCAAAAGGGCGGCTCTTCGCAGCAATAGCCGCAACCCAGGGGGAATGCTCGTAAACACTGCCAAATGCCTCCACAAAGGCGGCATCGGGCATGGCGTTAACCTGCGCCAGAGTGAGCGTGCCAGACGTGGTCATGCCGGGTGCACCTTAAGCCAGTGCCGGGCAATATCGGCCCGGGTAGCGACCCACGCATCGGCATGGGCGGCCACATGCTCCAAAAAGCGGGCAACGGCCAGTGCGCGCGCGGGCTTGCCCGCCAGACGGCAATGCAGACCAATGGACATCATACGCCCGCCCTCACGGTAGAGCATGTCAAACGTATCACGCAGGTAATGGAAGAACTGCTCACCCTCGGTAAAACCGTTCAGGGCAGCAAACTTCATGTCATTCACATCCAGCGTGTAAGGCACAATCAGTTGGGATTTGCCGTAACGCTGGTCGTAATAGGGCAGGTCGTCGGCGTAGGAATCCGCGTCGTATAAAAACCCGCCTTCCTCCACCACCAACCGGGCGGTGTTGGGGCTGGTGCGGCCCTGATACCACCCCAAAGGAGGCGCGCCCGTTACCTGCGTGTGCAGGGCAATGGCCTCGCGCATATGGGCGCGCTCCACATCCTCTGGCACGTTCTGGTAATCTATCCAGCGCAGGCCGTGGGTTGCAATTTTCCACCCCGCTCCATTCATGGCGACAACCGCTGCGGGGTTGCGGGCCAGAGCCATGGCAACCCCAAAAACCGTAACCGGCACACCTGCTTTTGCAAACAGGCGGTAAAGCCGCCAGAACCCGGCACGACTACCATATTCATACAGACTTTCCATCTGCATGCAGCGCGCACCCACTATGGAACTGGTGCCCACCATTTCGGACAAAAAGGCCTCGGACCCGCGATCATTGTGGAGCACGCAGTTTTCCGCGCCCTCCTCGTAGTTAATAACAAACTGCACGGCAATGCGTGCGCCACCGGGCCACTGTGCATCTGGCGGGGTGGCGCCATAACCGATCATGTCACGCGGGTATGTCTGGTTCATTTTTGTCCCGTTTTACGCTTGTTTTTTCTCAGGCCGGCTCGGGCGGATCAAAGCTGGTCAGTTCGTCCACATTATAGTCCAGCAGGCTTTGCAGGTGCAGTGCCCCGTCCTCCACAAACAGGCTGCGGCCTATGCAGTTGGTCAGCTTTTCCACCCCAAAGCGCATACCGCTGATGGTAGCACCCGCAAGCCCCATGCTGGGCATGGCCGAGAAGGTAAAGTTGTAGATGCACTGCATCATGGGGGAGAGCGGGTCCCCAGCTTCGAGCGGCTGGAACTGGAATGCGTTGCTCAGGTACGGGTGGCTCCCCAGCAGCGCGCTCTGCTCATCCGCGGGGGCCTCAAACCGGTCTTTCCACAGGGCAATGCGGCTGGAAATGCGCGCAAGTTCGGGCCGCTTGGTCAGGTCGATAATAAAGCCCGTGCCAATGATCAGGAAGTCAAACTCCATCTCACCCTTGGGGGTGGTCACGACCACGGCACCGTTTTCCTCCCGCACGGCGGTCCATGGGGTGCCGGGGTGGTAGGCAAAATTAGGGTGCTTGCGGCAACGCCAGAACGTGTCCTGCGGGGGCGGCTGGTTCAGGTCGTAAATCTTGTACATAAAGCGCCAGCGCAGCAGGTCTGGCAGGTCGGCCAGATAGCTGAGGAAGCCTGCGTTTTCCATCCAGCGGTACGGGTTGACCGTGGGTATCTGCTTACGGCGCAGGCACAGGTCCACGCTGGCGGCACCGTGTTCGAGCACGGTTGCCGCGTTATCAAATGCCGAGGCTCCTGCCCCCAGCACACCAATGCGCTTGCCACGCAGGGATTCAAAATCGATCTGTTCGCAGGTATGGGCATACCGGCTTTTGGGCAGACCTTCCTTGATAAAGTCGGGAACATGCCATGCCCCGCCCCCTTCAATACCGGTCGCCAGCACCACGCGCCGCGCCCACACAACATGCGCCGCCCCACCAGCAGCAGCAGTGAAGGTCAGCTTAAGCAGCCCGTCTTCCCACGCAATGTCGGTCAGGCGCTGTTCGTTGCGAACGGGCAGGTCCAGCACATCACGCAGCCAGTTCAGATAATCCTGCCAGTCATGGCGGGAAATTTTATCTAGGTCACGCCACGCCTGCTCGCCGTATTTTGCCTCAAACCAGGACTGCGGGGTCAGGCTGGGAATACCAAGGTCCGGCCCGGTAACATGTTTGGGCGTGCGCAGGGTGATCATGCGCGCAAAGGTAACCCACGGCCCTTCCGCCCCCTGTGGAGCCATATCAAAAATACAGGTGTTGGTCACACCGCGCCGCCGCAGCCCAAAGCATGTGGCAAGCCCGCCCTGCCCGCCGCCAATAATGGCAACGTCCAGCACATCCTGACCGTTGTGCTGGTGAGGAACGCACCAGTTACCCGAGGCAAACTCGATTTTGGCAAGATCGTCCCGGACGCGTTTGTTTAGCTGTTCCATACCCATTTATCAGTCCACATTATGCAGATCGGGAATCCTGCGTGGTTCCTGATCGCGCCAAATAAAATCAGACTTACTGTTTCACACACGTATCGTTCTTGTATATGACTTAATTCAGCATGGTGCGTTCGCAAAAAGAGAGCAAAAGCTGATGCCCGTTTTTTCCCGCTTTCTCCGTTATTTCATGGCCGTGGCGCAGCATGGCTCCATCCGCAAAGCCTCGGACGAGTTGCATATTGCCGCATCCGCCATAGACCGGCAGGTGTTGCAGGGCGAAAAAATTCTGGGCACCCAGTTGTTCGAGCGCCTGCCATCTGGCCTGCGCCTGACCACGGCGGGGGAACTGCTCCTGACCTCCTGCCGCCGCTGGTCGCGCGACCTGAACGCGCTACAGACCCAGCTTGATAACCTTAAGGGCCTGCGCCAGGGATCGACGGATATTTTAATCCCCGACGCCCTGACCAAGGGGTTCCTGCCCACTCTTCTGGGCAAGCTGCGCCAGACGCACCCCGGTATTATGGTGAGCATACACGTGCGCAAAAGCCACGATATGGGGGAACTGCTGGTTAAGGGCCATGCGGACTTCGCGCTCATGTTCAACCCCGGCCACATGCGCGAATTAACAGTACGCACCCACAAGGAAATTCCGCTGGGCTTTGTCTGCCTTCCCTCGCACGAGATCGCGGGGCTGGACGAGGCACGGTTCAGCCTTGCTGCCGAATACCCCATGATCGTACCCGCCCCCCCACTGGCCCTGTGGCGGCCCATTGGTGTGCTGGAAGCCGAAACGGGGGTCAAGGTGGCCACCGTGGCCAAGGCGGACAATATTCAGATGATCAAATCCATGGTGCTCGAAGGTGCGGGGGTGGGAATTCTGAGCTACCTTGATGCGTATGACGAGGTACAGAAAGGCCAACTGGCCTTTACCCCCATTACCAACCGCAAGCTGCCCCCGCTCACACTGGCGCTATGCGTGGACCGCTCACGCCAGCTTTCCACCGCAGCGCGATTTATTATCACCGAAATTGAAAACTTTTTTGCCGAACAGTTCTAACGGCCCGAAAGCAACCAGCCCATGCCCAACACCCCCGACCGCCGCGCCATAAGAGGCAGCTTTGTGACTTTTTGCGCCAACCCCTTTGTCGCCCCCGCGCAGGACGCGCTGGTGCTGGAGGAGGACGGACTGATCATTATGGAGCACGGGCGCATTACCCATTGCGGCCCCTATGCCTCCCTGCGCGAGTTGTTGGGGAACGACACCCCCCTGACCCACTACCCCGACGGCCTGATTAGCGCGGGATTTATAGATGCCCATGTGCATTACCCCCAGATTTCGGCCATTGCCTCGTGGGGGGAGCAGCTTCTGCCGTGGCTGGAGCAGTATATTTTTCCCACCGAGGCGGAATTTGCCAACCCGGACGTAGCCCGGCGGACCGCAAAGCTGTTTTTGTCCGAACTCCTGCGCAATGGCACCACCACGGCTGCGGTGTACTGCACGGTACACCCCCAGTCGGTCGATGCGTTTTTTGAAGAATCGGCACGCCTTGGCACCCGCATGATCGCGGGCAAGGTGCTCATGGACCGCAACTGCCCGCCCAACCTACAGGACACAGCCCAAAGCGGGCATGACCAGTCCGCCGCCCTGATCGCGCGCTGGCATGGCAGGGACCGCCAGCTTTATGCCGTAACCCCGCGCTTTGCCATAACCAGCACACCCGAACAACTGGAACTGGCGGGCACGTTGTTCCAGAGCACGCCGGGTCTGTACATGCAGACCCATCTGGCCGAAAATCTGGACGAAATAGCCGCCGTGCGCAGCCTGTTCCCCAACAATACGTCGTATCTGGATGTGTATGCAAAAGCGGGGCTGGACGGCCCACGCGCCATATTTGGCCATGCCATCCACATGAGCGAGCATGACTTTGCCCATTGCCACCACTCCGGCTGCACACTGGCGCACTGCCCCACGTCCAACCTGTTTTTAGGCAGTGGCGCGTTCCGCCTGTTTGACGCCCTTAAACCCAGCCGACCCGTGCACGTAGCACTGGGGACGGATGTTGGAGCGGGCACATCGCTCTCCCTGCTTGCTACAATGGGGGAGGCTTACAAGGTCTCGCTCATGGCGGGGGATAAACGGCTTTCAGCAGCACAGGCGCTATGGCTGGCAACGGCAGGGGCAGCCCGCGCGCTGGACCTGCATGACCGGATCGGCCTGATTGCACCGGGCATGGAGGCCGATCTGTGCGTAATGGACCCCACCGCCACACCCCTTATGGCCCAGCGCAGCGCGCGCTGCACCAGTCTGGCCGAACGCCTGTTTACCCTGATGGTACTGGGCGATGACCGGGCCATACGCGCCACATGGGTCAATGGCAAACTGGTGCATACAAGGGTGGATGCAGGCTAGTACGCGCCAACACACCCATCGCTCCGCGGGTCGGCCGCCCCTTCAAACAGACCGCTCGCGTGGCGCACCACCGCTCCGGCATGGCCCATCATGCTGGTAAAGGGAGCCACACGCTCCACCTCGTGGCCCGCCTGCTCCAGCCGGGCAATGACCCCCGCATCAAACCGGCTTTCTATTTTAAGCGAGTGGCTGTTGCTGCCCCATGTGCGCCCCAGCAGCCAGCGCGGCGCGGTAACGGCCTGCTGTAGGGGCACACCAAACATGGCGTAGCGCGTAAACAGGGCGGCCTGCGTTTGCGGCTGGCCCTCGCCCCCCATGGTGCCGTAAACCATGACCCGTCCATCCTCAAACCGGGCCAAGGCGGGGTTGAGGGTATGGAAAGGCTTGCGGCCGGGCACAAAGGCGTTCCACGCCCCTTCCTCCAGTTGGAAGGACGCCCCACGGTTCTGCCACAGCAGCCCGGTCTGGGGCAGAAACACACCGGACCCGAATTCAAAATACAGGCTCTGGATCATGCTGACCGCAACACCGTTGGAATCCACAGCCCCCATCCATGTTGTATCCCCCATTTGCGCGGGTGCTGGCCACGGCATGGCGCGGCGGGGGTCAATCTGGGCAGCCATGGCGTTAAAGCGGGCATTATCATCCAAAAAGGTCTGGGCGTCTTCGCTCATCCAACGCGGGTCGCCCACATGGGCATTGCGGAAGAGGAAGGCATGCTTTGTAGCCTCCACCAGCGCATGCACATAGGCAAAGCCGTCCACCTCCTGCACGTTGAGTTTTTCAAACAGTTTGAGAATGGCAAGCGACGCCACCCCCTGCGTGGGCGGAGGCGCGTTATATACCTGAGCCCCAGCCACGCGAGCATGCAGGGGCGTGGGGGTGGCAACACTGTGGTGGGTAAAGTCGCGCGCGCGCAGGGGGCTGCCTGCGCGGGTCAGGTCGTCTAGCAATTTGTGCCCGACGGTCCCTGTATAAAAACTCTCCAGCCCGTTGCGCGCCAGACTTTGCAAGGTGTCGGCCAGTGCCGGATTTTTGCGAATATCCCCTGCATGGGGCAGGCGTCCATCTGGCGCATAGGCCGCTGCAAATGCGGCATTACCCAAGAGCTCGGCCTGTTTTTCAGCCAGAAGGGAGGCTTCGCTCAGGGTGAGCGCATAGCCATTTCTGGCGTACCAGATTGCATCTTCCAACACGGCTTCCAACGGCAAGGTGGGCTGGAGTGCCGCACTGCGCGCCAAGGCCGTCTGCCAGCCAGAAACCGTGCCCGCCATGGTGTTGGCAGCCATACCCCCGCGCCAAGGCACGCTGGTATGGCCCGCAGCGGCGTAATCCGCCACGCTCCCGTGCAGGGCAGCCGCGCCACAGGCCTCCAGCACCTCGGTCCGGCCATCGGGGTAGGAGATCAGCCAGAACGCATCCCCCCCCATACCGGTCATGTGCGGATAAACCGCGCATAGTGTGGCCGCCATGGCGGTGACCGCCTCCAGCGCCGTGCCGCCTTTTTTAAGAATGGCCAGACCACTCTGGCTGGCCAGATGGTGCGGGGATGTGACCATCCCCCGGGTGGACTGAAAACTATGCAGCATGTTCTGGGTGGCTCCCGCTCTGGTATGGCCAGTCTGTGCGCACAGGATACCGCGCTTTTGCGCCAGCCCCCATAAACAAAAAAAGCACGCCCCCATTGCCGGGCTGCGAGAGCCCCCGGCACCGGGGCTGTCCCATATGCCTTTGTGCCTGACAGCACGCACAAAATCTGACAACCATACTCACCCGACCACCCAAGCAGGACCCCACGCAATGCCAGACCGTCAGGCAGGCTCCCGGCCACAGCAGCCCACCACAGCAGAACCCGCCGTTTATCTGGCGGGGCCGGGCGTGTTCGCGCAGGATGCACGCGCGCAAGGAGCGCAACTGGTCGCCGCCTGCGCCCGTATGGGGCTACGCGGCCTGTACCCGCTGGATGCGGAACTGGACCCGCAGGCCCATGCAAGCCCACCCGCCCTTGCCCGCGCCATTGCCAACGCCAATATGGGGCTGATCCGCCAGAGCCATGCCGTTATTGCCGATCTTTCGCCCTTCCGTGGTCCCAATGTGGATGACGGAACGGCGTTTGAAATAGGGTATGCCCACGCACTCGGCCTGCCGGTTTTTGGCTACGCCCACACAGCCGCCCCCATGGCCGCCTACCCCGAGCGCGTGCTGGCCTGCGGGGGCAGCATGAGCACGCTTATGCTGGATAACCGCGCAACGCTGGTGGATGAACACCAGATGGTGGTGGAAGACTTTGGCCTGCCTGTTAATCTGATGATCGCAACTATTCTTTCCGATTCCGGTACAATTTTTTCCTCCGCACAGGCGGCAATTGCAGCGGCGGCGGCCCATCTGCTTGGCCAGCAGACCCGCTAAACCGCGCCGGACCGCCAGCCCCCTGCCCCCCAACAGAACCGTTTTGCCCATAGGGGTAGCGCACGCACGGCAAACCCTCTTATGCTAAGGGTTCCCTCCGCCAGTTGAAACACGATTAGGAATACGCAGATTGAAACGTAGAGACCTGTTTGCGGCCTCTCTGGCAGCCGGAATAGCAGGGGCAACCCGCCGCCGCGGCTGGGCCGCAACACCCGAGGCCTCCGCCGCCCTTGGTCGCACAGCCCTGCACGGGACCATTCCCCACCTTGTGCCCATTCGCGCCCATGCGGACCAGATCATGGACATAAAGGTCTGCCTGCGGCCTTTCCGCCCCGCAGGCCCACGTATGGATGTGGAGCGTGTGGCGGGCAAAACCGTGGTGCATAATTACGGCCATGGTGGCAGTGGGTGGTCGCTCTCATGGGGGGCGGCCCACATTGCGGTCGGGCATGCCGCGGCAACGCTAGAGCGCAGGGTGGCCGTTATTGGTTGCGGCATTATTGGCCTGACCTCCGCCCTGACCGCCCTGCGCGCGGGGCTGGACGTGACCATTTACACCCGCGACCTGCTCCCCCACACCCGCTCCGTGCGGGCCAACGGCAGCTGGACCCCGGATTCGCGCATAGCCCTGACCCAGCAGGCAGGCCCCGAATTTGCCAAAACATGGGAGCAGATGGCCCGTTACTCCTGGCAGACCTACCGTGACTATCTGGGCCTGCCGGGTAACCCGATCGACTTCCGCGACAACTACACCCTGTCCGACACCCCACCAGATGCGGCAGACCACGCCCCTACCCCCACGGACCCGGCCAAGGGCAATTTTGCCACCACCGGAGCCCCACAAAGCAGTGCGGAATTTGCCGAATACGCCAGCCGGATAAGCGACATTATTCCCGCCCCCGAACTGCTGGCCGGGGCGGACAACCCGTTCCCCGTAGGCTATGCCCGGCGCACGCCGCTCATGATCTATAATTTTGGGGCGTATGGCCACCTGCTGCTGGAGGAGTTCCATCAGGCGGGCGGGCGTATTGTTATCCGCGAATTCCATAGCCCGGCTGATCTGGCGGATCTGCCCGAACGCGTGGTGATCAACTGCCCCGGCTACGCCGCGCGCGACTGGTGGAACGACAAATCCCTTATTCCCATCCGGGGGCAGACAAGCTGGCTCCCGCCCCAGCCCGATGCACCTTACGCGCTGGAATACAAAGGGGCCGCCATGATCTCCAAATCCGATGGGGTGATGATCCAGGGCTACGACATGTACGGACTGGGCGAGATGGACGGCGTGGGCAACAGCTTTGAACATCCCGACCGCGCGGAAGCAGAAAAGGCCATAGGTATTATTGAGGACCTTTTTACCCGCTTTCAGCCACGCAATGGATAAGGGAACATGATGTCTTTTTCCTTTCCCCTTCGCGCAACCGCTCTTGCCTGCGTAATGGCATGCCTGCCCCAGACCGGCGGCGCATGGGCGCAGTCATACTCCACCGGCCATACAGGCGGGCGGGCGGGCGCTGCCCAGCCTGTTTCGTTCTCAGCCGAGCAGGTGGCACATGGCGCGCAGATCTACGCCGGAGCGTGCGCCATGTGCCACGGCGCGGACCTTGACGGCGGGCATGATGTGCCCGACCTGAGCACGTATTTTACCGCACGCTGGGCCAACACCCCGCTTGACCGGCTGGCCGGGTATATTGCCCACGCCATGCCCCTTATGGCGCCCGGCACACTGCCCCCGCAGGACACAGCAGCTCTTGTGGCGTTCATACTGCACCACAATGGCGCAACCTCCGCCACTAACGCGCCCCTGCCCATGGAAGAGGCCCGGCTGGCCAAATTCCGCTTTCCCGCACCTATTACCCAGCCACCAGCCTCAGGCGGTAAACCCTAGGTGCTGGCAGGCCTTACGCGTGGGGGTTAACCCTGCGCGGGGGGCTGGAGCAGCGTTTGGCAACGGACGTAGGAATCCTTGTCCTTAAAAATGAACACCACATAATAATCCAGCGCCCGGCCACGCCGGTGCGTGGTGTGGGTGTAAAATGGATACACGTCCTGTGCCGCGCCAAACCCGGCAGGCAGCGGTTCGGACGCCATGACCGTATTGACCCTAAACAGCGGCACATAAACATGCACAGGGCCGGGGTTACGCCGCACATGCCACAGGTGCCTGCGGAACTTGCGCAGCCGGTCTGGCAGAATGAACACCATGTTCTCTTCAATAAACCGTTCATCCGGCTGGGGGCTGCGCAGGTACTGTGCATCCTCCGGCATGTCGCAAAAATAATTGTAACCCTGAATAATCATGCCCTGCTTTTAATCCCCCCACACCTTGCGGAACAAGCCATTCAGGCTGCCTCCCTTTTGCTCCCCACCGGGCAAAAGGCCAGAAAGCCGTTGTGCCCGCACGCCAAACGGCCATACTGCTGACAATTGGCAATAACATGAGGAACCACGCCATGGCTTGGCCGCGTATTCGTTCTTTTCTGGCTCCGGGCGCACTGGCTCTTGTGGGGGCGTGTGCTGCGCAAACCCAGCCCATTGCCACGACCGGGACTGACAGTAGCGTGTATGAGGCCCGCGGGAACGAGCCATTCTGGAACTTCAGCATGGCGTCTGGCACGCTGGCCCTGAGCACACCCGACGGCCCGCGCCTGACCCGCCTGATAACCCGTGCCTACACACGCGGGGACACGCGCCATTACGAGGCCCCCGACCTTGCCGTGGCCATTACCCCCACCCCCTGCCAGGACAGCATGAGCGGGCAGATGTTTACACAAACCGTGAGCATTACCACCAAGGAGCAGACACTCAATGGCTGCGGGGGCAACCTTGTCCCCCCCACACGCCTGAACGCCACGCGCTGGGTTGCCACGCAGCTTGATGGCCACACTCTGCGTAACGGCAACGTTCTGCCCGATGCGCATGACAGCGCAACCGACGAAAACCCCGACCCGGCAGCAGATATGTTCACCCCCACGCTGGACATTAACGACACGGGCAAGGTCTCCGGTTCGGATGGGTGCAACCGTTATGCTGGCGGGCTTGTGTTTGGGCATGATGGCAAGGTGAGCACAGCCCCGCAGGCCGGGATCAGTACTCTCATGGCCTGTCCGGGCGCGCATGGTCAGGTTTCCACCCTTTTTCTGGCCCTGTTGCACAGTGTGCAGTCATGGACAATGGAGGACGGAACCCTTGTGCTGCATACGCAGGATGGAAAAACCATGCGACTGCGACAGACTTTTTAACACTGGCGCGCCGTGGTGCCTGTGTGGCGGGGGCACCACCCCTGCCATGCATAAATTTCGCACAAACATGGCGGAAAACCACACAACGAGACGGGGGCGTTTTCCCTCGCTCTTTTAAAAAAAGATTTTATAACGCCGCCAAAGTCTATTTTTAACTGTAAATTTACCATTTTTGTGCAAAAAAGCATGAGTGTATTTTAAGCATAGCCTGCTCAAAAGGATTCCGAAGCACGCCATGATACCCCATGTTTTTAAAACCCTACCTGTTTCATTCCCTTTTCCCTAAAGTACCACCATGCCCAACACTCAGCTTTCCGGGCCTTTTATCCTCACCAAAGCCAGATTTTACGATAAGTTTGTGGACTTAACCCACGAACAGAGCCAAAAATTCCGCACAGTTGTCCATAGCATTAACCACGACGAGCTTCTGGCCATAACCCTGCGTGCGCTCAAGGGCGCACAATTGCGGGTTTCCAGCATTCTGAGTGTGGCAAAACGCTTTGCAGACCTGAACGGCACAGTCCCGTTTGAGGTAAGCGCCTGCCTTTACAAAAACTTCCTCAAGGCCACCGCGCGCGATACTGGCATTTATACAAAAATTACGTTTGCGGAATACTTATATTACTCAATTAATTACGAACAATGCAAAGAGACCTATAACGCCGAAACACTGATCCCCACCATTTACAGCCCGACGCTGCCCCTTGGCCGGGTCATGGGGGGGCATATTGCGTTGGAAATTGTGCTGCTGAGCATCTGTCAGGCCAACGCCCGACGCCTGAACGAAACGGAATGGCTGGACACAACCCCGGACATGGACTGCCACGCGCATATCATGCATAGCCTCCTCCGCTACCAGCTTTTGACCTTTGAGGATGTGCAGGAAGAATTCGAGCGCATTATGCTCTATGTCACCGGATTTGTGCTGGACACCGTGCGCGCACTGTCCTGCGGGGGAGAGCAGCCCCCTGCCTCCCCCTCGCAAGGGGTATAAACACCCGCCACCCCGAACATCTGGCACGGGCCTGCCTGAGTGCATGCCACAAGATCTGGCTGTTAAGCAGCATACAAAAAAGGCGCCACAGGCAAAGCCGTGACGCCTCCATAACACCAGAAGAACTGTGTGCCTGTTACAGGCGTTCCTCCCCCTGCTGGCTGGCTGGCGGCTGCGGCTGGGTGGCTCCGGGCTGGGGCGTGGTGGTGGGCGTTGTGCTACCGGGGCTTGTGGAGTGTTCCACGTCGTAGGCCGTGGCTTTCTGCTCGTATGTGCCTTTTGCGCCGGGATGTTCCAGATCGTATAGTTTGGCCTTGTTTCTGGCTTCCTTGCGGTATTCGTGCCTGCGGTACATGCCTGTTACACACCCCGCCGTAGCACCCAGAACAGCATGGTTGGCCAGATGCCCACCAACGGCCCCCGCGGCACCGTATTTAAGGCACCCACCCGGTTCGGCCTGCACAACGGTTGCGCCCACTGTTGCGGCCATCAGGCCCGCCAGCCCCAGTGTTATCACGCGGTGGTGTCTCATACGCTTTCTCTTTTCCATTCCCGACCAGCCCGACCTTTCCGGGCCTGTTTTGATCATGCCTGTATCTGGTGGCAGCATTATGGTTTTTAAAGGCCCGTTTTTTTCCAAGGTGCCCAAACGCCACCGCTACGGCCCCAAGCACGGTCGTGGGGCATGGCTCCCCCCATGCCTGCGCGGTTTACACGGTTTTGCGCAATGGCACAGTATGCACACGCCCCGCACCTGAGCTAACAATACCCCCACACCATGCCAGACACCCCACCCCCATACCCGTATCCGCCCGCCGTATTCTGGTGCTTGGCATACTGGCCGGGCACATAGATGCACTCAGCTTTGCCCATCTGGGGGGGCTGTTTGCCTCCGCCATGACTGGCAACACCACGCATCATTCCGCAGCACTGGCTCATGCAGACTGGCACTATGCGGTGCTGCTTGCCTGCGTGCTTGCCATTTTTTTTGGCACGGGTTTTCTGGCAAGCCTTGCGCGCCTGTGGTGGGGGGCGGCCAATGGCATTGGGCTTATGGTGCTTTTGCTGCTGGTTGTGCAGGCCGCACAGTTTGGAAGCCATGCGCGGCTGGCCGAGCTTGTGTTGCTCCCCGCCCTTATGGCCATTCAGGGCGAGAGCATTGCCCGTTTTTCCGGCAATGCCATCCAGACCGTGGTGATCACCAGCAACATGCTCAAATGTGCATCCGCTCTGGCCAGCGCCGTGGCCCTGCGGTGCGGAGCCTGCAAGGCTGGTGCCCAACCTGCGGGGGCTATTATTCTGCCAGCGCTCTCATGGATCGGATTTGCCGGTGGGGCCATGCTGGGCGCGCTGGCGCTACTATGGCACGCACCTTTGCCCTTTTTGTGGCCCCTGCCATGGCTTGCCATTCTGTATATTGACATGACCCCCGCCAAAACCAGACACTAAGGGATATGTCTGCCTCCCCTGCTCCACGCCATTTTGCCCTGCCCCTCCGCCTTATGCCCAGCCTGACCCTTGGTGCGCTTCTGGCACTGGGCGGGTGTGGCTATTATTCCTCCCGCATTGCGCATAAGGGGCAACTGGCCGTGCTAGGCATGACCAACGAGGATCTGCTGGCCTGCGTGGGTGTGCCGGACAGAACGCAGATCATTAACGAGCATGTGCGGGTTTACCAGTACACCCGTGGCACCAACATTCCCTCCACTAACGATTCGACGTTGATCCCCCTGCAAACTCTGGTCAACCTGACCCAGACAACCCTTGGCGGCGCGGGCACCAGTTGTGTCGCCACCATCCGGCTGGTGGATGGCAGGGTGACAGACATGCATTACAGCGGGGACAACGACCAGATGATCGGCAGCGACGGGGTGTGCTCAACCATTGTCAAAGGGTGCCTGAACACCCCCGTCCCTTCGGCGCATCCGGTATCGGGCACGATTTTTGGCCCGGTTTCCGCCTTCCATGCGCCTGATATTACGGGGTTTTCCCGCTCCCCACAGAACACGCACGCAGGCGTACCGCAAGATCAGCCAGTACCCCCCTCAACGCCTGCACCCTCTGCGGCACCCGCTCAGCCCTAGTCCACCAGCGGGCCGCACACTCCTCGAAAATGCCACAATGCCATGCAGCAGATAGCTGTTGACCCTCAAAACCAAAGGAGTAGTGTGACGCTGTCAGATTTGTGAATGAATCCGGCAGGTTCTGCACAGTAGGCATTCCGCGCCAGAACTCCAGCAGCTCCTGCCTTACAGGCTACAAAAGGGTTTTTGGAATGGGCATTTATCTGTGCGTAACACTTCTGGGTCTTGACCTGATCGCTTACCTGCTGGGTGGCAACACCGCGGCTCTGGGCATTGCGGTTGTGGCATTCCTGGTTCCGGTTATCATTATGAGCAGCTACACGCTGACCCACATTGAAAAAGACGGCACCCCCGACGCTCATCACTGAGCCTTTACGGGTTTATCCGTTAAAAAAAACCGCCAGCCCGTAAGGTCTGGCGGTTTTTTTGTGCCCTGACTGACTAATGCAGGATCAGGGCGCGGAACACATCAGCCAGCAAGGGCTGAATAACGTACTGAATACCCAGCAGCACCACCATGGGGCTGAAGTCCACCCCACCGGGTGTTGGCAGCACGCGCCGGACCGGAGCCAGAACAGGCTCGGTCAGGCGCTCCAGGAACATGCCAATCTTCCAGACCAGCTGGTTACGGCTATCGAGTATGCCAAACGCATACAGATTGACGAAAATACAGGATATAAGGAGAATCCAGCAATAAATCTCCAGTATCCGCGTCAGCACCATGAAAAGCGAAAACACAAACACGATAAAAAACCAGCTCCTTACGACCAGCCCGAAGGCATACCACCCTTGGTTATACGCCTTACAATACAGCTTGACAGAAAAATCGTAAGCCCTGTAAACCACTCGCTAACAAAACAGGCGGGGCTGTAGCTCAGATGGGAGAGCGCCTCGTTCGCAATGAGGAGGTCAGGGGTTCGATTCCCCTCAGCTCCACCAACCGCCTTGTTCTGTTGTTATTTCCATTCAAAATTTGAATTTTTTGTAAATCCTGACCTCTCAGGTTTACAGCCTGTGCGCCCAGCGGTTGGCTCTGCCTGCCCTTAAGGCGGCAATAGCCCCCCGCCATGCCTGCATCAGTCTGCGCTGAGTGCCCCGCGTTCCAGAGCGGCTGTCATGCCAATGCTCCGCACACCGGCTGCCTTGGAATTTGCCTGAAAGGCATTTTTCAGGCTTTCGACCGCATCACGGACAAGTTGCACCATGGCATCCCTGTTCTGGTACCCCCCCAGTTCCAGCGAGTTCTGGTACAGGCTCCACACCGTGGACCAGATAATGGCGGGTGTAAGGTAGAGAGACCACTCGTTATCCGCAGGCAGTGCGTTTTTAATATCCTGCAAAAGCTGTGCAATTTCCTGCAGATCAAGGGAAATTGCTATATCTTCGCAGGCCTTGTTTTCAACACCTGCGGCAAGGTGCGCCAGCTTCCACAAAAGCGCGTCCGGTGTACCTGGGGTGGTATTCATACAGAATCGTCCTCTCATGGTTATGCAACTATATGATGGACGTGGCAGCAGAGCGGAGCAACGCCGCCGCCAGCGCAGCAGAGTTTCCGCCAGATCAGATAGCGCGTAATCCGGGCACCACCCCATAGCCACGCCAGCCAGCATGGGCACAACATGCGCGGACCAGTCCACAGGGCCGCCTTGTGGATGCAGTAAGCGCAGTGCAAAGCCCGCCGGAATAGGGGCAGCAACAGTCGGGCAGTGCTCGCATATATATGAATATATTCTTGAATATACAGATAATTTTTCAAAAAATCCGAACACTTTATCGGCTCATCCCATTTCGGAAACACACCAATTCCATTACATTGAGGAGTTCAGACCTGCCCCAAGGAGCCACCATGCTGAGCCTGAACATAAACGGACAATCCCACCAGGTGGATGTCGACCCGGACACCCCCCTTCTGTGGGTTCTGCGCGATGTTCTGGGCCTGAACGCCACCAAATTCGGCTGCGGCATAGCCCAGTGCGGTGCATGCACCGTGCATATGGATGGCCGGGCCGTGCGGGCATGCAACCTGCCGGTGGGGCTGATCGGGGAGCAGCACATCAGCACGCTCGAAGGGGTAGCCCCGACCGACCCGGTGGCAAAGGCCGTACAGGCAGCATGGGTAGCGCTGGACGTGGTGCAATGCGGCTATTGCCAGCCGGGGCAGATCATGGCCGCCATTGCCCTGCTGCGCAGTGTGCCCAACCCCACGGATGAGCAGATAGACAGCGCCATGTCCGCCAATCTGTGCCGCTGCGGCACGTATGTGCGTATTCGCGCAGCCATTCACCACGCGGCGGGAGCACTGGCATGACCACACCAACACCACGCCCCACCATGGCCAGCCGCAGGCAGTTACTGGGGGCCGGTGGCGCGCTCGTGCTGGCCACATTCTGGCCCACCATGCACCATGGCCGCGCACAGGGCGCTGCCCGCTCTGGTGGCACCGCCGCTGAACAGGGCATGCTGGTCGAAAACGCGCAGGGGGTCTTTGCCCCCAACGCCTATATCCGCATTGCCGCAGACAACCGCATAACCCTTATTCTGCCCAACGTGGAAATGGGACAGGGCATTTACACGTCTTCCGTCATGCTCATTGCCGAAGAGCTGGGCATAGACATGGCGCAGGTCGCAATAGAGGCCGCACCTCCGGGAGCCGGGGCTGAAATTACGGGTGGTTCCACCTCGGTCATGACCGAGTGGCTTCCACTCCGTCAGGCGGGGGCCGCCGCACGCAGCATGCTGGTGCAGGCAGCCGCCGCACGCTGGCAGGCACAGGTGGCGGACTGCACAACCCGCTCGGCCACAATTATCCACGTGCCTACCGGCCGTACCCTGCCCTTTGGTGCGGTGGCCGCACAGGCGGCAGCCCTGCCCGTGCCGCAAAAACCCACACTCAAGGACCCCGCCACCTACACCCTGCTGGGCAAACCCCAACACCGCATAGACAGCACGGTCAAAGTGGAAGGCCGCGCCATTTTTGGCATGGATGTGCAGGTACCGGGGCAAAAAATCGGCACTGTTGCCGCCTGCCCGGTGGAGGGCGGCACGCTGGCCAGCATGAACCGGGCCGCAGCCCTTGCCGTGCATGGTGTGCAGGCCGTTCTGGTCAATGCCCCCAACAACACGGTCTGCGTTGTAGCCGACCACTACTGGGCCGCCCGCAAGGGCCTGCGCGCGCTCAAACCCCAATGGCACTACGGCCCCAACGCCCATGTGACCACCCAGACCATATATGACCAGTTGCACGACGGGCTGAGCGGCCCCGCCATTGTGGCCAACACAAAGGGCGATGCCCCGGCCATTATTGCTCATGCCCCCACCACGTACACCGCCACCTACCAGCAGCCCCTGCTGGCCCACGCCCCCATGGAGCCCATAAACTGCACAGCCCATGTGCGGCCTGATGGATGCGACATATGGACCGGCACGCAAATTGCCGACCGCGCGCGGGACACGGCAGTCGAACTGACCGGCCTGCCAAAGGAGAAGGTAGCCGTACACTGCCAGTATATTGGCGGGGGTTTTGGCCGCAGGCTAGAGCATGAATATGTTACCCAGTGCATAGAATTCGCACGCCAGCTCCCCTACCCGCTCAAAATCATCTGGAGCCGCGAGGAAGATCTGACGCGCGACCGCTACCGCCCCGCCTATGTGGACCAGATGACTGCGGCACTGGATGACAGGGGTTTTATAACCGCCCTGACCCACCGCATTGTCGGCCCCGCCGTGGTCGCACGCTGGGACCCGCCCGAACTGACCAAGGATGGGTATGATGAGGACCTTTCCGTCACCACCATTATTACCCCTTACACCTATCCCGCCTACCGGCTGGAATTTGCCCGGCGCGAAGCCCCCGGCGTTGTTACCGCATGGTGGCGCGGTGTTGGCGGCACACGCGGCCTGTTTGTGGTCGAAGGGTTTATAGACGAACTGGCCCACCGCGCAGGAGCGGACCCCGTAGCCTACCGGCGCGCCATGCTGGCGCAAAACCCCCGCGCGCTGGCCGTACTGGACAAGGCTGCACAGCTCGCAGGCTGGAACACCCCTTTGCCACCGGGACGCGCACGCGGTGTGGCCGTGCAGTTTGCCTTTGGCTCCTACATGGCCAGCATTGCGGAAGTGGAAATGCCAGAGCCAGACAACGTAATTATCCACCGCGTGACTGCCGTGGTGGATTGCGGGCGTGTGCTCAACCCCGATCAGGTTGTCTCCCAGATCGAAGGCGGGCTGATTTTTGGCTTTAGTGCCGCTCTTTATAACGAGATCACGCTCGAAGGGGGCCGGGTGCAGCAGAACAACTTCAACACATGGCGCATCATGCGCATGAACGAAGCTCCACGCAAAATAGATGTTCTGCTCATGCCCAGCACGGAAGACCCCGGCGGCATTGGCGAAGTCGGAACCGCTGCCGCTGCCCCCGTTCTGGCCAACGCCATGGCGGCGGCACAGGGGCGGCGCTACCGCACGCTGCCGCTCCTTTCCCCCCGCAATGGGGCAACTGGCAAGGAGCAGGGCTGATGCGTAACCCCAAGCACACACGCAGCATAACCGGCCAGCCTGACACTACTCTGCCCCGTTACCCATTGGACCGTGTTTATGCCTGCCTCCGTGGTTCTTTTTCCGCCTGCCTCCTTGGCGGCGTAGCCTTGCTGGCCGCCACGCCCCATGCCCATGCCGCGCCCCCCGCAAGCGTGGAAAACGGGCGGTATCTGGCCCGCGCTGCGGATTGCGAGGTCTGCCACACAGCCGAAGGCGGCACACCCTATGCCGGTGGCCGGGCCTTCAGCCTGCCCGGAATTGGGGTTATGTACGCCCCCAACATTACCCCGGACAAAACCGCAGGCATTGGCACATGGACCGACCAGCAGTTTGTGGATGCAGTGCGCAAGGGGGTATCCCCTCACTGGAAGCACCTGTACCCCGCCATGCCTTACCCCGCTTATGCGCGCATGAGCGAAGCACAGGTCAGGGACATACGCGCCTATCTGGCAACGTTACCGGTATCTCCCCAGAAAACACCTGAAAATGCAATCAAATTTCCGTTTTCCATACGTGGGCTCATGGTGTTCTGGAACATGCTCAACGGCCCCGCCGCCAGCTACGCGGATGATCCGGGCAAACCGGCGGACTGGAACCGGGGGCGCTACCTGGTGGAAGGGCCGGGCCATTGCGCGGACTGCCACACCCCGCGCACAGCCACCTTCGGGCTGGATGGCAAGCGCGCGTTGGGTGGCAATGTGGTCAATGGCTGGCGGGCATATAACCTGACATCGGACAAACAGAGCGGGCTTGGCGCATGGAGTGATCAGGATCTTGCGCAGTACCTTGCCACCGGCCATGCGGATGGCCACGGCACGGCGGCGGGGGATATGGCCGATGTTGTGGGCCACAGCCTGCGCTACCTGAGTGCCCCCGACATCCACGCCATGGTGGTGTACCTGCGCAGTATCCCCCCCCTGCATACGGCCGAAGATACTGTGGAGCGCACCACACCCCCGGCGGGGGATGCCACATTACCCCAGACCACACGCGGCGCACGCCTGTATGCTTCTGCCTGTGCAGGCTGCCACATGCCCGATGGCACAGGCCGCCAGTCCAGCTTTGGCACCATAACGGGTGCGCGTTCGCTGGGGGCGGATAACGGGCGCAACCTTGTGCAGATTCTTGTGCAGGGCAGCGGCATGCAAACCACAACGGGTGTGCAGATCATGCCGCACTTTGCCGGTGGTGGGCTGAGCGAGCGTGATCTGGCCGACATTGCCAGTTTTGTTATGACCCACTTTACCACGGCGACACCCCACAACATGGAACAGGCCGTGCATGACGCCAAAGAGGCAAAATAACCTGCACCTAATGTAAAACCACTGCTTAACGCGGGCTTTATACCAACCACACAAACAAAAAGGCTGCGGAGCCATAATGCTCCGCAGCCTTTGCTTTTAGCCTGATAACGCGCGCCAAACGCCAATCAGGCATTCAGGTAGATGGTCTTGGTCTGCACGTAGGCTTCCAGCCCGTGCTGCCCGTCCTCCCCACCAAGACCACTGTTTTTGTAACCATGGTGGAAGCCCTGCGGTTCTTCCCCTGCTCCTCGGTTCACGTACACCTCGCCAAATTCCAACTCCCGCGTCATACGCAGCACCCGGGCCAGATCCTTGGTAAACAGGTATGCGGACAGGCCATACTGGCTCTCGTTCGCCAGTCTCAGGGCTTCATCAAAGTCACGCACCTTGAGCAGGGACAAAACCGGGCCAAAAACCTCGTTATGCACAATATCCATGCCGTGGGTCACATTGCTCAGCAGAGTTGGGGCATAGTAGGTGCCGTGGTCATACTGGCCGCCTGTCAACCGGTGGCCACCCAGTTCCAGCTTTGCCCCCTGCGCAATGGCTTTTTGCACCATGGCGTCCACCTTTTCCAACTCCGCCAGACTGACCTTTGGCCCCATGTCCGTGCCCTCCTGCATGGGATCTCCCACTTTGAGCTTTTCCACGCGCGCACGCAGGCTTTTTGCAAACTGATCGTACACCGCCTCATGCACGTAAGTCCGCTCGTTAGCGGTGCAGACCTGCCCGCCGTTAAAAAAGCGCGCACTGACCGCAGCTTCAATCGCTGCCTCAATATCCGCATCGTCCATAACAATAAACGGTGCCTTGCCACCCAGTTCGAGCCGCACTTCCTTCAGGTGTTCAGCCGCCGCCGCCATGATTTTTTTGCCCGCAGGAGTGGAGCCGGTCATGGTAATAAACGGCACATTCGGGTGGGCCACCAACGGCACGCCAACATCGGGGCCATCGCCCGTTACCATGTTCAGCACACCTTCTGGCAAGCCTGCCTCCTGCGCCAGCGCCGCTAGCGCCATTGCAGAGAGTGGGCTTAGCTCATGGGGTTTGACAACAATGGTGTTACCCGCAGCCAGAGCGGGGCCAATTTTGCGCGCGCACAGTGCGAGCGGGAAGTTCCATGCCGTAATAGCCCCCACAACGCCGTGGGGCACACGGTCGATCAGGATTTTTTCGCCCTCACGCTCACCGGGAATAATTTCGCCTTGCAAACGGCGCGTATTTTCCGCGGCAAAGCGCAAAAGCCCCGCGGCAAAATCCACTTCCACCCGTGCCTCCGCAATGGGTTTTCCCATTTCGGACGTAATAATGGTGGCCAGTTTTTCCTTGTCCCGCACAAGAAGGTTTTCAAGTGCGTACAGATAATCCGCCCTGACGGAGGCTGTTTTGGCACTCCACGGCCCAAAGGCCTTGCGGGCAGCGGCCACGGCCTTGTCCACATCCGCAACGCTGCCTTTGGCGGCAGCAGCCACCTCCACCCCATTTGCCGGGTTTTTGATGGTTACGTACTGGCCGGATGCAGGTTTGACCCACTGGCCGTTTATAAACAGATCATGTTTTTTAACAGACATTTCCAATAGTCTCCTTACCGTTCTGGTCATGAGTATTGGGGATGGCGCACCACTTTAAAAGTGATGATATGTGAGCAATAAACTCACAAAAAATGAATTCCCTATTCAGCGCAGCCGCGCAGATGGTCCACAAAGCGTATGAGCAGCGGGGTTGCCCCATCGCGCCGCCACACGCAATAAACCGGGGCTGCGGGCAGGTCTGGCGGGGTCATAACGTGCAGACCCTGTGCTTGGGCGGCTGGTAGCATTACATCGGGGCAACAGCAGACCCCAAGGCCCGCGCGCACGCAGGCAAAAATAACCTGATAGGACTCAATTGTCTGAATCCGCCTTGGCGTAACCCTGTTCTTTTTCATCCAGCTTTCAAACACGCTGCGATAAAAACAATCCGAGTTGAACAAAAGGACATCCGTGCGGGCCCAGTTGATAGCAGCAACAGACGGCACATGGGCCGGTGCGACAAGCCGCAGATGCTCCGTAAAAACCAACCGGCTTTGCAGCAATGGGTGTTCGATCGGCCCGTCGGTCAGGGCCAGATCAAGCTCACGCTCCATTAACATCTGCTCCAGCGTGTAGCTCGCACGTTTGAGCAGGTGCAATTCCACATCCGCGAACGCCTGCATGAAGGAAGGGAGCCGCTGGGGCAAAAAATGGTGTAACGCCACATCCAGCGCCCCCAGCCGGAGCACGCCACGGGGCACGTCGGGTTCAAAAAAATGCTCAAGGGCCGAGGCTTTTTGCACAACCTCATGCGCCTGAGCGTAAAACGCCCGCCCTGCCGGGGTTTCGATCAGCCGTCCCTTTTCCCGCAGGAACAGGGGCTGGCCAACAATCTGCTCCAACTCCCGCAGGCGAGCCGTTACGTTGGAGGCAACACAGTTCAGGCGGCGGGAGGCAGCCACAATCGAGCCTGCCTCCATAACGGCGCAAAAAAACCTGAGCTGTGCGAGCTTGAGGCTATCCATGCCCCAACGGCTCTTAGAACTCCTCGTACGTTGCGGGGTCCTGCCCGAAGGAGCGCCCATCGGGGCGGGCGAGGGTTGCAATATCCTTCATGTCCTGATCCGTCAGTTCAAAGTCGAACACGGACATGTTTTCAAGCTGGCGCTCCCGGTGCGAGGCTTTGGGAATGGGCACGGACCCGACCTGCACATGCCAGCGCAACACCACCTGCGCCGAACTTTTGCCCAGCCGTTTGGCAATGCCCGCGATCAGGTCATCAGACAGAATTTTGCCACCACGACCAATCGGGCTCCAGCCTTCGGTCACAATGCCGTGCTTCTGGTGATAGGCCCGCATATCGTCCTGCGGGAAGTAGGGCGAAAGCTCGATCTGGTTGATGGTGGGCAGCACCCCGGTCTCGGCATTCAGCTTGTCCAGATGCTCGGCCAGAAAATTGCACACGGCAATGGAGCGCACATAACCACGCTTTTGCGCCTCGATCAGGGCCTGCCATGCCTCCACATACAGCCCCTGCTTGGGGTTGGGCCAGTGGATGAAGTACAGGTCGTAATAGTCCAGCCCTGCTCGGTAGAGGGATTCCTCAATACAGGTCAGGGCCTCATCATATTTCTGGTGGCGGCCGGGCAGTTTGGAGGCAATGCTCAACTCCTCGCGCGAGCGTCCGCTTTTGCGCACGGCTTCGCCCACGGCTCCTTCGTTTTCGTAATTAAAGGCGCTATCGAGCGCACGGTAGCCAACGTCCAGCGCGCTCACCATGCCTTGCACGCCCGCTGCGCCGTTCAGTTTGTATGTACCAAAAGCTATAAGTGGAAAGCTCCGGCCATCGTTCAGGGTTAGTTCAGGAATGCTCACGCCTGCGTTCTCCTTGATTATGGATGGACCCTGTGCAGTCCCCCGCACGGATTATTCTCAACGCTTCTGTGTGCATGAAGGTTCCGCCATCCACAAGGCGGGATCAGGCAGGCCGGGTACGCATGGTAAGCTGGCACGCAGCCACAAACAGGGCCACCAACCCGGCCTTGCAGCCTTAAACGGTAGCCCGGCCAGCTTTGCGGGTATGGGTAATATAAGCCTGCACCGTGCCAAACCCGCTCTCCCACGCATTGAGCAGACTTTCCAAGTGTTCACGGTTGTTCACCAGCCCGCGTGCAATCAGTTCGCCCTGCTGGTCCAGCAAAAAGGCGGCGGGGAGTTTGTCCACCTCCAGCGCCCGGCCCAATGCGGGGTCATTGATAAACCGGGCGGGCGGCGTACCCGTCTGCTGTGCAAAATGGGCCTGCACTGCCGGGTTATCATCCCCCGCCAGAACCAGCTCCAATTGCTCCGCCGCGCAAAAGCTGCGGGCAAGAGGGATAATTTTGCGCGAGATCGGGCACGTGGCGGACACAAACAGAAGCAGGCGGGGCATGGCCCCACCGGCTAGCGCCATGCTCTGCCCATCCAGCGTTGCAAACGCACCTGTGGGGCAGGCATCCCCCGGCTGGGGGCCGCGTGCGTTGGTTAACGCACCCACGGGGGCAATTTCCTGAAAAAGCCTGCGCAGCCTTAGCACCATGCGATACGCTACAAAAAACGCCGCACAAAGCAACAGGCTCAGCATACCATTCATGAGAACAAGGGTTTGCAGGCCTGCCTGTGTCATGCTTCCGCCCCCTCGCCCTTCCGGCCTGTGCGATCAGTAAGACCAGATGGCATCGCAACTGAACCAGAACATGTTGTTGGTGCCGTTGTTGGCGTAGTTGACGGTCGGGTCATCCGTGGGAGAAACGCGGTTGAACGGACGGGTGCCGTTGAGCGACTTGTCCAGCCGCACTTCGGGGCGGATGGAAAAGCTGCCGCGTGGCAGTTTGAGGAACTCTGGCCGGTAGGTCACACCCACGGTCAGTTCCCCATAGGTGGTGCCCGGTGCGTAATCGTAGGAGTAGCTGCGCCCGCGCAGTTCGTTCACGTAGGACATGGTGGAGGTATTGTTGTCCACCACGTCGCCGTTATTATCCCGGAAAATTTCGCCTCGTGCATTGAAGGTGAGCCAGGGCGAGAAGTCATGCGAGAAGTAGGTGGTAATGCCGTACACGTCGTCCTGTAGGTAGTCATCGTGGAAGTAGGTGGCATTGAGCGTAATGGAGCTGGTGTCGTTCAGTTTGTATGTCGCCAGAATATCGCCAATATATTCCATTTTCTGGTTGGCTCGGTTGCCAATGTCATACACGCTCTGCTGCGGGCCAAGGTAACCGATTGCCGCCACATCCAGCTTGCCATCCATAAGCCCGCTCAACTGCACGCCAAAATACCCTTTGGGGCGCTTGTTGTTTTTGGCCCCGCCAAACGTGGTGGAGTTGCCTGCGTTCACCCCCATAACCCACGCAACCGTGTCGGTCATGTGCCATGTGGCCAGCACGCCCACGGTTTCGAACGGGACAATGTAATCGGATGAATAGTTGTAGGAATAAAACGGACGTTCCAGCGCATCCGTCCCTTCAAAACCCTGAATACCGTATTGCTGGCCAATCTGGAGGTCTATGCCCCCCTTGCTCAGCCATGGCAGATGCGCATCAATATGGGCCTGTGTGGGAGCCCACTGGTACATGCCCGTCAGGTTGCCATCGCCCATGCCAATGGTCGGGTTAAAGCGCGCATCCGAACCGTACAGCACCTCAAACACAAACCCTATGCCGTAGCCCCCGCCAATATCGGTCGTGGGGTGGGAGAGTGTGCCTGTAATCTGGTTAAGTGTGGCGGTGTTGGCCCGGTCCACGTAGGACTGCGCCCAGTTGCGGCCTGTGTGTGTCCACGGGTTACCGTTAACACCGGCTTCGACCACAAGGTGGCCTTCCAGATCGTCAAACCATGTGTGGTTCTTGGTGGGTTTAAGATTAACCTCTTCCTTGTCCGCCTGTGCTTTTTCCGCCGGGGTTTCTTCCAGCACCAGAGGGCGAGCGGCATCACCGGGGGTTATTTTTTCCTGCGCCAGAGCGGGCAGCGCCGCCAGTTGCATGGTCAGCCACATGCCTACAGGCAAAGGACGGCGAAGAAACATTCGTTTTTAGCTCCACAAATCAGAACGAAAAGGTCCGGCAAAGCGGGTGAATAGAGTTTGTGCTTGGTACAGGCTGGATGAGGACTGATCAAAAGTCATTTTAAGTTTTCATGTCATCTGGCACTCTTGCCGTCCGTGCTGTGGCCTACGGGCCACAGCACCCGTAACGCTCAGCCCTTGCCCGGTCTGTGCGCGCAGGCCGCAAGCGAGCGCTCCAGCACATGTGCGCGCAACGCCATAAAGTCCGGGCCAGAGAGCGGATGTGCCCGCCACGTATGCACCTCGGCCGCCGTATAGGGCTTAAAGTCCGGCGGTGTGCTGGTTCCACCTAACGTGATCAGCACAAAGTTCATAACATCCGCGAGTGTCTGGTCATCCCGGATGAGGGACATGGACACACCGGGCACACGCACCAGATAGGACCGCCCTTCCTGCGTGCAGGCAAAGCTGCCCACACTATTGCGCAGCATGGGCACAAAGGTCGGGCCGGATATGCCCTCTATCCCGTGGCACCCACCACAGTGCGAAACATAAACCGACTGTGTGTGGCTTAAAGTTGTCGCACCTACCACGGCATCTGGCACCGCATGGGCACGCACGGCACCAGCCATAAGAGCCAGCACCGTAACGCAGGCAGGCAGAACACAACGCAACAACGCTGCGCGCATGATCAGGAGGCTTTCCCGATCACGGCTGCGGTGGAGCAGTTATACATTTCCGACGTGCCGGTGCCAAAGCACCAGATAATGTCGTTATTGGCCATGGGGCGGTAGGAAGGCTGGTCGCCATCCGTGCCAAGGCAGGTCACCTCGTTACACGAATCCTGACCACAGCAGTCACGGTAGGCAATCATGTAGGAATTGCCATCCTGCGGGTTGTAGCAGCTCCCGATCCACGATGTGGGGGACGGTGCCGTACCCGGCGGGCAGCTATGCACACCACCACCACAGGAGGTGCAAAGATTGCCGTCAATGGCGCAGTAACGCCAGTAATCGCACGCATTGGGGTCCTTGACCTGCGCCTTGGCCCCAAACGGCGTTGGGGCTTTGGATGCAACCTTGCCCGCGGCAGACGTTGCGGCCGAAGCACGGCTGACCGGCAGCAGGGGGAACAGCGGCACAGCCGCCGCAAGCCCACCCAGACGGGCCACCACACCACGGCGGGACGTGCGGCCTGCAAAATGGCGCAGCACGGATTCAGTCAGACGGTCGAACAGGGACACGCCCTGTTCCGTTTTTTGAGTGTGTTCAGAAGGCAACATGCGCATTCGCTCCTGTATCGGCTGGCGCTGCGGGGTGGGTGGAGGCCACGCCGTCCAGCACCCCTTCAATCTGCCGGCGGGTATTAACAAGTTTTTTGGCCAGTATGGTGCCGCGCTCATCAAGCAGCACCACGGATGGCATACGATTGATCTGAAGGACCAGAGCCAGTTCAACCCCGGTCACAAGGGGCACGCCCTGCATTTCTGGTCGGGCCTGCTGCATGGCTTTCAGTTCGGGCTCGGGACCGTCCCCCACAAACACAAGGTCCAGCCCGCGTTCGGCAGCAATCTGGCGCGCAATGGGGGAAACCCGTTTGCACACAGGGCACTCCGCCGCCACAAACAGCAAAAGCTGCCTGCGGCCTGCGGGAAGCACATCCCCCACGGTAAAGGGCGCGCCATCAAGCGTGTGCAGGATCAGACGCGGAACAACCTGCCCCACATCCAGACCGGGCTTGACCTCCTGATCCCCCAGTGGGGCAAGCCGTTCGTGCAGCACACCAATCTGGCGGGCCAGTGCGACCAGCACCACGGCAAGCACCAGCACCAGCAGCACAAGAACCGCCTGCCACACGTAAAGCAGAACGATCATGCTCCGTGCTCCTGCCCTGCCGAACCGGGCACCTGCACCGGCGGGAGCACCTGCATGGCCTGCCACAACAGGTACACGCACACACCCCCCACAACACCCTGCCCCCAGACCAGAGGCAGAACCCCATGCCCGAACGCAAGGCCCACATACGGCACAAGAGCAACCCCGGCACAGGCCAGCGTACGCAGCACTACCGCCCATGAAAGCTTTTGACCGGCAACACCGGGCGTGCAACCACAGGACAGGTCCGTGCGCCCACGCAGCACGTTCATGCCCATGGCGCAAGCAAACACGACCAGCAAAGTTGCCGCCGCAATGCTACCAGCAGACGCCCCGATACCTGAAAACAGCAGGATAGCTACGCCAGTTTCGGACAGGGCAAGCGCCCATGCCGCACTTTCGTAAGACCAGTCCGGTAGCAGACGGTATGCGGCCAATGTGCCCAAAAACGTGTCATGCGCACGCAGTTTGGCAACACCGGCGACCAGAAACAGCGCACCCACGCCACCAGCACACAAAGCCGCAACCAGTTGCCCTGCCTCAGCGCACCATACAGGCACCACGGAGACTGACGCCTGAAGGCTCATCCTTCACCCGGCGCAACCGTGAAAATTAAAGACGTGCCAAGCCCTTTCATGGTCCGCAACAGCTTGCCGGTGCGGGCGTCGGAGATAAAGAAGTTCCCTTCCTCATCCGCCGTAAACATCAAAGGAGCCGCATCCTGCGTGATGCCAACCATGGTGCTGGCGACCTTGAGCGGCATGCGGCGGATCCGCTTGTGCGTGTCCGTGTTGTACACCCATACCTCGGTCCCTGCATCCTTATGGGTCCAGAAGGTGCCACGGTGCATGAGCACGTACAGTTCGTGTGCCTCTTTGTGCAGGGCGGACATCTGCCACCCACCCGGACGCCATGTGACCTCAAACGGTGCGGTGGCATCGGATGCGGGTTTAAGCCCGGCCCCTTCCTGCAAGGACCATGCAGGTTGCACAACACTATTGGCGGACAGGGTGGTTGGGTAAACCTTGCCGCTATAGCTGATAAAATACGTTGCGCCGTCTTTGGCCACACTGGGGCTTTGTTCAAAAATACCGTCTTTATCGGGCTCAAAGAACGCAGTGCTGTGGGTTACACTGGCTTTGCCATCGGCCTCGATGCTGACATTGCTCAGCGTACCATCACCACACAGGGAAGAAAAACCGGCATTGCCCCAGGCGTAGGCCAGTGCGCAACCGGGGATTTCCACCGTATGGGTAACCTTGTGTTCCTTTGTGTCCACCACTTCCACCGCATTGGCGGGGCTCATCTGGTACACATAGACCCGTGCGCCATCGGCACTGATGGCCAGATTGTTGCGCTTGGGCGTAACCAGCGCGCGCGAGGGCAGTTTTTCGTCCGCCGTGAGCTTGAGCGTCTGGGCATCGTATTCGGCCAGCAGGTCATTGCGCGCGCCACGATTGCCGCGCTCCCATGTGGTTTCCCCCACATAAAAGTGGCTGGCGTCGGGGGTGAGCACCACGTTGGGGTTGTAGGCGGCCTGCACCATGCCCAGCAGAACGCCACGGTCGGCGTCCACCACATCCACACGGCCATCCTTGTTATGGGTGTAAACCGCGTCTTCCACCAAAATGGTGTGGGGGCTGTAGGGCTTTAGGGTGACCACGTCGCTCTGCTCGGTTTGCAGGACGGGTTCGGCGGCCTGAACGGTGGCTGCTGAAAAAAAGGCCGCACTGCCAAGAAGCAGGCCAAGCCATGATTTGCGGGGGCTAAGAACGGACATGCAGACCTGTTTTTTCTCTCGTTTCCATCAGGATTTTCGTATCATAGCCGTTACTGTTGCCTTTTCAACACAAAATTAAAGACACATGTCGGGAACCCGACACAACTGCGGATCGGTCGGCCGAAGCTCCCCCCTCCAGTCTAGAAATTCCCTTCTTTTTTGAAGAATCGTTGCAAAAGCCACCGCGCAGCAACCCCGTGCGAACCCTTGGCGTGCCAGACCACCGCAAGAGGCACCAGACGGTCCCCGGCATCAAATTGTTGCTCAAGTGCAACTATATCGGGCGCTGCGGGGGAGGCCGCCAGAACATGGTCGGACACAAAGGCCCAGCCTATGCCGTGGCGCACCAGTTCCAGAATGACCCAGTGGCTTTCCACCCACCAGACCTCCCCCGCCACGCGCAGGTAATGCCGCTCACGCTCGCGCCCACGCGCAGCCACCAGAATCTGGCGGTGGCGTTTAAGGTCCTCCCACGCCACGGGGCCACCTTGTGCGAGCGGGTGGTTGCGCCCGCACACCAGTTTGAGCGGCACCCGCCCAATGGTGCGGAACGCAAGCTCGGGCGGCATGCGGTGCTGCTGCCACATAACGCCAAGCTGGGCCGCGCCATCACGCACAAGCTGGCCCACATCCTCCATGAGCGGGAACAGGATTTCCATTTCCACATGAGGGAAGGCCTGTGCGAACTCGGCAAAAACCGGGCCAAGGGCGTGTTCTGGGTATAGTTCGTCTATGGCGACAACCAGTTTGTTCTCCACCCCGCTTTCCAGCGAGCGGGCAACGCCTATCAGATGTTCGCGCCGGTCCAGCACCACGCGGGCCTCACGCAGCAGGCGTTCGCCATCCACGCTCAGCACCGGGGTGCGCCCCGTGCGCACGAACAGGACCACCCCAAGGTCCACCTCCAGATTGGCCACATGCGTGCTTATGGCCGACTGCGCCCGCCCCAGCGCGCGGGCCGCAGCAGAAAAAGACCCGGCATCCACCGTGGCCACAAAGGCTTCAAGCTGTTCGAGAGAAACGTTCATCCATCTGTTTTTCTGATAGGTTCCATCTTTTCTTTACTATCAGGCGCGATAGATTGCCGCCATGTCAACTTACTCCTCCACCCACCCCACGGCCCTGAGCACGGCAGGGCAACCCGCAACGCAAGCCGCCCCACCTGCGGTGCCCATGCGCTCGGGCATGGACCGCCTGCGCCATGTTCTGTTGTTTGAGGCCTTTGCGCTGGCCATTACCATTCCCTCTGGCAGCGCCCTGTTTGGCCTGCACGAATCCGCCATGGGCGTTATTGGCATTGGCAGCGCCATAACCGCCATGGTGTGGAACTACCTGTACAACATTGCCTTTGACCGGGTGATGGGCCGCCTTTACCACACCACGCGCAAGACCATGCGGGTGCGCGTGGTGCATACTCTGGTGTTCGAGGCAGGGTTGCAGCTCGCACTTGTGCCGGGCATTGCGCTGTACACCCATGCCTCCATGGTTGCCACACTGCCGCTCTCGCTCTCGCTCGCCCTGTTTTATCTGGCCTACGCCTTTTTGTTCAACATGGCTTACGACCGGCTCTTCCCCCTCCCCCACCGGGGTTGACCCCACGCGCGACCGTGGAACTGGGGGCCGAGCCCCTTCCCCCGATCACTTTTTGGAGGCGTCCAGCACACGATATGCGCAATATGCGCAGAAAGTATTGCGACTAATTCTCATTTATGGTTGAGTAGGATCAGACTCGCAATCTTGAGGTGCAAAGTAATGGTTGTCTGCTCCTGCAACCTACTGACTCATAAAGACGTTGAAGCCGCCGTGGCCGATGGCGCAAACCACCCGCGTGAGATTTATGCCGCGCGTGGATGCAAGGCCCAGTGCGGCAACTGCGTTAAAGGCGTTGTGTGCCTGCTGCGTGAAGCCAAGCTAAGGCACATCCAGCAGGCTGAACTGGCCGCCCATGCGGCACGCCAGCAGGGTGTGGCTCTGGCAGCCTCCGCCTGAATACCAGCACGCCCGACCAACACCTGCCACCCCCACCTTTCCCACGCTTGCGCAGGAGCCGGGCTTCTGGCACCGATGCGGATATGAGCGATCCTGTTTTTGTATTGGGCGGGGGGGCATGGGGCACTGCACTGGCCCTGCACGCCACGCGCACCGGAGTGCCGGTGTACCTGTGGGCGCGCAACGCGCAGACCCTACCCAACGGGGCCATGCCGCGCCTGCCGGACTACCCGCTCCCCCCCACCATTCACCCCTGCTCCACACTGCCACAGGTTGCACCACGCTGTGTTCTGGTGGCGGTGCCCACGCAGTATCTGGCCTCCGTCCTGCCCATGCTGCCCGCAGGCGTTGCCGCCATACTGTGCTGCAAGGGCATAGAGCGCAAAACATTGGCTTTTCCGCTGGATATTCTGGCGCGCGAACGCCCCGATGTGCCCGGTGCCGTGCTGTGCGGCCCCAACTTTGCGCGTGAAATTGCCGCGGGCCTGCCCGCTGCCGCTGTGCTGGCCGCCCCCGATGCCGCGCGGGCACAAAGCCTGAGCAGCCTGCTGTCCACCCCCCTGTTCCGCCTTTATGCCAGTACGGACTGTGTGGGGGTGCAACTGGGGGCTGCCGCCAAGAATGTTATTGCCGTGGCCTCCGGCGTGACCATTGGCGCAGGTCTGGGCGAGAACGCCCGCGCTGCCCTGATTACCCGTGGGCTGGCCGAAATAACCCGGCTGGCCATTGCCCTTGGCGGGCAGGCCGCAACACTGGCAGGCCTTGCGGGGTTGGGGGATCTGCTGCTGACCTGCACCGGAGCCTCCTCTCGCAATTATCAGATGGGTCTGGCACTGGGGCAGGGCATGACCACCCACACAGCACTGAACAGCCTGCCCGGCGTGGCCGAAGGGGTTACAACGGCTGCCGCTCTGCAAGCCCTTGCCCGCGCACATGGGGTGGAAACCCCCATTACCGACTGCATTGCCGCCTTTATGGAAGGGCAGATCACGTTGGCCCAGGCCACACACAGCCTGCTCAGCCGCCCGCTTAAAAGCGAGGTGTAACCAACCCACCACCCCGAACACTCCGTGCTCCGTGCTCCGTGCTCCGTGCTCCGTGCTCCGTGCTCCGTGCAGCACCTACGCACAGGCCGGGGGCAAGGCAAAAGTCTGGCGGGGTGGGGTTACGGGTTTGTCACGTTTATGTGAGAGCCGGAGTCTTTGCCCATGCGGGGTTGCATCTGCGCACGCGCTTTCCACGTTGAGTGTAGCGGCGGAGGAACTCCTCGGTCCGCAGACTGACATTTATTGGAAAGGCTGGCATTCCCATGACCAAACCCAATGCTTCGGAACTCCACATCAAGGAATATCTTGGCACCCCCACAGACCTGAAGGCCGACAAGGTCAAGGCTGTTGCGGCTGGTCTGGCCGAGGTTCTGGCCGATGTGTTCGCCCTGTACATCAAAACCAAGAACTTCCACTGGCATATGAGTGGCCGCCACTTCCGTGACTACCACCTGCTGCTGGACGAGCAGAGCCAGCAGATTTTTGCCATGACCGATCCCATGGCCGAGCGTGCGCGCAAAATTGGCGGCACAACACTCCACTCCATTGGGGAGATCGGCCGCAAGACCGCCATTTTGGATAATGACGCGCTCTACGTGACCCCCGAGGACATGCTGGCCGAACTGCGTGAGGACAACCTGACCCTGACCAGACGCCTGCGCGCGGTGCATGACCTGTGTGATGATGCGCACGACGTAGCCACCGCCAGCCTGCTGGAAAACTGGATTGACGAAACAGAGCGCCGCACATGGTTCCTGTTTGAAAGCACGCGTCCGGTCTTTGGCAAAAACGACTGACACGTCTCCCCCTCAAGTGGCCCCAAGGTGGGGCAGAGGGGGCATAACTGGCGGGTTGGAGCAGGGTTATGCCCTGCCCCGGTCCATGCCGCTCCGGCTTACTCCGCCCTTGGCCCCTAATGCGCCAAGGGGGCGGGGGCTTCGGCCTTAACCCCTTTTTCCGTGCAGTAACGGGCGTAATATTCATCTGCCATGCGCCGCAGGGCCGTGCCTATGGCTGCGTACTGGTGCTCGTTCAGATTGGCGAGCGAGGCGCGGGCCGAAGGGCGTTTGACGGCAAACCCATCTCCGGGCAGCAGTACAACGCCCGTTTCCTCCGCAATGCGGAACAGGATGGTCTGGTAATCCACCTTGGTCATCAGCCAGCGTGCAAAGCGACGGCCATAAAGCTGGGTCACCACGTTGGACAGGTCGATCAGCGTGTAATAGTGGGTGCTGCCCTCATCATCGGGCGCATTAACGCCAAGGTCGCGGTACAGGGCCAGTTCGCGCCGGTGCAGCAGGCGTTTGAGCGCGGATTTATAGGCATCGCGCCCATCCATAAGGGCAAAGAGCGCGAACAGCACCATCTGCACCTGCTGGGGGGTGGACAGGCCCGCTGTGTGGTTAAGGGCTACGGTGCGACTGTCAGCTACCAGCCGGTCAATAAACTTAAGGCCGCGCACATCGGGGGTCAGGGAGGCGTAACGCTTGTCCAGTTCCTGCTTTTCGGCCTCGGGCAGAGCGGCTAGCGCACGGTCCAGCACGTTGTTCTGGTGCATGGCCACAGCCCCAAGCCGCCAGCCGGTCGAGCCAAAATACTTGGAGAACGAATAGACCAGCACCGTATTGTGCGGGCAAATGGCGTAAATGGAGCGGAAGTCATCGGCAAAGGTGCCGTACACATCATCGGTCACAATAATCAGGTCGGGGCGTTTTTTTACAATTTCGGCAATCCGGGCCAGCCCCGCATCGCTCATGCGCACCGATGGCGGGTTGCTGGGATTGACCACCAGAAAAATCTTGACCGAGGGGTCAAGCAGCTTGTCCAGCTCCTCTGGCGGGTACTGCCACCCGGCCTCGGGGTCCGCGTTAATGGCCACTTCGCGCAACTGGTAGTCCCGCAGTTCGGGAATTTCCACGTAAGGGGTAAAGACCGGCATGCCAATGGCGGCCTTATCCCCCGGGCGGATCAGCCCGTTCTGGCGCAGGGAGGCAAAAATATAGCTGATGGCCGCAGTCCCCCCTTCCAGCGCAAACAGGTCTGTTGTGCTTTCGGGCATGGTCCCGCCTGCCATTTCGTGCAGCAGGTAGTGGCGGACTACTTTTTCCGCATAACGCAGCATGCGCGGGGGCGTTGGGTAGTCACACCCCAGAATACCCGCTGTTGCTTCCAGCAAAAAGGCATCGGCGGGCAGGCCCATCTGGTCACGCACATAGGACAAAGCACGGCGCAGGAACGCAACGCCGGGCACATTTTTGTTGGCAACCAGAAAAGCCTCGAACCGTGCCTCTATACCCTCACGCCGGGGCACGCCGCCCACGCCCTCCGCCATGCAGGAGAATGTGAGGGCGGAATCGGCTGCGGCAAACATACCAAGCTGAAAAAAGCCCTGCCGGGGTAGTGTTGCCAAAAAGTTGGGGTTGCCCCGCCCTGCGTCCAGCATGGCCCGCTGCGCCCGCCCCGAGGCCAGCCGGATCAGTTGATCCTTGAGTTCAAACGGGCTGAGGTGCCGGTATTTTTGAAAATCGTCGGCTGGGCTGGACATCCCGTGCTTCCTTCAAGCGGATATTCTTGTTGTGTGGAATGTGCATGCACACAAGCGGGAAAACCACCCCCAAAAACGCAGATCGTGCCTGTTTTGTCCTGTTTTTTACCTTTTTATGCTAAAATATAGAGTTGGGTCAGACCTGTTCGTCCTCTGGCAGCGGGGTGGTCAGGTGGTCTATGACCGCCAGCAGCACAGCGGTAATGGGCGAGGCAAAGGCAAAGCCCCACATACCCAGAAAAGCGCCAAAAATGGTCTGGGACAAAATGGTCAGGGCTGGCGGCATGCTAACCGCCCGTTTTTGAATGAAGGGGGACATGACATACCCCTCAAACGCCTGAATAAAGGCATACAGCCCCGCCACCATAAGAGCCTCACGCGGGCTGATGGATAACGCGATCAGCAAGGCAGGCACCGCCCCGATAAACGTGCCCAGATAGGGAATAAAATTGGCCGTGCCCGCAACCAGCCCCAGCGGAAAAGCCAGCGGCATGCCCAGCAGGGACAGACCAACCCACGTGAGCACACCCACCACGGTCATATCCAGCAACTGCCCCGCAACCCAGGCGGACAGCACATGCGCCGTGGTTCGGATCAACTCACGCGCGGTGCCACGGTAGCGGGTGGGCACAAGCCGCAGCAGACCATTGGCATACAGGTGGGGGGAAAGCGCAAAATACACCCCCGCGATCACAATAACCACCAGAGTGCCCGCAGACCCGAAGGTGGACGTCAGCACGTTGGTCATGGACCCGGCAAAGTCCATGCTCCCCCCGGCCCCTTCCGAGCCAAGGGGGCCGGATGTCTGGTTGCCGCCAAAAAAGCGGGGCATGTGGTTGAGCACGGAATGCCCAACCGGATTTTTGTCCAGTGCGGCATGCAGCGCATCACGCTCATGGGTCAGGGCGGCATACAGGTGGGAAAGCTGGGTCACCAGTTCGGGGCCGGACACATGCACCACAACCGACACACCGCCAACAAGGGCAGCAAGGAACAGCACCACCGCCACCCATTGCCGCACGGGCAGCACCCGGCAGATCAGCCGCGCAGCACCATGCAGGACCACCGCAACAAGGGCTGCGGCAAACACGACCATAACCACCGCCCCACCGGCGTAAATGAACAGCCCCACACACAACGCCGCCACCACGGCCACGGCAAGCTGGTAAAAGCGCCGCAGAATACGCTCCAGCTTTTGCACGCCATACGCCAGAACAGCGATCTGCTCCGCGCTGGCCGTAATCCCGGCATCCGGGCCTTGGGGGGGGGCAAGCCCCGCGCGCGCACTGCTCTGGTCCGCCGGTTCGGACCTATGAGCGTCTTTGCTCTCAAACGTCTGCTGTTCCACTGGGGTTATTTCCTGACATGATCGCGCACCACATGGTATGTGTGTTTTGTGTGTGGCGGAAAAGGGCCGCCGCAACACCCCCTTTTTCTTGCAACACATTCTTGCGCTGCACGGAAAGACCTCGAAATAAAAACACGACACGGGTATAAAACGGCCACATTGCAGATGTGTTACCATACCCCCACCCAACACCTGCTAACACAAAGCGGATAATCGTTGTCTAAGCCCCCTGCCCCCCGTTCACCCAAAGGGTACCTGAGCAAGGCCCTTACCTTTGCCGCCCGTCCCCTGGACATGGCAAACCCCTGCCTGCAGGGGCGTAAGCGGCGCTGTGGACGGCCCACAACCGATGTGACGGAAGATCTGGACCAGTATCTGCTGGAAATAGCGGCGGGCCTGTTTGTGCAGCATGGCTACGCGGGCACCTCCATCGACCAGATCGCCCGCAAGGCCTGTGCGAGCAAACAGACAATCTACCGGCGTTATTCCTCCAAGGAGGCGCTGTTCATTGCGGTTGTGACCAATCTGACCGGCTCCGTTCTGCGGGCTATGGAACAGACCCCCCTGACCAACCCGCTGGAGGAGCTGCGCCACATCAGCCGCCTGATGCTGGACCTGACCCTACGGCCCGATGCGCTGGGCACCTACCGGATTCTCATAGCGGACGGCCACCGCCACCCCTCCTTGCAACAACAGGCGGTAGCGGCCATTGGGCAGCCTTTTCACAACAACTTTGTCCGTCTGCTCAAGGCAGCGGAGCAGAAGGGGCAGATCAACCCCGGCCACGCAACGGACACAACCGCCCGCCTGCTGACCGGTATGGTAACCGGCTGGCCAATGGAAGACAGCCTGTTCGGCCTTGACCCGCTCAAGACCGAGGAAGAGCGCGAAGCGTTTTTTAGCAAGGCGTGGTCTTTTTTCCTTACCGCCGTGGGGGGCGGGCAAACGGCCGACGTTGCGCAGGACGTGCAGGCCTGAGCGCAAAAGCGGTTCGGCGGCCCCACCATTCGGGGCGTGGAGCGTTCAGGTGTTGTCTGGCGCGTCGGGCCTGAAGTCCAGCGCAAGGCCGTTCATGCAGTAACGCAACCCCGTGGGCGGTGGCCCATCGTTAAAAACATGGCCCAGATGGCCCTCGCACTGCGCGCAGTGGGCCTCCTGCCTTACCATGCCGTGGCTTGTGTCCCGCCGGGTGGCAACTCCGCCGGGCTCCGCCGCCCAGAAGGATGGCCACCCGCTCCCGCTCTCATACTTGGTGGTCGAGCGGAACAGCAGCGTGCCGCACGCAGCACAATGGTATGCGCCTTGCCGTTTTTCATCATTCAGTGGGCTGGAACCGGGGTATTCCGTACCGTGGCCGAGCAGGATCTGCTCCTGCTCGGGGGTCAGGGGGGCGCGGAGGCCACACCCGCCAGACGTGCAACTGCTGGTCATAACGGTTCCTTTACAGGCATGGGTCGGTCACGGGCACCAGCCAGTCCGCCCATGCCGGGGTAACTGTTCCACGGCAGGTTACCGCCTGCGCCCCCCCCCGCGCCAAGCCCTCTGTTTTTCACACCCGGGCGAGGGTGCTTGCCACAAACCACACCAGCGGGCGGACAGAGCAGATAGAGGGTTGATACCCCCGCACGCTGTTCCTAAAGTTTGTACCCCGCCATGCCCGCCGCCAGCACTCCATGAGGCATGGCCCGCCCTGTATAATCCCCCCGGCTGGCCTACACGGCCTGCCCTTTGCCCCCTCTGTGCCGTCACACGGCATGAACAGGACCACACCATGAGCCCTACCGACCTGCTGGTCATGCTGGCCTATCTGGCGGCCATGCCGGTTGTGGCCCTTGTGCTGGCAGGCCGTCAGTCCTCCCCCACAGCCTATCTGGAAGGGCACAAGGACCTGCCGTGGTGGGCGCTGTGCCTCTCGCTCGTGGCAACGGAAACCTCCACCCTGACCGTGATCAGCGTGCCGGGCATTGCCTATGGGTCGGGCATGGTTTTTGTGGGGCTTGCTCTGGGCTACCTTGTGGGCCGCGCCATTGTGGCATGGTGGTTCCTGCCCCTGTACCAGCAGGGCCATATGCTGAGCGCGTATGACTGGCTTGGCCAGCGCTTTGGGGCTCCCATGCAACGGCTGGCATCGGCCACGTTCCTGATCACCCGCCTGCTGGCCGAGGCCGTGCGCCTGTTTGCGGGTATGCTGCCCCTTGCCACCATGCTGGCGGTCCTGCATGTGCGCATTCCCCAGCCCCTGCTGCTGGGAGCCATTATGCTGCTGACCCTGTTTTACACCCTATGCGGTGGCCTACGCGCCGTGGTCTGGTCGGATAGCATTCAGTTCGGCCTGTACCTGTTTGGAGCCACGGCCTGCGCGGCCCTGTTGTGGCATGGCGCACCTGCCGGCACATGGCACACACTGCAACAGGCAGGGCGGCTCCACCTGTTTGCCCATAACGCCTTTGTGCTAAACAGCCCCTTTACCCCCCTTGCCGCCATTGGCGGGGGGGCTTTGCTCTCCGTCGCATCCCACGGGACCGACCAGCTTATGGTCCAGCGCATGCTGGCCGCGCGTAGCCTGCGTGATGCACGACTGGCCCTTATGGGCAGCGCCCTTGGAGTGGGCTTACTGTTTGCCCTGCTCAGCCTGACCGGTGTTCTGCTCTGGGTGCGTAACGGGGGGCAAACGCTCGCTCAGGCTGGTTTTGCCAGCCCGGATGCCATTTTCCCCACCTATATCGTGCATGACCTGCCACCGGGCCTGCGCGGGCTTATGCTGGCGGGTATTCTGGCCGCCACCATGGGTTCGCTCTCGGCAACACTTTCGGCCATGACAGCGGCCAGCATGGGCGATTTTGCGCCCCTGTGCGCACGCGCCGCCCGTGCCATGCGCTGCTCCGCACTGGGCTTTGCCCGGCTGGTAACCGTGGCATGGGCCTGCGCGCTGGTGGCCTGTGCCGGGCTGTTTGCCCATTCCAGCCAATCCGCCATTATGTTAGGCCTGTCCATTGCCGCATGCGGGTATGGCCCCATGCTGGGTACGTTTGTTGCAGGCATGGCCATGCCCCGCGCCACGGCCCGCACGCTGGCCCCCGCCTTTGCGCTGAGCGTGCCCCTTATGGTGTGGGCCATGCTTGGCCCTGCACCCCAACGGGCATGCTCTGGCCTTTCCATGGCTGATCGTGCTGGGCATGGTTGCCCTGTTCGGACTGGCGGGGTTGTTCCATATCATGCACCTTAGCCAGAACCCCCTGCCCACCCGTAACCGGAGGCCAAGACCATGACCACACAACAGAACCTACACCAGCCCCCCCGCACGGAAATGCAGGACCCACGTTATGACGGGCTGGATACATGGCCCACCAGTACGGTGCTGGAAAGTCTGCTGGAAAGCCAGCTTGCCGCAACAGCCGCCGTCAAATCCGCTCTGGTGGACATGGAGGCCGCCATTGCGCAGGCCGTCCCCCGGCTGGAGCGGGGCGGACGCCTGTTTTACGTAGGAGCGGGCACATCCGGCCGGATTGGTTTGCAGGACGGGGTAGAGCTTATCCCCACCTATGGCTGGCCCTCCGAAAAGCTGGTGCTGCTTCTGGCGGGGGGAGAGGCGGCCCTGTTCAGCCCCGTTGAGGGGGCGGAGGATGACGAGGACGAAGCCCAGCGCGCCATAACCAACTACACCCCCACCGCGGATGACGTGGTGATCGGCATTGCCGCAAGCGGGAACACCCCTTACACCTGCGCAGCCCTTGCCAGCGCGCGCTTTTGTGGCAGCCTGACCATTGGCCTGTCCTGCACCCCGGGCGCACGCCTGCTGGCCGAAACGGACATTGGCATTCTGACCGAAACCGGGCCGGAAGTCGTCGCGGGCTCCACACGCATGAAGGCTGGTACGGCCCAAAAAATCTGTCTCAACCTGCTCTCCACCACCCTGATGATCCGCCTTGGCCACACATGGCGGGGGCATATGGTGGACATGCGTATTGTTAACGCCAAGCTGGTGCACCGCGCCCTGCGCATGATTACCCAACTGACCGACTGCTCGGACGAGCAGGCACAGGCCGCACTGCTCAAGGCGGATGGGTCCATCAAACTGGCTATCTTGCTGCGGCAGGGGCTGGAACCCGCACAGGGGCGCATGCTGCTCCGCCTGTGCGACGGGCATTTACGCCGTGCGCTGGAACTGCTGGCCGTACAGGCCGCCCGTGGCGTTGGCCCCGCCATGCAGAACCACTCCCAGCCTGAGCCAACCGTGTTCTAATGCCCCAGACACAGACCATTCTGGCACTCGATGGCGGGGGCACCCACACACGGGTTGCCCTGATCACCCGCCATGATGCCCGCGTGCTGGCCCACGCCACCGGTCCCGGCTGCAACCCCTATGACCGGGCGGAATGGGCCAATAACCTGCATACCCTGCTGCGCGCACTCCCCCATACCGGCCTGTGTGCCGCCGTGCTGGGCATGGCCGGGTATGATGCAGCACGCCCCTCCTCCCACCAGCAGAGGGACGTGGCCCGCGCAGCCCTTGGGCCAGACATACCGCTGGAACTGGAAAACGACGTGCAGACCGCCCACCGTGGAGCCTTTGCCGGGGGGGCTGGCGTTTTTGTGCTGGCGGGCACCGGCTCCGTAGCACAGGCCAGCACACAGGACGGGCGCACTACCCGCGCAGGAGGCTGGGGCTGGCTGTTTGGTGATGAAGGGGGAGGCTACTGGATAGGCTGCCGCGCCCTTAACCACGCCGCCCGTTTTCTGGACGACCCAGACGTTACCTTTGCTCCTTTCGCACGGGCCGTGCTGCACACGCTGGGCCTGCCCACCCAAGGAGCCAACGCCCCGGACGCCCTGCGCGAATGGCTGCGCACGCGCGAACACCCACGCTCCGCCGTGGGAGATGTGGCAACAACAGTCCACTCTCTGGCCACCGCACATGACCCGCACGCCCTAGCCATACTGCACGCAGCCGGTACGCATCTGGCCGAACTGGCGCGCACGGCCTGCCACGGCCTTGGCACTGGCACTGGCACTGGCACTGGCACAACACCTGAACACGCATCTGTCCAGACCATGCCTGACCTGCCGTGGAGCTATGGCGGCAGTGTTATGAACAACCCTCTGGTCCGTGCCCGCGTGGCGGCAATGCTGGGCCAGCCCGCAACGCCCCCCACCCTGCCCCCGCTAGGCGGAGCCGCCCTGCGCGCCGCCCAACTGGCCGGATGGGAAGTGGACGCGGCATGGGTGCATGCTCTCTCACTCACACTCCTGGCGCAAAAAACACAGCCATGACCGCAGATTTTTTTAAACACATCTCAGCCAGAACCCTGCTCCTGTGCGGCCTTGCCCTGCTGGGCCCCCCCCCCTGCCCAACAGCATGGGCGCAAGGGGTAGCGGAACCACACGCCACCGATCTGCCCCCCGCCTTTGTGCGCAACATGGTGCGCGCGCCACTGGTCATGCCCGCCCCGGCTGTTTTGCAAACATCGGGGGCGGCCTTTGCCCTCCCCCAAAACCTGACTGTGCACTGGGACAGCCCACCCACCCCGCTTTTGCTGCGCGCGCTGGAGCGGCTACGCATGCGGGTCGGACTCCTTGCTGGCAGGCCCATAGACTTTACGCAATCTCCTCCCCAGCCGGGTGGGTTGGTGCTGAACATCCGCACAGCAAAAGACCCCGCATTCCCCGGTCCCGCCATGCAGGAGGGCTATACGCTGGACGTGGCCCCTACCGGCATAACCCTGACCGCCCAAGGCCCGGCAGGTGTGCTGCACGGCCTGACCAGCCTGAGCCAGCTTGTGCGGCAGGAACTGGATGGCCCGGTGCTAGCACAGGCCCATATTGAAGATACGCCCCGCTTTGCATGGCGCGGGCTTATGCTGGACACCAGCAGGCACTTCATGCCGCTGCCCGACCTGCTACGCCAGTTGGACGCCATGGAAATGGTCAAGCTGAACGTGCTGCATATTCACCTCTCCGATGGTGCGGCCTTCAGGGTAGAGAGCAAGGTTTTTCCACGCCTGCACACCATTGGCAGCCACGGCGAGTATTACACGCAGGAGCAGATCCGCCAGCTTGTGCGTGAGGCCACGGACCGGGGCATACGCGTGGTGCCCGAGTTTGATACACCGGGCCACAGCTACGCCATGCTGCTGGCCTACCCGCGTTACGCCGCCAACGCACCACTCAACACCACCGACCGGGCGGAGATCAACCGCGCAGCACTCGACCCCACAAACCCCGCTACATCAGGCTTTGTAAACGCCGTTTACGCCGAAATGGCCGCCCTGTTCCCCGACCCGGTGTTCCATATTGGCGGGGATGAGGTCGTGGCCAAACAATGGGCACAGTCAGCCCATATTGCAGCGTATATGAAGCAGCACCATGTGGCTTCCGTTGCGGCTTTGCAGGCGGACTATACCCGCCACGTGGCCAGCGCCCTGCGCCTGCGCGGCAAAACCGTCATGGGCTGGGATGAAGTGCAGGAAGCCGACATTCCCCCCGACACCATTATAGAAAGCTGGCGTGGCCCCGCCCACACCGCGCAGGCCACAGCAGCAGGCCACGATACGGTTATTTCCGGCCCCTATTATCTGGACCGCCTGCTCCCCGCGAGTGCCTATTACACCACAGACCCGCTGGACATGCGCAAGGATGCAGCCGAGGCACGGGCCGCCGCACAGACCACCGGCCCCACTCCGCCCGATGCCCTACCCCCGCCCCCCACCAGCACGGACAAGCCGGAGGACGCCCCACTCCCACCCCTGACGGATGCGCAAAAAACCCACGTGCTGGGAGCCGAAACCGCCCTGTGGGCCGAAGTTGTCTCCCCCGATATGCTGGACGGACGGGTGTGGCCACGGGCGGCGGCGCTGGCCGAGCGATTCTGGTCCGCACCAGAGCGCTGCAATGCCACAACCCTGTACCCCAGACTGGCCATTATGGCCGACCGGCTGGACCTTTTAGGCCTGAAGGCCCACGCCAACACCCAGCGCATGCTCGAACGGCTGGCACCGGGCGAGACGGAGGCCACAGACGTGCTGCTTAAAGCTGTCTCACCCGTGCGGAACTACGCGCATAATCATGAATTTTTGCAAATACGGCACAAACAGACCGCCACCTTGCAACAGCTTGGCACCCCGGCCGACATAGCCAGCCCTGACAGCTTTGAGGCCGAAACCTTTAATGCCGAGGCGCAGGCTTTTATTGCCGGTCATACCGAACTGCGCCATGACCTTGAAACCATGCTGACCCGCTGGGCCAATAACGACAGCGCATTTGCACAAGCCGCAGCCCATAACGCGGGGCTGACCCCGGCCCTGCCGGCCTCCGCCCAACTGGCCCGGCTGGCGCGCGCAGGTCTGGCCGCCCTGGGGGAAGGCCATACCCTGAACTGGCGGGAAAACGCACGCACAGCTCTGGCTGATGCCAAAAAGGACATTGCAGCCTCGGCCAGCATTCATGTTGTGACCAACACCCCCCAACCCGCGGGCGATCTGATCCAGCGGATTGTGCCGGGGGTGGAAGTGCTGCTGGATCAGGCCATACCGTAAGCGGGCTCTGCCGGGGCCGGGGTTAGCTCAGACCTCCCGCGGGAGGCGCTGGGCAAGAGCGTGGATAACTTCTTCCTCGTAATCCAGTTCTTCCTGAAGTTTCCATTCCGTCTGGTCATTAATTTCCTGCTGGGCGACCAGTTCGCGCATGGTCTGGCGCTCCGCACGCAGGATTTGCAGGCGCAGGGCCAGTTCCATGCGTGAATGCCTTATGGCGTTCCGCCGGTCCGCCTGCGTAATGCGCGGGGTTGCATCCTCCTGCTCCAGACGGCTCTGGTAGAGCTTGGTCAGGCGGTCGATCACCTCCAGCCGGGCGGCCTCCAGTGCGGCCTTTTCCTCCTCGGTTTCGGGCGGGGTTTCTATGGCGGGCACGGTTTCCGCCTTGTGCAGCAGGTCAAGGGCTGCGCGCAGCAGCTTCTGGCGGGCCATGTTTTCCTCCTGCGCGCTTTTGTCCACCAGTTCGGCAGGGATGAACTTAAGGCACAAAGGAATAATCACGCTGGCAACAAGCAGGGAGAGGACAATCACCCCCGCCGCGATCACCACCACAGGCTCACGCGTGGGGAAAGACATGGTACCATCCTCCCCCGTTGGCAGGGACAGCACCGCTGCCAGCGTAACCGCGCCGCGCACGCCAGCAAAGGTCAGCAGCAGGCTGGCCGCAAGCCCCGTAGGGTCAAACGGTATGTGGTTGATCCGCGCCGAAGCCCAGCGGCAGGCAATGGACAGCCAGATGCCCACAAAGCGCATGACCAGCATAATGCCGTAAATTTCCACCACCAGCAGGCCAAGCCGCCACATGCCCACATGCCGCGCCAGCACCAGACTATGCGCACTTTGCAGCAGGCTGGGCAGTTGCAGCCCTAAAAACAGGAAGATCAGCGCATTAAAAACATAGCTGACCATGGTCCACACCGTGGTCGATTGCAGGCGCGTGGTGGTGGAAGCATCCTCGATAATGCCCGAGAGCTTGACCACCATGCAGCCCGCAACGGCGGCCAGAATGCCCGAGCACCCCACAGCCTCAGCCAGAGCATACATCAAGAACGGCAGCAAAAGTACCAGCACGATCTGGGACTGTGTCTCATCATACCCTGAGCGGGTGAGCATCTTGTTCAGTCGCGCGGCCACCCATGCGCCACCACGGCGCCAATGGCCAGCCCCCCGCACGCCACCAGCATGAATGTGCCAAATGCCTGCTGGTAGGAGAACTCACCCGTAAGCGCATCCGCCATGGCAAAGCGGAAGCAGACAAGACCCGATGCATCGTTAAACAGCGCCTCGCCCGACAGAAGCTGCAACAGCCTTGTGGGGACGCGCCTGCCCTTGATCAGGCTGGACACGGCAACCGTATCCGTGGGGGAAAGGGCCGCCGCCAGCGTAAAACAGACCGGCAGGGTTAAAACCGGCAGAATCCAGTGAATGGCGTATCCGCACAGCAGGGTGCTGAGCACCACCAGCCCAAAAGCCAAAAACAGGATTGGCCCACGCAACTGCCCGAATTCGCGCAGCGGCATACGAAATGCATCCGCGAACAGAAGAGGGGGCAAAAACACGAACATGAACAGTTCGGGGTGCAGGCGTACATTCATGCCCGCAAGCCCGGCCCCCACGCCCAGCGCAATCAGAATAACAGGTTGCGGCACCTTCTGGCGGAACCGCAGGGTGAGCAGGCTGCTGACGGCAGTCAGCAGGAGCAGCAGCAGAATGATTTCGATTGTCAGCATGGTGCATGCCCTTTGCGGGGCTTCATGTTTTTGTGCAAGCAATTATCAACTTGAAGCCACATAAAGGGCTGCATGCGTCTGGCGCGCGCCGCTGTGCTTAGTGCATAACAGTCTGATAATCAGCCAATCTGGTCTGCACGTCCCGCGCAATTGTGACCAGATCAGGATTTTTGGATGTGGCGATCAGGCTGGCAAGCACCGGCTTGATTTTAGCATGCGCAGCAGCAAAGTAGCGGATATAGCGTTTGTCAAACGCTGCACCCTGCCAGTGCTGCAAACGATCAATCTGCTTTTGCTCGGCAGGCAGGGGCTGGGCTGGCAGGGTCAGGCCATGGGCGGTGGCAACCTTGGCGAGCCGGGTCTGCATGGCAGTCAGATCCTTGGCTATGGTTTCACCCAGCACAGCAATATCGCTCCGCGCGGCATGGGTTCTGGCGGCGTTGGCCGCGGCAATCTGGGTCAGGTCCAAGGCGTTGAGCTTTTGCACAAACACGGCATCCGCCGCACTGAACGGGGCGGGTTTTGCCAATGCGGGCAAGGGCGGAGCCGCAGGCTGTTCGGGCGTAATATAGGCACACCCGCCAAGCCCGACCAGCATGAGCATGAGGGGAGAGAGCGCACGCGCCTTATGGCGGAACAGGAACGACATAACCGGCAGTTCTCCCTTACAGGGGCCAAAAGCGGTGTGGCTGGCACACCCAATATTAAAAACAGTGTTTGCAACAGGCAGACAGGCAGACAGCACTTGTAATTTTTACATCCGAAACAGATGCCATGCCCATGTAGCCATATACACTATGATGAAAGCATATAACACGGAAGGCAAGACCGGGATGGACGCATTTATTTGCAACAAACCCCACAAGGATGATCTGGCCCACGCCCGATTTATAATGGCGGCAACCGCACACTTTACTGGTTAGGATATATTTTACACTTGGTTTGCGCCTTGCATCCTGCGCACAGAACACAGTAGGCTTATAGCGGAAGGTATGCCGTGCGGAGGCATGCGCCAGGTCTGGCTGTTGGGATATTCCGTTACATGAACTGTCGTCTTTTTAGCATCCTTGCTGTTTCCTCCCTCTCTTTGGGGTTGAGCGGATGCGGCTATTTTGACTCGCGCGCAGCGCATAAGGCGCAGGTCACCATGATCGGCATGACATCATACGACCTGCAAGCCTGCGCCGGTCTGCCGTCTGCCACCAAACAGGTGAACGATACCACCCAGATTTTTGTCTATAATGGCACACAGCCGCAGCCCAGCTACGGCGGCTCCACGCTTATTCCCATTGGGGATATTATGACAACCGTGGGCCAGCTTGGTGGCGGTGGGGGCACCACCTGCTCTGCCGTGATCCGGCTGGACCACGACCGGGTGGCCGACGTGCATTACACCGGCAACAATGATGAACTGATTGGCACGGACGGGATCTGCTCCATTATTACCCGCGGCTGCTCCCGCCAGCCTGAAGGCACAATGAACAAAAACACCGGCAGCCTGCTGTTTGGCCCGGTTTCCGCCTTCCATGAGCCCAACGGTCCCAACCAGTCGCCCGGCTCCACCTATTCCTCCCAGTCTGGCACGGTCCAGCTTAACCCGGCCCCCAATTCCACCAACCCGGTTATTATCCCCCGCATGCCATAAGGCCACATGCCGCGCGCAGGGGCAGATTAGCGCAGATGGGGGGTCAAAAGCCCTTCCAGCCAACCCGCGAACACCTGCAGGCGGGAGGAGAGATGCCGCCTGTGGGGGTATAAAAGACTGACCGGCATGGCGGGCGCGCACCACTGGGGCAGGACCACACATAACTGCCCGCTCTGCACAAGGGGGCGCACATCATACCCCGGTACCTGAATAAGCCCCAGCCCCGCCAGACAGCAGGCGATCTGTGTTTCCGCACTGTTGACCGTAACAGGGCCGGGCAGGTCCAGCGTATGGAGTTGCTCGTCCTCCTCCCACTCCCATGCCTCCACCCGCCCGTTGGCGGGGGACATGTAGCGCACGGCCACATGCCCATCATGCGCCAGATCAGCCGGAGTCTGGGGTATGCCGTGGCGGGCAAGGTAGGCCGGACTTGCCACGTTGAGCAGGGTCATCCACCCCATACGCCGTGCGATCAGCCCTGAATCGTGCAGCGTGCCAACCCTTAGCACGCAGTCCAGCCCTTCCTCCGTTAGGTTGACCGGTCTGTCCGTTACCCCCATCTCCAGCTGTATGCCCGGATGGGCGGCTACAAACTCCGGCAGGGCCGGGGCCACAATCAGGCGGCCAATTCGGGCAGGCAGGTTAACCCGCAGCACCCCGCGCACATGCCCGCGCTCGCGGCGGAACAGGTCCTCCGCCTCGTCCATATCCGCCACCAGCCTTACACAATACTCGTAAAACGCATGCCCATCCGGCGTTGGGGTAACCGAGCGGGTGGTGCGGGCCAAAAGCCTAGCCCCCACGCGCGCCTCCAGCGCCTGCACGGCGGTGGATACGGTGGAGCGTGGCTGGCCCAGTGTTTCCGCCGCACGGGTAAAGCTGCCCGTCTCCACCACCCGCGCGAATATGCGGCACTGATCTATACGGTCCATTGGCCCGCCCTTATCCAATATTGTTCGCAAAGTCTGACAGGTCTTATCATATATGAGAGCTTTATTGCATTTTTGGCGATGATACTGTGCAGACAGTAAAGACAGGCCTACACCTATTTGCCCCAATACAAGGCGAGACAGATATGACCACACACAGCATTGCAGGAAAAACCGTGCTTATTACAGGCGGGGCCAAAAACCTTGGCGGAATGATCGCCTGTGACCTCGCCCGGCAGGGCGCCAAAACAATTATTATTCATTACCATAGCCCGGCTGGCGAGGCCGATGCGCAGGCCACTCTCAAGGCCGTGCGGACTGTGGGCTCACATGCACTCGCCATTCAGGCAGACCTGACTCAACCCGGATCCATAGCCGAACTATTTGAAAAAACTGTAGAGGCTACCGAGGGTTTAGACATTGCCATTAACACCGTGGGCAAGGTGCTTAAAAAACCCATAGCCGACACCACGGACGAAGAGTTTGACGCCATGTTTGCCGTTAATACAAAAGTGGCGTTCCAGTTTATCCGCGAAGCCGGAAAACACCTGAACGACAACGGCAAGCTCCTGAGCATTGTCACCTCCCTGCTGGGGGCATACACCCCGTTCTACAGCACCTATGCTGGCTCCAAGGCAGCCGTTGAACACTTTACACGCGCAGCCTCCAAGGAACTGGGCGCACGCGGCATTTCGGTCAACGCCATTGGTCCCGGCCCCATGGACACGCCGTTCTTTTATGGGCAGGAAGCACCCGAAGCCGTGGCTTACCACAAGACGGCGGCAGCTCTTTCCTCCTTCAGTCACACAGGGCTGACAGATGTGGAGGACATTGTGCCGCATGTGCGCTTTATGGTGTCCGATGGCTGGTGGATGACCGGGCAGACCATTCTGGTCAATGGTGGCTACACCACAAAATAATCCGATTTTACAGGTTTTTTTTGCAGGCACCTCCCTTTACCGGCAATACCGGGGGGAGGTGTTTGCATTTGGGCCTTGCCTGTGAGCCCGCTCTTTTGGCCACCCTGCCATGCGTTGCACAAATGCAACAGACAGCTTGCCGGATTATGGCAACGTCCATAATTTGATTGTTATGTTATAATATAACCAATAGCTATGCGGCCCTTGGCTCAACTCCAATTCAGGCGGCATGCAATTATGACCTACCGACCATCTGGTCTTCTCCTCTGCTCTTCCTTTTTGAGCAGCCTGCTGGCAACTGGCCATGCAGCAGCAGCCCAGACGGCCACGACCACCACGCAGGTCACAGCCCCAACCAGCACCAGCACCAGCACCAGCACCAAAGCCGCCACAAAAACCCCGGTGCGCAAAGGGACGGAAACCGTGCAGGTTATTCCCCAGACCACCACGCATGAGGCAGAGCAGGTTATTGTGACCGCGCATCTGGACCGCGCCCGCTCCGAGCTTTCCCCCACCACGGGGGCCAGCGTGTACCGCTTTAGCCGTCAGGCGCTGGAAAACATTCCCGGTGGGGATAACGCACCACTTAATCAGGTCCTTTTGCAAGCTCCCGGCGTAGCACAGGACAGTTATGGGCAGATTCACGTCCGTGGTGACCATAACGAGGTACAGTTCCGCCTTGATGGCGTGCAACTCCCCGAAGGGCTGAATGTGTTTGGTCAGGCACTCATGACACGCTTTGCCGATAACATGTCCCTCACCACAGGGGCACTACCCAGCCAGTTTGGGTTCCTTCAGGCCGCTGTGGTGGACATTACCACCAAAAACGGCACCACCAATGCAGGGGGTAACCTGTCTATTTACGGTGGGGCACGGGATTACTTTTTTCCTTCCCTGCAATATGGTTTTCATAAGGGAAAGTGGGATTTCTTTGCCACGGCGGACTTTGTGCATGACCGGGTCGGCATTGAGAACACCACAGGGTCGTTCAACGCGCCGCATGACCTGAGCAACCAGTACCACTTTTTGGGTCACACCCGTTACACAGTGGATGAAGACACGCGCATAAGCCTGATTGCAGGTATTTCCAACGCGGAATATCAGTTGCCCAACAATCCGGGCCAAACATGGCAATCCGGCTACACACCCCCCGCAGGCTCCATAACCAGCAGCGATAGCCTGAATGAGCACCAAAAACAGATTACCGACTTTGCAGTGCTCGCCCTGCAAAAGGAAGTTGGTGCATTCAGCCTACAGGATTCCGTATTTACCCGGTACAGCTCCCTGCGTTATTCCCCCGACCCGGTGGGGGATCTGCTCTATCTGGGCAATGCCCAGCAGGCGGCCCGGTCGGTTTTTTCCACCGGCACGCAACATGACGTAACATGGCACGCAGCACGCGACCACACCGTGCGCTTTGGCCTTCAGGCCTTTGTGGAGCGCAATGTTTCCAAAACAACGTCCAACGTCATCAACACCCAGACCAACCTGCCCGTAACCCTGCATGATGGAAGCGGCAAAACAGGCATGGTCTATGGCATTTACGCACAGGACGAATGGCAACCCCTGCGCAACCTGACCATAAACTACGGCCTGCGCTTTGATGGTGTGAGCGAATACACAGCCGAACACCAGTTTAGCCCGCGCGTGAACGTTGTGTGGAAACCGTGGCACGGCGGCACCTTGCATGCAGGGTATTCGCGCTACTTTACGCCCCCACCGTTTGAGGTTGTCAGCACCACCTCGCTCACCCAGCTTGCAAACACAACAGCCGCTCCCAACTCCACCACAAACAGCAAGGTCCGAGCCGAGCGCGACCACTATTTTGATGCGGGTTTTGACCAGACCATTCTGCCCGGCTGGCATGTAACATTCGACGCCTACTACAAACTGGCCAAAAACCTGATTGATGAGGGCCAGTTTGGCGCCCCCATTATTCTGAGCGGCTTTAACTACCGCCACGGGCAGGTAAACGGGTATGAGGTCAGCACCTCCTACGACCGTGGCCCCCTCTCCCTTTACGGCAATTTTGCATGGTCACGCGCCATAGGTAAAAAAATTACCAGTGCCCAGTTCAACTTTGATCAAGGAGAGCTCAATTACATCAGCAACCACTGGGTCCATCTGGACCACGACCAGCGCTGGACGGCCTCCGCTGGGGCTGCCTATACGTTCTTCCACAAAACCCGCGCTCCCCTGCGCCTGTCTGCCACCATGGTGTATGGCAGCGGCCTGCGCGCGGATGACGAGGCAAATGGCATACCCAATGGTCTTGCGTTAACGCCTTACGCCACCGTCAATTTTTCCGCCGTGCAGACCATCCACAACACCTTTGGCAAGGCATGGCAGGGCGATACGCAACTGCGGCTGGATGTGATCAATCTGGGTGATCATACCTACATGCTGCGCGATGGCTCGGGCATTGGTGTGGGCGCGCCCCAATACGGCCTGCGCCGGACCATTCTGTGCGGGATTTCACAAGGGTTTTAAACCACGGGGGCGGGCGGGGACATACCCTGCCCGCTCATCCCTTATTTTGCAGGCCTGACAACAAACCGCCCAGCCGCCAGCACCAGCAGGGCCAGCACGGCAATGCCCGCACTCCAGGCCAGAACCGCATAAGCCCCGGCCGAGCCCAGAACCACCCCACCACACAAGGCCCCGGCACCAATACCCGCGTTAAAGCCGGTCACACTAAACGAACATGCGGCCTCACGCTCGTTGGGGGCCAGTTCCATGGCGTAGTTCTGTGGCGCCATGTTCATGAACGCACTCACAATCCCCCACACGACCATATCCACCCAGACCAGACCGGGCAGCCAGCCCGCCGCCACCATAACCCCATGGCTGGCAACAAGTGCCGCCGTTGCCATACCGATCAGGCGACCAGCCGAGCAGGGTAGACGCGCCCCCACCCAGTTGCCGCCAATCCCCGCAACACCATAAACCAGCAGCAGAACGGGAATAAGCTGTTCAGGACTGTGCGGAATGCTCTGCAATAGCGGAATAACGTAGGTGTACGCCGTAAAATGCGCGGTAATAACCAGCATTGTCAGCACCGCAATATAAGCAAAAACCGGCTGGCGGAGCAGACGCCACAGATCAAGGTGCCTGCGCTGGGCGGGCATGGGGGGCAGCAGCACCAGCGCTGCGGCAAACACCACCAGCGCCCCAACGCCACAGGTCGCAAAATCTGCACGCCAGCCCAGCCACTGCCCAATGGCGGACACAAGGGGAATACCCCCCGCAAACCCCACGGCAACCCCCGTAAAGGCCCAGCCCGTGGCCCGCGCCACAGGAATGTCCGGGGCCAGCCGAACCGCAACCCCCGCAATAACCGACCAGAAAATACCATGCCCAAGTGCCAGCACCACACGTAGCACGGCCATGACCGCATAATTGGTCACAAAGGCGCAGGCCACATCCACACTGCCAGCCAGCAGCAGAAGGCTGGCAACAAGGGTCCGCCGGTCCACGCCAGAGGTCAGCAGGGTCAGGGGGATGGCGGTCAACGCCACCAGCCAGGCGTAACCCGTAACCAGCAGCCCCACTCTGGCGGGGGAAACTTGCAGCCCCTGCGCAATATCGGTCAGCAGCCCAATGGGCATAACCTCCGTCACTAGCCAGATAAACGCTCCGACCGAGAGCATGACAAGACGTACCATGGCAGCGCAACCCGACATAAAGGAAAAGAGGCAAACCTGCCCCTACTATGCCACGCCAGCGCGCACAACAACGCGCCAGATTAAACTCCACCCACTGGCCCACACACCCAACACTCCCCACAAAAAAGGGCTGGTGGACATACGCCCACCAGCCCCGACTTGCACCCGGAAGTCAGATTTTACCCGGTTTATGCCACCGGCTGTGCGGGAGCGGCTGCGTCGCCCAGAGCAGCCTTGAGCCTTGCTTCTGCTTCGGGGGAGAGGGAGGTCTGCAAAATACGGGAATGGCCCTTGAACTTTTGCAGATCAGCCAGAACCTTGTCCGGCTGGGACTTGCGCACCAGCACAAACAGGGCGGAAGTGTTGGGGGGAATGGTGTCACTCAGTTTGGTAATAAACCCGTCATCAATCCCGTAATCGGACATTTTGCCTGCCAGAGCGCCCGCGCCAGCCCCAACCGCGCTGCCAATTACAAAGCCTGCCAGCGGGTTAAGGCACAAAAGCCCCACAACAGCGCCCCAGAACCCGCCAGAGAACAGCCCCCATGATGCCCCCGCCTTTTCCAGATTAATGCTCTGGTGCAGATGCGCCTTGCCATTGGCATCGCGCGTGACCACAACGGCATCTTCCAGGTCCAGCAGGTATTCCTTCTGGAGTGTGCGGCATTCGCTCAGCACCTTGGCTGCGTCATCAATATGGTCAAAGCCCAGCACGATCAGATCAGACATGGTATTTCCTTGCTTTTGTGGCCCGCCCCCAAACGGGGTCAGCCACGTGTACCATCCATAATGTAGGGAGCGGCCCAGACCTTTGCCAGAGCGCTACACACAGGGCTGCCAGATGTTTTTTATTTAATCTTTTACCACGCAACTCCACCAGCCCACGGCCCGTTGCAGAGGTATCTCCTTTTTTAACAACAGGGGGCTACCATGACATTCCTTAACTCAGTCACCAATGCCATCACGCATGTGGGGGACTTCATTACCGGTGCCACGTCCGACAAATCCGGTCTGATGACCGCCCTGAACGAGGTGCTCGGCCCCATCCCCCGACCGGACCGGCCCAGCAAGCTGGAAAAACGCGCACAGGCCATGGGCATGATCAGCTCTGTCCGCCGCTGGCAGAGTGCGCCCCACAGCCCACCCGCAACCGAGGCGGAAGTGCGCGGGTTCTTTTTGCAAGAAGAACTGGACTGGTTTTCCGAACAGACGGGCCTGTCCGATCTGGCGACCATGCGGATGATCCGCCAGATGCTGCCGCAATGCGTCAGACTCCGGGCCATCCATGACCCATCCCTTTTTCCGCAACCGCCCACAGTGCGGGAATAAAGGGCAACAATACCTTAAAGCGGTGTGGTGGCCCAACATCTGGCTCCACACCGCGCATGGCGGCCAGCCGGAGCACAATGCTGCATGAGCCCGGCAGCATGCCAGATTTGGCGCAACACTCCATGCAGACGTTCAGACGTTCAGACGTTCAGACGTTCAGACGTTCAGACGTTCAGACGTTCAGACGTTCAGACGTTAACAATCAGGGAAGTTCGCTCAGAGTCCAGCCCGTATGTGCCTCATGCACGGCACTAAGCGGAATGGCGTTGGGCAGGCGCACATTGGCCGGTAGGGCCATGACCGCGCGTAGCGCCCGGAACAGCGCGCCATGGGCGACAACAAGTGGCAGTCCATCCTGCTCGGTAGCACGGTTGAGCGCGCGGGCCGCACGACTTTTGAGCTCGGCAAACCGCTCTGCACCCGGGGGCGTGTACTGCTCGGCTATCCAGTCATCATACCAGTCGGCAATTGGCTGGCCTTCCTGCTCGCCAAAACAGACTTCTGCCAGATCATCATCCACACTCAGCGGGAGCAGCGGCAGACCGTGTGCCACCAGTTCGTCACGCACAATGGTGGCGGTCCGGTGGGCACGTTCAAGGGGGGAGCAGACAATACGGGTAATGGCACCCGCCCCTTGGGCTCGCACAGCCTGCTCAATAAGCCTGCCTGCCTCCACCGCCTGTTCAATCCCGGTCTCGTTCAAAGGCACATCCGTGCGCCCTTGCGAAAGACCGGCCCTGTTCCAGTCCGTCTGACCGTGCCGTAGATACCAGTATGGACGGGGGAGAAGCACGGTCATCACACCTTCAGTCAAACAGGGAGGATACGGAGCTTTCGTCCGAGACGGCACGCATGGCGCGTGCCAGCAGGCCGGAAATGGTGATCTGGCGGATATTGCTGGCCGCCATGACCGGTGCCGTGGCCTGAATACTGTCTGTCAGGGTCAGCATTTCAATCGGAGAATCGGCAATACGGGGCACAGCCTGCCCGGTCAGCACACCGTGGGTCACATAAGCCCCAACCGATGCCGCACCCTGTTTGGCAATGGCGCGCGCCGCGTTGCACAGTGAGCCGCCGCTATCCACAATGTCATCCACCAGCAGGCAGTGGCGGCCGCTTACATCCCCGATCACGTTCATGACCTCGGACACGCCTGCGCGTTCACGCCGTTTATCAATGATCGCCAGATCGGTGTTCAGCCGCTGGGCAAGCTGGCGTGCACGCACAACCCCGCCCACATCGGGGGAGACAATCATAAGGTCACGGTCGCCGTACTGGGCGCGAATGTCGCGCACAAACAGCGGGGCCGCATACAGATTGTCCACCGGAATATCAAAAAAGCCCTGAATCTGCATGGCGTGCAGGTCCAGTGTCAGCACACGGCTTGCCCCGGCTTCCACCAGAAGGTTGGCGACCAGCTTGGCGCTAATGGGCGTGCGTGGGCCGGATTTGCGGTCCTGACGGGCATAGCCGAAATACGGAATAACCGCCGTAATACGTTTGGCCGACCCACGACGCAGCGCGTCGAGCATGATCAGCAGTTCCATCAGGTTGTCATTCGTGGGCGTGCAGGTGCTCTGGATGACAAACACATCCTCGCCGCGCACGTTTTCATGAATTTCAACAAACACTTCCATGTCCGCAAAGCGGCGCACGGTTACGTTACACAGGGGCAGGTTCAGCTCTGCGGCAACGGCCTGGGCCAGTGGCAGGTTGCTGTTACAGGCGACGATTTTCATGACAAGGACGGTTCCCGGCCTCAGCTGTTACACGAATTAGGAAGGAAGACTGCAGCGAGGGGGGGGTTTAGCAACCACACGCCCCATTGTCATCCATCCTTGCGCCTGCGCGGTGCATCTGGGGAGCAGGCGTGCCCTAAAAGCCGCGCATGCCTTGTGTGTCCTCTATCCTTAACTTGCGCAAATCCGCCCTTTTCTCTAAGTGGGAGCGTTGCGGTCAGGGCTGGCTTATGCCCCACCCACCCAGTCTGCCCCTGCCTCCGGCTCTGGCAGGTATGGCCCGCAGTCCATATCCTTCTGGCGCAAAACCTTGTGGCGGTGGCTGTTTGCGGCCCCTTTGCCGCAACATCGCCCGTCTGGCGCAGGTCTGGTCGGCCCCTTATGCGCCAGTCCGGTGCGGTTCTGGCGGCATGTGGGCATGACGCGGGAGGTATCCGTTAAACGCATATCATGTGCGCGTTTTCCGCATAACTTCCAAGGCAACTCTCAAACAGGTGCGCCTGCTCCTGCTGGCTCGCCCATGCCGGGCAGGTCCGGCAGACCTTTGCCTCCACGCCATAAATCAGCCGAGCCATGCGGTTTAATCCACGAACAGGTTATTCGCAGCGCCGCCCGGACGTGACATACTGCCCTGCTCTACGTCCACCCGAGCGCCCCCATACGCAAGGGCAAGCCCCAACGGAGCCAGCATGACCCGGCCATCCTCGCCCGGCAGCCGCCATAAAGCCTGTTTTACAACAGGCAGCATCATGCGGCATGTGCTGGTCATGGCCGGAACCGGGGCCATTGGGCTTATGGCCGTGTTTGCGGTCGATATGCTCAACATGGTGTATATCAGCCACCTCAACAACACTGCCATGACCGCGGCCATTGGCTTTGCCAGCGCGGTTATCGGGCTACAGATTGCCATTTCCATTGGTCTGACCATTGGCATAAGTGCCGCCACCGCGCGTGAGATCGGGGCCGGACGGCATGAGGAAGCCCGCTGCCTTGCCGCCTCTTCCATGATTGTGATGACCGGAGTTACCGGGGTGCTGAGCCTTGCCACGGCTCTGGGAGCGGCCCCCATACTCAGCCTGTTTGGCGCACAGGGGCAGACACTGGTCGAGGCCACGGCCTACCTGCGTATTCTGAGTGTGGCATTGCCCCTGATCTGCATTGGCATGGGCTGTTCAGCCCTTATGCGTGTTGTCGGAGATGCCAAAGGCTCCATGCACATTACCCTTATGGGGGCCGTGGTGGCGGCAGTGCTGGACCCGCTGTTTATTTTTGGGCTGCATGAAGGGCTAATGGGGGCGGCCATCAGCACGACCCTCTCCCGCGTTGTGGTGGCCGGGGCTGGCCTGCGCGGGGCTTTGGGGCACAGCATGCTGGCCCGCCCATGCCTGCGCCGCATTGTGCCCGATACACGCCGGGTGGCGGGCATATCACTGCCTGCCATACTCACCAATCTGGCAACGCCTGCGGGCGGGGTGTACGTAACCCGCGCCATGTCCGGCTTTGGGCTGGAGGCCGTGGCCGGGCAGGCCTCGATCGAGCGCATGGTGCCGGTGCTGTTCTCGCTCGTATTCGCCCTAACTGGCTCTGTTGGTCCGATCATGGGCCAGAATGTGGGCGCAGGCCGCCCCGACCGTGTGCGCGAAACGCTGGCCGCGGCCCTTAAACTGGTTGTGCTCAGCGTGGGGCTGACATGGGTGCTGCTCTACTTTGCGCAGGATCTGATTATTGCCATGTACAATGCACAGGGTAATGCCGCCGCCCTTTTGCACCTGTTCTGCACATGGACCATTGGCAGCTACCTGTTTGTGGGCATGCTGTTTGTGGCCAATGCCGCGTTCAACAACCTTGGCTTTCCGCTTTACTCCACCGCATTCAACTGGGGGCGGGCAACACTGGGCACAATTCCGTTTGTGCTGCTGTGCGAACACTATGGCCCACAAGGGGTGCAGGTGGGTCAGGCCATAGGTGCGGTGCTTTTTGGTACATTTGCGGTCTTGACTGCGTTCCGCGTCACGCGAACACTCACATCCATGCCCGCGTCGCACCCTCCGACGCTGGATACGCGGAGCACGCCAGTTTCCGACGTGCCAACCACCAGTGCAGAAGCCGCCATGGCGGAACTGGACGAAGTGGAAAGTGCCTCCGACCTTTAACCGAGGGAACAGGAATACGCACATGTCCAAGCTGACCACGGCTGAACGCAACGCCCTGCCCGATAGTGCCTTTGCCCTGCGCGGCCGCCGCTACCCCATACCAGACGCAACCCATGCAAGGGACGCCCTTGCCCGCGCGAGCGAAATGCTGCATCGGGGCAATCTAACACAGGCGGAATACGACCTGATCCACAGCAAGGCCGAAGACGTGCTGCGCCAAGAACAACTGTAACGGACCTGAATGCTCGATAGACTCTACGCCCGCGTTCTGCGGCACGCCGCCAGCCCCCACGCGCCCCTATGGCTGGCGGCACTCGCTTTTGCAGAAGCCAGCTTTTTCCCCCTCCCGCCCGAAACGCTGCTTGTGCCCATGGTGCTGGCCCAAAAGGACAAGGCGTGGCGGTACGCTGCCATCTGCACCGTGGCCAGTGTTGCGGGGGGGCTACTGGGCTGGCTGATTGGCGCACTACTGCTGGATACGCTGGCAAAACCCATTGTACACTTCTACCATGCCGAGCACACACTGGCCGCCTTGCAGGACAAGTTCCGCCAGTGGGGGGTATGGATTATCCTGTTCAAGGGGCTGACCCCCATCCCCTACAAGTTTGTGACCATTGCCAGCGGCATGGCCCACTTTGCCATTATCCCCTTTATATGCGCGAGCCTTGTGACCCGTGGGGTGCGCTTTGCGCTGGTCGCTGGCCTGCTGCGCCGCTTTGGCCCGGCCATACAGAACTTTCTGGAAAAACGCCTGCCACTGGTTACGGGCGTGTTCGCCATAGCGCTGCTTGGCGGTTTTCTGGCTCTGCGCTACCTGTAAACACAGGTTCGGGGCCGCTACCCCCCTTATTCCATGGCGCACAAGGCAGGGCCGCTCTGGCACGCCTTGCACTCCACCCCCTGCTCGCGCAGGTAGAAAAGACCAGTTTTTAACAACCCATCCACACCACAAAAACCAACGCGGAAGGCACAACAGGCATGGCAACTCAGATTGCGGTCATTACGGGAGCAGGGTCGGGCATTGGCCGTGCGGCGGCCCGCGCACTGGGGCGCGCAGGGTTTGACGTGGCCCTGCTTGGGCGTGACGAGGAACGCCTGCAGGCCACGGCGCAGAATCTGGCCCAGCATTCCATCCGCACCCTTGTGCTCAGTGTGGATGTTGCCGACGCGCAGGCCGTGCAGGACGCCGCCCACCATATTGAGAACGAACTCGGCCCCATTTCCGTCTGGGCCAACTGCGCGGGGGCGACTGTTGTCGGGCAGGTTGCGGGCCTGAACGCGCAGGACATCCAGCGCGCAACACAGGTGACCTACCTTGGCAGCGTCAATGGCACGCTGGCGGCCCTGAATGTTATGCGCCGCAGGGGACAGGGGGCGATCATCAACCTCGATCTGGCCCCCACCCTGCGCGACCTGCCCCTACAGGCAGCGGAAAACGGCTCCCGCGCCGCCCTGCGTGGCTTTTGCAACAGCCTGCGCACGGAACTGCGGCACGATGCGGACCGTATTCGCATTGTTATGGTGGACCTGCCCGCCATTAACACCCCGCATTATAGCTGGACCCGCAACCTGACCGGCAAACGCCTGAAACCCTTTGGCCCGGTCTATGAACCAGAGGTGGCGGCAGAGGCCATCTGCCGTGCGGCCTTTACCACCAGCCGTTCGATCTCCATTGGCTGGGCCAACAGCTTTTCCGCCCTGTGGCGCTTTGCTGGCCCTGGCTGCCGCGAGGCCCGGCTGGCCAGCCACGGCTACAAGGCCCAGATGAGCCACGACTGGGCAGAAGGCCCCCAGCCCGATGACCTGTACAAACCCGTGCCCGGCGCCTACGGAGCCGAAGGACCGTTTGAGGCCAAAGCCCGCAGGCTGAACAGCCCGTTTACGGTTTTTGTTTCCTCCGGCCTGCGGGCCAGCCTGTTTGGCGCACTGGCTGCCATGGGGCTGAGTGCGGCCCTCAACCACATACGGCAATGCCGTAAATCCTGATCCTGCCTGTATGCCCCCTCCCCCGCACCAGCCCCTGAGTGTTCTGGCGGGGGGGGGATGCGCAACAATTATAAAAATACCTTTACGAAAAAAGAGTTTTTCCGTCCATTACGCGCGCAGCTTATCTGTTTCCGCACTGGCGGATGGTGCCACAACAAATGGCCCCGCGGCATGGACCTGAATGGTCAGTAACCCCATCTGCCCTTCCTTCATGCCTTTAAGTGGGAGTTCGGCATAACCCGTGGTCCAGCGGCTTACGGCGTTGGCTTCCAGAGCGTGCCAGCCCGGCCATGCCCCACCCTCCGCCCGCAGGTGCCAGCCCTGCGCCACGTAACGACCACCGCTGAACAGGGTTACCTCCCCCACCGCCACCCCAAGCATACGTCGGTCATCCACATAAGGACCGATCACCACCGATGGCTGGCAACTGCGCGAGGCCAGAAAAACTTTTTTGACCCCCGCAGGCAGCATGTAAAAGCACTGTTCCCCATCCCGGCGCAGCAGCCTGACACGCTGCCCCTTGTCCGTGACCAAAAATAGGTCCGGGTCCATGCTCAACTCCGGCGTGCTGACCAATGGCCTGCACCCCGGCACACTGCCCGCGCGCGTGCGCAATTGGGCAAATACTGCGGCCAGTGCCGCGCGCTCCACCTGCGGGAGGGGGAGAACCTCCTTCTCCCATACATGTGGAGCCGCACGGCCCACGCGCACCACGCCACCAGCCCAGCCTTCCGCCCGCCCGGCCTGCTGCGCCAGATAAGATTCGGTCGGCACACCGTTGGCGACAAGAACAGCATGTGTTTCTGTTTGTACAAGGGTGTAATCATATCTGGTAATACTATGGTCGTAAAAAATACTGCCACCGTTAACCAGCATACGCACGGGCACAAAGCGCCCATTATGCAACACCGTATGCTGGGGCGTTAACAACAGGTCCCGTTCAGGCAGATTCTGCCCCAGCGCATGGCGTAAAACCCGAATGGGGTACCCCGCCTCCTCCTCCGGCAGTTCGGGTCGGACCTGCACATGCCCTCGACCGACCCACAAAAGGCGTTGGGTGCTGGCGCCATCCCTCCCCCACACATCCACAAGGCTACCGGTCTGGAGTGTGTCCAGCCCGACATTGGCACCTTGTGTATGAATATCCGTGCCTTCAATAAAGCAGGCTCTGGTGCAGGTCTGGGCTTTTTCGGGGGCGATGCGCAGGGGGCTGTGCCTGTCCGACACACGGTATTCCCCGGCCTCCAGCACTGCGCTATGGGCCAGTTCCACGGTAAACCGCCCGACTTCCTCACGGTCCTGAGCATACAGGACAATGCTCCGGCAATGCCGATCCGCACTCACGCTATAGGTCGCAACAGACCGGGCCATATTACGGACCTCGATCATGGCATGGTCGGGGGTGTACCCCATGATCACCGTGCCAGACAGGTCAAACGCCGTGTGGTCCGCGTTGACCACCAGTGTGCCGCCGCCCGGCCCAAAGCGTACCGTGGCCCCGCACAGCACATCGGGCAGGCCCATGCCGCAGGTAAACACGCCGCCATTGGCAAGGCCCAGTTCCATGCCATCCAACGTGGCACCCTGCTCCGTGGGGGCAAACATGGCGCACCCGCCCGCCACATGCACCCGCAGCCCCGCAGGCGCACCCAATGCTACGCCCAGCAGGGCATTGCCACCAATATAGAACGCACTACCCGCTGGAACATGCCCCGTGGCCGGGCCTATGCCAAACGTGGCATGCACCCCCGGCGGCACAATATAGGTTCCGCCAGCAGGGGCGGGAACCGCACAGGGCAGGCCACGGGCACCCAGTATGACGTTGCCATTAGCCTGTCCGCCAAAAATGGCGGGATGAATGACCCCGGCATAAATGCGCGCGCCATCGGGGCCGGTAATAGCAACACGGTAACCATCGCGCACCCCCAGAAAGCCCTGATGGTCCGTGACCGCGTAGGTTACGCCATTGGTATTGACATAGTTTACCATTGCCCGCGCCTTCCCCTTCAAAATACCCTGAAGGTGAAGGAGTAATGGCCGAATTATAAAAATTGGTTAATAATTTTTTGCAAGCTATACGTGTTGACGATAAATTAACTCCGCAGGCGGGCTTATACCAACCCGCCGCCCCAGACCCACCATGCCGGATGGACATCTTCCAGCCGGTCTGCCGCCTGCCGTGCAGCCTGCGGCGTGGCGAACAGGCCAAAACATGTGGCACCAGAACCGCTCATACGCGCCAGCAGGCATCCCTCCTGACCACCAATGTCGGCCAGCACATGGCCCACAGGGGGGCAGACGGCGCAGGCTGCATCTTCCAAAGAGTTCCCCTGCTGTTTGAGGAACGCCACAACATCTGCAATATCCGCCCAGCTTTCGGGCAGAGCCGCGCGGGGTAGAAAAGCCCCATCCCTGCGGCGGAATACTTCGGGGGTGGAGACAGCCTGCCCGCAATTGACCAGCACCATCCCGCATTCAGGCAGGTGGGCGGCGGGGGTCAGGTTTTCGCCTATGCCTTCCATCCGCATGGTCTGGCTGAGCAGGCACACGGGCACATCGGCCCCCAGTGTCTGGGCCAGCGCAAGCAGGTCTGTCCGGCTGGCCTGCACGTTCCATGCCCGGTCCAGCAGGCGCAGGGCGGCGGCGGCATCGGCCGAGCCCCCGCCAATGCCCGAGGCCACGGGCAATTTTTTTTCCAAAACCAGTGTGCCGCCCTGTGCCTGCCCTGCGCGTAGCCCCTGCAATGCATGGGCCGCCCTGAGCACAAGGTTGTCCGCCCCGGTGGCTGCTGCATCCAGCACACGGCCAAACCGACCTGTAATCTGCAGGTTCAGGGGTTCGGGGCCGGGCTGGTAATGCAGCACATCTCCCGCTCCGGCAAACACCACCAGACTGTCCAGCAGGTGGTACCCGTCCGCCCGGCGGCCGGTTACATGCAGGTACAGGTTAACCTTGGCAGGTGCTGCCTCTGTAAATGCAAAGGTGGAAACATCCAATGCTGCAACAGTCACGGCGTGTGCTTTCCTTGTTCCTGAGCGGGTTGGGCGGGAGCGGGCGTGGCCACGGGAGTGGCCGATGGCGCGACCACGGGGGCGGTCAGCCCGGTTGGGGGCGTGGGGGGCACACCCGCTTTTTGCAGGGCCGCACGGATCAGGCTTTCATCCGCCGGGCTGGGGTGCAGGCCCAGTGCAACATTCCACTGATCCACGGCCTCGGCCTTGCGGCCCACGCGCCAGTAGGCCTCGCCCAGATGGTAATTGACCTCCGGGTCCTCTGGCGTTTGTTCGGCGGCTTTTTCCAGCAGGGGAATACCCCCCGCCAGATCACCCTGCTCCACACGCACCCAGCCCAGACTATCTGTTATGGCGGCGTCCTGATCGTCCAGCGCATGGGCCTTGCGCAAAAGCTGTTCCGCTTCCGCCAGATCCTCGTGCTGTTCAACCATGCCGTAACCAAGGAAGTTGAGCAAAAGCGGTTCATCTGGCGCGTAGGCCAGTGCTGCGCGGGTATCGGTTTTGGCGGCCGCCCAGTCCCCGGCCTCGTGGTAGGCCATGCCGCGCAGGAACAGGAGGGTCCAGTCCGGGCTTTTCTGCGCGTTTGCCAGATCAATCGCGCGGGTATAGGCGGCTATGGCGGCCTTCCAGTCCTTGGTCTGGCTATATGCATTACCCAGTGCCCGCTCGATAACAATCTGGCCCGGCGCCTGCTCCAGCAGGTGCTGCAACAGCGGTATGGCATCGGCGGGGTGGTCGTTGGTTGTTTCGAGCACCGCAAGGCGGAGCGTGGCTACTATAGCCAGCGGGTCCTGTGGGGGCACACGCACCAGCGTTTCCCGCGCGGCGGCAAAATGCTGTTCGTCGTCCTGAATTTCGGCCAGCATCAGCCGCGCATCCACCAGTGTGGGGTCCATGGCCAGCGCAAAGCCCAGCATCAGGCGTGCGGCCTCGTTAAACTGGAAGAGGTTGAGTGCGCTTCCCTCCCCCCCCGGTCCCTGCTGTGCCTGCTCACGCGCCTGCTGGCGGAGCAGGAAGGCGGTCAGCACATACGCACGGGCAATGCCCTCCCGCGCGGAGGTTACGGGGTAGCGGGCAATATTGGCCTGTAGGGCGGGGCCAGCCAGCCCCAGAATGGAGTCCGTTTCCACCAGTTTGCGAATAACGGCCCGCGCCTTGTCCTGCTGGCCGTGGGTCCACAACCATGCCGCATGCGAGCGGGTCAGCAGCATGTCATACCCCGGCATGACCTTCTGCGCCTGTTCAAACAGGGACTCCGCCCGGTCGGACTGGCCAGCCACCTGCGCAATAAGACCGGCATGCAGGGTGTAAAACGGCATAAGAACAGAACCGGGCCCATGCAGCAGGCTTTCAATCGCCTCATCCGCATGGCCCTGCGCCTGCTGGCACCACGCCAGCAGCAGCGGCATGATCAGGCGGGCCATGGGGTCCGCCCCCGCGCGATGATAATACTGCACGGCCTCGGGCCATGCGCCACGGACTGCCGCGTCATCCCCCAGAACCAGGGCGGAGATCACACTCCTGTCCTGTGGTGTTTTGTCCACGACCCGCGCCAGTTCCACCGCCTGCGGGTCACCCACCATGACGCTACGCACAAAGGCCTGCCGCAACAGGTCCATGTTTGCCGGGTCTGCCAGCAATGCCGTGCGGAAGGCCTGAGCCGCCTCCAGATCATCCCCCAGACGCACGGCCACAATCCCGCGCAGGTAGGCTTCCGAATCGACACGTCCGCTCCCGGCCTGCTCAACCGGTCCGCCTTTATGGTGCAGAACATGCGCAGGCTCGGGTGCCGCGGCCAGCACGGGCGACACCAGCATGGTGGCGGACAACAGGAAAACCGTAGGCATAAGACGACAAAACAGCATAAGAACCCTATTCAGGCTGAGGCGGCAGCACCGGGTTGCCGCGGCAGGCGCCCCACATCTGCCAGCATAGCAAAGAGGAACGACATGAACGGCTGGCTTTTCTCTACCGCGCTCATGCCAAACCGCCAAACCATCCGCTCCATATTCTGGTCCACCCCATGGTTGTGGTAGGGTTGGAATAATGCACGATGCCCTCTCCCTCCTCCGCCTCTATACCGAATGGGGGGTGGATACCGCCGTAACCGACCACGCCACGGACCACCGCCAGAGTGGAGCCGGAGCGTTCCGCCTGCCCCAAGCAGCCAGCCCCCGCGCTCCGCGTCCTGCGGCAGCCCCTTTGCCATACCCCGCAACACCGGCCACCACCAGCACGCAGGCACAGCCCACACCCGCCACAGGGGCCGAAGTGGGCATTACCAGCCTGAGCGAGTCCGTAGCCCTTGCCCGGCAGGTGGCCGCGCAGGCCGCCACCCCCCATGCCCTGCGCGCGGCCATGGAGCAGTTTGATGCATGCTCCCTACGCGGCACGGCCATGCATACACTTATACCCTCCGGCCCGACCAACGCCCCGCTCATGCTGATCGGGGAGGCACCCGATGCGGATGAAGACCGGAGCGGGCATGTTTTTTCCGGCCTGTGCGGCACCTTGCTGGACACGCTGTTAGCCCCACTCCCCCTTGAGCGCGACCAGCTTGCCCTTGCCACGGCCCTGCCATGGCGCCCCCCCGGCGGTCGCACCCCATCGGATGCCGAGCAGCGGATCTGCCTGCCTTTTCTCCAACGCGCGATAACCCTGTTCGCTCCCCGCCGTCTTGTGCTGTGCGGCCGCCTGCCCGCAACCATGCTGCTGGGCAGGGACACCCCCACCACCCGGCGCGAATGGGGCACGCTGGAGCTACCGGGGCACGGGGCCATTCCGGTTCTGGCCATGCGTCACCCACTCCAGCTCCGGGCCTCCCCCACAGCGCGGCGGGAGATATGGCAAACGCTGATGATGGTGATGAAAACACTGCGGGACGCGCCCTAAAGCAACCATTGCCACGGCGGCAATATCCCCACTGCCGTCACAAAGAATTACAGCATGAAATAACACCAAATACCTTTGGAAAACAAAGAACTCCACATGGAACAACCGTGGCGTTACGCCAAAGCACGCAACGGTTTCTCAAACGCGTCCACCAATGTTTACACAGAGTAAACTTGCTTTTTGCGCGCAAAACGCCTAGACCCCGCCAGCCATGCGAGCGATAGGTCAAATTCCTCATCAGATCGCGGCAAAAGCCTTTTTGGCTGGCGCCGCTCTTTTGGCCAGCGCTTCCGTCAACACGACGAGAGCCCATGCCAGTTCCCCGGACCACGGGGCGGAACCGCACAGCGAAGAGCTGGCGATGGTTCTGCCGCGCCGGGCTTTTCCGGAAGGCGATGATCTTGTTCTACCCAGACCACTGCCACAGGATGTAGCCACCAACATCCGTGCCGTTTTCCGCCTTCAGCGCATGGGTGCGTTTGCCGAGGCGATCAACAGCACCACCCATCTGACCGATTCACTGCTGCTGGGTGAGGTGGAGGCAAACCGCTACCTCAACCCAAGCTACCACCCCAGTGCGACCGAGCTGCGCAACTGGCTCAAGCAATACACCTCCTACGCGGATGCTCCGGCTGTGTGGGCGCGCCTTGCCGCCCTGCCCGACCGCGGTGGCCCCATGCCTGCGGCCCCCTCCACCGAGCATCTGGCACCCGAGCACGCAGCCCTTGCGGCCGGGCCGTTGCAGGAGTTCACCCGTAACCCCATGCTGGACCGCACCTTGCGCGAACGCACGACATGGGGCCTTAAGGGTGTGCACAGCGCACTGCACCTGATCAGCATAACGCCGGGTATGACCCCCGCTTATGCGGCCCAGTTGCAGGCGGAAACGGCACAGGCCATGCTGGCGGCGGGTGAAACCGATCTGGCACTGGACATCAGCCGTACAGCCAACACCGTATCCCACGGGCGCAATGCGCTGGCGGGCTATGTGACCGGGCTGGCCCTGTGGCAAAAACAGGCCTACGCCGAAGCCACACAGTTTTTTGAACGTGCCTCCCACGCACCGCGCGCCACGCCGGAAATGCGGGCCGCAAACGCTTTCTGGGCCGCACGGACATACGAAAAAGCCAATAATCCCCACAGCCAGCACCTCTGGCTCCAGCATGCCGCCACCTTCCCACGCACGTTCTACGGGCTACTGGCGACCACCATGCTGCGCACGGGGGCCACAACGCCCCACAAGCTGAGCGAACGCCACGGCCTTGCCAGCTTTGCCCCGCTGGAAAGCACGGGGGGGACCAGCCAGAGCACGGCCTCCGCTCCGGTGCTGACCGAAATTGATATTGAAGCTGTGGGCAATACCGAAGTGGGCCGCCGCGTGTTCGCCCTGCTTCAGGTCGGGGAACCAGAGATAGCGGAAAACACCATGCGCCGCGCATGGCCCAGCCTGCATGACCTAACGCTCGCCCGCTCCTTCCAGCTCGTAGCCGGTGCTGCCGGGCTGCACGATCTGGCGCGCGAGATGGAAGATTCCCTGCAAAGCCAGGCCACCACTGCGCAGAATCTGGACGACGCCCCCCTGCCGCAACTGCGCCCGCGCAACGGCTTTACCATGGACCCGGCCCTTGTTTACGCACTGGCCCGTGTGGAATCCAACTTTGACGCCCGCGCCGTATCTGGTGCTGGCGCGCATGGGCTGATGCAGATCCGCCCCATAACGGCGGACTTTGTCACCAGCGCTTCCACCAGCAACCCCAACCACCGGTTCGAACGCTCGGCCTCCGCCCTGCACGACCCCAGCCTCAATCTGGAAATCGGGCAGCGCTATGTGCAGTATCTGGCCAAGCTAACCCAGCAGGCCAACCATACGGAAGCACGTGGTGGGGACATTATTCGCCTGCTGGCCAGCTACAACGCAGGCCCCAACGCTCTGGCGCACTGGGAAAATCTGGCGGCATCCTCCGATGACCCGCTGATATTCATGGAACTGCTGCCTAATCAGGAAACCCGGAATTACGTCCACCGGACCCTGACCTACCTGTGGCGCTACGCGGCTAAAATGAAGCTGCCCACACCCTCGCTGAGCGCTCTGGCACACGGCACATGGCCCGACTTTGCGGATGAAACCGCTCTGGCCAGCACCCTGCACTAACTACCCCCACAGGCTGTGCCGCTCAGAGGCGCATCCTGCGCGGGCTGGCTGCTCCTGCGCCAATGCGCATGGGCCATACAACAAAGGGGCGCCAGCTTATGCTGGCGCCCCTTTGGCTTATCCAAACCCTGCCTGCGCGCTACAGCACTACATGGGCCTATAGAGCCCCCCCCCACACTGCCCTACATAGGGCACAGGGCAGCATCGTAGCTTTACGCTGTGTGGCACGCACCCACAGCCCTACCAGCCAGACATGCCCCCTGTGGAGGCCTCCCCCCCCCTTCAGTTCTCAGCCAGCGCCTGACGGCTGGCCCGCACACGGGCCACGCGACGGCCCTCCACTTCCAGCACCTCAAACAGCCAGCCATCATAGGCGACCTTGTCACCTGCTGCAGGCACGCGCCGCAACAGGGCCAGCAGCAGGCCACCCAGCGTGTGGTAACTCCCTTCCTCCGGTAGCGAGCGCAGGCCCAGCATGTCCTTGATCTCATCCACCGAGGCCGTGCCTTCCAGCGAGATCACGGCGTCAGGCGCTGGCACGTTGGCCGCATGGTGGCTGGACTGGGGCTGCTCGTGCGAGGTCTCGCCCACAATGGCGTCAAACAGGTCGGCGGGGGTGACCACCCCTTCAAACGCGCCGTATTCGTCCAGCACAAAGGCCATGCCCAGACTGATGCTGCGCATGCGTTCGAGCATATCGAGCGCGGAAATACTGTCTGGCACCACCACCATGGGCCGCATACCGGCCTCAATGGAAACAGGCATGCCCTCCAGCACCCGGTCCAGCATGTCCTTGGCCAGAATAACGCCCACCGGATTGTCCACCCCACCTTCGCACACCACAATACGGGCGTAGCTTGTCTGCTTGAGCACCTGCACCAGTGCCTCGCGCCCGGCGTGGCGGTCTATCCAGCACAGTTCGTTCCTTGGCGTCATAATCGCGCGTACAGGCCGGTCCGCCAGCCGCAGGAGCCGCTCGATCATGCTGCGCTCCTCGTGCTCCAGCACGCCCAGACGCGCCCCTTCGGCTATGTAGGCCTTGAGTTCCTCTTCCGTCAGGTTCTGGTTGACCGCATCACTCGCGCCCATCAGGCGCAGCACCATGTTGGAGGAGGCCCGCAGCAGCATGACCACAGGGCCGGTCACACGGGCCAGTACCTCCAGCGGCATGGCCAGACGGGCGGCCATTTTTTCGGGCTCGCGCAGGGCAAGCTGCTTGGGCACCAGTTCGCCCAGAACCAGCATGATGGTGGTGATGAACACCACAACCACGGTCATGGAAAGCTGCGGCGCAAAGGGCTTGAGAATGGCAAACTGTTCCAGAATGGGGGTCAGATGCGCCTCGATCTGCACCCCGCCAAACGTGCCTTCCAAAATGGAGACCAGCGTCATGCCCACCTGCACCGTGGGCAGGAATATCTGCGGGTCCTCGGCCAGCCGCATGGCCCGGTCAGCACCACGCACGCCGCTCTCCTGCAACTGCGCCAGACGCGGCTTGCGCACGGAAATAAGGGCCAGTTCACCCATGGCGAACACAGCGTTGAGGAAAACCAGAAAGAAAATAACAAGAATGGAAAGTGCCATGGGTAAAACCAACACGCCTTTTGCTGTAGCGGGCTTTGCGCGACAAAAGCCCCGTGCGCACGATAGGGGATGATCCGGCGCGAGACCAGCGCCGAACATACGACCCTCCCTACCGGCCATGTCCATGCAGGGGGTGAATGCCTGCCCATCGGATAAAGCGGACCAAATCGGTATTCTTTTTGCGGCGGGCACAAAAAAACGGCTCCCGAGGGAGCCGTTCCTTGTCACGCATAACCGATTCGCACAGGTGGGGAATCAGTCTGCGGCAGTGCTTTCTGCCGGTGTGGCAGCCTTGGGGGCCTCGTCATTCGCACCTTCGGTACGCACGACCTTGACCCGTGGAGCCTTGGCGGGCTTGCGCGCCGCAATGGCTTCCATCTGCTCTTCCACCTGCTTGGAAAAGACGTACTGGGCAGGGCGCTGGTTGGCCAGCGAGATTTCCGGCACCATCGGCTTTTCGGTTTCCGGCCCCATCAGCGCGACCTTGGCAATGTGCCATGGGCGGCGGACGGCATCCATAACGGCTGTGGATTCATAGCCGGAGTGGACCATGCAGTCAGCGCATTTTTCGTAGTTGCCGGTGCCGTAGTCATCCCACTTGGTATCGTCCATCAGTTCGCGGAAGGACTTGGCGTAGCCTTCGCCCAGCAGGTAGCACGGACGCTGCCAGCCAAACACGTTACGCAGGGGTTTGCCCCACGGCGTGCAATGGTACTGCTCGTTACCGGCAAGGAAGTTCAGGAAGAGCGGAGACTGCGTAAACCGCCACTTCTTGCCCTTGCCCAGACGGAACACGTCCCGGAAGAGCTGCTTGGTTTTCTGCCGGTTGAGGAAGTGCGCCTGATCGGGTGCACGCTCGTAGGCATAGCCCGGAGCGGTCATGATCCCGTCCACGCCCATGGCCATCACTTCATCAAAGAAGTTGGCCATACGCTGCGGGTCCGCCCCGTCGAACACGGTGCAGTTGATGGACACGCGGAAGCCGCGCGCCTTGGCCTTTTTAATGGCCGCAACAGCCCGCTCGTACACCCCGTCCTGGCAGACGGAGGCATCGTGCATGGTTCTGTCGCCATCAAGATGCACATCCCATGAAAAGAAGGGGGATGGTTCATAGTCATCCATCTTCTTTTCAAGCAGCAGGGCGTTCGTGCACAAATAGACGTACTTTTTGCGCGCGATCAGCCCCCGGATGATTTCGGGCATTTCCTTGTGCAGCAGCGGTTCCCCGCCTGCTACGGCAATGACTGGTGCCCCTGCTTCCGCATCCGCATCCAGACATTCCTGTACGGTCATGCGCTGGTTGAGAATAGCCGCTGGGTAATCGATTTTTCCGCAGCCTGCACAGGCCAGATTGCAGCGAAAAAGCGGCTCAAGCATGAGCACCAGCGGATAGCGCTTGCGCCCCGTAATATGCTGTTTGACAACGTAACTGCCGACCCTGACGGCCTGCATTATCGGTACGGCCATAAACCCCCGCTTTGGCGCATCCACTTAACGCCTGTATCGTGACTGGTAGTAAGACAAGTCAGTATTGAGTATGTCCATAAAGCGCGCGACCAGACCTGCTGCCAGCTTGGCCTGCTACTCCACCAGTGGACTGTTTGAAGGAGCAACAGGCGCGGAACATGTATAGCCACGCGTGTATGAGGTATTCGCCTGCATATAGGTGGCCTCGTTTGTCAAGCTCAAGTCTTTTTCGACCCCTGTTGTAAAAAAGACACAATCGGCAGTGACTTTTGTTTCTATGCTTGCGTTCTTTCACAAAACATTAAACCAAACCCCATTGGTTCGCGATGTCTGTCGGCATGTTAACGCGATGTAAGGCACGCCGGGGGGCGTCGCACACTGCCTTTAAGGGGCAGTTCTGTGCCGTTTCCCGCTAAAAAGAAGATGGAAACAATCGCATGGACAGTTCTAAAAACCAGAACGCCGCGTCACCGATTCCCACTCTTGGCCGTTTTCCCGCACTGGATCGTGTTCGCGTTCCCGCGGACCTGCGCAACCTGTCTGTTGAGCAGCTCAAGCAGCTTG